>CADCBO010000013.1 GCA_902799685.1 uncultured Bacteroidales bacterium
CGGCCATTAAGGCGGGATGCAAGCGGAGGTTTGCATATGTGGCCCTGATTGTAAAGGACTGGAACCAGGAGTTGGCCCCTTGGGTGGCTCCGACGGTGTATGGGAAGGTTCCGTTCGGCAACGGGGCGGCAGAGACGCTCAGGGTTATTGAGGATGGTGTTATTCCGGAGATGCAAAAGCGATTTGAGTCTTTGAAGGGGGCTGACGTTGTCATTGGCGGGTATTCGCTGGCTGGGTTGTTTGCGCTCTGGTGCGCTTATGAGAGCCCGATGTACAGTGGCGTGGCGGCTGCATCGCCATCGGTGTGGTATCCGAGGTGGATGGATTATGCTGGGCACAGGAAGCCTAACGCACGCAGAGTATATCTAAGCCTTGGGGATGCTGAGGCCAAGACTAAGCACCCGGTTATGGCCACTGTGGCCGACAATATCACTGCACTTTACGATTTGCTGAAGAGGTGTCCTGACGTGAGAAGTTTCCTGGAATGGAACGAGGGCGGGCACTTTAGGGAGCCTGCTTTACGGACGGCCAGGGCGTTTGTCTGGGCTGTGGGTTGGTGAGGCAGAGGACATAGGGAACTGATGCTTCTGTGTCACTTATAAACATCATCTTATAGCGATATATCCGCTTTCATCAATCATATCGGCACCTCTTTCTGTAAACAGAAAACGATACAGCTTGTATGGTGTGCTGTTGTGATCTTGCGCCTTGCGTACTGCCGCATAGATATGCGATGTGAAAGGATATCTGTTTTCTCTTAAAGACTCTTTGGTTGGGGCTACTCCGTCTATGGAAAGAATGTTCACTTTCATCAAATCCCTTACCATAGCGGTGCAGTAGAAATACGGAGTGTAGCCAATTCCATATTCATCAGATTCCAGCTGCATATATGGTGATGCCATCTGTGAGCCGATGATTTCGGGCATATAAGTGCCGTTAATCATGGTAAGTCCGTTCATGACCAACGTCTCCATTTTCTCCTGGCTACCGGAATCAGTATCGCGGATGTACGGAGTTATTGTATGGTCCTCTCCTCCCACTTCCTTCCAGTTGGTAATCTCTCCTGTATATATCTTACGTATCTGGTCAGATGTGAGGTTCTTGACCGGATTCTTAGGATTGACGATAAAGACTAATGCATCAATGGCCAAAGGAGCTGTCTCTATCTCTACACCCTGTGCAGATGATGATTGCAACTCATTCCTTGAAATATCACGGCTGGCAACTATGACGTCAGTTTTACCCTCTATTAGATTCATATACGCTCCATGAGTACCGCTGCAAGGATTACGGTCAAGATACTCCCTGTAGGTAAATTCCGATGATTCACCGCTGAAGTCTGGAGCTATGATATAGGTGGTTCCGCTCATCCAATCCACCTCCCACTGATACGGCACACCCAACAGCTTATATGCAACGAGATCCCTGACCGGCCGGGTACTAGTAGAGCAGTCAGTTAGTGGCCAATCACTCCAGGATATGCTATCTATTATGGATTCCTGTCCATCCGGTTTGGGAGTGGAAACATCTTCTTTGTTATCACAAGCAAGAAACAGGCTAATTAAAGCCAGAGCAGTAATATAACGGGTTATGTTCATCTCTGTTGGGCTATGATTATTTGAGCTACAAATATAATCAAATGACATAGGGAACTGAAGTGAACACCAATAGTTTTTTGTCTATCTTTTTGGGGTCACTTCATCCTTTTGTTTCATTTGTTTTTATTTGGTTAAAGTAGTCAATTTATTTGTGATTATGATTTATATTTGTACCGCAAACAAGGAGAGAAGATTGATTGTTACATACCCTATTGTACATCGAACTTCGGGGTTCAGGGAGGCTACCCTGTCCTTTTTTTATGTGACGCCATGAATAGATACAAGAGCCTTGTTATATTTTGCATTCTGCCTTATTTTTGTTATTTTTGTGAAAGTGTATGAGCGAATTTGACGAGTATATCAGACAGGGGGAGCCTGGGGCTAAAGTGAAGGCTCAAGCCTGGCAAACAGCCATCGGCTTACAGGATATCGCAGCGTTTACGGCAGGTCTGTGGCAGATACATCCTTTTGGTGAGGGTAACACCCGTACTACGGCAGTTTTCCTTATTAAGTATTTGCGTTCTTTTGGTTTCTCTGTCTCAAATGACATGTTTGCTGCCCACTCATGGTATTTCCGCAATGCTTTGGTTAGGGCGAACTATAAAAACAAGGAGAAAAAAGATGTAGCTCCGGATCTTACATACCTTATTCAATTCTTGAGAAACCTTGTTCTGGGTGAGCAGAATGAACTTAAGAACCGTAATCTTCATATAAGCGCTCAAAGTGAAATGGAGCATGATTCAAAGTGCAAAAATTGCACTTTGAATTGCACTTTGGAGGAATCGGCCCTCCTTCAATTCTTAAAAGAGAATCCCAAGGCGACTCAAGAAATGATAGCCAAAAACATCAACCGGTCTACGCGAACAGTTAAAACTATGACTGTGCGGCTCACAGAGAAAGGCTTCCTTGTCAGGAAAAATGGTAAGCGTGATGGTTGGTGGGAGGTTAAGTCTCTTTGACATTTGACACAGGGAACTGATCCTTCTGTGTCATTTTGCTAGAATTGTTCCCGATACTTGCGGGAGATGGGAAGTGTCTGGCCGTCGGTGAGGGTCAGTGAATCGGAATCGGTTTTTGTGATTTGGGATCGGCTCACCAGGAAAGAGCGGTGAATGCGCACGAATTCTATACCCAGCAGGTTCTCCCATTGGGAGATGGGAGTCTTGTTGCGGTATTTCTGGCCGTCAGTAGAATGGATCCACACCTCGGTATCATTGCTCTCTACGTATAGTATATCTGAATAAAGCAGGCTTACGGGCTTGCGGTCACTGGTAAAAGTAATGCTTGGCGGAGCCTGCTTTAGATGCTTGTGCAGGTACTCTGTGAGCAGATAATCTCCTCCCGCAAAAAGTATCAGCAGTATGGTAAGGAATACCGGATTGACCAGAAGGCCCGATACAAACGGTTCGGAATTAGAACCAAAATAATAGTCTCTGAGTTCATTTCTCAGGCTCAACAGTATTCCGTGTCCCACAAATATTAGTAAAAACTCAATGATGAGAGCCGTCAGAAGCAGAAGCAGCAGATTAATGATCCTGTTTTTTTGAGGCTGTAACAATATCTTAGGCAACATGAACTTGATGACAATTCCGCCCGGAAGCAGCAGACAGCCCAATAAGCAGGATTCAGAGAATGAATATGAAAGGCTACACAGCATATAAGCCGTGAGCAACACCATGAGTGCCCAATATGCAATTATGATAACCCTCTGTTTCATCTTACTGCCCAAAGTTAATGAAAAATGAATCACAAAACCCACTGTTGCCATTCAGAAACCCCTTTGAATGGGTTTTGAAAGCCTTTCAAGGGGTTTTAAATTTGGAGGCGGCTGCTTTTAGGCGTAACTATGCAGTCGAAAGCATTTTTTTTGTTCAACCTTTAAAACGTTTTTTATATGAATGGATTATTCAGATTGTTTGTCGAGGGAAGTGTCGGTTGGATGACACTGGTCACTCTTGCATTGGTTGCGGTGCTTATATCTATGTGGAAAGCGCCCAACTGGGTTAAGGAGTTCGGGCTTATAGGCCTGGGGTTAGGATTATTGGGATCTTTGGCCGGATGCTGCCAGGCATGCACCAGCATCATTTGTGAGGGCGACATTGCACCAATGGTACTACTCGCGGGCACGAAAGTAGTGTTTATTACAACATCTTATGGAGTGATAGTATATCTCTTATCGATCTTAATCAACATGTTGCAAACATCCAGGAAATGATTTTGTCAAACCTTTAAACACTACTGTTATGGATAATATAATGTGGAGAATGATAGAGAACGGAAGTTATGTAGGCACTTCGTTCATTGATGCTTGTTTCAGTCCGGTTGCCCTTCCATATACCATTATCATGATTATACTCCTAATCGGGTTATGTTATGCAGCATGGAAAGCTCCGCGTTGGGTAAGACCCATCGGCCGATTGACTATGGCTTTAATGGCATTCCAACTGATTGCGGGCTACACACTTCTGGTTGACTGTTATCAGAGGGCAGGAGGACCTCAAGAGAGATGGACGAATCTTTATCTTGCTCAAGGCATGAAACCGGTTATTTGCGTGGCAATCATCGGTGTAATCATCTACCTGATTTCGCTGTTCATAAGCATCGCCCAGAAACCGCGAATCTAAAGCCTTGACTTGAAGTCGGCGTAGCTGAAGGATTTGATAAGGGTGTACTCGGAGCCCTGCTTGAGGTAGATTGTGGGCAGGGGCATACCGTTGAAGGTATTGTTCTTGACCATGGAATAGATGGCCATATCCTCGAATATGAGGGTCTGGCCTTCTTTTATGGGATTGTCAAAAGAGTACTCCCCTATTATATCGCCCGATAAGCAGGTCGGACCGCCAAGACGGTAAGTGAAAGCTTTTTCTTCGGGCTGGCCGCTGTCGCGCAGAGGTGGCCTGTAAGGCATCTCCAGCACATCGGGCATATGACATGCGGCCGATGTATCCAGGATTGCGATATCCATAGCACCTGCGTGATGCTGCACCTCAAGCACCTGGGCATGCAGATAACCGGCGTTAAGGGCGATCGCCTCACCGGGTTCAAGGTAAACCGTAAGGCCATATCCATCCTTCATGCGGTTGATGCAGCGCTCCAGACGCGGAATATCATAATCAGAGCGGGTAATGTGATGACCACCACCAAAGTTTACCCATTTCATTTTGGGGAGCCACTCGCGGAACTGCTCCTCAAAGCCGTTCAGCGTAGTCTCCAGATCATCGGAGTTCTGCTCGCAGAGAGTGTGAAAGTGTAATCCGTCAAGCAGAGCAACCAAATCAGCAGGCGCCTTGCGGAACTCCTCCAGAGTAACCCCCAGCCTGCTACCCTTAGCACAAGGATCATAGATTGCATGCTCGGCCGGCTGTGTTGAAATCTGCGGATTTATACGCAAGCCCACCTGTAAGCCTGTATCCTTTGCACGCTTGCCGTAGAGCTCCAACTGCCTGATAGAATTGAAAACAATATGGTCGCATATAGAGAGAATCTCCGGCATATCCTCCTCACGGAACGCAGGAGAGAAAACATGATTCTCGCGACCGGGCATCTCCTCGTGGCACAAGCGGGCTTCAAAGAGTCCGCTTGCGGTAGCGCCACAGAGATATTTTGAAATAAGCGGATAGACGGCATAGCAACTGAACGCCTTCTGCGCCAGCAGGATTCGGCATCCGGTACGGTCCATCACGCCGCGCAACACCTTGAGATTCTGCTCCAGGCGGTCGCGATCAATGACGTAACACGGAGTATGCAACTGCTCTGCGGTCATCGGCCTTAAAATCAGTCTACAAGTACAGGATTCTCATCCACAACCCAAGGCAGACCCCACTTGTTGAGAGCCTCCATGTAAGGATCCGGATCAAACTCCTCGACGTTGAACACTCCTGCACCCTTCCACTGACCGGTCATAACCATCATGGTGCCGATCATTGCGGGAACGCCTGTGGTGTAAGAGATGGCCTGTGAGCCCACCTCCTTGTAGCACTCTTGATGGTCGCACACGTTATAGATCTTGATATTGCGCTTCTTGCCGTCCTTGGTTCCGGTATAGATGCAGCCGATATTGGTCTTGCCTACTGTGCGCGGGCCCAGTGATGCGGGATCGGGCAGTAATGCCTTGAGGAACTGGATGGGAACAATCTCACGGCCCTCAAACATAACGGGGTCTGTACGCAGCATTCCTACGTTCTCAAGACACTTCATGTGGGTCAGGTAACTCTGGCCGAATGTCATAAAGAAACGGATGCGCTTTACGCCGGGGATATTCTTAGCAAGTGACTCAATCTCCTCATGATGAAGCAGATACATATCCTTCATGCCAACCTGCTCAAAGTTGTACTCGCGCTTTATCTCCATGGGCTTGGTCTCTACCCAGTGGCCGTTCTCCCAGTATGAACCGTTGGCCGATACCTCTCTGAGGTTTATCTCAGGATTGAAGTTAGTTGCAAAAGGATAACCGTGGTCACCGCCGTTGCAGTCCAGGATATCGATTGTGTCAATCTGATCGAAATAGTGCTTGAGAGCGTATGCTGTGAATACGCTGGTTACGCCCGGATCAAAGCCGGTACCCAGGATTGCGGTGATGCCGGCATCCTTGTATTTCTTCTGATAAGCCCACTGCCATGAGTAGTCAAAATAGGCGGTAAAGCCCTGCTCCTTGCAGCGTTTCTCATAAATCTTGCGCCACTCGGGGTCCTCGGTGTCCTCGGGCTCGTAGTTGGCTGAGTCAACATAGTGTACGCCGCATGCCAGGCAGGCGTCCATGATTGTGAGGTCCTGATACGGCAGAGCCAGGTTGAGTACTACATCGGGCTTTACGCTCTTGATGAGGGCTATCAGCTCGTCCACGCTGTCGGCGTTCACCTTAGCAGTGGTAATCTTGGAACGGCTCTTACCCTCGGCCTCAATCTTCTTCTTAAGGTCGTCACACTTGCTAACCGTGCGGCTTGCAATGCAAATCTCGCTGAACACTGCGTCGTTCTGGGCGCACTTCTGAATCGCTACCTGGGCTACTCCTCCGCAGCCTATTACCAATACTTTTCCCATTTTATTTCCTTTTTATTTGTTAATTCTATAAACCCCGCAAATTACATTTGTGGTTTCTTTTACCCCGCAAATTTTACATATAGGGTTCCATGACTTCGCGCTTCGCGCTCTCCCTCCCACTCCTTAGGAGCGGGCCCCTCCCTCTTACGCGCCGAGGGTGGCGACGGTCATTGAACCCTATATGTAAAATTTGCTCATCATAACTTGAGAGATAAGAGCAATTCTCTGACTATCTTGCAGGCCGCGGCGGTTGAGGCTCCGGTTTGATCGTAGGGCGGGCAGAGCTCGTTTACGTCCAGGGCAACGATGTTGCAGCTGTTGCAGACTGTGTATATTGCTTCTATCAATTGCATGAAAGTTACACCTCCGTACTCTGGAGTTCCGGTTCCGGGGAATACGGACGGATCAATTACATCCAGGTCTATGGTGAAATAGACTGGAGCCTGCCCCAATGCGGCAACAGTATCCTTAAGGCCTTCAAAGCTGAAGGGGTGCAGGTCGGTGTGGCCGGCGCGGGCCCATTGCCATTCGGGGCGCTCTCCGGAGCGGATTCCGAACTGGTGGATTCGGCCATCGCCTGTCAGGTCGTGACAGCGGCGGATTACGCAAGCGTGTGATAGCTTGACGTCCAGATACTGGTCACGCAGGTCGGTGTGGGCATCAAAGTGGATTATGTGCACATTGGGGTACTTCTTGAATACCTGGCGGAATGCTCCTAGGGTTACAAGGTGCTCTCCTCCTATCATGAAGGGGATTTTGCCGTCGGCTAAAATAACAGATGCACGCTCCGAAATCTGGTCCAGGGCTTTCTCGGCACTGCCTATGCAAAGCTCTATGTCACCACTGTCAAACACACTTATGTCCTCAAGGTCGCGGTTCAGCCAGGGGCTGTAGGTCTCCAAGCCGAATGACTCGGAGCGGATGGCGTGAGGGGCAAAGCGGGTGCCGGGACGGAATGATGTGGTGGAGTCAAACGGTGCACCGAACAGCACTATGCGGGCATCGTCATATGTGGCGTCACAGCCTATGAATGTCTCAACGTTCCACTGCAGCATGACTCAATCATATATGCGCTCCACATCGGCCAGCATGCGCTCCACATATGCAGGGAGGGCAAAACAGCCTTTATGGAGGTTGGTTGTGTAATAATCGGTCTTGATTCCCAACTGGTTCCAGGCATCGGCATCAAGGTCAATAACCGGACGGAATTTCTTGGACGCGAATCCGAACAGCCAGTAACCCGACGGATATGTAGGTATGTGAGCCTGATACACGCGGCTTATGGGGAAACTGTTCACGATACGCTTGTGAGCCTTCTGCGTCTCAACACGATCCTCTTCATAGAAGGGACTCTGATGCTGGTTAACCATGATTCCATCGGCCTTGAGTGCCTTGTAGCAACTGCCGTAGAACTCTCGGGTAAGCAGGCTCTCACCCGGACCATAGAATCCGGCCGAGTCAACTATAATGAGGTCATACTCATTCTCTATGTGGCGTATAAAGCGCAGGGCGTTCTCAGTGTAGATGGTCACGCGCGGGTCATCAAGAGACTCTGCCATCTCAGGGAAATACTCACGGCAGGCCTGTACCACGCCCTCATTTATCTCAATCAGGTCAATGGTCTTGATTGACTGATACTTGAGCAGCTCACGTACCACTCCTCCGTCACCGGAACCAAACACCAGGATTCTTTCGGCATTAGGGTTTACAGCCATAGGCACGTGTGACAGCATTTCATCATAGATAAATTCGTCACGCTGGGTAAATATGATATAACCGTCCACAGCCAGGAACCGTCCGAACTCAGGTGACTCAAAGATATCGACACGACCCAGATCATTCTCGGCAGTGTAGAGGTGCTTGTCAACCTTTACGGAGAATTTTACATTAGGAGTATGCAACTCAGTAAACCAGAATTCCATCTTAAGCCAGAATCAATATGTTGTACTTTCCTTAATCACATTCAGACGCTCTACCTTCTCATCCTCAGGGCCTGTCAGCTGACAGCCCTTATCCTTTGCATAGAGTATGTAGTCGATGATTTCCTGCGTGATGCGCTCACCCGGAGCAAGGATAGGTATTCCGGGAGGATAACACATGACAAACTCCGTGCATATACGTCCGTTGGTATCGCGTATGGGAATCATCTCCTCCTTGGGAGCATAGAAAGCCTCTTGCGGAGTCATGACCACCGACGGGTTGATATATTCATGGTCAAACAGACCTGAACGGTCCTTGCTGTAACGGCGCTTCACGTCAACCAGCGCACTCACCAGACGCTCCACCTCACGCATGCGGTCACCTATCGATATGTAAGCCAGTACGTTACCCATATCACCCAGCTCCAGCTGGATGTCATACTCGTCACGCAGCAGGTCATACACCTCGATTCCGGCCAGACCGATATCCAGAGTATATACGGTCAGTTTGGTGGGGTCAAAGTCATACACGCTGTCACCGTTTATCAGCTCTTTGCCGTAAGCGTAATAGCCGCCTATCTTGTTGATTTCCGTACGGGCATAATCGGCTATGCGCATTACCTCGGCAAACAGCTCCTTACCGCGCAGAGCCAGATTACGGCGTGATATGTCAAGACTTGAAATAAGCAGATAAGATGCACTTGTGGTCTGCGTGAGGTTTATCACCTGACGCACATAACCCGGACTGACATCGGGCCCCGTAAGCAGGAAAGAACTCTGGGTAAGGCTACCGCCGGATTTGTGCATTGAGACCGATGACATATCGGCCCCAGCAGCCATAGCGGTCAGAGGCATGTCCTCGCCAAAATAGAAGTGAGTGCCGTGAGCCTCATCCACCAGCACCATCATGCCGTGCTCGTGAGCAAGTTCCACAATCTTGGTCAAGTTTGAGCATATGCCGTAGTAAGTGGGATTATTGACCAGAATGGCCTTTGCCTCGGGGTTCTCCTCAATGGCACGCTCCACCTGTGATATCTTCATGCCCAGAGCTATACCCAGACGGCTGTCGGTATCAGGATTTACGTAAATTGGTGTAGCGCCGTTCACAACCAAAGCGTTGATCACGCTGCGATGCACGTTACGCGGCAGGATTATCTTCTCACCGCTCTTGCAGGCGGTAAGCACCATAGTCTGTACGGCCGATGTAGTACCGCCCACCATAAGGAATGCGTGTGCGGCACCGAATGCTTCGGCAGCCAGTTCTTCGGCCTCTTTGATTACTGAAATGGGATGACATAGATTGTCCAGAGGTTTCATTGAGTTCACATCCAACTCAACGCACTGCTTTCCCAGCAGTGATACGAGCTCGGGGTTTCCCCTGCCTCTTTTGTGACCAGGTACATCGAACGGTACCACTCTGTTCCTGCGGAACTCCTGAAGGGCTTCATAAACGGGAGCTTTTCGCTGATCCATCTACTTCAAAAACGTTTTAAAAAGTTCAACCATCCTGTCTTTCCCTGTGTCTCAAAATGAGAGAACAAAAAAAGACATAAACAATAAAACCTCTCTTGTTTACGTCTTCGGTACGCGGGCAGTAAGCCTTTTGTACTTTCAAATCAGAGTCTATATAGTAAACAAATACTTTTACTACTCTTCTTATTGACCGTTTTCCAAGTCGGGCGGTTAAAAAGTAACCAACTTTTTCTTAAGCCAGACGAACAAAGGGAGCTTGCTCACTTTGTCGTGGCGTGGAAAAAGTCGAATACTTATTCAACTTTAAAAAAAGGGGTACGTTTCCGTACACAATGTGCGTTATGCGCACAACTCAATAATAGGAAAACTCTGATTCAATCCATTCTGCTTTCCTGACCGCAAAGTTACACCTTTTTTATTACCCCCAAACGATTTTTTAAATAAATGCATTATCTTTGTGCCGCTTTTCGGGAAGAGAAGCTTTCGGGATGTAGTTCAGTCCGGTTAGAATGCCTGGTTTGGGACCAGGTGGTCGAAGGTTCGAATCCTTTCATCCCGACAAAGGGGAGGCAATATGTCTCCCCTTTGTCGTTTGAAAGGATTCAAGGCCTCCTTTTATTTTGCTACGCAAAAGCGCTCCATTTCATTTCGCTTGGCGGCCCTACGGGACCGCGGTCTCGTTCGTCGCCTCACTCGCTCCAATACGCTTGTACCTGCGTTTTTTTTCCTTTATTTTAGAATCTCGTAGGCCTTGAAGCACTTGACAAGCTTATCGGTTGCTATGTCTATCTGCTCCTTGGTATGGGTTGCCATGAGTGAGAAACGTATCAGTGTATCCTCCGGCGCACAGGCGGGCGGGATTACGGGATTCACGAACACGCCCTCTTCAAACAGCATCTTTGTGATATAGAAGGTCTTGTAAAAATCCCTGATGTATAACGGTATAATAGGGGTTGATGTCTTGCCTATCTCAAATCCCAACTGACGGAAATTACCCAGAGCATAGTTGGTAAGGTCCCATAGGTGAGCTATACGTTCCGGCTCGTTCTTCATAATCTGCAGGGCAGCACGGGCGGCTGCGGTTGCGGCCGGAGTATTGCTTGCGCTGAAAATGTATGAGCGTGAGTGATGACGCACCCAGTTGATTATGGACTTATCGGCAGCAATGAAACCACCTATGGCGGCCAATGACTTGCTGAAAGTACCCATTACGATATCAATCCGGTCTGTAACACCGAAGTGGTCGCAAACCCCGCGTCCGTGATCACCCATAACACCCAGGCCGTGAGCCTCATCCACCATGACGGCGCAGTTGTACTTATCCTTCAGGGCAACGATTCCCGGTAGGTCGGCCAGATCGCCCTCCATGCTGAACACGCCGTCCACAACAATCAGTTTCAGCGAATCCGGCTCACATCGCTTGAGAGTCTTTTCCAGCGATGCCATATCGTTATGCCTGAACTTGAGCGGCTTGGCAAAAGAGAGACGACGACCGTCCACTATCGACGCATGGTCCAGTTCATCGCAAATGACATAGTCATCACGTCCCATCAGACATGAGATAGTACCCAGGTTGGTCTGAAAACCGGTTGAGAATATCATTGCATCCTCCTTGCCTACGAATTCCGCAAGCTCGGCCTCAAACTCCTTATGCAGGTCCAGAGTGCCGTTAAGGTAACGTGATCCGGCGCAGCCTGTACCGTATTTACGGGTAGCTTCAACAGCAGCCTCAATCACCTTTGGATGGTTGGTAAGACCTAGATATGAGTTGGAACCGAACATGAGCACCTTGCGGCCCTCCATAATTACCTCAGTGTCCTGCTTACTTGAAATACATCTGTGATAAGGATAGATACCCTGTGCCATACCCTCTTGAGGGAGAGTATAATGTGCGCATCTTTCGCCAAGTTTGTTCATAACGGCGCAAAATTAGACAAATTACCGGTTAGTGGCAATCTTTTTAATTATCTTCGCGCCGGGATTCACGTTATCGCAACCGGATTCAAATTATGAATGTCAAAAGAAAGATAGTCTTTGTCTATAACCCTATTTCAGGAAGCCGCAGGCTCATACCCGTGGTGCCCATTATTGAAAGATTCATGGACACAGACCTTTATGACTTCAGCATTGTTTCCACTCAATACAAGGGACACGCTACGGAACTGGCTCGTGAATACGCCGCCAGGGGATACGATGCTGTCATAGCTGTAGGCGGTGACGGTACAGTGAACGAAACGGGTTGCGGACTGATTGGGACCGATACCGCATTGGGTATAATACCCTGCGGTTCAGGCAATGGTCTGGCACGTCATCTAGGCATTCCCATGGACCCTTACAAAGCAGTAAAATGGTTGGACAAATCCATATTCACGGAGATAGATTACGGCATGATGGATCACCAGCCGTTTTTCTGCACCTGCGGTGTGGGTTTTGACGCTAAAGTAAGCGATTCATTCTCCAAATCCGGTTCACGCGGAGTCCTTACCTATTTGGAGAGCATAATGAAAGAGATAGCCACCTATCACAACGAGACCTACAAGCTATCCTTCGATAATTCCAGTGAGACATTCGAGGCGTTCTTCATAACCTGCGCCAATGCCGACCAATGGGGCAACAATGCCTACGTAGCCCCTACAGCATCACTTCAGGACGGGCTTTTGGATGTTATTGCAGCACATCCGTTCAGTGTGGTGGATGCCCCGCTCATTGCATTCCAACTGTTCAACAGGCAGATTGACAGGAACCCCAATGTAAGCGTAAGGAAATGCCGGGAACTTACAATAACCCGTATCCAGGAAGGTCCGGCCCACTATGACGGCGAACCGGTCACGTTAGGCAGGGAAATACATATAGAACTGAAACAGGGAGGGCTTAAGGTGCTTATTCCCGACAAGCGTCACAGAATCTGACCTGGCTAATATTTCAGATAAAAATATTTTACAAGTTCCATATATTCGGCAGTCTCTTTCCCATCAGGGCCGGATATAGCCAGCAATTCTGTTTTCAATTCACCGTACTGCCTGCCAAACGTCACGAGCGAGCGCTTGGGCTGTTTGCCAGGGGCCGTCACCACGTCGGTCCTGCTGCACATATAAAGCCCCTCCGGAGCCGAACATCTTGCAAACGCATCCACATTATCATACGGCAGGACAAGACAGAGCAGCCCACCCGGAGCAAGCAGATTGGCCGAGCATCGGGCCAGAGTCTCATAACTAAGTGAGTCATTGTGCCTTGCAGTATTTCGTCCTGCATCGGGACAACGTAACGAATCGCGGAAATAAGGCGGATTACAGACAATACGGTCATATCTGGATTCCACGGTGAAATGGGCAATATCGGCATTTACCACATTAATCCTGTCTGACCATTCGGAACTTGCCGCGTTCCAAGCGGCTTGGGCGGCAGCGTCAGGATCAATCTCTACCGCTGTGACACTCCCTGCTCCACGCTGTGTGGCCATAAGCGCTATCAGGCCTGTACCTGTACCTACATCCAATACGCTCATGCCCGGTTCCACAGGAAACCATGCCCCCAACAGCACACCGTCGGTTCCAACCTTCATGGAACACCTGTCCTGCTCTATTCTGAAACGCTTGAAATCAAAGTACTGGTTGGACATAGTAAAACTGCAAAATCCAACTGCAAAATTACTTTTTTTGTTTTATTCACGGCTTTTGACCATGCAAATCGCTCATACGTGCGCGCAAATCACTACATTTGCAGAATATTTGCAGAATAATCTATGTGGACGACCAAGAAACAATCTGAAGAATCTTTTGACGAATCCAATCCGTCTTTCTCCATGATAGCCGATTTTGACGGAAACGAAAACGGGCTTTTTGACTCCCAGATGGATGAGGTGGTACCCATACTTCCACTCAGGAATATGGTACTGTTCCCCACTGTGGTAATGCCTGTGACCGTAGGACGTAAATCGTCACTCAAACTCATACAGAACGCATCGGCCGACGGCAAACAGATTGCCGTTTTCTGCCAGAAAGACCCCGACACGGAAGAGCCGGACCTGAACGACCTGTATTCAGTTGGCGTGTTGGCCAAGGTCATCCGCATATTCGATATGCCGGACCAAACCACTACGGTTGTCCTGCAGGGAATGCAGAGAATCAAGCTCAAACACATACTGGACTTTGATCCCTACCTTATAGGTACAGCAGACCTTTTCCCTGAGGTTCTGCCCCCTACCCGCAGCAAGGAGTTCAAGGCCATAGTGGATTCCTGCAAGGATGCCGCCATCAAGTATGTGAAACTGTCAGAGAACATACAGCCCGATGCCGCATTCGCGCTCAAAAACATATCCAACGGACTTTTCCTGATAAACTTCATATGCGCAAACCTGCCGTTTGACATCAAGGACAAGGCACGCCTGCTGCGTGAAGGAACCTGCTCAAGCCGTGCTCTCACCCTGCTCTCACTACTCAACCGCGAGATTCAGTTGGCAGAACTCAAGATGAGCATCCAGCGCCGCACACATGAGGATATTGACAAACAGCAGAAGGAGTATTTCCTTCAGCAGGAGCTCAAGAACATACAGGATGAACTGGGCGGAAGCGTGCAGGACCAGGACATAGAGGAGATGCGCCTCAAGGCCAACCAGAAGAAATGGAGTGACGATGTACGCAAGATATTTGACAAGGAGCTGGTAAAGTTGGAGCGCACCAATTCACAGTCACCTGACTACAACGTACAGCTCTCATATCTTCAGACGGTACTGAGTCTGCCGTGGGGTGAATGCACCAAGGACAATCTTGACATGGATAATGCCCGCAAGGCCCTGGACAAGGACCATTACGGACTTCAGAAAGTCAAGGAGCGCATATTGGAGCATCTGGCAGTGATGAAACTGCGCGGTGATTTCAAATCGCCTATCCTTTGCCTTTACGGCCCTCCCGGAGTTGGAAAGACATCATTGGGACTCTCCATCGCCAATGCCCTGAAACGCAAGTACGTGCGTATTTCATTAGGCGGAATGCATGATGAATCCGAAATACGCGGACACCGCAAGACCTACATAGGAGCCATGCCGGGCCGTATTATCAAGGGGTTGGCAAAAGCCGGGTCATCAAATCCCGTATTCATTCTGGATGAGATTGACAAGGTTAGCCAGATGACAACTCAGGGTGACCCCTCATCGGCCCTGCTTGAGGTGCTTGACCCCGAGCAGAACAGCGCGTTCCATGACAACTATCTGGATATCGACTATGACCTGTCAAAGGTAATGTTCATAGCTACCGCCAACAATATCAACACGATACCATCTCCACTGCTGGACCGTATGGAGCTGATAGAGGTAAGCGGATACATTACCGAAGAGAAGATAGAGATTGCCAAACGTCATCTCATACCCAAGGAGATGGAGGCCAACGGATTGAAGAAAGGCAGCCTGTCCATAGGCAAGCCTGCCATTGAATCAATCATTGAGAACTATACCAGGGAATCGGGTGTGCGTGAACTGGACAAGAAGATAGGCAAGATATGCCGCAAAGCCGCCACCAGATATGCTACGGACAGCGACATGGGCAAGATGACGGTAAAGCCGGCAGATCTCAAGGAGTTGTTGGGTACACGTCCCTACTCGCGTGACAAGTATCAGGGCAATGACTACGCCGGCGTTGTGACCGGACTTGCCTGGACAGCTGTAGGAGGTGAGATTCTCTTTGTGGAGACCAGCCTTAGCCGCGGGAAAGAGGGCAAACTAACCCTGACAGGCAATCTGGGTGATGTCATGAAAGAGTCGGCCATGCTGGCTATGGAGTATATCCGCGCCCACACCAAGCTGTTAAACCTTGACCCCGCCGTATTCAACTCGTGGAATGTGCATATCCACGTACCCGAGGGCGCCATTCCCAAGGACGGCCCGTCGGCCGGCATAACCATGGCCACATCCATCGCATCGGCATTTACACAACGTAAGGTACGTGCAAACCTGGCTATGACGGGTGAGATCACGCTGCGTGGCAAGGTCCTGCCTGTGGGCGGTATCCGCGAGAAGATACTGGCAGCCAAGCGCGCCGGCATTACCGATATAATTCTGTGTTCAGAGAACAAACGTGACATAGAGGAGATTCCTGCCGAGTACCTTAAGGGCGTGGAGTTCCATTATGTGAACAACATAAGTGAAGTCTGGAAGATTGCCCTGCTCGATGAGAAGGTAACCGACGCACAGGAGATCACACCAATCCAGCAACCGGAAAAGAAAGACTGACCCTGTGGAAGGACTGACATTCAAACTTGAGCACACAGACGGCACCAGCCACGCAAGGGCCGGACGCATAACCACTGGTCATGGGGTCATTGAGACACCCATATTCATGCCTGTTGGTACTGTGGGTTCTGTCAAGGCCGTACATCTGCCGGAACTCAAGGATGACATAAAGGCCCAGATAATATTGGGCAACACCTATCACCTCTACCTCCGTCCGGGACTGGACATTCTGGAAAAGGCCGGTGGATTGCACAAATTCAACGGTTTTGACCGCCCCATGCTTACTGACAGCGGCGGTTTCCAGGTGTTCTCTCTTACGGGATTGCGAAAGATGACCGAGGAGGGCGTGACATTCCAGTCACACATTGACGGGTCGCGCCATCTGTTCACCCCGGAGCGTGTAATGGACATAGAACGTACCATTGGCGCAGACATAATGATGGCTTTCGATGAGTGCTGCCCCGGCACTGCCGAATACAAATACGCCAAACAATCCATGGAGCGTACCCACCGCTGGCTGGACCGTTGCGTACAGCGTTTTGGCGAGACAGAGCCCAAATACGGCTACCACCAGGCCCTGTTCCCCATTGTCCAGGGCTGTGTCTATAAGGACCTGCGCTCTGCATCAGCCGAGTATATCGCATCAAAAGAGGCTGAGGGAAATGCCATAGGCGGACTGGCCGTTGGTGAACCCACCGAGGTCATGTATGAGATGATTGACCTGGTACACGGCATTCTACCGCAGGACAAGCCACGCTATCTTATGGGCGTGGGGACACCTGCAAATATACTGGAGGCCATCGCATTGGGAGTGGATATGTTTGACTGCGTCATGCCCACCCGCAACGGCCGCAACGCCATGCTGTTTACCAAGGACGGCATAATAAACATACGTAACAAGAAGTGGGAGGATGTGTTCGAGCCCATCGAGGCCGACGGGGCATCGGCAGTGGATACGCTGTACACCAAGGCTTATCTGCACCACCTGTTCAAGGCGCAGGAGTATCTGGCCCTGATGATTGCCTCCGTACACAACCTGGCTTTCTACCTGTGGCTGGTTGGTGAGGCCCGCAGGCATATCCTGGCAGATGACTACCACACCTGGAAGGAGATTATGGTCAAACGTGTAATGCAAAGGTTATAATCAGGAGTTATGGCAAAGACTATCAGACATAGACTGCTCAAACGGCTTGACTGGTACATCATAAAGAAGTTCCTTGGCACATACTTCTTTACCATCGCACTGATTGTCATTATTTTGGTTGTGTTTGACTATAATGAGCATATAGACAAGCTCAACCAGGCGCCGGCCAAGGAGATTATCTTTGATTATTATCTCAACTTCATCCCCTACTTCATCAACCTGTTCAGCCCGCTGTTCGTGTTCATTGCCATCATATTCTTCACGTCCAAACTGGCCGAAAACTCTGAGATTATAGCCATGTTCTCCACAGGCATGAGTTTCAGGCGGCTGATGGTTCCATATATGATCTCGGCAGCCCTCATATCAGTCTTTACCCTCTATCTGGGTTCACAGGTCATACCCAAGGGAAGCATAATAAGACTTAATTTCGAGAACCGTTGGGACCTGAGCCATTATGACCGTGACAACTCCGGCGGCACATACAACATCCAGATGGAGGTAGAAGACGGCGTGATTGCGTATATTGAGAGCTATCAGGATTACAACAAGACCGGCTACCGTTTTGTCCTTGACAAATTCGACGGCAAGAAACTGGTATCACACATGACCGCACGCAGCGCCACGTATGATACCTTGGCGGCCGAAAAATATCACTGGAAAGTAAGGAACTACCTGATACGCGACCTGTCCGGTACGGTGGAGTCCATTAGCCAAGGCTCTGAGATGGACACTGTCATACACTTTGAGCCTGCCGATTTCCTGATAGAGAACGGACAGCAGGAGACAATGTCATCGGCCGAGCTGCGCGAATACATAAAACGGCAGAAACAGCGCGGCATGGGTAATATCCAGGATTTTGAGATTGAATACCATAAACGATATGCCATGTCGTTCGCGGCATTCATACTCACAATCATGGGCGTATCGCTCTCAAGCCGCAAACGCAAGGGCGGCATGGGGCTCTACTTAGGCATAGGTCTGGGACTTAGTTTCGGATATATACTGTTCCAGACGGTATCATCAAACTTTGCCATAACAGGTGCCATGTCTGCGTTCTGGGCGGAATGGCTGCCTAACCTCATATACGTACCGATAGCTGTATTCCTTTACATAAAAGCACCAAAATAACCGTTTCACCGTGAGATTCGACGAGTTTGATTTCCAGCCTGCACTTCTGGATGCAATAGATGCAATGAATTTCCAGGAATGCACCCCCATACAGGAAAAAGCCATACCTATACTGCTTCAGGGACGCGACCTGATAGGTATTGCACAGACCGGAACCGGCAAAACCGCCGCCTATCTGCTTCCAGTACTAGACAGACTTTCAGACGGCAGCTACCCCGAAAACGCGGTGAATTGCCTGATTATGGTGCCCACCCGCGAGCTTGCGCAGCAGATTGATCAGCAGGTGGAGGGATTCTCATACTTTACAAATGTTTCCAGCACCGCGGTCTATGGAGGCAATGACGGCATCCGCTTTGAGCAGGAAAAACGAGGCTTTGCAATGGGAGCCGATATAGTGGTAGCCACTCCCGGCCGTCTTATCAGCCACATCAGCCTGGGCAATATAGACTTGAGCAAGGTGTCGTTCTTTATCCTTGACGAGGCAGACCGCATGCTCGACATGGGTTTCTACGATGACATAATGCAGATTGTAAAGCAGCTGCCAGCCAAGCGCCAGAACATGCTCTTTTCTGCCACCATGCCCGATGAGATCCAACGCATGGCCCGCACCATCCTGCACAATCCCGCCGAAGTAAAACTGGCTGTATCCAAACCGGCCGACAAGATTCTTCAGGCAGCATACGTATGCTACGAACCTCAGAAACTCCCCATCATACAGAGCCTCTTCAGCAACAACGCTCCCAAGAGAGTCATAGCGTTCGCATCATCAAAACTCAAGGTGAAGGAGATAACCAAATCCCTGCGTCGCATAGGACTGAACGTGGGCGAGATGCACTCTGACCTTACACAGGCCGAGCGTGACGATATTATGCACCGTTTCCGCAACGGCCATATCAATGTGCTTGTGGCAACTGATATTGTTTCACGCGGAATTGATATCGACGATATTGATTTGGTAATAAATTTTGACGTTCCGCATGATCCCGAGGATTACGTACACCGCATAGGCCGTACCGCCCGCGCAGGAGCCGAGGGCTGCGCCATCACTTTTATAAGCGTTGATGACCAGAGCCGTTTCCGCCAGATAGAGCGTTTCCTGGGCAAGGACGTCTATAAGGTCCCCCTACCCGCCGAGCTTGGCGACGCTCCGGAATACAAATCCGAATCTCCCAAGCACCATTTTCACAAAGGCAAAAGGAAGTTCATTAGGAAGCCAAAGAGCAATTAAAAATTGAGAATTAAAAATTGAGAATTGAGAATTAAATCCAAGAACCTGCGAAAAACACCACAAAAAAAACACTTTACCAATAACTTGTTTGTATATGGATAATACAATCTTGCTTAAAAGCAAAAATTTTGCTGTTCGAATTATCAAGTGTTACAAATACTTGAATGATCAAAAACATGAACATATCTTATCTAAGCAACTAATACGCTGCGGAACTAGTATAGGAGCAAATGCTATAGAAAGCCGCAATGCGCAAAGCCGTTCAGACTTTACAAGTAAATTGAATATAGCTTTAAAAGAAGCTGATGAAACAGCTTATTGGTTAGACCTTTTACACTCTTCGGACTACCTAGATGATAATCTATTCAATTCCCTAAACAATGATTGTCAAGAATTAATAAGCATATTAATCTCAATAATCAAAAGCCTAAAGAACAGTAAAACAGAGAATTAAATTACGCAGGTACATGTAATTCTCAATTCTCAACTCTCAATTCTCAATTGAATTTAGTACTGTTCTTTCTCGTTGGGGAAGTCACTGTTCTTGACGTCCTCTACGTAGTGGCCTACGGCGTCGGTGATGGTTTCGAACAGATTGGCGTAGCGGCGCAGGAAACGGGGGCTGAAATCATTGTTCATACCCAGCATGTCGGCGCACACCAGTACCTGACCGTCAACACCGCCGCCGGCACCTATGCCTATGATAGGAACATTTACCTCCTTGGCTACGCGCTCTGCAAGAGCGGCGGGAATCTTCTCCAGCACGATAGAGAAGCAGCCTACCTCCTCCAGCTTGTGGGCATCGGATATGAGCTTTGCAGCCTCGGCCTCCTCCTTGGCGCGTACCGCGTATGTGCCGAATTTGTTGATGGATTGGGGCGTAAGGCCCAGATGACCCATAACGGGAATTCCGGCATCTATGATGTGACGTATAGAAGGCAGGATCTCCTCACCACCCTCCAGCTTGAGGGCATCGGCATGAGAAACCTTCATTATCTTAATGGCGTTTGTAACAGCCTCTGAATCATTTATCTGATATGTACCAAACGGCATGTCAACCACCACAAGGGCGCGCTGCACGCCGCGAACCACAGACTTGGCGTGATATATCATCTGGTCCAGAGTGATAGGCAGTGTAGTCTGGTTGCCGGCCATCACGTTCGATGCCGAATCACCTACCAGAATAACGTCAATGCCGGCACCGTCAACCATCTTGGCCATAGTGTAGTCATATGCCGTAAGCATTGCAATCTTCTCGCCACGCTGCTTCATCTCCCTGAGACGCTGTGTGGTCACTTTTCGCTTGTCCTCAGTAATATATCCCATAATAATCTGTAATTATCCGTACTAACCAGTATATATAATTGGACCGCGAAGATAACGCTTTTATCAAGAGGATTTACTAATTTTGGATAGTTTATACTTTTATGGATAACAAATCACACTTTTCTGTGTACAAAGCATCGGCCGGATCGGGCAAGACTTTCCGTCTGGCCGTACAATATATCATCATGCTGGTACGTGAGCCTGAGAGCTACCGCCATATACTAGCCGTAACTTTTACCAACAAGGCTACGGCCGAGATGAAACAGCGCATACTGTCACAACTCTATGGCATAGGCCACAACCTGCCCGGTTCTGCAAATTATTATGCTGAGGTCAAGAAAGCCGTAACATACAACGAGCAGACTATTCGGCACAATGCCCTGCTGGCGCTTGACATGATACTGCAGGACTACGGCCGTTTCCGCGTGGAGACCATTGACAGCTTCTTCCAGACAGTTCTGCGCAGCCTGGCGCGTGAGCTCCATATCGGTGCCAATCTCACCCTTGAGCTGGATACGGAACTGGTCATTGATGAGGCTGTAGATTCATTTCTGGCTGGTATTGAGCAAGCATCAAAGGATAAGCGCAACGTAATGGAGTTCGTTGAGAACAACATTGACAATGACAAGAACTGGTCCATTGACATCACACTCAAGAAATTCTCCAAGGAGCTGTTTCGCGAGATATTCATGGAGCGCGGCGATGAACTCCGCCAGATTCTCTCCCAGCCCGATGCCATATCGGACTACAAGCAGAACCTTACCACTGCACGTGACTCCGTCCTACCCACTTTCATTGAGAAGGTAAAGACTATAGGTACAGAGATTGAATCGGCACTTTCAAGCGCAGGATTAGGTATCGAGGACCTCTCTTCAAATCCCGGTAAGGTAGTGGTAAAAATTATCAACACCACTATTCTTAACGCAGACCTGAGCACTACATTCACCAAATGTATTTCATATCCCGACAATTTCTTCCGCAAAAAGGACCTTGAAAACAATCCGGGGTATTCCACTTTTGCCGAAGAACAGTTGGCACCACGCCTTGAACATGTAGAGAAACTGCACACCGAATACACCCGCTTAAAGAATACTTATGATGCCGCTCTGCAATATGTTCATGAGTTGAGCCTGCTGCTCAGCATACGCGCCGAGATTGACCGTCAGAGTCAGGAGCAGGGCCGATTCATTCTGGCCGATACTCCACAACTGCTCAGCAAGCTATCAGGCAGTGACACATCATTCGTATATGAAAAGACCGGCAGTTTCATAGAGCATCTCATGATTGACGAGTTCCAGGACACTTCACGCCTGCAATGGGGTAACCTTTACCTGTTGCTTTGGGAGTGCCTAGCCAACGGCAAGGACTGCCTTGTAGTGGGCGATGTCAAGCAATCCATCTACCGCTGGCGCAACAGCGACTGGAACATACTCAACTCCATAATGGAGGAGAAACTTGCCGCCTACAACCCACAGGTGATATCCATGGCTAGCAATTTCCGCAGCCAACGGAACATCATTGACTTCAACAACAGACTGTTCCCCAGAGCGGTTGAGATGCTTGCCATGAACTACAACGCCGAGACCGGCACCGACTACCCTGCCCTAATCCAGGCCTACAGAACCGTAGGGCAAAGGAGTCCCAGGACCGATGCCAACGGTTATGTATATGTCCGGGTTGATACAGAAACCGATAAAAGCCCCGACTCTGCCGATAAGATTTTCTTACAAATCGAAGAACAGCTTGACCGTCTTGCCGCCGCAGGAGTAAAACAGACTGACATAGCCATACTTTGCCGCAAAGGCCGTCAGATAACTGAGATAGCCGAGTGGTTTGCCGCAAACCGTCCGGACTACAGGATGATTTCGGGCGAGGCATTCCAACTGGGTTCATCGGTCTCTGTAAGGATACTCATAAACGCACTCAAATGGCTCACCGACAGCACAGACCGCATAGCTTTGGCACAGTTGGTTTGGGAGCGCGAGTGCAATATAGTCAAATCGGGAGAACCTTTTGACAGGCTCATTGCCAAAGGGCTTGAGAACTGCCTACCCGACCGTTTCAACACTGAACTGGAGTCATTAAAGAACCTTCCGCTGTATGAACTTTCAGAAAAGCTCTACAACATTCTGGAACTTGACCGGATACCCGGACAGGACCAGTACGTAATGTCACTTTTTGACACCCTGTGCCAGTGGTTGAGCCGCAACCCGGGAGAGCCATCGGCTTTTCTCACGGAGTGGGATGAGAAACTCTGCACAACCTCAATACCCGCAACCGATGCCAACGGAATACGCCTGCTCACCATCCACAAGTCAAAAGGCCTGGAGTTCCACTCCGTCATAGTGCCATACTGCAACTGGAACATCATTGACTATCAGAGCGGTTTTAAGGACGAGCGCATCTGGGTTAATCCTCAAACGGAACCGTTCAGCACAATACCCCTCTTGCCGGTGGGCTTCACTCAGAAACTCAAAAACTCTGACTTCAATGCAGAATACCTGCAGGAAGCAGGATTGCAGACCGTTGATAACCTCAACCTGCTTTACGTGGCCCTGACCCGCGCTGAAAGTAACCTCATTGTTCTCAGTTCAAAAGCCAAGGGAACATCCATTGCAGACACGCTCATCTATGCCCTGTCATCAGAATTCGGTTGTCAGCCTGATGAGAAAGAATCTTACATTTATGAGAACGGACAGATATTGCCTCATACTGACAAGGCAAACGTCTCAGATGACAACCCGTTTGACTGCAAGCCCACCCCACAGGAACTGAACCTGCACTCCTACCCCATAAACGCCCGTTTTCGCCAATCGGGCGAATCAACACGTTTTGTCCATTCCACCGATGATTCCGATGACCGGCAGGAGGAGTACATCCAGACCGGCAAGCTGCTGCACAGCATCTTTGCCACCATCCGCACAGAGGCCGATATAGACCCGCAGATTGACAGCATGCTAAGCCAAGGCCTGATAGAGACCACCCGCAAAGCCGATGATATCCGCAAGATGATACACCGCCACATTGAGGCATCGGGCGTACAATCCTGGTTTGACGGCTCCTACACCCTCTTTAACGAGACATCAATCATCTACCGTGACGGAGGCAAACTCCAGACCCGCCGCCCCGACCGCGTAATGATAAAGCCCGATGGCCGCGCCGTCATAGTGGATTTCAAGTTCGGCCGCGAGAAAGAGGAATATCTGCACCAGGTCCAGGAGTACATGGACCTGCTCAGCAAGATGGGGTACGCCCAGGTGGAAGGCCACATCTGGTATGTTTACAATGACACAATAGGGACAGTCCCCTTTGTGTCATTTTGAAAAACGGCCCAAAGGGGACTGTCCCTATTGTGCCACCAAAAACAAACGATATGAAAAAAATCTTTTTATTAACAACAATAGTATGTCTTCCATTGGTGTTAACCCAATGTACCAGAAGTTACGTACCCAAGGGTTACGAACTTGTATGGCAGGATGAATTCAATGAGGGCACTGAGCCCGATGCCTCTAAGTGGAACCACGTGGTTATGCACCAGGGAATGGTCAACCACGAGCTCCAGAACTACGTCAATCATGTAACTCCCGCCGGGACTCCCGTAACCGAGGTCAAGGACGGCACCCTGCGCATTAACTGCTTCAAGGAGAATGACAGAGTCTATTCCGGCCGCCTGAACGGAAACGCCCGCACCGGCTGGCAGTACGGCTATTTTGAGGCCCGCATCAAACTGCCCCAGGGCAAAGGCACCTGGCCCGCCTTCTGGATGATGCCCGCCGCCAACCGCATGCCCAACAACGGCTGGCCCAAAGGCACCCACAAGACCCACGCCATGACCATCCGTAAGGCTGAGGGTGATTTCCACATCTACGCCCTGCTCTGGACCGAAGATGAGATAATCACATACGTGGACGGCAAGGAGCAGCTGCACCTGCTAAAATCCGTTCTGGGTGAAGACCATGACCAGTGGCCATTCCACTACCCCTTCCACATAATCCTGAACCTGGCCTGGGGCGGCGACTGGGGCGGCCAGGACGGAGTGGATGAGAGCGCCCTACCCGTAACAATGGAAGTGGACTACGTCCGCGTATATCAAAAATGATACAATTGGGGTCAGACCCCTTTTGTACTATTCTAACCCAAATATATGAGAAAGTTTAGATTATTTGCCGTAATGGCAGTGAGCGCACTGCTCGTAACATCATGCAATAGTAAAGCCCAGAACGGCTTTGAGATCAAACGCGGAGTAAACGTGAGCCATTGGCTGAGCCAGTCGCAGGCCCGGGGCCAGGCGCGCGCAAACCACATCAAGGAAACCACATCAAGGAGCAGGACATGATCCGGATCAAGGAACTCGGATTCGACCACATCCGCCTGCCCATAGACGAAGTCCAGTTCTGGGACGAGCAGGGCAACCGCCTGGACGAGGCCTGGCAGCTGCTCACCAACGCCCTGGAGTGGTGCTGCAAGTACAACCTGCGCGTCATAGTAGACCTCCACACCCTAAGGTCACACAACTTTGTGCTGCAGGAAGGCCAGAAAAACGCTCTATATGAGGATCCCGCCGAGCTCCAGAAACTCATAGAGATGTGGAACCAGTTATCGGCCCAGATGAAAAGATTCCCCGTAGATATGGTGGCATACGAGTTCATGAACGAGCCTGTGGCCGATGACCCCGAGCAGTGGAACCAGGTGGTAGAGAAGGTGCACGCCGCCTTGCGCAAGCTGGAGCCCGACCGCAAGCTGGTTATCGGCTCCAACCGCTGGCAGAGCGTAGGAACGTTCAAGGACCTGCGCATACCCAAGGACGACAAAAACATCATACTGAGCTTCCACTACTACAACCCCATGTTCGTAACCCACTACCGCGCATCATGGACTGATGTTGGCCGATTCACAGGCACCGTAACCTACCCCGGCCAGCTCATATCCAACCAGGACTACGAGCAGGCATCGGAACAGGTCCAGAAGATAATACATGAAAATGAAGGCCTTACCCAGTGGAACCGCGACCGCATCAGGAACGATATGGCCGATGCCATCAAACTGGCCAAGGACCTGGGTCTGCAGCTATTCTGCGGAGAATGGGGAGCCTACCAGCGCACCCCCAGAGACCTGGCCTACGCCTGGATGAAAGACATGATCTCAATCTTTGACGAATGTAACATAGCCTGGACCGTCTGGTGCTACGACGCCGACTTCGGTTTCTGGGACCAGCGCACCCACGACTACAAGGACAAGCCCATGTATGAGATCCTCACCTCCGGCAAAGCCCTGAAGTGACCGCCACTAATTTCACATTTGCAGAAAACAACCTTTTCCATTATGAAGAAGATCTGGAAGATAATATTGATTTCTGTTGTGGCGGCGGGAATTCTTGCTGCCACATGTCCCGGCAAGCAGCGCCACACTGACGCGATAGTCGGGTATATAAGCAAAGAGCTGCAAAAGCAAGCTAACAATTTAGTAAAGGAGTATGAGAAACTGCACAATAACAATAGTATGCCCGATAAGGGTAAACAGGCGTTATCAAAACTGGAGGAATCATTGATAGATCAGATCAAACCTGCCATCAACAAAGTTCTTGTTGTAAAAAACTATGGTCTTTTCAGTTTAGGTTGCCTTGAGAATGAGACTGATGGAACAACCAGAGTAACTACAGGTATTCTTGGAATGATTATCCCCAGCAAGAGTGGACTCAAGACCGATTACAATCTGAACATAAACGGTAGCAGATAATATGAAACACATACAATATCAGACAGAGGGAACCTGCTCCCTACTCATAGACGTAGTAGCCGATGACAACGACATAATCCAGCAGGTAGCATTCCTGGGCGGATGCAACGGCAACCTGCAAGGCATCAGCCGCCTGGTAACCGGCCAAAAGATTGATGACGTAATATCCCGCCTTAACGGCATAGACTGCGGCGGCAAAGGCACCTCCTGCCCCGACCAGCTCTGCCGCGCCTTGGAGCAACTGAAAGAAGCATGACACAATGAGGACAGTCCTTAATGTGCCCTGGAATTCATAGCGATTTAAGCAAAAAAGCACAAGAATAAACAATAGATTTTTGCAGATCAATAGTTTATGAGAATTCCAAATCTAACAAACCCAATTGAGTTCAAAAACGCTCATAGTATTGTCGTTTCTGGTGACATTCACGGTGATTTCACCAAACTAGTTTTCAAATGTTGCATTAAATATGAAATGAAAGACACTCTGATAATTGTGGCAGGAGATTGCGGTTTCGGATTCGAGCGTCCAGGTCATTACGAAAACATTTACAGACGTTGTTGTAGTCGGCTTACAAAAAACAACAACTGGATAGTCTTTATTCGTGGAAATCATGATAACCCTGCTTACTTCAACTATCAACCTATCAAACATTCCAGATAGATGACAATTCCAGACTATACCATACTTAAAGCGTGCGGTCATACCATTCTCTGTGTAGGCGGTGCCATCTCCGTTGACAGGACATACCGAAAGAACAGCAAATATTACCACGAGAATCAGCAACCTGATTCAATGGATCCAAATGTTTATTGGACAAACGAGTCACCTATATTCGATCAGGATTCTTTAGATATAATTGATAAACAATGTGCTATTGACACAGTTATTACGCACACATCTCCATCTTTCTGCGAAAAGAATTCACACATAGGATTATCAGACTGGGCCGAAAGAGACGACACCCTACTAGACGATGTTAAGCAAGAACGGACAGTTATGGATAATCTGTTAGGTTATCTATACTCAAGAAACCATCCGCTATCTTACTGGTATTATGGCCACTTCCATCAAAGTTGGTTCAGTGAAATTGACGGAGTAAAGTTCAACTTGCTGGATTGCATGGAACTTAGAGAAATACCATCAAAAGAGCAATGACATTTACATAACACATAGAAATACATTACATTGTTTACCCCTCGAATTCGAGGGGGTTAAAACAGAAGCAGGTCTAAAAGCTTTCACATTGTCCCGACACGTTGGATTGAATCTAATATCTATATGAAGATTCTTTTGTAATATCCATGCTTTTTATATAAGTTTGTAGTACATAAAAAGGAGTCTATTTAAGTCTTAAATAGTAAGCAATGAGCGATTTGGAGGAATTACGCAAAGCAATAGTAAAGTTCACTCAAGAGCGTGATTGGGACCAGTTTCATAATGGCAAAGACTTAGCCCTTGCCCTATCTATTGAAGCAGCCGAACTAAATGAAGCATTTCTTTGGAAAGACGCCAAGGATGTGAATGTGGAGAAAGTTAAAGAAGAATTAGCCGATATCGTCAACTATGCCATACTTATTGCCGACAAATACGATCTTGACATAAAGCAGATTGTCTTGGATAAAATTAGACGAAATGCAGAGAAATATCCTGTAGATAAAGCTTATGGTAGTGCAAAAAAATACAATGAGCTATGAATACAAGAAGAGTAGTTTATAACGAATCGCAAAATCAATTTATCCAAGACGTTGATTCTTATGCTTTTCTTGGTAAAATGATAGCCAAGGCACATGATTTAGACCTGAAAGTCTCATCTTCAGAACAAGTTTCATGGATAAATAATGCCCCAAAGATAAAAGAACTACTCCAAGAAAGCGGAATAAAAGATTCATATGTAACTTTTGAATACCTAGTGCCCTACCGCAATAGTCGCATAGACTGTATGATATATGGCAGCGATGCCAGTGACTATGGAAATGTGGTTCATATAGAACTAAAACAATGGAGCAACAACTCTGTTAAGCCAGATAATGTTGATGCAAACTTTCATGTAAAAGAAGATGGCGTAGATGATGAAGATGAAAACTATAAGGTTCATGCCTTAACGGGTGGCTCATACGAACTAAAGCCTCATCCATCACAACAAGTTCGTGGTTATGATAATTATCTGACAGGCTTTATTGAAGTATTAAGCACAAAAGAAATCGGCATAAAGGGTATGGCATATTGCTACAATTATTACCACCACCCTCCCAAAAAGAATACACCCACTGTATTATATGACGATAAATACCAGAATTTATTGAAGGAATACAGGACGTATTCTAAAGACGAACTAAGAGAGATTGCCAATGAAATAAAAGAAAAACTATGTCACGGCAACGGATTCAGTGTCTTCAATAAAATGATGACATCCAGTATCCGCAATTCAAAGAAACTGCTTGAGGCTGCCTCCAAGATGGTCGAAGAGGGTAATTATGAATATTTCTCTTTGATTGACGAACAGATAACAGCAAAAAACTCCATTATGGATGCAATCAGAAAGATGGAGCGAAAGAAAAAGAGCGTAATCATTGTTAAAGGAGGACCTGGAACCGGAAAAACAGTAATTGCTCTTAGCATTCTGGCAGAGTTGGCTTCTGACAAGAAAAAGCAATATAATATTCATTACGCAACCAAATCCAAGCCTTTATTAGAAGGAGTGCGTCATCAATTAAAGCCTGACGCAAGACCCTTATTCTCAAATGTATTACAATTCATTCCCGCAAACTTCAATTCAAATGACCTTGATGTGCTTTTGGTAGATGAGGCTCACCGAATAACGCTGAGTCCCAACCATCAATACACAAAGCCGGAGAATCGAACAAACATGACTATGGTGGATACCTTGATAAATTGCGCAAAGGTTACGGTATTCTTTATTGACGATAAGCAAGCTATTCGGTCTCAAGAAATCGGATCCACTGCAATGATTAGAAATGCTGCATCCAATTTTGGGGCCAGCATATATGAAACAGAACTGTATTCGCAGTTTCGTTGCAATGGTTCAGATAATTACCTTAATTGGTTGGACCAAATAATGTACAATAAGCAAATAACCTCACACTTTAAGAGTGAGGAGTTTGACTTCAAAATCTTTGACAATCCGCAGGATCTCTACGATGCCATAAAAGAACAGAATGACAAAGACGGCCAGACAGCACGTCTTTGTGCAGGTTTCTGCTGGCCTTGGTCGGATAAGACCGATGAAAATGGAGACCTGTTGAAAGAAGTAAAAATAGGATCATTCGCTATGCCCTGGGAAACCAAAGACACAATAAAACCCAGACCTAAAGGATATGTTCAATGGTATGAATGGGCTTATAAACCAGAAGGAATAAAGCAGGTAGGTTGTATATATACAGCACAAGGCTTTGAATTCGATTACATAGGAGTAATTGTTGGAAAAGACCTAAGATATGACAAGAATACAGGAGTTTTATATACTGACATTAATGCCACGAAAGATCCCACACTGAAGAGGTCAAAAGAGGGTTTTGACGATTACGTAAGAAACATTTATCGTGTTTTAATGTCGAGAGGAATGAAAGGTTGTTACGTCTACTTTTGTGACAATGATGTAGCAGAATACTTCCAACAAATGATGTTGCCTATACCAGAGAAAGAGAAAACCACGCAAAAAGCTTTGGTTATACCAATGGTGTCTCAAGAGGAACAGTACATTTCACACCTCCCCGTATACACAATTAAAGCCGCTTGCGGTTATTTTGAGGATAACAGCATTATTCCTGAAAATGAAGAAGAAGGATGGGTAGATATTCGTGAGTATGGCATTAAAGCAAATAGGAACATGTTTGTAGTTCATGCTGCAGGAGATTCCATGCTACCCAAGATAAAAGACGGAGATTTATGTGTATTTGAACTATATGGTCCCAATAACGCAGGTTCCCGTAATGGTGAGATTGTTCTAACCGAATGTCCTTCTAAAGATACAGACACGGATTGCCATTATACTATCAAAAAGTACCATAGTGAGTATGTCCAAAATGAAGAAGGCACATTGGAACACAGCAAAATAGAACTCATTCCGCTAAACAAAGATTATGATGTGATTGAACTTGACGGAGAAACAAGTTACAGAACTATTGGAGTGTTGAAGTGCGTAATAAGTTGAAGGGTTCTATATAATACGTAATGCATGAGTAGCAAGTATAAATTCTCATTCTCTGTAACCGAGATTACAGGTCAGTATGGGAACAAATATCCCCTACTCACTGCCAATGAGTATCCCTGGATGAACTGTCAAGTTATCCCTACGCCTCCAGACCGTAAGGATGAGATAATGGCGGAACTGAAGAAACGTGAGGAGTATGTGGTATATGCTAAGGACCGGACTGATTTCTGCGTAATTCAGGCTGGAGGTGGTACTCCTGAGCATCCTACCATTGAGATTACAGAAAATAACTGGGAGGAAGTGGATAAAGCGCTCTGTGATTGTATGCAGGCTGCTGCTGACTTTTGGGCCAAACATCATCCAACTGCATAATAATATACCAACACTTTGAGCTATGGCAAAGAAGGAAAACAAGCTGAAACTTGGGATAAGAGTAATACTCGGCATCGGGTGTTTAGCCCTTTGGCTTATATGTGTATATGCGCAGATTAGAGAGGATTTGGGTATTGCCCATCAAAAACAAGTTCCTTATAGGTTTATGGACTCTCTGGGGCCTAAACCTTATTTCTTGCCAAGGACCTTTAAGAAGGACGCGGGAAGATAGATGTTGGCAAGGGACTGGGCATCGGCAAAGAAGGGCGCTATTTCATGGGGCGTGTAGCCTGCTATTCCGCAGCCTATGGGAGTGACCAGGAAGGTGAGTTCCTGATGCTGCCGGGCAAAGCCAATGAAGCGCTGGACGGCTTGTCTTGTGCTATCCAGACCTTCCATTGTGGGAATGGCGTAGGATTGGCCTTGGAGGCCCTCGCCGTTACCCCACTCCGCTCCGAAATGGTCCAGCGCATATCGGGCGGCACCTCCGGCGTGGTGGCCGAAGTGGTTGGAACCAAAGACAAAGATCTGCCCGGGCTGCAGGGTACTGATATGTTCTGGGGTTATTCGCTCATTCATATTGGTTGTTATTAGGTTCCAGACACAAAGATACGTTTTTTTGTGCAATTGGGGTCTGACCCCTTTTGCACGTTTTTGCTATATTTGCAGGGGTCACAAAAGGGACCATTGATATGTCACTACCCAAGTTCATAATAACAAGAGCCGGAGTCCTGCGCCTGGGAATGGTCAATCAGCATAAGGACCTGCTGCTGCCGGATGACGATTGCATCGGCGGCGGGTATTATCAGTTTGACTTTACCTGTAACCGCATGATTCTGGACCGGGCGTCATATGACTTTGGGATTCCTCGCTGGCATTTGCTTGAAACGCTTAAGGTCCCGACCGATTATCGTGGACTGCGAATAGTCTACAAATATGACGATGATTTCCATGATGACTTCCAGGTAAGTGATGAACTGAAAATTGAGTATTACTAGATATGCAAATAGGTCAGATTCATAACAGCGCAGAGTTGATTGAACTGATTGACAGAATTGGTTTTCTGCCACTGCTGGACTGCGGTATCAGAGGGTTCTGCGCCGAGGATTTGGTCGATGAGGACTGCCGCTACGTGGTGTTTGCCGATGGCGGTTGGGACTGGCCTCTGTGGAAATGGAAGGGCGAGATCATTACTGAGGGTGGCCACGTGTACGGCAAATTCTTTGGCGGAAAGGCGGGATTTATAAGCCGCGAGTGGTGGCCGGATTTGTGCAACTATCGCCGCAGCGTGCATCCAAAGCCCCAGGAGGACAGCATCGAGGAAACCATATTGATGATCCTGAACGAGCACGGCAGCCTGATTACGCGTGAACTGCGCGCATTGTGCGGTTTTGACGGCCCCAAGATGCGGAGCCGGTTTGACAGCTATGTCACACGACTTCAGATGGCCACGCGCATAGTGACCGAGGATTTCGTCTATCCGCACGACCGTCACGGCCAAGAATACGGCTGGGGCTGGTCCCTACTCACCACCCCCGAGCAACTGTATGGTCGCGATGAATTCCGATGCACCCGCACTCCCCAAGAATCACTGGAGCGCATCACCAAGCATCTGCACAAAATCTGCCCCACCGCCCAGACAAACCAGATACAAAAGCTCATCAAGTAAAACGTGCAATTGGGGTCTGACCCCTTTTGCACATTTTTGCTATATTTGCATGGAACACGTATGTCGCAACCTAAGTAATAACAACCGTATTTTTGAAAGATTTGGTAAAACGGACAGTATATAGAGATATATGAAAAGAATACTGATAATAATCTTAGCCGCAGTGCTGTTAGCAGCATGCGGAGATAGCCAGAAGCAGTTGATGAACCGTGCGGAGGAGTTGTGCAAGTACATTCCGGACCATGAGTTGCTGGAAAAGTCAAAGGAGTTCATGACACCTGATTTCTATGCCGTGCTGGACACCATGTTTTACCGTCTGCCGGCACATGAGGCCATGGACCACGAGTGGCTCTATTACTTTGTGACTGGCAATGGCGGCACTATTGCCGATTACACTGTCACCGGGGTACAAAAGACCGATGAGACTCACGCCACGGCAACCATCAGCGTACGGCAGATGTGGGAGGACGGCTCATTTGATCCGTCAAGTGATATTGAAGAGCATCAGCTCTCTATGGAAAAAGTTAACGGCCAATGGCTGATGTGTGACTTTGACGATCACAAGCAGGACTGCATACGTTATATTGAAAATAACCGCAAGGAGCAGGCCCTACGTGATGCCATAAGCGACTATCTTGTCAAGGAGATTGGGGTTCACTATATGCAGGGTGAACTCTGCATCCCCACCCTCATGATAGTATCAGCCCAGGAAACAGGCGCCAATCAGGCACGGGTCTGGGGCGATTTCTGGATATGGTGGTACAATCAGTCCGGCGATACTCTCATGACCGTATCGGGCGGCAACCATTCTGGAGTCTTGAACATCATAAAACAGAACGGGGCGCTCCGTGTTACGTCATTTGAGCAGACGGTTGACGGTGCAGGCAATGATGCCAGTGCCCGACGCATATTCGGCAGTCATTATGACATTTACCAGAACATGCACTCCAACCAGAATGTGCGTGAGGCAGTCCGCAGCGAGCAGCTTGGAGAGTATGTAAAGAGCCACAATCTTAAAATAAAATATTACAAGGACTACGGCTGGGATGCCGTGAAACTATAGGACAAAACGTATGGAACCGTTTCTTAAGATAGTAGCAGAGGATCTGTACCGCAAGTATGGAGCACAAGGCAGCGGACTGGCCGATATAACGGTAGTTTTCCCCAACCGCCGCGCCAGGCTGTTCTTTGATGATTTCCTGTCAGCTTGCTCTTCAAAGCCCGTGTGGTCACCGCAGTACACCACCATTGAGGAACTGTTCCAGTCACAGTCAGACTTGAGGCCTGCTGACCGCATTGAAATGGTCACCCTACTCCATAAGATATATCAAGAGGAACTGCATACCGATGAGTCACTTGACAGCTTCTGGTCATGGGGCGAGCTGATGCTGGCTGATTTTGACGATGTGGACCGAAACCTGGCACCCGCAGACCAACTGTTCAGCCTGTTGCGTGAGCAACGTGAACTGTCTGATACATCGTTCCTGACCGACGATCAGAGAAAGGCCCTTGAGCAGTTCTTCGGCGAGATGAAAGACGCCCAGCCCACCCAATTGCGCGAGCGTTACCAGGCCGTCTGGAGCGTACTGGGCACTATCTATGAGCGCTTTGGCAAACTATTAAACGACAAAAGCATAGGCTACAACGGCATGATTCAGCGCCGAGTAATAAGCAATCTTGACACAGACCGCCTCACTGCCCGCCGATACGCATTTGTGGGATTCAACAGCCTGGACGGAGCCGAGAAGGAGCTGTTCCGTGCCATACAGAATGCCGGCAAGGCACTTTTCTACTGGGATTATGACCCGGCCTATACGAAGAGCAGCCTGTTGCATGAAGCCGGACGGTTCCTGCGTGACAACCTCAGGGAGTTCCCCAACGAGCTGCCGCGGGAACGGTTTGACGGCATGCACAAGGCCCGTCTTACAATCGTAGAGGCATCGACCGATAACGCCCAGGCCCGTTTCATACCCCAGTGGCTCCACTCACTTAACGTTGAAAAAGCCGGCAAGGAGACCGCCATAGTCCTGGCCGATGAAAACCTGCTGCAGCCCGTGCTGCACAGCATACCGCAGGAGCGCATAAACAATGTGAACATAACCATGGGCTACAAGCTGTCAGAGACATCTGGCTGCCAGGAACAAAGGCAGGCTGAGCATACAGTCACTTAGCCGTGTGCTGGGCAACCCCATGACGGCAGCCCTGTGTGCCGATGCCCCTAAGATACTGGATAATCTGCGCGCCAGCCGCCGCATGTTCCCGGATACCACCGCCCTTACCGCAAGCAAGGAACTGGCCGTAATGTTTATCACTGTAACCGATAACCGGTCATTGCTACAGTATCTTCTGGATGTGCTCAAGGCACTGGTACCGGTTATCCGTGAGCGTGCCGATGACACCCTGTTCCAGCCCCTGAACCAGGAGTCGCTCTACCGCATATATACACAGATTAACCGCCTCAACTCCCTAATGGAATCCGGTAGTCTGGACTTAAGCACCGATACTCTGTGCCGTCTGATACGCTCCATACTGTCATCAACAACCGTACCCTTCCACGGTGAGCCCGCCGTTGGAATGCAGATAATGGGACTTATTGAGACCCGTAACCTTGATTTCAAAAACGTGCTGTTGCTGTCGGCACAGGAGGGTGCCTTGCCCAAATCCGGCCAGAGCGCATCATTCATTCCGTATAACATACGCGTGGCGTTCGGGCTCACCACCATGCAGGACAAAAGTGCCGTTTCATCGTACAATTTCCACCATCTGCTCCAAAGGGCAGAGAACGTGACCATGGTCTATAACGGCAATGCCGATGCAAGCGGAATAGGCAAAGGACAGATATCGCGTTATCTGCTGCAGCTCATAGTGAGCGATGCCGACATTAGCCGCATCACACTTAAGACAGACCGCCAGGAAACTGACGTAGAGCCGTTCAGCGTAGCCAAGACACCGGCCGTCCTGGAGGAACTGTGCCGCAGATATGACTACACTAATCCCAAGACATACCTGTCACCATCGGCCCTGAACAGATACATGAACTGTCCGCTCCAGTTCTATCTGGCGCAGATAGCAGGCCTTAAGAAACCCGATGACACCGACACCGAGATAGACTTCGCCATGTTTGGAACACTGTTCCACAAAAGCGCGGAGTTGGCTTACAACTATCTGTCATCGGTCTCTCAGACCATAACCGCTGCCGCAATTGACTCACTGCTCAAGGACGGCAAGCGTCTTGAGGGATTTGTGCAGCAGGCTTTCAACGACGATTATTTTGCCCGTAAGGCCGTTGACAAGGCCGATTACAGCGGCACCCAGTCCATAAACTTTGACGTGATACTCAAATACCTGCGCCAGATTCTGCGCATGGATATGGAACTTTACGCCCCGTTCAATTACGTAGGCAGCGAGGATGAGGGTTACCAGCATGTCATAGAGGTTCCGGATCCGTTGCACAAAGGTTCAATGATACAGATACGTCTTAAGGGTATCATTGACCGTCTGGACTGCAAGGACGGCATACTGCGCATTGTGGACTACAAGACCGGATCGGACAAGGGCACACCGGACACGATAGATCAACTGTTCCCGCCCACCGACAGCAAGAAACGCAAGAGCCAGGCCTTCCAGATATTCTACTACGCATACATCGTGAGCATGCAGCCGCAGTTCAGCAAGTACCGTCTGGCGCCCACACTGCTCTACACCCGCTCATCGTCCAAACCCACAGCCGATGACATCTACTACCATATAGGAAAGGATGTTCTGACCGATTTCAACGCCCAATGCGGCCGGGAGTTTGAGGAGAAACTGATGGGACTGTTATCGGATATTTTCAATCCCGATCTCCCGTTCGCAGCCACCGACGATAAAGAAACCTGCCGCAACTGTGACTTCAGTCAACTGTGCGGCAGGTCATGAGGTAAGATTATTATTCTGTCTTATTTCTTATGGAACTCCAGTTCCATATGGGAATTGGCAGCTCCACCTATAGCTGTCTTTTCATCGGTCAACTTGAATGAGAATGATCTGAGGAATTCAATATCCATCTCAAAATCACTCTCGTCCATCGGATACCATTGATATGGCATAGCTTCAGTGTATGAAAGTTCCAATGTCTCGGAGTTAAATGCTCCGTCACCAAAATTCCAACTCCATGCATCTTCACCGGTGTACATACGGGCATCAAAGGCGTTCTTCATATCGAAAGAGAAATACAGCGAGTCGTTCTCGTATTTGTATGTACCTTTTAAATGGTCACCCCAAGGAATGATATAAACATCTACATCATTACCTTTAAAGATAAGGGTCATATTCTGATGCTCGTAAGGGAACCCTGCAGGAGCACCGTCCCAGCGTCCTTCAAGAGACGCCTTCACAGTTGAGTCATTCTCATCTTCATTCTCTTTGTCACACGATGTAAAAGTCATGCCCAGCATAGCTGTAGCAATGGCAAAAAACAGAATCTTTTTCATTTTATCCTATTGTTTGGTTAAACTTATCTGGCCAGCGGATTACCCAGCTCCGATGCCTCCACGTCATTCTCGTCCAGCTTGAATATCATGAACTGCTGGTTGTCCTTGGTGAGCGGTTTCCAATCGCCACCGTCGGGACCGCAGGGATCACCGTACTTGGCAAAGTTTGACCATGCTGTAAGCATCTTCTCCGACAGGTCCCAGTCACCCTGGGTCCAGGGGCGCCAGCAGTGCTTCAGTGACTTGAACACAAACCACAGGTCCGATGAGTGGAATGCACCTCTCAGACGCTGTGTAACCTCGGGATGGTTGCCGTCATCGGGCAGCGGACGGGCAAACTGATAGGCGTATGCCTTGCCACCCATCTCCTCACGGTTAAGGCAGAAATCCACAATCTGTGTACCCATGTTGCCTGCATCGTTCAGCGTGTAGCCAATAAGGTACGGAACCTGAGCCAGAGAACCGTCCAGGCAGGCATCATCGAATGATTCGGTCAGCACATATCCGTCTATATAAGGTGATATGGGCGATGCTGTCAGTATGCTGCGCTTTCCGGTTACGTTGGTGTAGAGGCCGCCCAGTGCGAATATGGTCTCGGTGCTGGCACCGCGCAGCTGACGCAGTGTGGTCAGGTTAGCCCAGTCGCACACCTCCTTGGTCGATGCCTCGGCCTCGGCCAGTGTGGTCATACCCTGCTGCGGCATTCCCATTCCCATACCCATTCCGCGACCAACCGGTGCAGTGGTAGCCTGCGGGCGGGGCTTTACAAGTCCGCTTCCGCTCATTATAACAGCCTTGTTGAACAGGCCCTTGGTCAGGGGTGATGCGCTCAGGAACTTTACGCTGCGGGATCCGGCGCTCTGTCCGAATATCATCACGTTATCGGGGTCACCACCAAACTGGGCGATGTTCTTTTTGACCCACTTCATAGCCTCAATCTGGTCAAGAGTACCCCAGTTGCCGGTTGCATGCTCGGGATCCTCGGCCGAAAGTTCAGGATGTGCAAAGAATCCGAACGGACCTACGCGGTAGTTGAATGATACCAGCACAACATCCTTGTTAGCCCACTCCTGGCCGTCAAACTCAGGCTCCGATCCCCAGCCCTCGCGCATGCCGCCGCCGAATATCCAGATAGCTACTGGCAGCTTGGCATCGGGCTTGCCGGGTTTCTTGGTCCATACATTAAGATAGAGGCAGTCCTCACTGTAGGGAGCCTCATCGCCGTAACCCCACTCGGTTGTGTAACCGCCGGGATAATGGGCTGCCTGGAATGGCGGATGACCGAATTTGTCACAAAGTCTGACTCCCTCCCATGGAATAACGGGCTGCGGAGCCTTCCAGCGGTTCTGCCCCGTAGGAGGTGCTGCAAACGGGATTCCGCGGTAAACGGTAACTCCCTTGATATCGGTAGCAACGCCCTGTATCTGGCCGCCCTCAATAGTCAGGATGGGGCCGTTATCCTGAGTGCCGCATGCCACAAAAGCCAGCATGCCGGCCAAAGCAAAAAACAGTTTCTTCATAAAGCATTTGGTTTGATGCCGTGAAAGTAATAAAAAACTTTCTAATTTTGAAGATGATATGGCAAACAACCTAACTGAGCAGTTTATCCGCAATCATCTTACGGCCGATGTCCACACTTTGGCATTGGGCAGTCATCCTGACGGAGTGGACATGCAGTATGCCCTGACGCAGATTTCGGGATGGCAGGCAGCACGTCTGAAAGTGCCGCTCTGGGCTGCTACAGAAGATATTGTCTATCCTAAGCATCTGTCTCTGGAGCAGTGCACATCACAATACATCGCTCAGTATAAGGCATCTTTCATCGAGGGCCTTCTCGGCTCCGGATTCAAAATGGCCGATATCACCGGTGGAATGGGTGTAGATTGTTTCTTTATTTCCCGTTCTGCATCACAGATTTACTACAATGAGATGTCGGCCGAACTCTGCGACTGCGCCCGTATAAACTTCAAGGCTCTGGGACGGCAGGAAATTGAGATTAATTGTGGTACTGCCGAGGATTATATTGCAGGTCTGACTCCTGATAGTTTGGACCTTATCTATCTGGACCCCGCCCGCCGCGGTGATGCCGGCCGCAAACTGGTATCCATCAGCGACTGCCAACCTGATACCGTAGCCCTGCAGGATGCCCTGCTCCGCATGTCCCCCATGCTTGATGTAAGTAAGGCTTTGACCGAACTATACAACGTAAGTCACGTATTCATAATAGGATTGGAGGGAGAATGCAAGGAGATTACATTGCTCATGCAAAGAGATGTTGATGCAGAGCCTGTTATCACAGCAGTGGACATAAAAGCTAACGGAACTCCGGAATTTGCGGTTTCATCGGCCAAAAGCGCAGATAACGCTCTACCTCTGCCTATTGCAGACCCGCAGCAGCTCCAGCCCGACACATTCATCAGCGAGCCATCGGCCCCCCACATGAAAAGTGCCCTGTTCCGCACAATAGCCGCAAAGACAAATACCTCCCTGCTCCATCCGGACACCCATCTGTTCTGGAGCAAAGAAAAGCCGGAAAATTTCCCCGGCCGCACATTCCAACTGGAAGGAATCATCCCCTTTGACAAAAGATCCCTGTCTGCATTGGTCAAGACTCAAGCCAACCTCTCAGTAAGGAACTTCCCCGAATCAGCCCCAGCGCTGCAACAGCGCCTCAAACTCCGCGACGGAGGCCCCCGCTACCTGATAGCCACTACCCTAGCCGACTCCAGCCGCATCCTCCTTGACCTATGCAAGCCCGCGAACAAATAACCTTTTTACCTTTTTATGAGAACTAGCCCCAATCCCAGCCAAGTCAAGTTTATAGACTTTCTGTACAAATTGAAGCGAAAGGACAGTTCGCTCAAAAACTTCTGTTCAGTACACGCTAGATCAATAAAAATTAGTAATTCTGTAGTTGAACAATTGAAGTAAAAAATAAAAGACACATTTTATGGCTAATGAGATAAGAAAGTATGAAGGTGCAGTTGATGTCATAAAGACTGCAATACTGCAGAGTCAGGCGCGGGCTACCCAGGCTGTCAATCAAGAACAGCTGGCCCTGTATTATGGTATTGGCAGATATATCTCCATGAACACCCGAAACAAGAACTGGGGTACCGGAGCTATCGAAACCATCAGTAAGCGACTGCAACAGGAACTGCCCGGCCTGCGGGGGTTCGGTGTGTCAAGCCTCAAGAACATGCGCGCATTCTACGAGGCGTGGCAAACGATAGAACCCAATTCGCCAATCGCGATTGGCGAATTGAAAGAAAAGTCTGCCGAATCGGCAAACAATCTGACAGAAAGTGCTGATAATAAGACGGATGTAATTCGCCAATTGCAATTGTCGAATTTGCCCGATTTCCCATTGGCCGAATTCTTGAGCATCAGTTTCACCCATCATATACGAATATTGGAAAACGCCAAAGACTCCGATGAGCGCCTGTTCTATATCCGCTATTGCCACAATTACAAACCCACAACCGAAGCTTTGCCAGACATTATCAGGAAGCAAGACCTCTATCACCATCAGGACCTGCTGCCCAACAACTTCCTTGCTACCTTTCCCAACTACAAACAGGCCTATCGTGCTATTCGGATGTTCAAGGATGAGTACCTGCTCGACTTCATCAACGTCGAGGAGTTAGGCATGCACGACGAGGAGGTGGACGAACGAGTGATAGAAAACAACATTGTCCACAACGTTAAGAACTTCATTATGACCTTCGGGCGTGGATTCACGTTCTCCGGCAGTCAGGTACACTACGACAAACTGGGCCACGACCACTGGATAGACCTGCTGTTCTTTAATCGCGACCTGAACCGGACCGTGGTTTTCGAGTTGAAAAATGGCGGTTTCAAGGTTGCCTACCTTGCACAGTTGAGTGCCTACCTGCGCATTCTGAACGATGACGACCGCCGGGATCACGAGGAGGCACCCATCGGCATCATCCTCTGCCGCCATGCCGACAAAGACTATGCCGGTTATATCATGCAGGACTTCCGCCAGCCTATGGGTGTTGCCACCTACAAGACTGCTGATGAGATGGATCCCGAACTGCTGAAAGCCCTGCCACCCAAAGAAGAGTTGCTACGTGTTTTCGAGGAGAGTAGCAGTAAGGAAGAATAGTAAAAGCGACAAAGAAATATGGAAGTGTAAATAATTGAAATTGATGACAAATCTGAACAAGATAATAGATATTCTTCGTACATCTCCGAGCGTTGCGATATTACGAGCTAGGAGTTGCAATACAATCATTGAATTCCTAACAGTGGCGTTTGGTGATACTACAGCATTATCGCATGAAAACATCCATAGTCAGTTGGCGGAATTTCTGAACAATCATGGTATCGATGAGGATGAAGAGAGCGAAATACTCTTTACTGACACTTACGAAGAGAAAGCCGCCAAATATATAAGAAAATGGACGGATCTTGGTTTTCTGACGAATTACAGGAACGAGGATGGAGAGATATATTATGAGTTATCTTCCCATTCGAGCAAAGTAATTGATTGGTTAGGAGGCTTAAAGCAAGAAGAATATATTGGCACGGAATCTAAGTTTAAGTCGATAATCAGTCAGTTGAAAGAACTGGTGGAATACACCAATGAGGACAGAGAAAGGCGTCTGCAGTTGCTGGAGGATAAGAAGATGGAGATAGAACACCAGATTCATCAATTGCAGATGGGTGAGGATGTCAAGGTGTTTGAGGAATATGAGATTGTTCCGAGATTCCAGCAAATCAACAAACTAGCAAAAGAGCTACTGACAGATTTCAAAGAAGTGGATGATAATTTCAAAACAATCATCAAGGAGATATACCAGAAACAGATTGACCCGTCTTTGAAGAAAGGTGACCTTCTGGCTTATACCTTCGATGCATTGGATGAACTGAAGTCCAGTTCGCAGGGCAAAAGCTTCTATGCTTTTTGGGAATTTCTGTTAGCTCGCGAGTTGCAATTGGAGTTGGAAGCACTAATAACAGATCTTTTCCAAACCTTAAAGGAAAAGAATATTGACAGTAGTGATGCCTTCTTACAGAATATGGTGGAATATCTGTATGAATCAGGGCGTAAGGTGTATCAGACAAATGATAAGATGGCCGACAAACTGAGCCGCATCATTCGTGAAAACGAGATGTCTCGTGCAAATACCAGCAAACGTGTAGTGCAGGAAATCAAAAATACTCTTATAGATATTGCCAGGAAGGGTAAAAAGCCCGATATCTCCCTGACTGTATATGATGGTATGGAAATAAGCATTCCTTTTGACAGAAAGATTACATTTGAACAGAGTGAAAACACTGAATATGATTTTACTCCTGCATCAGAAGAACTATCGTTAGAAGAGCTAGAAGAATTGGGCAAAGTGTTTGGCAATGTATATATCGACCGCAAGGTGCTGGAAAACAACATTCGTGAGGTTATGAAAGGCAAAAGTCAAGTGACTTTGAAAAACGTTGTTGATCATTATCCATTGAAACAAGGACTCCCTGAACTATTTGCCTACTTTGGCGCCCTCAATCAGTTCCCTCACAGAACTGTCAATGAAGAAAAGCATCATTCTATTATATTTGACTATGAGAATAATAAACGAATCCGTATTCCAGAAATCATCATATCAATATGAACGAACAGAAACCGTATTCTAAAGCAATCATCCTCCTTCTGAAAAAGACCGTTGAAAAAGGGTCACCTGTGTGGGAAGATATCATAAACTACCAAATAGAGATTCAAGACTATCTGGCTGTTATTGGACTAGAATTGATTTTGAAAAAAGATGAAGGTTTTGCTTTTGTAAAGCAAATCGTGTTTGACGATGATACCACCTTGAATTTGGCTTCAAGGCGACAGTTAGGGTTCGAAGTGTCTATCGTCGTTATAGTCTTACGTCAACTGTTGGAGGACTATGACAATAATCCCGTGGAAACACAATCCACAGACAGAATCATAACAAACAATGAGATTAAGGATGAAGTACGGTTGTTCTTGCCACAGAACTACAACCGCGTAAAGTTGGAAAAGGACTTAGATACCTATATTCAAAGAGTTGCCGAATTGGGATTTCTCAAAGAAGTGAAACGCAATGGTGATGAGGTACGCTACAAAATTCATCGAATTATCAAAGAGAAAGTGACTTTGGATGATTTGGATGAATTCAAGAAAAAACTGGAAGAGTATGCAGGAACAGTATGATTTGTTTACAACCAATGCCGGGACTGCTGGCTATCGGTTGAGTTATATGGAGATATTCAACTGGGGTACATTCAATAACCGAGTGTACAGAATTGCTCCAGAGGGTAACAACTCGCTTTTGACAGGAGCAAATGCATCGGGTAAGAGTACGCTGATAGATGCTTTGTTGACTCTTCTTGTTCCTGCTAAGAAAGATAGGTTCTATAACCAGTCTTCCGGTAACGAGCGCAAAGGCGACAGGACGGAAGAGACATACGTATTAGGTAACTATGGCAATATTCAGGCAGAGGGTGAGACTGCCACAAAGACTCAGCAACTTCGTGACAAGAGAACCTATTCGTTATTATTGGCCTCGTTTACCAATAATCATAACCAAGTGGTGACACTGTTTCAGGTGCGATGGTTTGTGAATGGAGAGTTAAAATGTTCCTATGGCATTTCGTCCAAGCCATTAACTATTAAAGGAGACTTTTCTGGTTTCAATGGAAGCAAAGGCGACTGGAAGAAAACGTTGGAAAAGCATTATAATGACAACGTGCCAAAGAAGCAAATTGAGTTTTTTGACACTATCAAGGACTATAAAGACAGAATTATCAACTCATTCGGTCTTCGCTCAGACAAAGCACTCACACTTTTCAATCAGATAGTTGGTGTGAAAGTTCTAAATGATTTGGATGAATTCATTCGCAACAATATGCTTGAGCAACGTGATGCAGAAAGTGAATATATTCGTCTGAATGAGAGTTTTGCTACGTTGATGGAGGCGAAGACAACTATTGAGAAGGTGAAAGAACAAATCGCCCAGCTAAAACCTATTGATGAGAAGGCCAAGAGAATCGAAGAATTAGAAGCATCCCTTGAAGACCTGAAAATTACTCGTGGGTTAGCTGTTTATTGGTTTGCCATGAAGAATGTGGAACATGCAAATGCCAAGATTACAGAGTTAAATGAGAAACTGGTTAGGTTGAAAGAAGAACTTGCAAAGTTGGAAGAAAAGAAGGAACATCTAAAACAACAGGAGAGAGAATTGTCGTTATCTATTGAAAATGACGATGTAGGCAGACAAATAAAGGAACTTGAAAAAGAAATAAGGGGATTAAATAACACAAAACAAGCTCGCCAAACGAAACTCACTAACTACAATAAAAAAGTTGTCGAGGTAGGGCTCGCTGACAATCCAACAGAGCAAGTATTTATAGAGAATCGTGAAATAGCACGTATAGATAAGATTAAATGTCAAACATCTTTAGATGAGAAAAATGAAGAACTACGTTTGGCGAAAAACGGAGGTGACAAAATAAAAGAGGACATTGAAGAGAATCTCAAAACATTGCAGATACTCCAAAAGAATAAAAACAATATATCTGGCCGCGAAGCAGAGATTAGAGATGAGATTTTGCAAGCTGTGGGTGCAACGTCAAATGAGATTCCATTTATCGGAGAATTAATTCGTGTCAAGGACAATGAGAAGGATTGGGAGAATTCTATTGAGAAAATCTTGCATAACTTTGGTCTAAGACTGATTATTCCAGAGAAATATTATAAAGCCGTCAGCGAATATGTCAATTCCCACAATCTGCGTGGAAGGATTGTCTACCATCGCTACCAAGAAACATCATCATTGAGAGGATTTCAGAATCCACCCGCCAATTGTTTACTGAACAAACTTGAGTTTAACACCAAGAGCCCATACTGGAATTGGGTGGAAGATTCGATTGCTGATCAGTACAATTATTCTTGCGTCTCGGATTTGGAAGAGTTCTATCGCTACAAGGAGAAAGCCGTAACAATAAAAGGATTAATCAAATCCATACATAACAAGCACGAAAAAGATGATAGACCTCATACAAGCAGTCGAGAGAACTATGTTTTAGGATGGGATAATAAGGAGAAAATCGCTTCAATCCGTGCTTTGGTAAAAGAGTTACAAGAACAGCAAAAGCAGAACAAAGAAGATATTAGACGTATTGAAGAAGAAATAAGGACAATAGATAAGCGAAGACTATGTTTCCATGATCTCTTTGAAAACTTTTCAAAGTATGAAGAGATTAATTGGGAAGAAATTGCTCTCTCTATTCAAGAAAAGGAGGAGGAGAAAAAAAAGCTAGAAGATGCGAATAATAAGGTAAAAGAACTTGAGAAACAACTTAAAGAAGTTAAAGAGGCTTTATCCACATTGGAAAAGGAAACGATCTTCGCAAAAAATGGTGAAATTCTCCAGATAGAGAAGGTTGAGTTAGTCAATGCCAATAAGAGATTGGAAGAGAACAAACCTGTTTTTGAATCTTTTGGAGATATTGATACTTCTGAGTTTGAAGTGCGTAATAAAGCGTGGCTTAATGTCAGCTATGACACTATTGAGTCAAAGAGAAATGCATTACAAGCAGATATAAACAAGCAAGAAGAGAAAAGAAATACGGAAAAGGCTCATACAGAAGGAGAAGCTGCAGATTTAATACGTAAGTTTAAAAATCCATCTGAAGAGATTTCTCTGAAATTTAAGGATTGGCGCTCTGATGTACATGCACTGCCCGAAGCAAGCAGTATTAACCTGATTGGTGAATACCAGAAGATGTATGAGCGCCTGGTAAAAGAGGACTTGGTACGACATGAGAAGAAGTTTGACGAATATCTGCAAGAAACCGTGATTAATAAAGTATCTGATTTCAGAATGTTCTTCAACAACTGGGAGAGGTCTATTAAGGATACCATTCAGATGCTTAATCTGTCACTCTCCGAAATAGATTTCAGCTCGGCTCCAATAACATATATTCAGTTGGTTAATTCAAAAAGGATTAATACAGATATTGCTGACTTTAGACGAGTGTTGGAGAATGCCATTCCTAACATCCACGAGATGAATTCTTCTGTTGATGGCAAGCGTTCTCATTTCGAGAAAAAGATACAACCGCTTATGGAACTGCTCAAAAATGAGCAATGGCGAAAGAGAGTAATGGATGTCAGAAGCTGGTACTCATACCGAGCAGAGGAATTCTATAAGGAAACAGGGCAGAAGTTCAAAACATACGAGAGCATGGGACAATTGTCAGGTGGCGAGAAAGCTCAGTTGACCTATACTATTTTAGGATCAGCTATTGCCTATCAATTCGGGTTGACTAAGGATGGCTTACAAGCTAAGTCTCTACGTTTTATTGCTATTGATGAGGCCTTCAAAGCTCAAGATGAAGATAAGGCTCGTTACCTGATATCACTTTGCAAACAGTTGAATCTTCAATTGTTAGTGGTGACACCAAGCGATAATATTCATATCGTGGAAAATGACATTTCGTTCGTGCACTATGTGGAGCGCAATGGTAATGAATCGCGACTATATGATATGCCGATAGAGATATTCAAGAAAGAAAGAGAAAAGTATCAAGCCGATGATAACACCAAATGAAATACGGAAGAAGGCTGAGAGTAAGTATCTGGCTTACTTGCGGTCAGTCGTTGAAGGGCTGGTATTCGAACCTGTAATCATTCCCGGAAACAAGAAACCGGATGACGATATGGTTAAGTTTGAAGAAGAACTGACTGAACTGATTGCGCATTCGAAGGAAAAGAAAGGTTATGGGTATTCCATCGCGTATCAGAGGGTAAAGACGAGAAAACACGGAGAGCAGGACATCCCGGTGTCTATCAGTTTCCAGACAGAACATGACTATTTAAAATTCATTTATAAAGAGAAAGAGACAGATCATTTCAGGCATGACTTGAATCGTATTCTGTCAGCGTTCCCCGAGTTACTCGAATGGGTAAGTAAATATCCCTATAAGGTTTTGGACAATCATGAAATTTGGGAAGACCTTCTCAAAGTGTGTACCTACTTCAAGAATAATCCCAAGCCACAACTATATATCCGAGAACTGCCTATTGATGTTGACACCAAATTTATAGAGAGAAACAAAGGACTTGTCAAGGAACTGCTGGATGTAATTATTTCTAAGTTTGTCAATTTGACCGATTCTCGCTTTGAGACACATTTCAATCTTCGATATGACGAGCCGGTTATCCGTTTTCGAGTCTTGGATAAAAGTATGAGTCTATCTTTATTCTCTGGAGCTGATGATATTAGTATTCCTATCAGCCAATTCCAGAAGATCGAAATTCCGGCAGAAACTGTTTACATTGTTGAGAACAAGATGAATATGCTGACATTCCCTTCACAGCCTAATAGTATTGTTTTGTGGGGACATGGGTTTGGCGTGGATTTGCTCAAGGATGTTGATTGGTTTCAAACGAAAAAGATTTTCTACTGGGGTGATCTGGACGCGCACGGTTTCCTAATTCTCTCTGAGTTGAGGTCACATTACAGAAAGGTCGAGAGTTTCTTGATGGATAGAGAGACCTTTGATAAGTATTATCAGAGTGGCGTAGGAACGGAAACAAATATCGAAAAGGAATTGTGCCTCACTCCGGATGAATACAAAATGTTTGCATTCTTAAAGAGTGGAAATTATCGTTTAGAGCAAGAGAAGATTCCATTCGAATATGCATTAAAGAGGATTCCAAGTAAATAAATAGTAATGGTATATGGCGGTACAAATGTTTTTTTTTCAAAATTCGAATGAGTATTTCCTATCTCACAGTATCAACGAAGTTCGAAGATTGATAACTTCACATTCTCTAAGAATACTCTACCCTTGGCGCAGGCATACTATTGGCTGCTTGTAGCCGCACTCAAGAGTAAGCCAGAAAGCAGGCTAAAGGCAGGCAAATATGGTTCAATGTAATATGATCCCCATACTATGCAAGACCTACCTGATTTTGAGCTTTCTGACCTTGCCGTTCTTCCAGACCAGGTCAAAGGTCTGGCCGGTGCGGGTGCGGATGCCGCGGATGTAGCCGTCGGGCCAGGCTGAAGGCAGCGCAGGCAATGGGTCAACCAGATGGTCCTCAGAGCGCAACAGCATCTCCATCACTCCGGCACAGCCTCCAAAATTGCCGTCTATCTGGAACGGCGAATGGGCATCCAGCAGATTGGGGTAAGTGCCGCCTCCACGGCGGGCATCGGGACCGCGGTAATTGTCGGGGCTGATATAGCGTAACAGGCGCCTATACATACGGTATGCGTTGTCGGCGTCCCTGAGTCGGGCATAGAGGTTTATGCGCCAGCCGCAGCTCCAGCCGGTAGTCTCAAACCCCTTTATTTCAAGAGACTTGAGTGCGGCATCGGCATATTCTCCTCCACTTATCTGATGACCCGGATATACTCCGAACAAATGTGACTGGTGGCGGTGTTGCGGATCCTCATCGGCCCAGTCATAGTACCACTCCATAAGATGGCCGTCGGCCCCTATATGATACCCGCGCAATCGGCTTAAACATGAGCGGACCTTGCGGTTGAAGGCATTATCAGAGAGTACTTGTGAGGCATCGGCAGCATCCATGAGGCATTCCCGTATCATCGCGATATCAGCAGTTCCGCCGTAAAGTGTCGCGCCATGAAATCCCTTGTCGGTAATGTATTTGTTCTCGGGCGATGTAGAGGGCGATGTTATCAGCTCTCCGTCTTTCTCAACCAGCCAGGCCATACAGAATTCAGCAGCACCTTTCAATGCAGAATAATCCTTCTTAAGGCGCTCCAGATCACGGGTAAACAGATAATGTTCCCAGATGTGCGTAGCCAGCCACGGACCGGACATATACCAGTTGGCCCAGTTGGGATCACCTGACCCCAAGCCCACCGGATTGGCTGTCGCCCAGATATCGCTATTGTGGCCCGATGCCCAGCCCTGATCCACACCCAGGTAATTACGGGCCGTTTCAATTCCCGATATGGACATATTGTTCACATAGTCCAGCATCACCTCATGCATCTCGGGCAGTGCTGCAGGCTCGGCCGGCCAGTAGTTTTCCTGCAGGTTGATGTTTATGGTGTAGTTACCGCTCCAGGGCGGTTCCATGCTCTCGTTCCAGAGTCCCTGCAGGTTGGCGGGAACGCCGGGTGTTCGAGACGATGATATGAGCAGATACCTGCCATACTGGAAATAAAGAGCCTCCAGCTCCGGATTGGCCTGATTCTCATCCGAGTAGAGCTTGAGTTGCTCATCGGTAGGCAATGCCTTTATTCCGGGATCGGTCTTGCCAAGGTTTATTGTCAGACGGTCAAAGAAACTTTTGTAGTCAGCAACATGTTTTTTCCGGATTTCATCGAAGTTTTTGCCGCATACACGCGCCGCGTTGGCATCGGCCAGTTCCCGGTAAGGCAGCCCTTCTTTCACCGGATCATGGTCAAAACCGTTGAACGATGTGGAGTTTACTATCTTGATGACCGCCTCCTTTACACCTTTAAGGGACAGTGACTTACCATCGGTCTCAGTCCGGCCGTCACACTCCGCAAGCAGTATGGTGCGGTAATGGATTCCCCTGTCCGGAGAATACATGAAGCGCTCATGCCTGGTCCGGAAATAGTTCGGGTATGAATGGTATGCCACATAGCCGTCAACAGTGATGCGCCCAACGCCGTAAACCGCCTCATGCGGATGCGGATAATCAAGCACCAGCTCTGCATCAACAGGTTGGGCGCTCTTGATCCTCACCACGATCACAGAATCCGGAGCCGATGCAAAATACTCCGTGCTGAAACTCTTTCCGTCACGAAGATAAGAGACTCTGGCTACTGCCTCCGATATGTCCAGTTCCCTGTTGTATTCCGATATCTCAGCCTCCGGATAGCGGATAGTGAGCGTACCCAGCGGCTGGTAATTCTCACTGTAATGCCCCTGGACCTTGCGCTGCAGACGCTCTGCCTTGCGGTAATCCTCGGCATCAAGCGCCATACGGATGGAGTCAATGTATCGGGCAGCCTCACCCCATCGGGTAAGACCGGGATACAACTCCATATCCACATGGTCCGCCCTGCTTTCCGGCTCCCCGGTCCACAGGGTTATATCGTTCAATGACAGCTTATCAGCGGCTGTACCGCCGTAAACCATCGCGCCCATCCGTCCGTTCCCTATAGGCAGCGCCTCCTCAAAGTAATCAGCAGGCCTGTCATAATGCAGTTTCATCTCTCCTTGCCGCGGTGCTGCACATGCAGTAAGCACAAACGCCATCGCCAATATCGGAACGTATCTCATAAGCATATAATTTACCGCAAACTTAGGGAAACTTTCCAAATCCGCCAAAGTATCCCACACCAATCGGCCTTGTGAGCGGGGTCGTTGTGGGACACTTTGGCAAAAACCGTTGTATCTTTGCACCCACAATGAAAAGAGAGCGTAACAGTCTGATTGGTTTGGCGGCCGGAATAGCAGCCGGAGTCTCATACGGAATGAACCCGCTGTTTGCCAAGCCGTTGCTGGCCGATGGCGTCTCCATACCCACAATGCTGTTTTTCCGATACGCGATATCGGTAATCATAATGGCTGTGTGGATGAAACTTAAGGGTGAATCCTTCCGCGTCAAGGCCAATGAGTTCAGGCTGCTGGTGGTGCTGGGTCTGCTGTTCTCACTGAGCAGCCTGTTCCTGTTTGAATCCTACAGATTCATCCCGTCCGGACTGGCCACCACCCTAGTCTATCTCTACCCCATTTTTGTGGCGCTGATAATGGTGGTGCTCAAGTCTTACCCCAACTGGCAGACCTGGATAGCAATTGCCGTAACGTTTATTGGTGTGATTCTGCTCAGTCTGCCGTCCGGCAAGCTGTCGCTCCATGCAGGGGGAATGATTCTGGCTGCCCTGTCGGCCTTGAGTTACGCTTTCTATCTGGTAATAGTAAACCAATCCACACGCATCAGCCACATATCCAATCACACACTCACATTCTATGCATTAGCTGTTGGAACCGTATTGTTCCTGTGCTATCAGTACACCAGCCATGTACCATTCATGAATGGAGTAAACTCTTGGAAATCAGCACTCAACCTGACCGGCCTGGCCATATTCCCCACCATGATTTCCCTGCTCACCCTGGCCATAGCCACCCGTATCATCGGCCCCACCCGCACCGCTATCCTGGGAGTGTTTGAGCCCATAACCGCCATACTCATCGGCACACTGCTCTTTCTGGAGCCCATCACCCCGCGCATGGTCATCGGCATAACCCTCTGCCTTGCCGCAGTCCTCTTCATGTCCATCCACCGCCCAGCAAAATGATACAAAAGGGGTCAGGCCCCAATTGTACTATTTTTCAAAAATGATACAATTGGGGCCTGACCCCTTTTGTATCATTTTGCGAATTATTTGTATGTTTGCAAAAAACTATACTCATATGAAAAAGGGAATTATCGCATTACTGACCATCTGCCTGGCAGCCGCCAACGCAACGGCCGCAGAGGTGCCGCAACTGGCCAACGTCCAGGCACGTAACGTTACATCGCTCAACGGAGAGTGGAATTACATAATCGATGTACAGGAGGAGGGCTACTATGACTACCGAATGAACCCCACCGCATGGGGATTCTTCAGGAACGCCAAGCCCCAGCGCCCCGAGGACCTAATAGAATATGACTTTGACAAGGCCGCAGTCATGAACATACCCGGCGACTGGAACACCCAGAATGAGCAGTTGTTCTTCTATGAGGGGACTGTCTGGTTCAAGCGCTCGTTTGAGTGGCACCGTAAGGCCGATGACCACAGAACCATACTCTACTTTGGTGCAGTCAATTACGAGGCCCGCGTGTGGGTGAACAGCAGGAACGCCGGCTATCATGTGGGCGGATTCACCCCGTTCAATATGGACATTACGGACCTGCTTACCGATGGCGATAACTTTGTGATTGTCAAGGTGGACAACAAGCGCAAGGCCGAAAATGTCCCCACCCAGATATTTGACTGGTGGAACTACGGCGGCATAACACGTGACGTATTGCTGATCGATGTGGCTCCCGTCTATATTGAGAACTACAAACTCAGTCTGGACAAATCGGCCCCGGACCAGATAAGTTTCAACGTCAATCTGAACGAGAAAGTGGCCGGCCGGCAAATAACGCTGAGCATACCCGAGCTCAAGATTACCAAAAAACTGGTGACTGATGACAACGGAACCGCCCAAGTACAGTTTAAGGCCAAAAAGCTGCAGCTCTGGTCACCCGATAACCCCAAACTCTACGATGTGGAGATAACCCTGGCCGATGAAACCCTCAAGGACCGGATAGGATTCCGCACCATTGAGACCAAGGGCAAGCAGCTGCTGCTGAACGGCAAGCCCATATTCCTGAAAGGTATAAGCATCCATGACGAGAAGCCTAACGGCGGAGGCCGCACCAACAGCGTTGACGATGCCCGCACCCTGCTCTCCTGGGCCAGGGAACTGGGCTGCAACTACGTACGTCTGGCCCACTACCCCCACAACGAATATATGGTACGCGAAGCCGAGAAGATGGGCATCCTGGTCTGGTCAGAGATTCCGGTCTATTGGACAATTACCTGGACCAATCCCGATACCTACGCCAATGCCGAGCGCCAGCTTACCGATATGATACGCCGCGACCAGAACCGCGCCAACGTAATCATCTGGAGCGTAGCCAACGAGACTCCCCACAGCCCCGAGCGTGACAAGTTCCTGAGCAGCCTGGCCAAGACCGCACGCAGCCTGGATGACACCCGTCTCATATCGATGGCAATGGAGGTGACATCGGCCTCCAACTACAAGAACCGCCTGCAGGACAACATGAACGAGTACGTAGATGTGATTTCTTTCAACCAGTACATCGGCTGGTACAGGGATGTCAACGACGCCCCCAAGATGGAATGGGAAATCCCGTATGACAAACCGGTTATAGTAAGCGAGTTCGGAGGCGGCGCCCGATACGGCCTGCATGGTGATAAGAACGAGCGTTGGACCGAGGAGTTCCAGGAGAACCTCTACATAGAGAACCTGGCCATGCTGGACAAGATAGAGGGTCTGGTTGGCACCACCCCCTGGATCATGAAGGATTTCCGCTCACCGCGCCGCGTACTGGACGGCATCCAGGACTACTACAACCGCAAAGGCCTCTACTCCGACAAGGGCGAGAAAAAGAAAGCCTTCTACATCCTCCAATCCTGGTACAGCAAAAAATGATACAAAAGGGGTCAGGCCCCAATTGTACTATTTTTCAAAAATGATACAATTGGGGCCTGACCCCTTTTGTATCATTTTAGCGGGAGAGTTCTTCAGCGAGGAAGTGGGAGGTGTAGCCTTTGCCGGAGGCGGCTACCTGCTCGGGAGTGCCCTGGGCAACGATCATACCGCCGCCGCGACCGCCTTCGGGGCCGATGTCGATGATCCAGTCGGCCTGTTTGATAACGTCCATGTTGTGCTCAATTACGATTACCGTATTGCCCTTGTCAACCAGGCGGTTAAGCACGTTCATAAGTACGCGTATATCCTCAAAATGGAGTCCTGTGGTAGGCTCGTCCAGAATGTAGAGGGTACGGCCTGTATCGCGTTTGGATAGTTCGGTTGCCAGTTTCACGCGCTGGCTCTCACCTCCCGATATGGTAGTTGAGGGCTGGCCCAGCTTAAGATAACCCAAGCCAACATCCTGCAGCACCTTTATCTTGTTCAGTATGGTAGGAACGTTCTCAAAGAACTCCACCGCCATATTGATGGTCATATCCAATATATCGGCAATGGACTTGCCCTTGTAACGAACCTCAAGTGTCTCACGGTTGTAGCGCTTGCCGTGGCATACCTCGCAGGGAACCATCACATCAGGCAGGAAATTCATCTCAATGGTCTTGTAGCCGTTGCCACCGCAGGCCTCGCACCGTCCTCCCGTTACATTGAAAGAGAAACGGCCCGGCTTGTATGCACGGATCCTGGACTCGGGCAGTTCCACAAAAAGCTGGCGTATGTCACTGAACACGCCGGTATATGTGGCGGGATTGGAACGAGGTGAACGGCCTATGGGTGACTGGTCCACATCAACAACCTTGTCTATGTTTTCAATCCCTTCAATTGATTTGTACTCAAGAGGTTCCTTGAGCGAACGATAGAAACGCTGGGACAGTATAGGTTGCAGAGTCTCGTTAACCAAAGTGGATTTGCCGCTTCCGGATACCCCGGTAACACAGATAAGCTTGCCCAACGGGAATTCCACATCAATACATTTAAGGTTGTTGCCCAGACATCCGCGCAGTATTATACTGTGTCCGTTTCCCGGACGACGCCCCGAAAGGTTGCCGTCAGCTGTGTCAAGCTTGCCGTTCAGATATCCCGCAGTAAGCGTATCGGTTTCAAGAAGCTGCGGCACCGTCCCCTGGAACACCACCTCTCCACCCTTGCGGCCGGCACGCGGTCCCAGGTCTATTATCCAGTCGGCAGACAGCATCATGTCACGGTCATGCTCCACCACAAGAACCGTGTTGCCTGTGTCACGCAGTTGTTTCAAGGACTCAATCAGACGAATATTGTCACGCTGATGCAGGCCGATACTGGGCTCATCAAGTATATAAAGGACATTCACCAGCTTTGAGCCTATCTGTGTAGCCAGACGGATGCGCTGCTCCTCTCCGCCCGAGAGTGACTCGGCAGGACGATTCAGGGAGAGATAATCCAGACCCACGTCAAGCATGAAATGCAGGCGGGTACGTATCTCCTTGAGTATTTCCGATGCAATAGTCCGTTGGCGCTCACTCAGACGCGGCTCAACACTGCAGGTCCATTCATAAAGATCCTGGATATCCATCGATGCCAGCCTGTATATGTTCTTGCCGTCAATGCGGAAATACAGCGACTCCTTGTTGAGACGTGCCCCGCCACACTCCGGGCATACACGCGTCACGGCAAACTGGTCTGCCCATTTCTGTTCGGCGGCAGTCAGGTCTGTCTGCTGCTGGAGTGAGCGCACATACTTGACCACGCCCTCATACTCCATGAACACGGCGTCGGCCTCACTGTTTATACCGGTAATCTGCACCTTGATGCGCTCATCACTACCGTTCAGGAGTTCATCAATGACATCATTTGTCATCTCCGATATAGGTGTATCGAGCGTATAGTCATATTTATTGAGCAGAGCTGTTATCTGTCTGAATATAAGCGTATTCTTAAATGGTCCCAAAGGAGCTATGGCACCTTTTCTGACTGACAGGGAACGGTCCGGCAGCACCTTGTCCTCATCGACAGCCGATATGTAACCAAGTCCCTTGCACTTGGGACAGAAACCCTGAGGAGAGTTAAAAGAGAAGTTGTGTGGTGCAGGATCACGGTAAGACAAGCCGGTTACAGGACACATAAGGCGCTTGCTGTAATGGCGTAACACTCCTTGCTCGGGGCGGCCGGGGATAGTCTCCTGAGGCATGGACAAAACCATCATAAGCCCGTCACCCTGTTTCATGGCCAGAGCAACGCTGTCAGCCAGGCGATGACGGTATTTCTCATTCACCACAAGTTTCTCAATCACCACCTCTATGTCATGGTTGCGGTAACGGTCCAGCTTCATGCCGGGCTTGACCTCACGCATCTCGCCGTCAACACGGACGTTAATGTATCCCTTGCGGCGTATGCTCTCAAACAGTTCCTTGTAGTGGCCCTTACGGTTGCGCACCAACGGCGCAAGCACATATATACGCTGTCCGTCGTAGTCGCTGACGATACGCTCCACAATCTGCTCCTCTGTGAACTTGACCATCTTCTCACCGCTCAGGTAGGAATAGGCCTCTCCCGCCCTTGCAAACAGCAGACGCAGGTAGTCATATATTTCAGTAACCGTTCCCACCGTTGAACGCGGGTTGCGGTTGGTGGTCTTCTGTTCTATTGAAATGACAGGACTGAGTCCCGTAATGCGGTCCACATCAGGACGCTGCAGGTTGCCCAGGAAATTGCGGGCGTAGGCCGAGAAGGTCTCAATGTAACGACGCTGGCCCTCGGCATAGATGGTGTCGAAAGCAAGTGACGACTTGCCGCTTCCGCTCAGTCCCGTGACCACTGTCAGAGACTTGTGGGGAATCTCCACATCTATGTTCTTCAGGTTATTGGACCTGGCGCCTGTAACTACAATCTTACTCTTCTCCATCCGCCTATGTCACTGCTGTACCCCCAATCCTTTCAAGACATTGATGTCACTCTTCTCTTCATATTTCCTGCCGCCGGCACCGGTGGCCTGCACATTTATGAAATAAACGCCGTCATTCACCACCTCTCCACGGAAACTGCCGTCCCATATCTCGAACAGATAGCCGCCGTCATTGTCCGGATCGGCATCGGCAGGCAAGATATCCTCCATCCTGCCAGATATAGTCTTGATGGTCTGACCCCAACGGTTGAATATGGCAATCTTCATGCTCACTATTGAGCGGATATAGATCTTATATACATCATTTATTCCGTCGCCATTGGGCGAGAACGCGTTGTAGAGACGTATCTCCGAATCATCGATGGTAAATTCCATAGCCTGCACATCAGCACCCGGAATCGTGCTTAAGGAATCCTTTTCCCTGTATGACCACGCAAAACTGACCTTGAACTTACCGAAATCAGTGAACTCATATTCAGTCACTGCCTCCTGCCGTTTCAGATAATCCACTGTTTCCGATGTCTCGCCGTCAGTAAACGTACGCGTTACAGTCCACTGCGGGAACAGCACATATTCCTTGCCGTCATCAGCCACAAGCTCAGATATGAACTCGGCATGAAGCGGTACGTTCAGCGTGGTTGGTGACGATTCTCCCGGGGAAAGCACGGTGGAATCGGCAGAAACTGAAACAAGCAATACTTTCACCTGCACCTGAGGTATGCCGGCAAAAGCATTGAAACTACATACAGCCATCATTAGGGCTGCACAGAAAAAAACAAGAAAAAACCTTTTTCCCATATGGTTTCGTTTCAAAACGCAAAAGTACTCAAAATAATCCTCCCGACCAAGCAGACAGCTCCTTAGTCTGTAGATATATTAAGCATAAAATATAAACGTAGAGTGAACCCTTTTTTGTACTTTTGCACCTGAAAGATTGACATCACTGTTATGAATATTTTCAGAAAGACCATAACCGCGGTCCTGATGGCCGTTTTCTTCTGTCTGCAGGCCGGCGCACAGGAGTATTTCCTGCATACCGTCACCAAAGGCCAGGGGCTCTACTCCATCTCACGCATGTACGGGGTGACCGAGGATGACATAATAAAGGTCAATCCCGGAAGCGAAAAGGTAATAAAGGTTGGTCAGGAGCTGCGTATCCCCAACAGGAAACAGCCCAGTTCAGGTCATTTCCACACTATTCAGAAGGGCGAGACACTTTACCGACTGTCGGTAGAGAACCGCGTGTCGGTCAAGGAGATTTGCGATGCCAACCCCGGTCTATCCGCCGAAAACTTCAAGATAGGTCAGGTTATCATAATCCCCGCCTCTTCCGATGAAGACCCTTTGGCATCAACCATAGAGCAGGCCAGCGAGATCATCCCTGAAAGCACACGTCAGGACATGGAGACGGTTGCTTCCGAGGCTCCCGGATTCAAGGGCACCCATACCGTAGCCCGCCGTGAAACCATATACAAGCTCTCTAAGATGTACGGCATCACCGAAGAAGAGTTCCTGGATGCCAACCCCGAATTCCGAAGCAAGAAACTTCGCAAAGGTGCTGTAGTTAACATCCCCTACTCAAAAGAGGAACTGGCACAGTTTGAGCGCGAGCGCAATGAGGCCAGGAGCCGTATAGAGTCCATCCCTGACAGCACGCTGTTCCGTATGAACGATATTATTTCCGAGCCTCAGGACCGCGATGACGGAATCCTGACCGCCGCCCTTATACTACCTTTCTCACTTGATGACGACACCGCATCGACAGACCAGAAAAAGATGGTTGAGTTCTATCAGGGAATGCTTCTGGCTCTTGAAAGGCTTAAGAACGAGAATGTATCGGTAAATCTCAAGCTGTTTGACTCAAAAGGCGAGAACACATCCATTCAACCGCTTCTTGAAAGCGGCAAACTGGATGACGTGGACATCATATTCGGTCCCAGATGGCCCCGTCACATAACCGAGGCAGCCCAATGGTCCACCCGCAACAAAGTGCCGCTGGTGCTCCCCATGAACTCAAATGCCGATGACGTGTTCAACAATCCGTACGTCTATCAGCTCAACACGCCGCAGTCCTATTCGCATCAGGAGATATATGACCATTTCCTAAAACAGTTCCGCAATCCTAACGTAATTATTCTTGATGCGGAGGAATTCAGGAAAAACGATTTCATAGACGGTCTCAAGAATACATTGGATGACCATAGGATTTCATATACCACCATTCAAGTGGATACAGCAGCCCAAAGCATCTCCAATGCCCTTGTAGCCGGCAAGCAGAACATATTCATACTGAATTCATCAAACAGCGGTCCGCTCAACACCATGTTGCCCGTTCTCCAGATCATCAACCGCACCAAGGATCCCGGCATTGAGACACATCTGTTCGGTTATCCGGAGTACCAGTATTATGCATATGACCACATGGATGAGATGTATGAAGTTGACACATGGTTCTACAGCTGGTTCTATACAAACAACACGTTGCGTGAATCTATAGATTTCAACACATCATTCCGTCGTGCATTCAGCCGTCAGATGATGGTGAGCTACCCCAGTTACGCCTCATACGGCTATGACACCGGCTATTATTTCCTTAAAGGTCTGGCCACATACGGAAAGGATTTTGAGAACAACCTTAACAGGCTCCGCACTAACCCGGTTCAGATGGGATTCAAGTTTGAGCGTGTAAACAACTGGGGAGGATTCATAAACCGTAAGATATTCTTTGTACACTTCTCAAACGACTACAAGGTTGAGAAGATAGACTTTGACCGATGACCAAACGTTCAATTGCCATAATATTCGCTCTGGCTATTGCCACGTTCACCGCAACCGCTCAGGTAGGAGACCCCAGGAATACGCTTTCCATAGGCGGAAGTGCAGGCATGGGTACCAGCAGCGTCTCCTTCATACCCACCATCAAGCAGACCACCAGCCTTGGCCCTACATTCGGCGTGAGTGTGCGTCATATCTCAGAGAAATATTTCTTTCTGATCTGCGGCCTGCAGCTGGAGCTGAACTATGCCCAGCGAGGCTGGACAGAGCTTATTGAAGACGGTTCGGGCAATGAATACACCCGCGTACTGAACTACATCGAGATGCCGTTCCTGGCACATTTAGGATTCGGACGTGAGTTCCGTGGATTCCAAGGGCATCTGAACCTTGGTCCTCAGGTGGGCTTTCTGTTAAGTGAAAAGGAAATATACGGAGGCAAGGAGCCATGGGACATTTCCAACCGTCCCAATCAGGTGACGGAGCAGTATGGCAAGGCCATAGAAAACAAGTTGGACTATGGAATTACAGCCAGTCTTGGAATCGAGATGCGCACCGGTTCCGGCAATTTCGGACTGGAAGGCCGGTATTACTTCGGACTTGGAAACATATACGGCATCACCAAGAAAGACTATTTCGGACGCTGCGCCAACAGCACCATCTCCGTCCGCGCAACCTACTCATTCAATCTGTTCTAATCCCTAAGACGGAAGCCGCTTGCCTTGGCTATAATGTCAGCCTCAGCCTTTGACACCCCGTGTATGGACATGAATTCCAACACAAGGCAGATTAGCGGAAATGCCGCAGCTATACAAGGCGAGAATGTTGAATCACCCTTAACCAGCAGCACATAAACTACAAACGGGATATAATAACCCGCCGTAAGCAGCATCATGAACACTAGAAGCCGCTTTTGGAGCACAAAATTGCGGAATCCTGAGAGCAGGAGTTCAAAAACCCCAACCGCCAGGACCATGATTATGATCACACCTAAAGCCCACATGGCAGCAACGCTGTCACCCTCTATGAAATTAAGGCGGAAGTTGGTTAGTTCCGCCGATGCGCCCTCGGCATTGACAAGCTGGCCGATAGGAAGGAAAAGGCCGGCAAACATCAACACACAGATGAGAGCCAGCCATATCTGATGCAGGTAGAATTCTATCTTCATAAGACAAACCCGGAATAAATCCGGAACCGGTCAGAGATTCTCTTTCTCCTTAGCAGGATTACGGAAATATATCTTACCCTCCTCAAACTCCTGAGCAGCAATCAGTGTAGGTTTGGGAAGACGCTCATAATAGCGTGAAATCTCAATCTGCTCCCTGTTCTCGAACATCTCCTCCAGGTTGTCTGTCGATGAACTGAACTCCTCAAGCTTGGTCTTGAGCTCATCCTTCATCTCCACTGAAATCTGGTTGGCACGCTTGCCCATGATAGCCACGCTCTCATAGATATTGCCTGTGTCCTTTACGAAATCGACCAGATCGCGGGTAACGGTGTTGGTCGGAGCATTTGTCTTCTTGAAATCCATTTTAGTCTTCTTCTATTATTTGATTCTTGTTTCCTAAATTCTTGGTCGATGTGCGGTAAATCTTATCCGCCTCTTTCATGAAGGAGCTCTCCGGGAACTCATTCTTGAAAGCATAGTACTCATCTATGGCATCGCGATAGCGGTCATCCCTCTTGGAAAGCACACTCTCCTGGGCCATCTGGAACTTGGCTTTGAGGACAAGTATCGAAAGGTCTTCGCGGTACTTGGTATAAGGAAAGTCACGCAAGGCATTCTGAGCCACTAAAATGCATGAACGGTAATTGTTGCCCAGGAAGTTACCCATATTGTAATAGAGGTCTGCCGTACGCAGTTCCTTCTCAACCAGACGGTCGTTCATGGTGTAGATCATATTTTCTGCCTCATGACGATACTTGCTGTTGGGATAAGCCTCCACAAACCGCTGCAGCTGAAGAATGGCATTGGAGGTGCTTGTAGCATCCAGACGAGGATCAGGCGTATCCAGGAACAGACTCTTGCCCGATCGGAACAGGCAATCCTCGGAATAGGTGCTGTTGGGGAAAGACCTGTAACAAGCCATGTAATATTGTGATGCGGAGAGGAAGTCATCCATATTGTAGTAGCAGGTGGCCAACAGGAACATGGATTCCTCTGCCTTGGAAGTTCCGCGCTGATAAGCCACGCACTCCTCAAGCATGGAACTGCAAGTGGTGTAATGCCCCTCCATGAAATATGCCTTGGCAAGACTGTACTTGGTGTTATAGTCCGATGCCTTCAGGATCTTATTATACCCTGAACAACCGGTCAGAACAGATATTCCGAGCACTAAAACTGATACTATGGATGCAGTCCTACGCATTTTGTAAAATTTCAACCTGCAAAAGTACCTATTTTGGACGAATGGTGCAAACAAGCATCAGTTATTTAATATTATTTACGTATGCGCAACACATCACCGTTGTCACGTACCACGTTCTCCTTCCACTTGTCGGAGTAGTCTTCCCAGATGGGATATTCCGGAATATCGTCACTGAAACCGTTGGTCATGAATGATCCGTCCTCATTCTGACGCTTTATGTTTCCGTCAATATATTTTACCAAAAGATACTTGTCCAGGTCCTGCCATTTCTTAAACAGGGCTACTGCATTGTCAACTCCGAATGATGAAAGAGTCTGTATAGATTGGGAGTCGCTCATGGCATCGGCCTTGGCAATCATCTCACTCTCATACTTGTCTATCACCTCACGCACCTCGGCGCCTATCTTGTCATAGCGCAGATAAGCAAACTGGGCTATGCGGCTTACTGCCCAATACATGGAGGTCTCGGAATACTCAATCAGAGAGCCGTTTCCCTCCTTGAGACACTCAGGGACACTGTTTGTGCAACTGAAGAAAGGCATGAGCGGAGATGTGGCGGCATCGTCCACACCAAACCAGAAGATTCCGTACCTGCTGCCAGGACGGGACTGTGCCACATACCACCATCCGGTCTGCTGGGTTGCGATGGCCCGCTCGTTCACATACTCCCAGCCCTTATACTCAAACTCCATGGGGCGCCAGCGGTAAGGCAGGTGACTGCCGCCTGCACCTATATCGGTAGTCATGTCCATAGGCGTTCCCTCATAATGGTCACGCATCATGTCAGCTAGGTCTTTTGTTGAGATTTTTCTGTTAGGCTTAACATAAAGAGGCATATGTTTCTTAAGGTCATAACCCATTGCATAATCCAGATATTCATCCATTCCATCGGCAAAACGGTTAAAGTATGACCAGACTCTTGCCTCACACCCGCGGGCTCCGCCAAAGTCAAGAGGATTATAGACATCGCAGAAACTGAACTCCTCATCCGTGCCGCTGAATATGCCCTGCTCACGCGCATGCTTTATAACATCCTTTGCATAGAGGCAGTTGTCCGGATCATTGAAATCAATCGTGGTTATACGTGACTGGTTGGCGTGACCTGAAATATAGCCGTCAGGTATGCGCTTTGCCACCCATACTGCGCCCCTGTTCACATTGCGTCCCTTCTTGTCAAACTTGGGGTTCTTACCGATTATATCCATGATCCAAATCTCATTTGGGTCACAGAGTGTGAAAGACTCTCCTTCAGATGCATAGCCATACTGTTGCATAAGTTCGTCTATCAGCAGGATAGCCTCACGTGCAGTCTTGCAGCGTTCCAGAGCTATGTGCATGAGCGAACCGTAATCCAGGATTGCGGTAGTGTCAATGAACTCGCGTCCGCCATAAGTTGTCTCACCTATAACCAGCTGATGCTCGTTCATATTGCCAATCACTGAATAAATGTGGCTTGCCTGCGGAATTTCCCCCAGCCTCTTGCCGCTGTCCCAGTCAACGATTTCACGCATTGCACCAGCCGGAAAGTCCGCTGCGGAGTTGTAATGCAGGGTTCCGTACAGCTGGTGTGAATCGGCCGCATAGGTACACATGTTTGAACCGTTGGCCGATGCGCCCTTGGTCACTATCAGGTTTGTGCAGGCAAATGCACCTGCCGTGCAAAGCACTGCTGTAAAAGTAAGAATCAGTTTCTTCATTATTGTTGTTCTTTTATTCTACGTGCAATTATCCCGGCGGCAATTGAGCAAAGCTCACCACAGGGACGTTTCTTGTAATATTCAGATGTTCGGTCAGACGGTACAGGCGTACCCTCCGGCTTGCTCAACCCCAAAAGCTCACGGCAGATTATGCTGCCGTTCCTATCCTTGAACTCACCCGCCATCTCCTGCACAAGAGCATAATTCTTGGTTTTTGCTGACTTGTCATTCACATCATTAGCCGGAATCAAGGCTCCTGACACCATAGTCATTGCCGACACCGTACCGCACACCTCACGCATACGACCCATTCCACCTCCGAATCCGCTGGCAAGTCGTGCAATCTCATCCTCAGGCAGCCCAATCACATCGGCAAATGTCATTGCCACTGCCTGACAGCAGTTATATCCGGCCTTGAAAAGCTCACCGGCTTTTTGTTCTCTCTCTTCAACTGTCATCCCAATAAACTTTTAGTGGCTCAAAAATACAAAAAAAAGCCGTATCTTTAAGCTTCGCTTTTAGATAGGCTTCGCCTCGGGATAAAATATAAACAAGTTTCTTTTTTTCTCCTCTCGGCTAGCACTATCTTTGCAGTTCACAATTTCTGAAACGATGGAATTCAAGTTAGTATCGCCATTTGCACCTACGGGGGACCAGCCGCAAGCCATTCAGCAGCTTACTGAAGGAATACTGAATGGTGCTCATGCCCAGACTCTGCTGGGTGTGACGGGCTCGGGCAAGACATTTACCATAGCCAATGTCATAAAGAACATAGGCCGTCCCACTCTTGTCTTGAGCCACAACAAGACTCTGGCGGCACAGCTTTACAGTGAATTCAAGGCTTTCTTCCCTGAAAACGCCGTTGAATACTACGTTTCTTACTATGACTACTATCAGCCCGAAGCATATATTCCCTCCACTGACACATATATAGAAAAGGACCTTGCCATAAACGATGAGATTGACAAGCTCAGGCTTTCGGCCACATCGGCCCTGCTGTCAGGACGCAATGACGTGATTGTGGTTTCATCGGTCTCATGCATTTATGGAATGGGCAACCCGGCAGATTTCTACAATAACGTGATAGAGCTGCGCAAAGGCGACCACATAGACCGTAATGTATTGCTGCGCAAGCTGGTAGATAGCCTCTACACACGCAATGACATAGAGCTGGGACGCGGCTGTTTCCGTGTTAAAGGTGAAAACGTTGACATAAACCTGGCATACAACGATACCGCCGTTCGCATTCAGTTCTGGGACGATGAAATCGATTCCATCGAGGAATTCGACGTGCTGACCGGTGAACGCATAGACACATATGATTTCTACCGCATATACCCGGCAAACCTGTTCATGACCACAAAGGAGAGCCAGGAACGTGCCATCCGCGCAATCCAGGATGACCTTGTAGAGCGTGTAGAGTATTTCCAGGAGATAGGAAAGCCTCTGGAAGCCAAACGTTTGAAGGAGCGTGTTGAGTATGACATTGAAATGATACGCGAGCTTGGCCATTGCAGCGGAATTGAGAACTATTCCCGTTACTTTGACGGCCGCGCCGCCGGCACCCGCCCCTACTGCCTGCTGGATTTCTTCCCCAAGGATTACCTCACCGTAATTGATGAGAGCCATGTCAGCGTACCGCAACTACACGCCATGTACGGCGGTGACCGCGCCCGTAAGATAAACCTTGTTGAGTACGGATTCCGCCTGCCCGCCGCTCTTGACAACCGCCCGCTCAAGTTTGAGGAATTCAAGGAGCTGACCGGCCAGACAATCTACGTGAGTGCCACCCCAGCCGATTATGAACTGGCTGAAAGTGAAGGTGTTGTTGTGGATCAGGTAATACGTCCCACCGGCCTGCTAGACCCGGATATTGAAGTGCGTCCCAGCAAGAACCAGATAGACGACCTCCTGGAGGAGATTGCTGTCCGCTCCGAGCGTGACGAACGTGTGCTGGTGACAACTCTGACCAAACGCATGGCCGAAGAACTGAATGAATACCTGCTCAAGAACGGAGTGCGCACCAACTATATACACAGCGACGTAGATACGCTGGAACGTATCCAGATAATGACAGACCTCCGGAAAGGGCTGTATGACGTACTTGTAGGCGTGAACCTTCTGCGAGAGGGACTTGACCTGCCGGAGGTATCGCTTGTGGCAATCATAGATGCCGACAAGGAGGGATTCCTGCGTGACCACCGCTCACTGACACAGACCGCAGGCCGTGCCGCCCGTAACGTAAACGGAAAGGTAATCCTGTATGCCGACAAGATTACAGAGAGCATGCGCCTTACCATAGCCGAAACCACCCGCCGCCGTGAAAAGCAGATGCGCTACAACGCAGAGCACGGAATAACCCCCAAACAGATTGAAAAGGCTCTCAACACATCACTTTTGGTACCCTCAGCTCAGGAGCCAGAGCCCAAGCCATACACCATAGAGGACCGCACCAGAGCCGTAGCCGACCCTGTCATCTCCGCAATGACCCCACAGCAGCTTGACAAGGCCATCGCCCGCACCCGCCGCCTCATGAACGAAGCCGCCTCCCGAATGGATTTCATGGAAGCCGCTCAATACCGAGACGAAATGTTCAAGTTGGAATCCCTCAGAGGGGCACAATAGGGACGGTTCTTTTTGTGCCCCTCTGAAAAACTTTCAAACGGAGCTAAAATCTCACATATTAGCGGATTAACTAAATAGGGGCACAAAAAGAACCGTCCCTATTGTGCCCCTAGGTGCTTAGCTGAAGACGACAGTCTTGTTTTTGTAGACAAGGATTTTGTGTTCGATGTGCTTCTGGACCGCGTGGGATAGGACAATCTTCTCCAGGTCCTTGCCTTTGTTGACCAGATCCTTGGGCATATCCTTGTGCGATATACGGACTACATCCTGACATATGATAGGACCTGCATCAAGCTCTGCCGTAACGTAGTGGCTGGTGGCACCAATAATCTTCACGCCACGGTCAAATGCAGCCTGATAAGGCTTGGCACCCACGAATGCAGGCAGGAACGAGTGATGTATGTTTATTATCTTGTTGGGATAAGCCGCAATCATGCGGTCACCTATTATCTGCATGTATCGTGCCAAAACGATGAAATCGATATTGTTCTCCTTAAGCAGCTCCAGCATAGCGCTCTCCTGCTCCAGCTTGTTCTCCTTGGTTATGGGATATACATGATAAGGTATGCCGAACATATCGGCCACATGTTTCATGTCCGGATGGTTGCTCACAATGAGTGGTATCTCCACATTCCACTCACCTGCGCTGTAACGGGCCAGCAGGTCAAACAGACAGTGTGACATCTTGGAAACAAATATGGCCATGCGCGGTTTTGTGTCGCTGAAGTAAAGACGGAAGTTCATGTCATACTTTCTGGCGTACAGTGTGCCGAAATAATCGGAGATTTTCTCCTTTGGTATAAGGAATTCGTCAATATTCCACTCAATGCGCATATTGAACACATTCTCCACATGGTCCACAAACTGTGCCAGATAAACCACGTTACCACGGTTCTCTGTTATGAAATTGGTTATGTCTGCAATGATTCCCGGCCTGTCGGGGCAGTGCAATAAAAGTGTTACGGTCATTCCATTAGTTTTTCAAGGCGCGAAATTACACAAAAAGGACAAAAATACTCTCCTTTTGGGCAGGAAAAGCAAAACTGCGGACACACATGATAAAAATTCATTACCTTTACGCCATAATAACGACCAACGTAATGAACAACGCGGGATATTTCAAGGACAAAGTGGCGATAGTGACCGGGGCCAGTTCTGGAATCGGGCTTGCAACCGCCTCATTGTTAGCCAGATACCAGGCAAAAGTTGTGCTTGCCGCACGTTCTCAGGACAAACTGGAAGCCCTGTGTCAGGAACTCTCGCAATATTCTGATGTCATAAGCGTCAGGACCGATGTCTCAGTAGAAGATGACTGCCGCAATCTTATAGAACAGACAGTCAAGCGTTTCGGACATATAGACATACTCATAAACAATGCCGGAATTTCCATGCGCGCCATGTTCAGGGACCTGGACCTGAACGTTATCCGTCGCCTTATGGACGTCAACTTCTGGGGTACGGTCTATTGCACCAAGTATGCCCTGCCCTATCTTCTGGAAACTAAGGGATCGGTAGTAGGAGTGATTTCCACAGCCGGTTACAAGGGTTTGCCCGGCCGCACAGGCTATTCAGCCTCAAAGTTCGCTATAAACGGATTTCTGGACACGCTGCGTTCGGAACATCTGTATGACGGACTTCACGTCATGATTTACGCTCCCGGATTCACATCATCAAACATACGCAAGACAGCTCTGATGGCCGATGGCAGCCAACAGGGTGAAACCCCGCGCGAGGAAGGCAAGATGATGACATCCGAGAAAGTAGGTCTTATCATGCTCAACCATATCCGCAAGCGCTCCCGCAGAGCCACGCTCACATTTACCAGCAAGCTGCTGCTTGTGCTCACACGTCTTTTCCCCACCATAACCGACCACATGGAGTACTGGTACATGGCCCGTGAGCCGGATTCCCCGTTCAAGCGCCGCTCAGAGATCCTCAAAGAAAGAAGATCATCAAACCAGAAATAGCAATAAGGTTTCCCCTAGATCAGATTTTCATTCTATTTTGGGATGATGATTTCGATGGCTTGACGGGAGTAATGGGGTCCATTATGACCAAAAGCCAGCGGAATCAACGCCCAAAAGAGATTGAAAATCACCATTGATAGTTGAAATTGAGGGTAAAGAATTCCTTGAACTGACCGTATCCCATCAGTTCACCCTTTTTGTTTGTCTTACGCTTTACGCTGTCATCAAATCTCCAGTGGCAGAAAAACTGCAGCGAGAAATATTTTGAGAGCTTATAATCAATTGTATTCTCCAGGTTTACCTCAGTACTCTCATAACTGGTATAGAACTGTGCCTTTGATGTCCATGTAAAGTCTGTCAGGAACTTCCATTTTAAGTTTCCGTCAAACCGTGAACCCACAGTATATTTGAAGTTCTTTCCCATTTCTATACCGAAATTGGTGGCAATGCTGTCCACACTCACATAACGGCAGTTATATGAAACCGGTGATATCATCACTGAGAGTGTAATGTTCTTGTTCTTGAACTTGGGCTTATAGTCCATACCCACCGAAAGGTTGCCGTATGCAGGAGCAAAGAATTTCGATTTCAGCTTTGTGGGATCCTTTGTGTCATACACATCCATAAACTGTGTATAACCCTGGAACTGCGCAGAATAATACCAGCTTTCCCAAGCTTTGAGACCAAACTTGGAAGTAAAGCGCAACAAATCATCATTTGTCCTGAATTTGGTCTCTCCATCAACCTCGGTGGTGTAATAGCCCAGCTTCATTTCTAACTTATTGTCAAATGAAGTCTGGTTTTTTGCATAATTTGCCTCAAGGTTTATCTGACCAAGCACGGAATGGTTGCTTTCGCCGCCTTTATACCAGTTTTCGGAATAATGGCTCTGCGTATATTTTCCCTGGAAATTGCCGAAAGTCTTCCAATTGCGTTTTTTTACGCGAGCCAATTCAGGAGTATTTTCTTTTGTAGGCTTAAGACCGCTTGCCATGGTTCCCGGCAGGAATATTCCTCCGGTAATGTCATCCGTTATCGGAATTATTCCAGGAACCCCCATAAGTTCCTCCTCTGTCATCTTGACGAGTTCGGGATGATCCAGATAAACCCTGACAAGAACCTCGTCAATCATTCTGGACAAGGTATAATCGTTGTCACTGTCCAAAGGGGCTATTGGCAGCAACTCATCATTCTCTGTCATCTGATTCTCCTTATCGGGTGTAATAGCCTCGGAAACGGCAGTCCCGTAAAGCACTATCGGCATAAAGAGTTTGAAATAGACCGGATTGTCCGAAATATCATCAACCGTAACGTCAAGTCCTTCATCAAAAGGCAGATCAAGGGAATCAAACTTTGCTTTCAGTTCCGCCGAGACCACATCCGCATAGCGAAACGACTCCATGATTGAATCAGGAGTTTCCTGTGAAACGGCCGTAATTGACAAAAACAATAATGCAATAAGCGCAAAACATTTATTCATAGGCTTTCATGCATAAGGTCAACTGCAAAAATACAATAAAAACAATTCATTACTACTTCCAAATATAATATGATGTCCCTTTTTTATGTAATTTCGCAGTCCGTGAACAAAAAATAACATATATACAGTGGATAGAAGAACATTTTTAGGCGTTTCCATCATTAGTTTGATATTACTTCTGGTATTGTTATGGTCCAGCAACAGCCAGAAAAAGAACGCAAAGGCCAAGGCACAGTACGAGCAGACAATCAATTCCGCTAAAGCCGCAGAGGATTCCATACAGTTTGTCGATGAGGCCACAGTCGTGGTTTCAGCGTCACAAGACTCATTGTCTCCGCTTTTCACCGCCATGAACGGCACCGAAAGCACTGTTTTCCTTGACAACGGACTGGTCAGGATAGGTATTTCCTCCAAGGGAGCAGCGCCCTGCTTTGCACAACTGAGCGGATACAATGACCAACAGGGAAATAACGTAGTCCTGTTCGGCCAGAATGAGATCAGCCTTAATTTCAAGATAGACGGCAAGAACCAGAACATACAGAGCCGCAACCTCTATTTCGAGGCAATAGAAAACGGTCAGAATTCCGTAACCATGCGCCTCAACACCAACGGCTACGGATATCTGGACTTCAATTATACCCTACTCCCCGAGAGCTACATGCTCAATCTGGACATAATGGCCACGGGTATGGACAATTTCTTCTCGTCCGACCTGAACACTCTGGCTGTTGACTGGATCCAGAACCTGCGCCAGCAGGAGAAGGGATTCGAGTTCGAACAGCGCTACACCACCCTTACCTACAAGCGTGCCGATAAGGTTAAGGCCAAGGTCATGAACGTAGCTCCCGCCACCAGCAAGTCCAGAAGAGCATCCTCCAAGACCATTGAGGAGCAGCTTGACTGGGTAGCATACAAGAACCAGTTCTTCTCATGCATCATGATTGCTTCCGATACATACTCCGGCGGCACTCAACTCTCTGGTGTGTCATACCTTAAAGGCCAGGGCTACATGAAGAAACTCATGGCCAAGACCCATGCGGCTTTTGACCCCGACGGAAGCACCCCCACACAGTTCCAGTTCTACTTTGGACCAAATGACTACAAGATCCTGAAGCAGAACAGCAAACTGGCCCACGGAGATCAGAAAGTCCGCCTGAACCGGGTTATAGACCTGGGTTGGCCTGTCGTCCGCGAATTCAACCGTTTCCTCATCATTCCGCTGTTCAATCTGCTTTCAAAGTGGAATCTGAACATGGGTATCGTGATTCTGCTCATGACTCTCATTGTCAAGATGCTGGTATTCCCCGCCCAGGTCAAGAGCTACATGTCATCGGCCAAGATGCGCGCGCTCAAGCCCTACGTCGATGAGGTTGCCGCCAAGTATCCCAAACCCGAGGATGCCATGAAGAAACAGCAGGAGACAATGGCTGTTTACAGCAAATACGGTGTAAGTCCCATGGGAGGATGCCTGCCTTCACTCATACAGATGCCTGTGTGGATGGCGTTCTTCTTCTTTGTACCCAACGCCATCGAGCTGCGTCAGCAGAGTTTCCTCTGGGCTACGGACCTGACAGGATTCGATGACATCATAAGCTGGAGCAACAATATTCCGCTCATAGGTAACCATCTGAGCATATTCTGCATATTGTTCTGCGTGACTAACATCATCAACACCATCTACTCAATGCAGCAGCAACAGATGAACCCCGGACAGGAGGACACCATGAAGATGATGCGCTGGATGATGTACCTCATGCCGGTAATATTCTTCTTCACCTTCAACAACTATTCATCCGGCCTGTGCTACTACTACTTCATATCAGGTCTGGTAGGTATCATCACAATGATATGGCTGCGCCGGTCAACTGATGACAAAGCCATCCTGGCCAAGCTTGAAGCCGATTATGAAGCCAGCCGCAATGACCCCGCCAAGCGTAAGACCGGCGGCAACAGCATGATGGCCCGTCTGGAAGCCCTGCAAAAGGAACAGGAGAGACTGCAGAAACAACAGCAGCAGCGCAACAAGTAAAATAAAAAGAGCCCGGCGGGGCTCTTTTTATTTTACTTGTTCCTCTCAATCCACTGGGTTGGAGTCTCGTTATAGAAAAGCTTGAAATAGCGGTAGAAAGTCTGGACAGAACCGCATCCGCACTGTGTGGCGATATTCTGGATAACTATATCATCCTTGGACATCTGTTTCATAAGTTTAACCGCATAATCCAGTCTGAAACGGTTCACATAGTCGGGAAAATTGGCGCCCTTGGAGTCCTTGATTGCCTTAGAGGCGTAGGTACGATTGGTACCCACCTTTTCACAGAGAAGCGCAAGTGACAGGTCCGGCTGAAGGAACAGGTTATCGTTCTTCATGGCAGAATCTATCCTTTCAATAAGAGTAACAGGAGCCTGCTCTTCAACTGCCACCTGACTGTCGGGCATACCGGTCTGAGTCTCAGGCTGCTGCACTGACGGCACCGTACCGGGGCTGACAACCTGCGTCACCTGGTCTTGGGCCATTCCGCTAATCTCCTCGGCCGAAAACTCCAGCAGCATCACGTTATGCGTGATCAGGAATACAAGTATTATCTGCCCCAATACGGCAATCGCCACAAGCAGGATATGATCGGTACTCTCATAAACCGGTATCGATGACATTATCAGACCGGTCAGTATCACCAATATGGTAAGTACATGTATTCCACGTATCTTTATCTTATTATCAAACTGATATGACGATTTGTATTGATCCAGAATCTTGAGATAGGTATTCAGCCTTATCTCTCCGTAAATCATCACCAGGATACCTTGAGCTGGCATAAACACGCTGAACAGTTTCTTTCCTATCATCAGCATCCACGAATAAGCCACAGATGACTCCATCTGGATATTCTGTCCCCATATCTCATTGCAGATATAGGCATGCCTCTCGTCGCCGTTCATAAGTATCTGTGCCGATATAAGCAGCACCGCATAAATTACGGACGGAAGGAATGCCAGGACATTTATTACAGGTCGGCGCTTGATATCAGTAAGACAGTTTACAAACAGATAATACAGCGGAGCACAGAACGGGGTGATGAAACAATACAGGAAATCAAATCCCCATGAATACCTGGCCGCCAGATGTGCATTGTAATACTGCGCATAAAACAGCATGCTCAGCGCAACCACTATCAGCATAACAATCAAAGAATGCCTTATTCGGGCTGCGCCTTTGCCGCGGATACCAAGCAGTACAGAAGCAATGATGATAGCCAGGCTGGGAAGCGAGAACAGTATGTAGATTACCGTTTGAGCCATCTGTCAAGCCAATTGAAATATGTTCTCTGCCACAGGACACCGTTCTGGGGCTTGAGCACCCAATGGTTCTCATCAGGGAACAGCAACAGCTCTGCCGGAACACCGCGAAGCCTTGCTGCCTGGAATGCCGATACCGCCTGTGAGTAAAGTATGCGGTAATCCTTCTCACCGTGTATGCAGAGTATCGGAGTATCCCATTTGTCGGCAAACAGATGCGGAGATGTTGCGTATGTGCTCTCCGTCACACTGTTTTTCTCCCAGTACGGACCACCCAGATCCCATTGCGGGAACCACATCTCCTCAGTCTCAACGTACTGCTGTTCAAGATTGAATATGCCGTCATGTGCTATGAAGCACTTGAAACGTCCCTCATGATGACCTGCAAGCCAATAAACCGAATAACCCCCGAAACTGGCGCCTACGCAGCCCAGACGATCCTTATCCACATACGGCTCTTTGCTCACATCATCTATGGCCGACAGCAGGTCCTTCATGCACTGCCCGCCGTAGTCACCGCTTATATCCTCCAGCCATTTCTTGCCGAACCCCGGCAGTCCGCGACGGTTGGGAGCCACTACGATATAGCCCTGCGCCGCCATGATACGGAAATTCCAGCGATAGCTCCAGAACTGCGACACCATACTCTGGGGACCACCCTCACAGAACAGGATGGTGGGATATTTCTTTGTAGCGTCAAAGTTAGGCGGAAATACCACCCACGTAAGCATATCCATCCCGTCTGTGGTCTTTACGGAACGGGCCTCTATCTTGACGTTGGGCAGTTGGCTGAATATGTGGTCGTTCTCATGTGACAACTTCTCGGCAAGACCGCGTTTCACATCGACGGAATAGATCTCTGTGGCAAACTGCATTGACTGACGGGTAACAATCATACGGTTGTTCCTACCCATAGCCAGCGAATTATAATCACATGCCTCGGTATTGATTGGAATTATATTTCCGTCAAAATCTACAGAGAACAATGACATGCGTCCCTGCCATGAACCTATTATATAGAAGTAATTCTTGTCCTGTGCCCAGATGAAATCATCCACATTGCTGTCAAAGTTGTTTGAAGCCCACCATTTCCTGTTATCCTTAAGGTCCATCACATACAGGCGGTTTATGTCACTCTCATAACCGTCACGCTCCATACTCTGCCAAGCAATGTAACGGCCGTCGGAACTAAACTTGGGATTGGTGTCATAGCCCATGTTCATATCGTCAGTTCCAGGCAGTTTGCAGAGGTTGCTCACCTGGCCGCTCTGTATATTATATAGGTATATGTCCGAATCAGTGCTCCTGGTATATTCCGACCCCGCTTTCTTGCGGCATGTATATGCCACGTTCCTGCCGTCAGGGCTCCAGGCAAACTGCTCTATGCCGCCGAACGGAAGCATGGGGCTCTCATAAGGCTCACCTTGAAGCAGGTCAACGGTATGCTCCGAAACCTTCTTGCCGTCAAAAGCCGCAATAAACGGATGAGGCAATGAAGTTACCCAGGCATCCCAGTGACGGAACATCATGTCATCGGCAATCATGCCGCTAGCCTTGGGCAGATCCTCATACTGAGTCTCCTTGACAAGCGGATTGGGAACGCTCATTACCATGAGTACATTGCTCATATCGGGCGAGAAAAGGAATCCCTCCACATCCTTATCCATGAAAGAGAGCTGCTTGCGATGCTTGCCATCCACGTCCATGCTCCATATCTGCTGCACGCCGTCCTTGACCGAAAGGAATGCGATATGATCATTGTCTATCCAGGCCGGACTGTGCTCGGATACTGCTGTACGGGTAAGCTGCCGTGCATTACTGCCGTCATCATTCATGACATAAATCACAGTGTGGCTTGCATTTTCCTGAACGCTGTAATATGACACCTGGTAAGCTATCCGGGTAGCGTCGGGCGATACCGCCACACCGCCTATGCGTCCCATGGACCACAACACCTCCGGTGTGAGCCTTCCGTCCTCTACGCGGATATCGCTCTTTCCAATGTTAACCTTGCTGTCTTCTTTCTTAGTAATCATAAAAAACAAAGCGGTTACAACGGCCGCCGCAACCAACACATTGAGTGCAGTGAATCGTCTCTTATCCATATTAGTACGGTTAGTCTGATCATATTTTAAATGCGAATATATCGTTTTTTGAAGACAAATCAACTTTTTTGAAACATGAAGATTACCTTGAACGTCAATTAGCCTCCAATATGACGTGTTTTTTGATTATCTTCGCACAAAAACATAATAGAGATGACACTACTGTCCTGCATTTTTGCATTTCTGTTTGCTGCCCCGTTCGGGATAAGTTCCAAGCCTGTAGTTTCGGAACACCGTATGGAACATATCTCCTCCGATACCGTACGACTGACATTTGACCTCACCATATCCGACGGCTGGCACGTCTATTCCACCGCATTGCCCCAAGACGGCCCCATAAGCGCCAGTCTGGAAACCGATACCATCTCCGGTGCCGTTACGGCATCACCATTGCTGTTTGACGGTAAGGAGATAGAGCAGGATGACCCTGTGTTCAACATGAGAGTCCGTTATTTTGAAAAGAAAGTCAGTTTTCATCAGGATTTCCGGATACTGGACGCAAACTGGATAATGGAAGGATCGCTTACGTACGGAGCATGCAATGACGAGAGCTGCCTTCCGCCGCAACACATAGAATTCAGCCATTCAGGCGTAAGCAACAACGATTCAGATGTCACTAATGCCATAGGCAACGTGGCTGGTATGGAACAGATAGAAGGATATGACTCCCAGCTTTGGGAGCCTGTAACATACACCGAAAGCAACGACATGACAGGTGGCGGAAGCCTGTGGGGCCTGTTCCTGACCAGTTTCCTAGGCGGTCTTATAGCATTGTTCACCCCCTGCGTATGGCCGGTGATACCCATGACCGTAAGCTTCTTCCTGAAACGTTCTTCGTCGCGCGGCAAAGCCATAAGGGACGCCGTCATTTACGGCCTGTCAATAATTGCGGTATATGTGGCACTTGGACTTGCCATAACCCTGATATTCGGAGCAAACGCCCTTAACGCACTGGCCACTAACGCCATTGTGAACATAATATTCTTCCTCATGCTGGTGGCGTTCGCCCTATCGTTTTTCGGATTGTTTGAGATTACCCTGCCGTCGGGCTGGAGCACAGGCACAGACCGGAAATCATCCGCTGCCGGAATAGGAGGCATATTCTTCATGGCACTTACTCTCACCATAGTGTCATTCTCCTGCACAGGCCCCATCATTGGATTCCTGCTGGTAGATGCCGCATCTACAGGAAGCATACTGGCCCCCACAATCGGGATGCTTGGTTTCTCCGTGGCAATGGCAATTCCGTTCACCCTGTTCGCCATGTTTCCCGGCTGGCTCCAATCCATGCCCAGGTCCGGAGGCTGGATGGATAAGGTAAAAGTAACGTTAGGCGTAGTGGAACTGGCATTCTCGCTCAAGTTCCTGTCCGTAGCTGATATGGCATACGGATGGGGAATCCTTCCGCGTGACCTTTTTGTGCTGCTTTGGATTCTCATGGCCCTGTTCCTGGGGCTTTATCTGCTAGGATTTATAGGCAGGAAGAAAAACGGGAAAAAGCAGAAACCCGGCCTGGCAGGAATCATAGCGGGGATAGCGTCACTGGCTTTTGCCGCATGGCTTGTACCCGGGCTGTGGGGTGCTCCCCTCAAGGCCATCAGCGCCTTTACCCCACCCATGACCACTCAGATATTCGGCCGCAACAGGCAAACGGTTGAACCGCAGTTTACAGACTACAATGAGGCAATGAAAGCCTCAGCGGCAAGCGGCAAACCGGTACTGATAGACTTTACAGGCTATGGCTGCGTGAACTGCCGCAAGATGGAGGCATCGGTATGGACCAACCCAAAAGTATCGCAAGCCATAAGTGAACGGTACATCCTGGTGTCTCTGTTCGTGGATGACAAGACCCCGCTTAAACAGTCCGTATCCATCGATGAAAACGGCACAAAAGTAAAAATCCGTACCATAGGCGACAAATGGAGTCTGCTGCAACGTCACAAGTTCGGAGCCAATGCCCAGCCGTTCTATGTAATAACCGATTCAAAAGGGCGGCTCATCAAAGGACCGTATACATTCGATCCTGACGCTGAAAAATTCCTGAGATTCCTGAATTGATTACTTCTTCTCGCGCCTGATTACTTTCTTGCGCCGGACTGACCAACCGAAAAAGCCTTTAGGGTTTGAGACATCAAAATATTCGCCATGGGTATAGGCTATCAGATCCATAGCCGCCATGTCAAGTTTGTCGTTTTCATCGATATATTTGTCATCCACAAGGACATTCACCACCTCGGCCAGAAACATGTCATGCGATCCAAGCGGTTTGATATCCACCACACGGCACTCTATAGATACGGGAGATTCCTCAACGGTGGGAGCTGCCACCACCTCAGCCTTGCCGGGAGTTATACCCGCCTCCCTGAACTTATCCATGTCACGGCCGGAACGTACTCCACAGAAATCAGTGGCGCGTGCCAAAGCCTTGTTTGTCAGATTAATGACAAAACATCCGTTACGTTTTATTATATCATATGAATAACGCTCGGGGCGGATGGACACATAACACATTGGCGGATTGCTGCACACTGTGCCAGTCCATGATGCAGTCATCACATTGTACTCATCGGGAGTTGCGCCGCAGCTTACCAGGACTGCAGGCAGAGGGTAGATCATAGTACCCGGTTTGAAACTCTTTTTCATTTATCGGCAGATGTAAGTTTACGGAAAACCGTTGGTGTGGGCAATGAGAACCGCATGAGTTCACCGGTTACCGGATGAATGAATGACAAACGGTAATTATGCAGCATCAGACGGCGGGCGGGATTGGTCTCAGCACCATATTTCATGTCACCTGCAATAGGACAGCCCATCTCACTCATGTGAACCCTTATCTGATTCTTCTTGCCTGTAAAAATCTCCACATCCACCAATGCATAACGGCCACGGGACTGCAACACCCTGTAATGCGTCACGGCCAGACGGCCCCTATCCTGGTCATTAGTGGAAAAGACCTGCATGCGGTCATTCTGGGCCAACAGGCTCTCAATGGTATCTTCCGGTTTGGAAGGAATATTCTCGGTTACACAGATATACCTGCGTTCCTTTACATAGAAATCCCAGTTGGAACGCATCTCAAGCATCATCTCCTGATCTTTGGAGAATATCAGGATACCTGAAGTATATTGGTCCAGACGATGGCAAACGTACAGTTCAGCTTCAGGGTTGGTATGACGCACATAGTCACGGACTATATGAAAGGCGTTCTTTTCACGCGCATTGTCGTTGGCAACGGACAGGAGTCCTGACGCTTTTTCTATGACAACCATCCAGTTGTCCTCATACAGCACCTTGACCTGAGGATTATTGAATTTGTAGAATGAACGTCCGAAATTAACCTCTACAGAGTCACCAGGCGCCAGAGGTATGTCAAATTGAGTCACTGCCGAACCCTTTATGGCAACATGCTTGTACTTGAGCATGGATTTGACCTCTGTGCGGCTCAAATTCGGCAAAGACTTGATCAGGAACGGCAAGAGCGTTGTTTCTTCAGTAACATCATATGTCTTTATGTTGTCGGCTGTATAAAGCCTGCCACCTCCTTTATTTCTACCGTACATAAGCCATTTGCCATTTATCAATGCAAAAATACTAAAAAAAAGAGATATCTTTTGGAAAAACCAAAATAGGGATATATCTTTGCCACGTGTTTTTCATGGTATTAGATTTTATTTTAAGGGAAGCGGAACTGTGAAGTCCCGCTTCCCTGCTTTTTATGCGGTACGCATTTCCAACTTTCACAAATTGGCTCCCAAATCGTAAAAAAATCATGTCTTACGCAAAAAAAACTTCATTTTTTGTGTTCAAACAAAAAAAAGGACATATATTTGTAACGCAAACAAGGAGAGAGAAGATTGGTTGTGAAACCGGTTCATCTAAATTTCAATTATTGGAAAAGGACTATTGAGAACGAGAGACCCGCTGTGCAGCGAGTCTCTTGTTTTTTTGTTTTCGTGGAAAACACCATCAAATATCTGATGCGGCATTTTCTTTACGGTTCATCTCAAGATACCTGTCTTTCCATATTTTTGGGGTAACCCCTGTCAGCCGACTGAAAGCCGTATTAAAGGCCGAAGCACTTGAGAATCCGCATACTCGAGCTATCTCCTTCTGCGTCACATCGTCATGACTGATCAGATATTGCTCGGCATACTCCACCCTAAGCATATTGATATAGCTCTGGAATGACATGCCGTACACCATATCCAGATAATGTATCAATTCAGCCCTGGACACTTTAAGGTCATCCGCAACTGCCTGAACCGACAGTTCACGCTTCAAGAACAGGTTACCTTCCTTGACATGATTCTCAAACTTGGATTCAAGCATCGCCTTGACCGTTTGGGACATCTCATCAGATTCATTTGACGTTATGCCTCCGGCCTGTTCCGGAATGACAAAACCTTGTCCGCCAACAGACTGTTTTCCATCCTCATTATCCTGACTAGGTTCAGGTTCTGAAATATACGCTTCAGATTGGATGTTCCCAAAACGGACCAGCCTCAATATGCCGGGAATGGAATGACGTTCCACATCACCCACCGTGCACACAAATGCCAGCATAGACAGAAGGAAAGCCAGGAGCACACAACCCAAAATAACCAATATCACGTTATCCATGTATGATGCCTTGCCCAGTACCAGCGCAGATACCACTATCAGGAATATCAGCATTGTAAGAAAGTAGCGGACAGGCAACAGTTTGCTCTTCTGCTTCTTGAAAAAGAATCCCATGACATCCTTTATGCTGCAACCGCCATTGATGGCACAAGACATAAGGTTGATGGAAAATATAAAGAAATCAACAAGCAGGAACGTCTTGAACATATAGGTGTAGCAGGCATAGAATACGATCTGGCTTTTGTCAGCAAGATAAGGGAACATAGGGCCATGAAAAGAATATGAATCCACGTATATGCCAAGACAGTTTTCAAAGCCGGCCGCAAACACGGTCTCAATACCTACCACCATATGAATATAAGGAAGGATACCTATTATTTTCAGCACAAACCAGGATGGCTTGCCTCCCTGTATCTCCCTGACATATGACATGAAAACAGGGACAAGAAAAAGGGCGGACACCTGTTCAAACAAAGTAAAATGAAGAAGTAATCTGGAATCCTGGTCAAAAGAGAGGAATGCAAAAAGGAAAAAGAATGAAAATACAATAAAAAGACGGGTTGTTCTTTTATACACCCCACCTTTCTGAGTAAACAACAGATAAGTAAGAAGCCAGAAGATACTGGCAACACAAGGAAGCAACAGAGGCAATGATTGAAGTTTCATTACTATGCATTCAGAATCATTGCAACAAAGGTATTAAATAATTATTCAAACCTTATAACACTATGTGTAAATTATTCAGAAAAATTTTTAATTGATGAAATATAAAAATTTAAAACATTTATTTACAATGAATTACAAAGCAATGGGATTCGTCTTGCATTTAAGCCAATCCAGTTCATCACCGGAAAGGAACGGGGATAATACATCAAAAACATTCCTGTTGAAAATGTTTATCCATTCAATCTCACACCTGTCCATAATTGAGACAATCAACGGGGAAACATCCAGATAAGTCATGGTCAATGTCTCAAAAGCAAGCCATCTGCCGAATTCATTCTCGCCTGCGGGGACACAGAGTATCATGTTCTCGTGACGGATACCATGATAGCCCTCACGGTATATTCCAGGCTCGTCGGATGTAATCATGCCGGGAACAAGCGGCTGGTCCTTAAGGTTCTGACGAATGGTTTGCGGCCCTTCGTGCACAGACAGCACATTCCCCACCCCATGACCTGTACCATGACCGAAATTACGCATGGCTTGCCACAACGGGCGACGCGCTATCGCATCAATGCGGCACCCGGGGGTTCCTTCGGGGAAAATTGCCATTGCAAGGTCTATCATGGCCTTCATATCCAGAGTGTAGTCTTCGCGTTCCAGGTCAGTAAGCGCTCCCAACGGTACGGTGCGGGTGATATCGGTAGTGCCATACCTGTAATGTGCGCCACTGTCGTTAAGATACAGTCCGTGCGGTTCAAGCACGGCATCCTGTCCTCTCACGGTCGAATAATGCGGCAACGCTGCATTCTTTCCGTATGCGGATATGGTTTCAAAACTCTCGTCCAGGAAATCAGGCATGGCGGCACGCAGTTCATGCAGTTTGTCGGCGGCATCTGACTCCGTTATCCTTTCCCCTGCAGCCATCCTCTCCTCAAGCCACTTGAAGAAACGTGTCTGGACAATGCCATCCTGGATATATGCCTTGCGGAACCCCTCTATCTCCACATCGTTCTTGATGGATTTGGCCAATTCCACCGGCGATTTACCAGATAATATATGTCCGAACGTACCGGCAATAGCCTTTCCCGTCTCATAATTGAGAGAGTCCGAATCTATTAGGATACATCCATCGGCTTTCAACGAGCCTATATACCGTCCCGCCTCTCCGTAAGGATGCACGTTCACATTCGCTTTTTTCAATTCAGCCAGGATATCTTCACCAAATTTTGAAATCCCGGCAAACAGTTCTACGCTGTCCGGTCCTACAAGAGCAAAGGATATGACGAACGGACAGTACTCCACATCATTAGACCTAATGTTGAGCAGCCAGGCAATCTGGTCAAGACAATTCAGGAACATATAACTGCATCCCCTGGCCTTCAGTTCACCACGCAACCATGAAAGCTTTTCAGCCCTGCTGCGCCCTGCATACATATCATCATGCAGCCACACGGCACCCTGCGGAAGCAACGGACGTTCAGGCCACAGTTCCTCCAGATAATCAGGCTTTGATACAACCTCAGCCCCTTTATCCTGAATAGCCCGGCCAAGCTGCATGGCTTCATTCATGCTCATGCACAGTCCGTCTATTCCCACTTTACCGCCGGCAGGAACAATCTGCGCAATCCACTTAATCCAGTCCTTATCCTCTACCGACACCATCTTGTGCAGCTCAATCCCGCTACCCTCCAGCTCCCGTGCGGCCTGAATCCAATAGCGGGAATCCGTCCACAGCCCAGCATGGTCCCTGGAAACAACCACTACACCGGCCGATCCCGTGAATCCTGATATGAACTGACGCTGACACCAGCGTAAAGGAGTATATTCACTGTTATGGGGATCCTCGCCCACAGTAACTGCGACATCCCAACCCCACTCCGCCATCTTACGGCGCAATGCTTCTATTCTACTGTTGATTTTATCCATATTGCAAATATAGACATAAAAATCTGACAACTTGAACAGATTATAGTTTGCGGTTTCGGATTATTGTTGTATGTTCGCACTATAACATGTTTACTAACCAAATAAACAGCAGAAATGAAAAGGATTTTTCTATCAGTAATGATGCTGGCAGCATTGTCTGTTTCAGCTCAGCAACAGCAGAGAAACAACAACGTTCCGTCATTTGCGGACGCAGTCGAGGATTTCAAGCCCTCAGTAATCACAAACCAGCCCGGCCGACAGTACCCCATGGTGAACTCACAGGGTGCAGTCCGCGTTCAACTTCGCGCTCCTGGAGCCACCTCAGTTCAACTGGATCTGGGCCGTCGTTATGAGATGACCAAGGATGAGAACGGCGTGTGGACAGGTACATCGGCCCCTCAGGATGTAGGTTTCCACTACTATCAGCTTATAGTTGACGGCACGGCAATGCCCGATCCCGGAACCATTTCATACTTCGGCGCAGGCCGTTGGGGAAGCGGCATCGAGATTCCGTCCGATGATATGGATTTCTGGCAGGTAAAAAACGTACCGCAGGGATCGGTTGAGGAGAAATACTACTGGTCAAAGGCCACTGAGAGCATGCGCCACTGCTACGTATATCTTCCCAACGAGTATGACAAGAATCCTAATAAAAAGTATCCGGTCCTGTATCTGCAGCACGGTAACGCCGAGAATGAATATGGCTGGTCCGTTCAGGGTCACGCCGGCCAGATCATGGACAATCTGATTGCAGCCAAGAAGGCAGTTCCGTTCATCATAGTAATGGATTACGGACAGGGCCAGAATATTCATCTGGTAGGCCAGTATGCCCAGCAGCAGCCTCAGCAACAGCAGCAACAGCAGGGCGGTCGTGGAGCCAGCAACGACGCATTCTCGGTAGTACTGATGAATGACATCATCCCGTTCATTGAGAAAGAATATCGCGTATATACCGATGCAGCTCACCGTGCAATGGCAGGTCTGTCAATGGGCGGCGGTCAGACACGCCGTATCACGCTGGCTAACCCCACCAAGTTCGGTTATGTAGGAATGTTCAGCGGCGGCACCATCAGCCCCGAGGACGTCAACGGTGCACAGGGATTCAAGAATACCGCCAAGCTGGTGTTCATGAGCAGCGGCAGCAAGGAGAACCCCAGAGTCATGGAGGCAGCCGAAGCCCTCAACAACATGGGCGTGAAGGCTGTAGGTTACATATCCGAAGGTACGGCCCACGAATGGCACACCTGGCGCCGCAGCCTCTATCAGTTTGCACAGCTGATATTCAAATGAGACTGGACAGTCTTTTGCTCCTAGAGTGAAAGACTGATTTCTGCTAGCAGTGTCCGCGAAGCTTCCCTAATGTCGCTGTAGGTGGTTTCAAAATCACCGGTGTACCAAGGGTCTGCTACATCGCGGTCACTGTTTGCGTATGACATCATCAGGTGCACCTTGCCTTCAGGGTCATCGGGTATGATGTATTTAAGCCAGCGCAGGTTCATCCGATCCATACAGATGATAAGGTCAAAGCGGTTATAGTCGGCACGGGTTATCTGGCGTGCGGTCTTGTTCCTGTCAAAAGGAATTCCATGGGCATTCAGACAACGTTTGGCAGGCGGATAGATTGAATTGCCGATCTCCTCGGTAGATACGGCTGCTGATTCTATATAGAAACGGTCTTCAAGGCCCTGTTCCCTTATCATATCCTTGAATATGAATTCAGCCATCGGAGAACGGCAGATGTTTCCGTGACAAACGAATAGAATCCTTATTATCTTGCTGTCATCCATTTTATTACTCATTAGCAGTCTTTATGGGTTTACAGTATGGTTTTTATTGCTCCATGCAGTTGCGGTAAAAGAAGCGGAAAGTGCGTTTCTTAAGATACTCGCTGCCCAGGTCATGTGTATGACCGGGCAGATAAAGCTGCTCAAAATCCTTGCCGTGCTTGACTAGTTCCGATACCACCTGCAGGGTGGATGCAGGGTCAACGTTGTCATCCATCTCGCCGTTTATAAGGAACAGCTTGCCCTCCATGCGCCACGCGTTGTCAACGTTTGAGTTCTCGGAGTACCAGGGACCTATAGGCCATCCCATCCACTGCTCATTCCACCATATCTTGTCCATGCGGTTGTCGTGGCAGCCGCAGAGGGCTACTGACACTTTATAGAAATCATTGAAGAACAGCAACGCGGAAAGGGCATTCTGGCCTCCTGCCGAGTATCCGTAGATTGCCATATCAGATGTGTCCATATAGGGATATTTCTTCTGGGCAGCCTTAATCCAGATGATGCGGTCCGGGAATCCCGCATCCTTAAGATTGCGGTAAGCCACATCCTGGAAACTCTTGGAGCGGTTATCGGTACCCATACCGTCTATGGTAACCACTATGAACCCCATCTCCACCAGATAGCTGAACCGCTCGTAGGTGCTGAAATCCTTGGTCACGAACGAGTCATGCGGACCTGAATAGATATACTCCACAACGGGATATTTCTTCTTGGGGTCCAGGTTCATGGGACGATAGATATTGCCCCATATATCGGTCTTGCCGTCACGTCCCTTTACATGGAAAACCTCGGGTAGTATGTAACCGGCTTCAAGCATGCCCGATATGTCGGCTTTCTGCAGCTCAAGAAGCACCTTGCCGTCGGCTGTACTGCGCACCACGCTTTCAAAAGGCTTGTCGGGCCGTGACCAGTTATCAACGAATGCAGTCCAGTCACGGTTGGGGTGAACCTGATGGTTGCCGTCATCAGGCGTGAGGTCAGTCACTTTAAGGCTCTTGAGGTCCAGTTTGAGCAGGTGTTTGTTGTAAGGGTCCTCGCCCTTTGATGCCCGGTATCCGTTGGCATAGAACAGTATGTAGCCTTGCTCCTCATCTATGCGCTGAATCTCACGGACGTTCCACTCACCTTTCGTGAGTTGCCTGATGCTTCCGTCTGTGGCATCAATCATATATAGATGGCGCCAGTCATCACGCTCCGATATCCATAGTATGTGGCGTCCGTCCTGCATCCAATGACGGTACAGGTCGTTATAATACACGAATGTGGCGGATTGCTCCTGGGCCAGCGTACGTGAAGTGCCATCGGTGTTTATGGCTACCAACTGGTAGAGCTGATGTCCGCGCCTGTTATATTCAAAGGTAAAGAACTTTGAGTCCGGTGACCATCGGCCCAATGTCAGGTCATACTGGTTCTGCCATTTTGAGGCATCTACAGGTATTTGTTTAAGCTCATCAATGCTGAACAGCGCAGGGACTGCCTGGGGCAGCGGATCGCCCGGTTTGTCATAGTCCAGCCAGCGGTATGTAGGCTGTACCTGGTCATCGGGACGGGAATTGCGCAACAGAATCTGACGCTCCTTGTGTTCCTGCTTGCGCAGGGCCGATATGTATTTGGAGTCAGGTGACCAAGTGTATTGTACGTAATAGTCCTGTTCGTTGCCGTCAAAACTTAGCTGGGTTAGTTCTTTGGTCTCAACGTTGCGCACCCAGATATTACGGTCACGTACCAGGCATTCCCATTTTCCGTCAGGAGAACGGGTTCCGGCATTGTTTCCCATAGGATAACCCGCCATGTTGAATCCGCCTCCGAATCCTCCGCCCGGTCCGCCCCATCCGCCGCGCTGACGCTCAGGTGTGCGGAAGGCGTTGAGCGTGTCTCTAGTCACTTGAGTCTTAAGCATCGTCTTGAGATCCACCTTGTAATACTCCGTACTGTCTTTGCCGGCAGTCTGGTAGCAGAATGTATAAGCATCTCTCCATTGAGGGGTTACGGCACCGTACTTGTCCTTGTACAGGTATGACTGTACGCGGTCCTTAGCCTGGTTGTAAAGTTCCTCAAAATCATCAGTCTGCGCCTGGACTGTAGTTGTGAACAGCAGGACAAGCGCCCATGCAAGTATCGTCAATCTTTTCATTTCCATCCAAAAATCTTTGTTTCGCAAAGATAGTGATTTAGGAAATAGTTTATATTTGCCGTATAAAAAACCAATTAATGCAACAGATATGAACATAAACAACATTATGGCTGACCTGGAGCGCCGTCATCCGGGTGAGAAAGAGTACCTTCAGGCAGTACGTGAAGTGCTTATAAGTGTTGAACCCATCTATAACCAGCATCCTGAGTTTGAGGATGCCAAGATTGTTGAACGCATGGTAGAGCCGGACCGCATCTTTACCTTTAAGGTGCCATGGACCGATGACAATGGTGAGATACATGTCAATACCGGTTACCGCGTACAGTTCAACAACGCAATAGGACCGTACAAAGGCGGATTGAGGTTCCACGCATCGGTCAACCTCTCAATCCTTAAGTTCCTGGGATTTGAGCAGACATTCAAGAACGCCCTTACCACTCTGCCCATGGGTGGCGGCAAGGGAGGTTCCGATTTCTCGGCACGCGGCCGTTCGGCGGCAGAGATAGAGCGTTTCTGCCACAGCTTTATGCTGGAGCTATGGCGTAACATAGGCCCCGATACTGATGTCCCGGCCGGTGACATAGGCGTTGGAGCCCGCGAGATAGGCTATCTGTACGGAATGTACAAGAAACTGGCACGCGAGAACACCGGCGTGCTTACCGGCAAGGGCCTCACCTTTGGCGGCTCCAAGATACGTCCTGAGGCAACAGGTTTCGGCGCCCTCTATTTCCTGCGCCAGATGCTGGCCGATAAGGGCGATTCGCTTGAGGGCAAGACCATAGCCATAAGCGGATTCGGCAATGTAGCCTGGGGTGCCGCCAAGAAAGCCACCCAGTTGGGCGGTAAGGTGGTCACGCTGTCCGGCCCTGACGGCTACGTCTATGACAAGGAGGGCCTTAATGACGAGAAGATTGCCTACATGCTGCAGCTGCGCGCCACGAACAACGACGTGATAGAACCCTACGCCAAGAAGTTCGGTGCCCAGTTCTTTGCCGGCCACAAGCCCTGGGAGTGCAAGGTTGATATTGCAATGCCCTGCGCCACCCAGAACGAGCTTAACGGCGATGATGCCGCAACCTTGATCAAAAATGGCGTCAAGTATGTGGCCGAAGTCTCCAACATGGGCTGCACCCCTGAGGCCATAGATGCATTCATAGCCGCCCGCGTGCTCTACGGACCGGGCAAGGCCGTGAACGCCGGCGGAGTAGCAACATCAGGCCTTGAGATGACGCAGAACGCCATGCATATCTCATGGTCAGCCGACGAGGTGGATGCCCGCCTGCACACCATCATGAGCGATATCCACGAGCAGTGCGTCAAGTACGGTACCGAACCCGACGGCTACGTAAACTACATGAAGGGAGCCAACATAGCCGGCTTCATGAAAGTAGCCCAGGCCATGCTGGAACAAGGTTTCTTAGGATAACAACGCAATTATGAGTTCTTTTTGTTGCTCAATCTGCCTGCAACAAAACTGATTAGACAAAGCACGACCACGACTATGGTTGTTGCTTTGGCATTTGACGATGTAGCTACTGCCAGGATTGCTCCTATGATGACACCCACCAGTATAGCTGCTGCTATCAATTTGGCTTTTGAGGATTTGTTAGACTCCATAGTGACTTATAGCGGTTAAGGTTGTTATTTGCAAATTAAGAGATTATTTGCGGAAGATAAAACGGGTAAACTCTTTTTTCTTCTCCCGGCTTGCCCTATATTTGCGCATCAATAACCTTAACCAATAAATCACTATAGTATGAAACTGTCATTAAAGGAACTTGCCGCTCTGTTAACCATCGTAATTGGCTATATAAAGATCTATCAGGGTAACAACAGATGGCTCAAGACCGAAGAAGAGCCGTCTGATTTGGCAAAGAAAATTATCCAGGCAATTGAGAATCAGAATGACAACAACCCGGTCCTGCTGTTCTTTGATATATAACAGCCCTTACTTATCCTCACTCTTTTCCAGAGCTTTTTCTATTTTATGGGTGGAGGTATCGGAAGGAATTGATATTTTTGCAGAAACCAATGTCTAACCTGATAATTGAAAATAAAATGGAAGAATTAAAAAAGACTTCACTGAAGCTTGCCATCTGGAACCTTGCAGAAGAAGCATTAGTCCTAATCATCTTGCTGATATTTTTTATTGGTTCAAACCCTGCGCTGAATGAATCCAACATGAAAGCTTTTACCGTTTGGAACTGTGTAATGTACGCAGCCTTGCTGCCTATAGTATATTGTCTGTGGTTTAAGTTTTTCAGGAACATGAAAGATGCATATCCTGACGATATCAACATTAGTTATGCGACCAGAATAGGTATAATTGCAATCATCTTATACTCTATTGCCGCAGCATTAGGATTGATTGCAACTGTTTTTGACGCATTCATCATAACACCGGATAATTTTGGATGCGATTTCAATACACATGGAATAATACCCAAGAATAATGTTGGAATGCGTTGTAATGATCTTATACTGGGTGCCGGATTCCTGATGTCGTTAATGTTTTATTTCCTCATCAAATCCACTAAGCCCAATAGTTATATGCGGGTGCTGACTGTTATCCTTGCACTTAAAGTTCCGATACAGATAGCTGTGTTCTTGATTCCTGCATCAAAATTTTTGGTATCCCTGATGTACTTATATTTTATAGTAGAGTTCCTGTTCCTGATACAGATTTATAAGGGGTACGAGTTTGGGCAGCCTAAAATAGAAGCTGATCAGGAAGAATAAGGATACTCCGTTGGAATTCGCCAAATACTTGGCTTTTATCCGTTGGAATTCGCCAAAACGGAGTTTTGCCGCATCCCATCCCCTGCGGGGGGCTAATTGCCACAAAGCCAAAAATACAAATCCCACCTTGCGGTGGGATTTATTTTCGTCTCCGCGCTTCCGCTGGTATAAGCAAGCTTATCCCGACGGAAGCGCGGAGACGAAAATGCCCGAAATCAGAGATTCCGGGCATTTTTGGCTTTGTGACTCCGTTGGGATTCGAACCCAAGACCCACAGCTTAGAAGGCTGTTGCTCTATCCAGCTGAGCTACGGAGCCGAGCCTGAAGCCAGACGAACAAAGAAAACGTGTTTTCTTTGTCGTGGCGCTACCGGGGCCAACGAAGTTAGCCCCGTTTGCGGCTGCAAAATTAGCGCAATAATTCTACATTTCAAATCTCTTTCCCGCTTTTTTGGCTCCTTAACAGTATAATGGGTAACGGCAGCCAATAAACAAGGAAAGATATGACTTTCATTGAACTTTCAGTTATACCCAAAAGAGTATCAATATGAGTATATTCCAACGTCTGGATGAGTTGTGCCGCCACCAGCATAGTAACTAGGAAATGAGCGAACGGAGGCAGTATGGTGCAGAAGGCATCCACGCAGTCACCGGCAGTCCTGAAAGTCTCTGTTGACAGTCCATATACTAGTGACGGAAGTGCAACAGCCATCATAAGCAGGAACATGAACCCTTCATACAGCGGGCTGCCCTTGAGCTTGCCTGTTATGCCAAGCAGCAGATGACTGCCTGCAAACACGCCCAGCACTATCAGGCAGATGTATATGGCCAGCACCACCATACTGATATAAAATGCGGTGGTCTCCTTTGGGGACAGGTTACGCAAACGGGTTACAGCGCGGAACAGGCCGCTTCCCCTACCCGCGCCCACAGCTATGAAAAGCATAAGGGCGTTTCCTATCGGGGCTTGACCCACTCCCGATGCGGCCGACCTGACTGCCCAGCGTATGCCTGGCACGCCAAGCACGCTGCGAAGCGCCAGTTCACTGTTTCCGCCAGCATTGCCTATCTCCATTATGCTTCCTATCCATGACACCAGGATAGCGACAAAGAGCAGCAGCAGATAGACAATGGCCGGATGCCACCACCATTTCCTATTCATCGGGTTCCAGATTTGATGGGTCGATTATGTGCAGTTCTATGGCACGCACCACAAGGCGGGTCACGTTCACGCCACGCTGCTCGCCCTGTGCAAACAGGCGGGCTATGAGGTCGGCCTGACGCTTTTCAAGTGACTTGGCGCTGAAAGGCATTGTGTGCAGCTCGCTTATCATGTCCTTGGTATAGCCCAGAGCCAGATGACGCAGGAAACGCTCGTCATACTCATCAATCTCATACTGTATGCTGGCGCTGCGCTGCAGTCCCTCATCGGTCACAGCCTTGCGGAAACGTTCCACTAGTTTCTCCAGCACTGGCTGGTTGAACACAAAATGCTTGCCGCTCATCACGTCCATGATCTCGTTACGGGTAAGCAGTTCACCTGTCTTGAGCACTATGCCGTGGGCACCGGCATCCAGCACATCGGCCCACAGTTTCTCATTCAGCAGTTCGCCGGTGAACACCAGGACCTTAACCCCACCCTTTGCGGTTAGCTTACGGCAGATGTCCACACCCACGGTCGTTGAGCCTCCCAGCCCCAGATCTAGCAGAACCAGGTCCGGCTGTGCGCCACCGTCCATCAGAGTCCAGAACTCACGCTCTGTCTGAGCTGTCCCTATGACCTCAATTTCAGGTATGTCATTTCTGATTATGGACAATGTCCCTTTTAGTTCAAGTGACACATCCTCAACCACAATTGTCTTGAATTTATCCATATCTTGCAATGTATTATTTCACTTTATCAGCCGGCACGGTAAACCATATCACCACGCCGTCAGGCTCACTCTCGGCGTTTATGCGACAGCCGGGATGTCCGAACGCCTCATCATGCTCGCGTATTATCTGGCGGCATATCACGTATGACATGTTATCGTTGTTCATAAGAGGTGTGAACAATCCGTCCAGTACATCGGAATCCAGGACAGCACATTTCCTGTGCAGTTCAAACCGTACGAAATCCCCTGAAGGCACAGCCTTGAGAGTCATGTCGCCGCCATAAGAGAATCCACGTTCCAGAAGGTTCTCAATGAGATACTCCAGCATGACGCGGTCTGCCGTAACTTTCAGGTCCGATGTCTCCACGCTTACGTTGTAGTCACAACCGCGCTTGGACTTGTTCTTTCTCACAAATGCCTCAGCCTGATCCATGAGTATGCTCACCGCAAACACCTCACGATGCAGGAGCTGCCCCTTGGTCTGCGACAAGGCATACTGGCTCAATATGCCGAAAATGTCACGGTAATAATCCACAAGTTCCTGCATATCGGACACCTGTGTCCGGTTACGCTCTGTAGCAGGAGTTGACTCTATCCCTTCAACCATCTGCACTATGCGGTTAGGATACCACACCGTCTCATGCTTGAGTGTGGAGAGGCAGTTGTCAAGTATCAGGTTGCTCACATGCAGACGGTTCTCTTCATAACGTATGCGGTCTGACTCTTCACGTATCTGTTCTATGTCACGGAATCCTGACTCGAAACGTATCACGCAACTGTACAACGCCGTAGCCATATACTTGACCACCATGCCTTTTACAATGGGCCAGGTCTGGTCTGCCTCATGCTCCAGACGGAATCCTGCCGCACCTATCACACGCTCACTGTCGTCCAGTGTAAGGATGAGCGGGAGCGCACGGCAAAGGCCGTCGGCAGAACTCTGCTCCGTACCCTGTGTCATACAGGCATTCACGCGATCAGCCAGACGCTCATCGTCCGGTCCGTCATTATGTACTGCGGTTATTATACGACCCTCATCATTGAGTGCTATCATAAAGGAACGCAGGTCCAGCAGATGGTCCAGTTCCAGGAATATCCCATCGGCAAGACTCCGCACCACGTCATCGGCATTGAAGCTGTCCAGGTCCTTCACGGCTGTTGCCTGCGATATGCCGTCAACCACGCGAATGGCCTGTTGCAGGTCGCTGCGGAATCTCATCCAATGGCGCAGATGTACCACATACCTTACTATCAGCACTACGATGAACATCAGCACAAAGAGTATGACCGCAATTGACAGATTACTGTTGGTGCGTTGCAGTTCACGGCAGTCCTCCTCAATCTTCCACTCGCCGAAGTATAGCTTGAACAGCTTCAGGTAAGCGTCATCGTTATAGCGATAAACTGTCCAGTCGCGCAATGCCAGGGCCGATACGGCAATCTCGTTCCTGAGCCACAGCACCGTCTCGTAATCAGTGGCAAAACCGTCCTCAAGCCAGTAGGTCTCGGCCGGTACAAGAGTGTCCATAACCGTAAGAAGCATATCCTGCGTACCTCCGTTAATCAGATAGTCACGGTTCAATGCATCGAATGCCGAATCGGCATACAACAGCGCATCCTCAAAAAGCCCGTTGGTATTGCACAGATATGTCTGGTTGGCGTAGTTATAGGCCTTAACAAGCAGGCTGTCCTGATTATCCGCCGGTTCCTGAGCCTTTGCGGTCAGCCCCGCTCCAAGAACAAGCAGCACCGTCAGGACACGTCTTATGCCTTTGGGCAGACGGAACGAGAAGCGGCTGCCCTTGCCCGGAGTGCTCTCCACGTCAAAGCGGCACACGCTGAACAGGTCATCACACTTGCGGTATTTCTCAATTATACCTTTGCAGTTCATAAGGCCAAAACCGCTGCCCTTTCCCTGATGCTCTCCCTGCCCTATCTTTTCCGGGTCAAAAACCTTACTGTCCAGAATATTATGTACATCGTCAGCACTCAGGCCCACACCCGTGTCACTGACAGCAATCTCCACATAGTCATCGCCTTGCAGTGCCTGGACGGTAACCTTTCCGCCTGCGGGCGTGAACTTGCGGGCATTGTCTGCAAGAGTGTTTATCATAAACAGCGTGAGCACCCTGTCTGCACGCACTACGGCATCACTCTCCACCACATCCAGATCCACTCCCTTCTGACTGAAACTGCGTACCCCTTTAGCCACTATGTCAAACAGGCCCTGTACCGGGAAACTCTCCACATTGAGAGCCACGACACCCTGGCGTATGCGGATCCACTGTGACAGCAGGTCATTGTACTGGTTTATTCTCTCAGCCAGCTCACGTACATACTGCAGGCTCTGCTCATACTGCGGGCTATCTACGGGCATATCGGACAGATGCCGTATCTCGGAACGCATACGGTCTATGAAAGGAAGACACTCTGCCACCACCTGACAGCAGGTCTTGCGGGCCAGGTTCTCACGTTTGTTCTCCTGGGCGTGCAGGCTATACAGATAATGCTGCTTCTCTGCCTGCTTCAGCCTGTCGGCCTGTCCGGTAAGCTCATCGGCATTCCTTAATGCAGCCTTCAGGTAAGGAGCCACGGTATTGAGTACGGTACGGCTGTCACGCCCTGCCTTACGGGCGCCCCATGACCCGTTGACCTGAGCATTATCATCAATCGTAATCTCCTCCGCCCCTGTCAGTTCCTTCAGTTCCGGAGCCGCAATACGGTTAAGCCACTCTATGATATCCGTATCGGCAGGTGCCGGTCTCAGTATGCTCTCACACAGGCCTACTGTACGCTGCATCATCTCCGCATACTTGCGGTTAGCTGCGTTTATGCGCTTATGGAAAATAAGTATGAACAATACAAGCAGCAACATGGCGCCGGCCACGGCATAAAGCATACCTTTAAGACGGCGGTTGGAGCGCTCCAGCAGAATGGTACGTGCCTCATAACGGCGGTCCAGACGGATGTTCTTCTGAATCTCCAGATAAACTGTCCTGTTGTAGTCCGATGCCAGCTTGTCATCCAGCCCCGAATAGGCCAGACTCATCTGCTCGCGCAGTGATGCCATACACTCCGGAACCACACCGCGCGGCAACGCCGCCATCCACTGTTCCTCTACAATGACTCCGTCGGCCCGGTAATTCTCCAACGGCTCCAGCTCCTGCTGCCCGATATTGTTAAGTCGGAAAATGTTGTTCAGCATATCCAGCGCTTTGTCCAATGCGCCAAGCGCATCTTCGTAAAGCCCTCGTTGTATGTAGCATGAAGCAAGCAGCCTTTCGCTCTCTATTATCTCATACTGCCCGCCATACTGCGCCGACAGCTGCAACGCCTTGAGTGCCAGCTGCGTAGGCAGGAGTTCCGGCTGCACATCCGATGCGTTCAGACGTGACAGCATATCGTCGCTCACCCCTGACAGCACATTGTCAGTACCATACTCAAGCAGCATGGAGCAGATGGCGCTGATACTCAAAGCCTGCATCCTCACGTTATTATATCGCACCGCACTGCGCAGGCAGTTGTCCAGACTGCGTAGCCTCTGTGACACCTGCTCATCCAGGCTCATAGGCTCTGTCCCTATACCGAGCCCGCGCATGTATGTGTAGGTAAGGAAACGGTCATGGTCATCGCGCAAAAGGTTATCGGCCACCACGAAAGACATCTCACGTCCAGCCTGAGCCGGCTGTTCCAACTCAAACCAGTAACGGGCCGACTCCATCCGGAACGAACGCTCCAGAGACAGCAGACGCGACAGCTGGGCATCGTCCAGTACCGCACTCTCCTCATGCAGCGCACGCAGGTTCTGCAGAATCTCATTACGGTATTCATAGAACAGCACATTGTCCGATGTGCGCTGGCATATACGCATCAGGCCTATCTCGGATGCCACCACCTCCAGCATGTTACCGGTTATGGACGGCACCGAACTGTACAGTTCCCAGGCTTGGGTAAAGTCCATGCGCATGAACGCAATGCGGGCCAGTGTGTTCACCGCCTTGGCATGCTCGTCGGAGTGACGGCGTGACACCTCCAACGCAAACTGAGCATACTGATGAGCCGTATCAAGATTGTTCCAAAGATAGGATATGGCCTTCTCGTTCAGGTCAAACGCCGTCTGTCCTGAACCCTGTGCCAATGCCTGCACCGGATACACCACCCAGAGCACCACACCGGCAAGCCTTAATAACAACCTCTTTAGACTCATCTGTTTCTCTTGCGTAAAGACCTCTTTTTCTGTACTTTCCTTTCCAGCGGCACAACGGTTTCCCCTTGGGGCATGATACTTAGTTCACAAGCCGCCTCCAGACCGTACTCGGTATAAGCGCATACCAGAAAGCTCTTTTTTCCGGTCACCTGTTCCGGTATGGTTACCAGACAGGAAAACGGGTCATCACCCACTTTAACACTCACCATAGAGTCAGAGACATGCCAGCCTATGAACATACCGTCATCCAGTCCGCGTACCAGCAACGTGGCGGTCTCTCCAGCTCCAAGCACATTCTTGGGGGCGCTCATAAGCATCAGGAGCGGACCGCGTGAACCGTCTGCCACGCTCCCGGCCAGGCCGAGACCATCTATTTCAATGACACTCTCCTGCTCTTCCGATACATACAGCTCACTACCGTTCAGAGTCACATCGGATATGTAGTTCCTGTCGGCAGCATCCGGATGTCGGCTGAAACTGAACACGTCACATCCTGTAATCTCGCATCCGGACAGGATCATACCGCTGCCGCTCTCTGCCATATAGAGTTTTCCGCTCCTGCTCTCAAACCGGCAGTTCCGGAACACAGCTCCGTAGGAACGGCTCAACACTACGCTGTCCGTCAGGAATGTGCAGCCGTCAAACTCCACCGGCCAGGAAACGTTTACCGTACCGTCAAAAGTCCTGGAGCGGAAACTGTTGAGCATAGGCAACGCTTGGGCGTACACGCTCCCTGCGGTTAGAAACGTTACCGCAAGCAGCATGCACAGACCGTATAACCGCCTTGATATGACCATAGTACAAAAGTATTCCTTTTTTTCCGTATCTTCGCCCTCAGTATGGATAAATTGGTTACTATAGCCAAGATAATGACGGGATTCCCCGGCAAGTTCGGAATTCCCAGGCAGAGCGGGCTTGTACCTGAGCTCAAGGGTACCATAGTGTTTGAGCCGGAATTCCGCAATGCCGACGCCCTGCGCGGACTGGAAGGATTCAGCCATATCTGGCTTATCTGGGAGTTCTCCCAGGCCATCAGGGAGGATTGGTCACCCACCGTACGCCCTCCACGCCTGGGAGGCAACACACGTCTGGGAGTATTCGCAACCCGCTCACCGTTCCGTCCCAATCCCATAGGGCTGTCATGCGTCAAGCTGGAATCCATAGAACAGAACTCCCCCCAAGGCCCGCTCATACACGTGAGCGGTGCGGACCTTATGGACGGCACGCCCATCTATGACATAAAACCTTACATATCTTACACAGACTGCCAGCCCCAGGCTACATCAGGTTTTACAGGCGCGGTAAGCATGAACCCTCTTAACGTAATCATACCGCAGCATCTGGCAGCAAAAACAAAGCCCGGAACGCTCAATGCGCTCCGGGGTATTCTTGCCCAGGATCCAAGGCCACGCTATCAAGATGACCCGGACCGTGAATACGGCTTTGAATTTGACGGATATCACGTAAAGTTCAATGTACCTGACCGTAAAACCCTTGCAGTCACGGATATTACCCGTCTGTAAGACATTCCTTATTTCTGTTCCTGTGGCGTTACGCGGTCGGCAACCAGCTCCTCGACCATCTCACCCATAATATATAGGTATGCCGAGTTGACCTTGCAGTTGGTTGTAAGCGATATGGTCTTCTTCATCTTGCCCACACGCTTGGTAGAACCGCTGTAGCTTACCTTTATGGAATCTGTCATACCGGGCATGATAGCCGTCTTGGGGTATTCAGGTATGGTGCAGCCGCAACTTGAGGTGGCGGAGAGTATGAACAGCTCCTTGTCGCCAGTGTTGGTAAACTTGAACCAGCAGGTCTGGTCGCCATGAGCACGGTCAAACAGCCCGAAGTCATGGGTGGTCTTGGAGAAAGATATCTCGGGATACTTTTCGTCCTCAGTCATTTGGCCGTTTTCAGCCCACAAAGGCAGTGCAGCTGCCCAGGCAAACAGAATCAATATCATGCACTTTTTCATTTTCATCTCAAATTATACGTTTTCACGCCGCTAAATTATTAAAAAAAATTCAATTGTAAGAATAAGCCCCTTTTCTTTGTCCAATCCAAAAAACAACACTATTTTTGAACTCCACAAAATAGAAGGACTAATCTTTACTATATGTTTGACGAGAAAGACCTGGAACAGTTTAAAAAGAAGGGAACGAATGCAGAGAGCGTAAAAGCTCAGTTGGAACTTATAAAGAAAGGATTTCCCTTCCTTGAATTAGAAGCGGCAGCATCAGTAGGCAATGGCATCATTGCGGTCGATGAAAGCAAATTTGACAGCTATATCAAGACATGGGACACCTATTGCGCCAGCGGCCATAAGGTAACCAAGTTCGTTCCCGCATCGGGAGCGGCCAGCCGTATGTTCAAGGATCTTTTTGCATTTCTGGATGCGCCGTACAGCGTGCCCACCACCCCGTTTGAGAAGTCCTTCTTTGATGGCATCAGCAAGTTTGCATTCTACAAGGACCTTGATGTCGCATGCACTGCAAATGAGGGCAAATCCATCAGGGAACTCATCTCAGCCGGCAGTTACAAGACAGTGGTAGCCAATCTGCTGCAGTCCAAGGGACTCAATTACGGCGCTCTGCCCAAGGGCCTGCTCAAGTTCCACAGCTACAGCAGCACTACACGCACTCCGCTTGAGGAACACATGGCCGAGGGTGCCATGTATGCATCGGGAGCCGACGGCACGGTACATCTGCACTTCACCGTATCCACCGAGCACCGTGAACTGTTCAAGAATCTTGCAGACAGTTGTGCTAAGGCCATGTCCAAACGCTACGGCACCACGTATGACATAACATTCTCCGAACAGAAGCCCAGCACCGATACCGTAGCCGCAGCAGCCGACGGAGGCCCGTTCCGTAACGATGACGGCTCCATACTGTTCCGTCCGGGCGGTCACGGCGCACTCATAGAGAACCTTAATGACATGGACACAGACATAGTGTTCATAAAGAACATAGACAACGTGGTACCGGATCACCTCAAGACCGATACCGTCACCTATAAGAAACTGCTTGCAGGCATACTGGTAAGCGCACAGAACAAAGTGTTTGACTACCTGCGTCTGCTTGACAGCGGCAAATACACCCCCCAGCAGCTCAAGAACATCTGCAAGTTTGTAACCGATACGCTCTGCTGCCGACGCAAGGACATAGACAAACTGGAAGGCAAGGAGCTTGCAGCGTGGCTGCACGCCAAGCTTAACCGCCCGCTCCGAGTGTGCGGAATGGTAAAGAACGTGGGTGAGCCCGGAGGCGGTCCATTCCTGGCATACAACAGTGACGGCACAATATCGCTGCAGATTCTGGAGAGCTCGCAGATAGACCTTAATGACCCGCGCAAGAAAGAGATGTTTACCGGCGGTACCCACTTCAACCCCGTTGACCTGGTTTGTGCCCTGCGCGGCTACAAAGGAACTAGGTTTGACCTGCCCAAGTATGTAGATCCCGCCACCGGATTCATATCAAGCAAATCCAAGAACGGCCGCGAGCTGAAGGCCCTGGAGCTGCCCGGCCTGTGGAACGGCGCCATGAGTGACTGGAACACCATATTCGTGGAGGTTCCGCTCACCACCTTCAACCCCGTCAAGACGGTCAACGACCTGCTCCGCCCGCAGCATCAACCTGCTTAACACAATAGGGACGGTTCCTTCTGTGTAATTCAGACCAAACAAAGACCGGACAGCTATCAAAACTGTCCGGCCTTTCTTATCTCAGGAACCTGTCTCGCTGATCAGTACCAGCCCACCGTGGCAGCCTTCCTGCTATACGAATAATCGTAATCTTTCCTGTAAATGATTTCTGACCAGGCCCAAGGAGTTGTCTTGCCTATTTCATAGAAATCAATATGGAACTTACCCCCGTAATTTATAATTCCCGGTTCTATAGTGTAAAGATGTGCATAGAATTTCTTGGAGTACCTGTAACCGTCAATAGTAAGGATTGTTGAATCACCTATCTGAACCAAAGTTGATACAACTTTTATGGAATCCCCATCCTTGGAATTGGACAAGTGATGATACTCGCGACATAAGGTATCATTTACTATGGTTTTTATGATTCCTCCGTCTGCACCTTTATCTGTAATCTTGTTCAAAGCATAATTTACATAAGCATATGCCCAGCTATCGGAAATATCTACCAGTTCCCATTCCGTGTTCCAATCCTTTCCCTTACATGCCACCAGACTTGTAAGTATCGCCACATAAAAGATAATGCCAGCTTTTTTCATAATCATCAGAACTTATAGCTTAAACCTACCCTCACGCCAGGAAATATAGGAACGACACTTGCTCCATACTCTTGTCCGTATCCAAGTTCCGCCATCACTCCCATTCTACTTTTTCCTTCTTTATTCCCCAGCGTCCAGTTAAATCCCAGAAATGTGAGTTGCATTATAATTATAGAATTGTAATCATCTCCATAACTCTTATAAATATAATCCCAATATCCGGAATCATCAGGAATATCATTTCCGGCAAGGAACTGTGTGTACAAATTGAATTTCTCCCGTTCTACAATGTTATATCTTATACCTATAAGAAGATCCAGTTTTCTGGCGGATTCCTTGCTGCTTGTAGCATTGACAATATCATATCTTTCCACACCGGCAAAATGATAACCGGCATATCCTACCAAATCCAGTTTTTTAAAGAAACCGGATTCTGACAAATCATAAGATAACTGGACAGAAAAACACGGATATAAGGTTGAGCTAAACGTATCCTCATCCAGATTGCTCAACGGTTCATCTTTATATACTTCAAAACTCTCAACACCTAAGTAAAACAGTTTTGAATCCTTCAATTCATCTATCCCCGGCGTTGAAACACCCACACTTATCTCAAAGCGGCTCTCTTTCTGAGCCACAACCCCTAAGGGAATGAGCGTCTCAATCAATAAGACAATCAGTGCTCTTCTGAGTAGTACCATAATATTGACACTTGTATGTAATATTATATCCATTCCTTTGTGCTATTTCACTTTGTGACACTAATTTGTCCAATACTCTATTTTGCGGGTTTCTGTCTTTGAAGTATTAGGGTCATAAGAATAAGAAAAAGTCCGTTCTATCCAATTACCCCTTTCGTCATACTTGTATGATATAATTGTTGTTTCAACATAACTACTATCATTATAAATCTCTGTCCACTCAATTTTTGTTTTGTTTCCTCTATCATCATAAGTATAGACAGCATATTGTTTAAATTGATCAGAATTATAACAAGAATACTTATCCAGAAGCATGAATCTGTCATCTTCTTTATAAAAGAAGTATCCCATATCTGTTCTAAATGTTCTGAACATGCCGTTCTTCTGATAAGTAATAGGACCTACAGTTCCGGAAGTTGTTGAATAAGGATATAAACCTTCATACAACACATAAACAGTATCAATTTTGCCATCAAACCTGGAATTATCAGAAATAACCAAAGTGTCACCGTGGAACTTGAATTCAGTAGAATAAGTACGTTGTGCCTGCTCAACTTTTATCTTTGACAAATTCGGCAAAAGTCCTCTGGTATTTAATTGAGTCACCAAACCTGCAACCGTCACATTAGGTATGAACTTACCGATATTTTCATATTCATACGTTACTCTTGTTATCACCTCATCATCATTTTCTGTATCAAGAATTGTTTTCTTTGATATAAATCCCTGTGAGTTATATTCATACAACAATTTTCTACCAGGATATTCATTAAGAGTCAGACGGCCCTCTCTGTCATAATGAAACACATTATCACCTTCTTCAATGGTTTTTATGCCTTTTGATACCATATCCGCCCTAAACCACCAATTGGAAGTTTCTGAAGACTCTGAATCATTATTGGTATCCGCTTTTTCACAAGATACAATACAGCAACTTGTTACCAGCAATGAAATAAGTAAATTATTAAATCTCATATAATCAGTCAATTAAGATTGTATCATCAAGTTCAGTACATTATATTCAAACTATAAGGATTGAATCGTATTGCAAATATAAACTATTCTGATTCATTCCTTTGTGCTATTTTGTGCTATTTCACTTTTTATTTCTTTACGGACAAGCTACAATGTCCAAATCAGTGAAAAGAGAAAGAGTCCCAAAGTCTGGAACCCTTTCCAAGAGCGATAGACGGGGCACAATCCCGCGACCTTCGGCTCAAGCGAGCGGGTAGCGAACCATCGGACAAGCCTTTGGCTTCCCAAGCCGATAGAAAGAGAAAGAGTTCCAGAATCTGGAACCCTCTCCAAGAGCGATAGACGGGGCACGATCCCGCGACCTTCGGCTTGGGAAGCCAACGCTCTACCAACTGAGCTACTATCGCGATTGCGACTGCGAAGATAAGCAAAAACAAAAAAGGTCACTCAGTTTTGAGCAACCTTTTTCAATGAAAAAAAGTACAATTGGGGTCTGACCCCAATTGTATCATTCTACTTCCAGGGTCACGATGCTGGCAGCAGGAATCTCCAGGGTGATATCGCCGGTCTTCTTGTCAATCTTTGCGCCCTTGAAATCGGCTAGCTTTATCTTGTCGGGGTTCTCAAAGGTGTTGTAGTTGCTGGCCTTGTCGCTGGTAAGGATCTTACCTGTCACGCTCTTTGCCTTGATGCCGTCAAGTTTTACTACTACGCTCTGAGCCTCATTGAGCTTTACGTTTGACATTGATATGTGCAGTTTGCCGTTCTTCTTTGATGCGGTCGAGCTGAACAGTGGCAGCGGACGTGTGGCGGTCTCATCGGGATTGGCGGCATAGCGCTCATTGGGAGTAAGCTTAACCTCTACGCCCTCCAGGTCAGTGGGGATGTAGGTGGCGTCCATGTGAGGCTTGTACATATCGAATATCCAGTATGTGGGAGTGAGCACCATCTTGTCATCCTTGGTCAGGATCATAGACTGGAGCACGTTGGCCACCTGTGCTATGTTGGTCATCTGGATGCGGTCGCAGTACTTGTGGAACACATCGAGTGAAAGTGAAGCCACCAGGGCGTCACGCATGGTGCTCTGCTGATAGAGCTGTGTGCCGGGCTCCGGCTCCCACCATGTTCCCCACTCATCGACCAGCAGCGGAGTCTTGTGCTCGGGGTCATACTTGCTCATTATGGCCAGATGCTTCTGGATAACCGGCTCTATACCAAGGCACTTGCCCAGACACCAGTAGAAATCTTCATCGCTGAAATCCAGAGCGGGTTTCTTGGCGCCCACCCAACCTGATACGGTGTAGTAATGCAGGGAAACGGCGTTCATCATAGAGCCAATCTTCTTCATAAGGACGTCGGTCCACTCATAGTCATAATCGGTAGCACCGCTGGCTATCTTAAAGAGCTGTGTGCCGTTGTAATCGCGGCAATAGGTCTGGTAACGGCGGAAAATATCCGAGTAGTACTCGGGCAGCATGTTACCGCCGCAACCCCACGCCTCGTTACCTATACCTATATATTTTACGTGCCAGGGTTCCTCGCGGCCGTTCTGCTTGCGCAGCTTGGCCATCGGGCCGTCGGCGGCGTTCATATACTCAATCCACTTGGCAGCCTCCTCTACCGATCCGCTACCTACGTTGAGTGATATGTAAGGCTCGCAGCCTATAAGCTCGCACAGGTTTAGGAACTCATGGGTACCGAAACTGTTGTCCTCGACAATTCCACCCCAGTTGTTGTTTACCATAACGGGACGGTTCTCCTTGGGGCCGATGCCGTCCATCCAGTGGTACTCATCGGCATAGCAGCCGCCAGGCCAACGCATTACGGGCACCTCAAGCTCCTTAAGTGCGTTGAGCACATCGGTGCGGTAGCCGTTGGTATTGGGAATCTTTGAATCCGGACCTACCCACAGACCGCCGTAGATGCAGGTTCCCAGATGCTCCGAGAACTGTCCGTAGATGTTCTTGTTAATGGTTGCACCGGGCTTGTCGGCATGAACGTTGACTGTAACTTCACTCTTGGCGCTTACTGACAGGGCTGCCGTCAGAGTAAGCAGGAAAAAGAATTTTCTCATTATTTAATTGTTTGTTGTTAGTCTGATGTAGGCAAAGTTATTAAAAAACCACACATGGAACGTACATTATCACTATTTTTGTACCCATATACATCAAACTACGATGGTCAGGAGAATTATCATTATAATTGCCGCAGTACTGCTTGTTACAGGAGCCGGAGCCATTTTTTATTTTTACAGGCTTTTTACCACACCTGTTTCGGTATGTGATGACTACCGTATATTTATAACACCCACCGATACCAGGCAGAGCATACTGGCAGGCATACTGGAATCTGACCCTGATGCCAGAACCAAGGCGTTGGATTATCTGCTCAAGCGCCGTGACTATGACAGTCATATACATACCGGCTGCTATACAGTAAAATCCGGAGCCACTCCCAAACAGGTGTCAAACATGCTGCTGAGCGGTTCACAGACTCCCGTCCGTCTTACCATAAACAGCACACGTACCGTAGGCCAGATGGCCCGCGCTATTGCAGGTCAGATAATGACAGACTCGGCACAGATAGCGTCAAGACTCTGTGATGCATCATTCCTGGACTCGCTGGGATACACTCCTGCCACTGTATTCTGCATGATCATACCCAATACGTATGAGGTCTATTGGAATATATCGGCCGATGCCCTGATAAGCCGCCTTGTAAAGGAACGGGACCGTTTCTGGAACCGGGAACGTCTGGACAAAGCCGGCAGCATAGGTCTTACCCCTGAGCAGGTAACAACCCTTGCATCCATAGTCGAGGAGGAGACAGCCAAGACCGATGAACTGCCGGTTGTGGCAGGACTCTACATGAACCGCCTGCACAGGAATATGCTGCTGCAGGCCGACCCCACCGTGATTTACGCATTAGGCGGAGAAAGGCCCAAGCGTGTGCTCAAGGTTCATCTGGAGGTGGATTCGCCTTACAACACATACAGGTACCCCGGCCTCCCTCCTGCACCAATAAGGTTTGTGAGTACCCGTTCAATAGACGCAGTGCTTAATTACAGCAGGCACAACTACCTGTATATGTGTGCAAAAGAGGATTTCAGCGGTTATCACAACTTTACCTCATCGCTTTCACAGCACAACGCCAACGCAGCCCGTTATCAGCGTGCACTAAGAAACGCCGGCATACGTTGACATTATCATTTTTTTAGCATAAATTTGCACATCAGTTAATCAAGACAACCAATAGCTATGAGAATTAGTATCAAGGCTTTCACATTAGTTGTAATATGCCTGTTCCCGGCAGGCGCAGGTGCACAGCTCTCTTCCAATCCTGACAAGTTCCTGGGCAACATAACCACCCGTTACCAGGTTGATTACGGCAATGAGAAATATTACACCCTGTGGAACCAGATTACCTGTGAGAACGAGACCAAATGGGGCTCGGTAGAAGGTAGTGCCCGCGGCCGTTTCAACTGGAACGACGCCGCCTACAACTATTCCAGAAGCCACAACTTCCCGTTCAAGTTCCACACGCTGATTTGGGGCGGACAGTATCCCCGGTGGATGGACGACCTGTCCACTTCCGAGCAGTACAAGGCCATTGTGGAGTGGTTTGATGAGGCCAAGCGCCACTATCCTGACCTTGAAATGATAGATG
>CADCBO010000014.1 GCA_902799685.1 uncultured Bacteroidales bacterium
CATCAAGTAAGGTATATGACGGTACGGCTCTTACTAACGACACTGTAAGCGCGTCAGGTCTTCCTTCCGGTTTCACGTTGTCAGCCACAGCGAGCGGCAGCCAGACGGTTGTAGGCAGCAGTGCGAACGTTGTGAATGACGGCTATGCGATTCTGAACCCGGACGGTGCAGACCGCACATCGAACTTTACGAACGTGAGCAAGGTGAACGGCACCCTGACTGTAACAGCAAAGGTTACCATTTATGGGGCACTGACCATCACAGAGGATGAGAACGGTAAAAGTGCCACAATAAATGCAGATCAGAATGTTCCGTTAGACATCAGCGATGATGTTGTGGTGAAATCTGTTGATTTTAACCGCACTTTCATACCCGGTTGCCCATCGACGGTTATGTTACCGTTCAGTTATGAGTGCAACGGCAACGAGGGAGGTATATTCTATGAATTCGTGAAAGTGATTAAGGAGGGTGATGATTGGGTGGTGGCAATGCAGGAGCCTGGCGTCGGAGTCAACAGCGCTACAATACTGGATGCCAATACACCTTATGTTTTCATGCCGACAGGTGACAGGTTGAACTTAACCAACATTCCGTCAGAAGGTGTTACATTGAGCACGCTTGATGGTCCTGAAGAAATTACAGACGGTTATTGGTCATTCAAAGGAACATATGCTGCCTTGACTTGCGGAAAGGATTTCAGCAATGATGTAAATGTATATGGATTTACATCCATTGACAAGCGTGAATATGAGCATTACGTGGAGGCCGGGCAGTTTGTCCTTGCTGATGACGATATGGTGTTTTCTCCTTTCCAGGCATATCTGACCTGTTCAACATTTATTGGGACAGATGATATTCCGAATCAGATTACAGTACGGTTGTATGACAAGAACGGTATGTTGACTGCAATAGGTGAAATCAGTATCGGGACTGACGATATTACCATAGATGTTTGGTATGATTTGAGCGGGCACCGTCTTGACGGTGAGCCTACCCGGAAAGGAATATACCTGCACAATAACAGGAAAGTCATGATAAGATAAGGACCTGAACGTTTTTAGGGTCATCACTTGGAATCTGTTCTGATTTGTTTCGTAAAAAATACGGAACAAATCAGAACAGATTCTTAATAATAGCCTTTCTCACAAAAGTGAGAGAGGCTTTTTTATTAGTTTTGCAGTTGAAACGTAATAATATATGTCAGACAGACTGATTTTCTTTGACACAACGCTCCGCGACGGTGAACAGGTTCCGGGATGCCAGCTCAACACCATTGAGAAGATTGAGGTGGCACGCCAGCTGGAGCAGTTGGGCGTGGATGTGATTGAAGCCGGATTCCCGGTAAGTAGCCCGGGCGATTTCAACTCGGTAGTGGAGATATCAAAAGCCGTGAGCAATCCTATTATCTGCGCCCTTACCCGTGCCGTTGAGGCCGATATAGACGCAGCCGCCGATGCGCTGCAGTACGCTAAATTAAAGCGTATCCACACCGGAATAGGCACCAGCGACGAGCATATACGCTACAAGTTCAACAGCACCCGTGAGGAGATCCTGGAGCGCGCCGTGGCAGCCGTAAAGTATGCAGCGTCCAAGCGTTGTGAGGTGGAGTTCTATGCCGAGGATGCCGGACGTACCGATAATGAATATCTGGCACGCGTGGCCGAAGCAGCAATCAAGGCCGGCGCCACCATAATAAACATACCCGATACCACAGGTTACTGCCTGCCCGATGAGTTCGGAGCCAAGATAAAATACCTGATGGAGCATGTAGATGGTCTGGCAAACGGAAAAGCCATCCTCTCTACCCACTGCCACAATGACCTGGGAATGGCCACAGCCAACACCATGAGCGGAATCCTGAACGGAGCCCGTCAGGTTGAGGTTACCATAAACGGAGTAGGCGAAAGGGCCGGCAACACATCGCTTGAGGAGGTTGCCATGATACTCAAGTGCCACCATAACCTGCACCTGGAGTGCGGAATCAACACCCAGCGCATAACCGCCGCCAGCCGTCTGGTGTCATCGCTCATGAGCATGCCGGTGCAGTTCAACAAGGCCATTGTGGGCCGCAACGCATTTGCGCACTCCAGCGGCATACACCAGGACGGCGTGCTCAAGAACACCAGCACGTATGAGATAATAGACCCAAAGGATGTGGGCCTGGAGGAAGCTAACATAGTTATGACTGCCCGGTCCGGCCGAGCCGCACTCAAGCATCGTCTCACAGCTCTGGGTGTAAAGGTGGATGTCATAGCCATGAACCGCATATATGAGGCCTTCCTGAAGCTGGCCGACAAGAAAAAGGAGCTTACCGACGATGACATACTGATGCTGGCCGGGGCCGATGTAGCCGCCAAGCGTCATGTGAAGCTGGAGGCGCTGGAGGTGACCACCGGAAAAGGTGTGGTGCCTAATGCCACCATACGTCTGAACGTTGATGGCCGTTCATTCGGTGCCCAGTCAACCGGAAACGGACCGCTGGATGCATCGATCAAGGCACTCAAGCAGATAATCCACCGCACCATGACGCTTAAGGAGATGACAATCCAGGCGCTGTCCAAGGGATCGGACGATATGTGTAAGGTACACATGCAGGTGGAGAATGACGGGCATCTGTACTACGGATTCGGGTCGGACACCGATATAGTTACCGCCAGCGTGGAGGCTTATATAGACTGTATAAACAAATTCAAACCTGAGAGTGATGGGAAAGACGCTGTTTGACAAGATATGGAGCGCCCATGTGGTGCAGTCTGTCCCCGACGGACCTGACGTACTTTATATAGACCGCCTGTACTGCCACGAGGTTACCACCCCACAGGCGTTTGATGCTATCCGTGACAAGGGCTGCGGAGTGCTGCGCCCCGACAAGGTGTTTGCTATGCCTGACCACAATACGCCGTCACACTGTCAGGACAGCATAGAAGACCCCGTGGGCCGTAAGCAGGTGGAGACACTGGAGCGTAACTGCCGCGAGTTTGGGATAAAATGCTTCGGTATGGGTACTCCCGATAACGGAATAATACATGTGGTGGGCCCGGAGAAAGGGTTGTCGCTGCCCGGAATGACCATCATGTGCGGCGACTCGCACACCTCAACACACGGTGCTCTGGGTGCTGTGGCAATGGGTATAGGCACATCACAGGTGGCGCAGATACTGGCATCAGAGTGCATACTTCAGTTCAAGCCCAAGACCATGCGCATAAATATTGAAGGTAAGCTGGGCAAGGGTGTTACCGCCAAGGATGTGGCATTGTACATAATGGCCCAGATGACCACATCGGGTGCAACGGGATATGCAGTGGAGTATGCAGGACAGGTAGTGCGCGAGATGTCTATGGAGGGCAGGCTCACGCTGTCCAACCTGTCCATAGAGATGGGCAGCCGTGCCGGTCTGATTGCCCCCGATGAGACCACGTTCAGCTGGCTGCGCGGGCGCGAGTATGCGCCCAAGGGTGCCGATTGGGACCGTGCGGTAGCCACCTGGCGCGAGCTGCGCACTGATGACGACGCCCGTTTTGACCGCGAGGTAACATTCTATGCCGATGACATTGCACCGCGCATTACCTACGGAACCAATCCCGGTGCCGGAATTGCAATTGACGGCACCGTTCCCGTATATGAAGGATTGTCTGATGCGGAGCGTGAGCAGCTGAAAGTTCAGCTGGACTACATGCAGTTCAAGCCTGGGCAGAAACTGGAGGGCACACCTGTAGATTGGTGTTTCCTGGGCGCCTGCACCAATGGCCGCATTGAGGATTTCCGCGCGTTTGCAAGCGTGGTGCGCGGACAGCACAAGGCTCCAGGGGTAACCGCCTGGCTGGTACCCGGATCATGGGCTGTGCGCCGTCAGATAATAGAGGAGGGTATAGACAAGATACTTGAGGAGGCCGGTTTTGAGCTGCGTCTGCCTTCATGCTCGGCCTGTCTGGCCATGAACCCCGATAAGGTTCCGGCAGGGAAGCTTTGCATATCCACCTCAAACCGGAACTTTGTGGGCCGTCAGGGCCCCGGCTCCAGAACCGTTCTGGCCAGTCCGCTCACTGTGGCTGCCAGCGCTATAACCGGAGTGATAACTGACCCCCGTAAAATGTTATGACTATGGAAAGGAAAATGAATAAAGTGGAATCAACCTGCATTCCCATAAATATAGACAACTGCAATACGGACCTTATAATACCGGCCCGATATATGGCCGCTACCACCCGTGACCTGGGCTATTTTGGCGATGCGTTCATGCATGACCTGCGTTACGGGGCCGACGGCAAGCCTGTGCAGGATTTTGTACTTAACAATCCTGTTTACAGCGAGCGTCCGCATAAGGGCTGTCACGAGATAGTTATTGCCGGCACTAACTGGGGTTCCGGCTCCAGTCGCGAGCACGCCGCATGGGCAATTGCAGGATACGGTATAAGGGTGGTGATATCGGACCGTTTTGCCGATATACACCGCGGCAACCTTCTGAACTGCTTTGTGCTGCCGGTTACGGTGAGCACCGCTTTCCGCAATGAACTGGCGCGGACTGTGACTTCAAACCCAAATGCTGTGGTACGTGTAGATCTGCAGGAGCAGACAGTTACCAACCTGGGCTCCGGACACTCCGAGAAGTTTGAGATAGACAGCTACAAGAAACTCTGCCTGCTTAACGGCTATGATGACATTGACTATCTGCTTAGCCGTAAGGCCGATATCGAGGCCTACGAGAGTCGTGCCGCCCGCGGGCGTTACATAGAGATTCTGGATACCACGCTGCGTGACGGCGAGCAGACATCGGGTGTGAGTTTCTCTAACCAGGAGAAACTGAGCATTGTCCAGTCTTTGCTGTCGGACCTGAACGTAGATCGCGTGGAGATAGCATCGGCAATGGTTTCGGACCGTGAGCAGGATTGCGTTAAGGGAATTGCCGATTGGGCACAGCGAAACGGTCTGCTGAGCCGCGTCGAGGTGCTGGGATTTGTTGACCGGAACCGCTCGGCCGATTGGATAATGGAGGCCGGTTGCCGCGTAATGAACCTGCTCTGCAAGGGCAGTCTCAAGCACGTTACCGCACAGTTGGGCAGGACTGCCGATGAGCATATCCGCGATATCCGGAGCACCGTTGAGTACGCAGTGAGCCGCGGTATGGAGGTGAACGTCTATCTGGAAGACTGGAGTAACGGCATGAAACGCTCATCCAAATATGTGTTTGACCTGATGGATGCCCTTGCTTCAATGCCGGTAAAGCGTGTGATGCTGCCCGATACGCTGGGTGTTCTCAATCCCGATACCACGCTGGAGTACTGCCGCCGTATGGTGGAGCGCTATCCCATGATACATTTTGATTTCCATGCACACAATGACTATGACCTGGCTGTGGCCAATGTCTATGCGGCTGTCAAGGCCGGCGTAAAGGGAGTCCATGTGACAGTGAACGGTCTGGGCGAGAGGGCCGGTAACGCTCCGCTGGGTAGCGTAATGGCTATGCTCAAGGATCAGATGGGTGTTGAGACCGGACTGAAAGAGAGCCGCCTGTTCAAGGTGAGTCGTCAGGTGGAGCTGGACAGCGGCATACATATTCCGCACAACATGCCCGTGGTGGGTGAGTTTGTGTTTACGCAGTGCGCCGGCGTTCATGCCGACGGCGATAAGAAGGACAACCTCTACTTCAACGCCCTGCTGCCGGAGCGATTCGGCCGCGTGCGTGAGTATGCCCTGGGTAAGAACAGCGGTAAGGCCAATATCCAGATGAACCTTATGGCAATGGGTATAGAGCTGGACGAGGAGTCCATGCGCAAGGTTACCGACCGTATTATTGAACTGGGTGTAAAGAAGGAACAGGTAACACAGGATGACCTTCCTTACATTGTGCACGATGTGCTGCATCACGAACAGGAGGAGCAGCGCATCCGTGTGCTGAACTATTCGCTCAGCCTGACGCAGGGTTTGCGCCCGCAAGCCACCGTCAAGATTGAAATAGACGGACAGCCCTATCAGGAGGCCGCCACCGGTGACGGTCAGTATGATGCTTTTGTGCGTGCGCTGCGCAAGATATACGTCAGCCTGGACAAACCCTTCCCGGTACTGACCAACTACACTGTGTCAATCCCGCCCGGCGGCCGCACCGATGCCTTTGTACAGACCATCATCACTTGGAACTTTAAAGGCACCGAATTCAAGACCCGCGGCCTGGATGCCGACCAGACCGAGGCCGCAATCAAGGCAACCGTTAAGATGATGAACAAAATAGAGACAATGATATGAAACTTAAGATAGCTGTATTGGCCGGTGATGGTATCGGCCCCGAGATAATGGAGCAGGGCGTAGCGGTGATGAGTGCCGTTGCCCGCAAGTTCGGACATGAGATTGAGTACCGCGAGGCTATTTGCGGTGCCGATGCCATTGACAAGGTGGGCGATCCCTTCCCGGAGGAGACTTTCCGCACCTGCATGGATTGTGACGCTGTGCTGTTTGCAGCCGTGGGTGATCCCAGGTATGACAATGACCCCACATCAAAGGTCCGTCCCGAGCAGGGACTTCTGGCTATGCGCAAGAAGTTGGGACTCTATGCCAACATCCGTCCCATAGAGACTTTTGACTGCCTGGTGCACAAGTCTCCGCTTAAGGATGATATTGTGAGTGGTGCCGATTTCATCTGCATCCGTGAACTTACCGGCGGTATGTATTTCGGCCCCAAGAAAGAGGGCCCCGATGAGGCTTACGATACCAATATCTATTCCCGCGCCGAGGTGGAACGCATTCTGCGTGTGGGCTACAAGTATGCTCTTGCCCGCAAAAAGCACCTTACAGTTGTGGATAAGGCAAACGTGCTGGCCAGCTCACGCCTGTGGCGCAGTGTGGCTATGGAAATCATGAAGGAGTATCCCGATGTCAAAACTGATTTCATGTTTGTGGATAACGCCTCCATGCGTATGATCCAGGAGCCGAGGTTCTTTGACGTTATCGTAACCGAGAATACATTCGGCGATATCCTGACCGATGAGGCATCATGCATTACCGGTTCCATGGGTCTGCTGCCCAGCGCATCGACAGGAGAGCATACTCCGGTATTTGAGCCGGTGCACGGTTCCTGGCCGCAGGGCAAGGGCCTGAACATTGCCAATCCCATAGCTCAGATTCTGAGTGTGGCCATGCTGTACGAGTATTTCGGCCTCAACGAAGAAGGTGCCCTGATACGCCGCGCCGTCCAGGCCTCTCTTGACGCTTGTGTCCGCACTCCTGAGATTCAGGTTGAAGGCGGTGCAGAATTTGGTACCCGACAGGTTGGAGAATGGATTGTAAATTATATTTTTGCATAGTCAAACAACATGTTCTTTCAGGCTGCCGGACAGAAATCAAAAGGGGTAATATGAAAAGGAAACTGTTTTTGCTTGCGGTAATATCGGCTTTTCTGGCCGTAGTGATTTCATGTGCATCGGTACGCACAAATAATAAAATACCTGTCGAGGTATGTAACATTGAGAATGAAGGAACCGGTAAGTTCCTGACCGAAGTTGATTATTCGGCCGATACCGCTTATATCACTTCATTTGCCGAGGATTACATGAAAAACTATGGAGCAAATGACAGGCCTCTGCCGGTAAAGGTTTCGTGGACAGGAGGTCCGGCATCCAGCATAGTATTGTCACAATCCAGGGATTATAAGAATACGTTCCAGGTTCAGGCCCAGGAATCACCGGCTGAGATTTTCAATCTTGTTCCCGGAGTGAAGTATTTCTACAAGGTGCAGGACAGTAACGGGACAGTGCTGAAAGAGGGATGCGTGATGCCCCAGGGGCCGCTGCGTATGATAAACGGTGTGGCGGAGAATGTACGCGACCTTGGCGGCTGGAAGGCCGACGGCGGGCACATCGCATACGGTAAGCTCTACAGGGGAGCCAGACTCTCATCGCGTATGTCGGACAATGCCAAGGACATTTTCCTGAACCAGCTGGGTATTTCGGTGGATCTTGATTTGCGCGGCATAAAGGATAGTGAGTCTAATGCAGGCCGTGTGATTGACGGTGCTGAATACATCAAGTTCCCTGTAGAGAAGAATCTGGGCAGAGGCACCGGCAATACGCAGGAGTTGTATCAGCAGGCCATCAGGGCCATAATAGGCTATCTGGGTGAAGGAAAGGCTGTCTATTTCCATTGCGCAGGCGGTGCCGACCGCACAGGCTCACTAGCTTTCCTGATAGAGGCTTTGCTGGGTGTGTCGGAAAGTGATCTGTCCAAGGATTATGAGCTGACCACATTCGCCGGCACCAATAAACGACTCAGGAACTACCGCGCCACAGAGAAAGAGACCCATATCCTCTACGAGCTGATAACGCATATCCGCAAATTCGGTAATCCCAAGACCGAATCCGTAAACCAACTGGTAGAGAACTGGGCCACCACCCGCCATTCGCCTGATGTGGATCCTCTGACAAAGGATGAAATAAAACTACTAAGAAAATATCTCATTGTGAAAGATTAATAAAAGAGACCGGCTAAATTTTAGCCGGTCTCATTTTTTGTTGCTTTTTACTTGACTTTCCAGACGTCAAGCGTGATGCCGCCGCCGGCACCGAATCCGGGCTGGCAAAGGAACAGGCACTCATTCATCCATGAGTATTTGCTGTCTTTTGGGGCCTCGAACTTGGGGGCGCAACGGAAATACATGCCGCCCTGTCCGCCCATCTTTATTATGCCGCAGTTGCGCACGTGTATGTTCACGCCGTCATCGGTGCGGATGCAGTAGATGGCCTCAATCTCTGAGCGGCCGTCAACCTGCAGCTGGTAGTCGGCACCGCCAGGCAGGACCTCGCCCTTGATGTCCGGACCCTCGAACGTGCCGCCGGTGATGGGGATGATGGTGCGTGTGCCCTTGCCGTTGTCGCCAGCCGAGAAGGCCTGGCCCAGGGTTACGTTAAGGCGTACCACATACTCAAGTTCAGGAGCCTTGGGCTCACCGCCTTGCTGCTGGGGTGCTACGAATCCGAACTGTGCGTTTGCATTCACTGTAAATAATGCCATTACGGCTGCTGCAAATAGAATCTTTTTCATTGTTGTATTTTTTGTTTGTTGATGATTGTCCAAAGCGGACCTAAAGTTAGACATTATATCCCGAAGAACACAATAGGGACGGTTCTTTTTGTGTAAATTCTTAGCTTTATCAGATAGTGGTTTTATGAAAAAAAACACAAAAAGAACCGTCCCTATTGTGTTCTTGCTTAAATTTGTACTCATTATGGCAGGAGAAAGAAGAAAATCGGTCACGATAGTGGTGGCACTGGTGATTGCTGTGCTGGTGCTGTTTTTCCTGAACCTGTGCTGGGGCACGGTGCATATCCCGTTCAAGGATGTTATTGCGTCGCTTACGGGTGGCGGGGCCAGCCGTGAGAGCTGGGATTTCATAATCAGGGAGTCGCGTCTGCCGGCCGCTGTCACAGCCATGCTGGCCGGTGCCTCGCTTGCAGCATCGGGTCTGATGCTGCAGACTGCGTTCCGAAACCCTTTGGCCGGTCCCGATATTCTGGGTATAAACGGAGGTGCGGGCCTGGGCGTTGCGCTTGTCATGCTGCTCTTTGGCGGCAATCTTACAATGGGTAACCTCACGCTGGGTGGATCGGTATCTGTCATAATAGGTGCGTTTGCCGGTGCTATAGCTGTGACTGCGCTGGTACTATATCTCTCTTCCAGACTCAAGAATCCGGTGATGCTGCTCATTGTGGGTATCATGGTGAGCTATCTGGCATCGGCCATCATATCTCTTCTCAATTTCTTCTCTACAGCTGAGGGTGTCCATTCATACACTATGTGGGGCATGGGTAATTTCAGCGGTGTATCCATGGGGCAGCTTCCTGTATATTGTGTGGTGTCTGCCGTAGGATTGCTGATTGCGGTCTCATTGATTAAACCGCTCAACGCGCTGCTGCTGGGCGATATGTATGCCGAGAACCTGGGTGTGAACATAATCCGAACCCGTAACTGGCTGTTGCTGTCAACCAGCTTGCTGGTGGCTATCATAACCGCATACTGCGGTCCGGTTTCATTTATCGGACTGGCCGTGCCGCATATAGGGCGGCTGATGCTACAGTCCAGCAACCATCGCAGCCTGATGCCGGTGACCATTCTTACCGGTGCTGTAGTTGCGCTGCTTTGCAATGTGCTCAGCTCCATTCCCGGAAACCGTGGGCTTATTCCGCTCAATGCAATAACGCCTGCCATAGGTGCTCCGGTGATTCTTTACGTGCTTTTAAAAAACAGACATAACCAATTGTAATTATGAAAACTATAAAGATTTTGACTGCCGTGATGCTTACGGCCGTTATTTGCAGCCAGGCTACAGGCCAGGGATTCCGCAGAGAGAGTTTCCCCGAGGGCTCATACTCTCCCGTTACCAACATAAACCGCAACAGCTATCCGCGTGTACTTGCCGATAACAGTGTGATGTTCCGCGTTCAGGCCCCGCAGGCACAGAATGTGCAGATTGACCTGGGCGGCACCAAGTATGACATGACAAAAGGTGATGGTGGCGCATGGACCGTTACCACCAAGCCTCAGGTGCCGGGATTCCACTATTACAACCTGTTCATAGACAACGTATCGGTGTCCGATCCTGCCAGCCAGCCGTTCTACGGTTGCAGTCGATGGACAAGCGCTATCGAGATCAAGGAGGAGGGTATGGATGTGTTTGAGGTGCAGGATGTACCTCATGGCGAGGTCAATACCGTTTACTACTACTCAAAGGTTGAGGAGGTATGGCGTCCGCTTATGGTTTATACTCCAGCCGGTTACAATGAGGGTAAGCAGGAGTATCCCGCGGTCTATATCCAGCACGGAGGCGGTGAGGACCATCGCGGTTGGATGGAGCAGGGCCGTACTGCCATGATAATGGATAACTTAATTGCTGCCGGAAAGGCTGTACCCATGATAGTGGTAAGTTCTAACAGTAATGTAACGTCCAGGAGTGGAGGTATGGGCGGCGGTTATAGCTGGCAGGGTATGCAGACATTCCGCAGCGAGCTGATAGATAATGTAATTCCGTTTGTGGAGAAGACATACCGCGTTAAGAAGGACCGCAAGAGCCGTGCCATGTGCGGATTGTCCATGGGTGGCGGCCAGGCATTCTACATAGGTCTGCGTGATCCGGAGGTGTTTGCCAATGTGGGCGTGTTCTCAACGGGAATGTTCGGTGGTATTTCAGGTGCGGCCAACTTTGATCTGGAGGCCGAGTGTCCGGGCATGCTGTCAGATACCAAGAATTTCAACAAGCAATTTGACGTGTTCTTCCTTAGCTGCGGTGAGCAGGATCCCCGTATTGAATATACACGCAACATTGTAAAGAAGATGCGTGACGGCGGAGTTGAAGTTAAGTTCAACTCATACCCCGGCGACCATGAGTGGCAGGTTTGGCGCAAGTCACTGCATGAGTTTGCCCAGTATCTGTTCAAATGAATAACTCCTGATGATTGTACAAATCCTGACAGATGCGTTGCGCACCGCCGTTCTTGTGAGCGGTCTGGTTGTGATCATGATGATGCTGATTGAAGTATTCAACGTTCAGTCGGCGGGACGCATTTTCTCAGGACTGCGGGGCCGTAGGATGGGGCAGGTGCTGCTTTCCGCGTTGTTGGGCGCAATACCCGGATGCATGGGCGGATTTGCATCTGTTTCCCTTTATACCCACGGGCTGATAAGTTTTGGAGCACTGGTTGCCATGATGATTGCATCATCGGGCGACGAGGCTTTTGTTATGCTGGCAATGTTTCCCGGCCGTTCGGTGTGGATAATACTGTTTCTTTTTGTAATAGCCGTCATGGCAGGCCTGCTGGTGGACCTGTTCCACAGCAGATATGAAGGCTGCCATTCCATGAATGTACATCACGAGGATATGGAGCCCAGACATGGGCACGAAAACAGCCGCCACTACGGTTGGAAACGTATCCTGATGTTTGTGGGGGTTCTCATATTCATATCTGCTCTGGCAATGGGATTCCTTGAGGCTGATGAAAACTATGATATAGGCAATCATGCGGCGGGAAGTCTGGCTGGAGTGACATTCAGTTTCAACATTCTTTCCGAAGAATGGATGTACTGGATCTTTTCAGCTCTGAGCATGCTGGTGCTAGGCATGCTGATCTGGGCCGGTGACCATTTTGTGGAGGAGCACCTGTGGGAACACATAGTATGCCATCATCTGCCGGGCATATTCCTGTGGACATTCGGTACTATGCTTGTGATAGGTCTTCTTATGTGGCACTTTGATCTTGCATTGTGGATAAGCGACAACACAATCCTAATGATACTGCTGGCTGCTGCGGTGGGTATAATCCCGGAATCCGGTCCTCATTTGGTGTTCGTATCACTATATGCGGCAGGTGTAGTACCACTACCTGTATTGCTGGCCAGCTGCATCAGCCAGGACGGTCACGCATCGCTGCCTCTGCTGGCCGAGAGCCGCGGATCGTTCCTGAAGGCCAAACTGATAAATGTTGTTGCGGCTGTTTTGGTGGGGATTATTACTTTTTTAATTGAGAATTAGCAGCTGCGCTGCTTGCTTGCGTAACTATATGGAAGAATTTGATGCACTTGAAGTTATTGCCCGGACAAAGGGCAAAGTGGAAATGGATAATGTTCCTACCGGGCAGAAACTGTTTCCTATGTGGGGTTGGCTTACAGCCGTGACTTATCTGCTGGAATTTGTACTGTGGCAGGTGTTTCATGGGGAATGGTGCTTGTGGCTGTGGATAGCTATTCCATTGGTGGGACTTCCGTTGATGTACATAATAATACACCGGGATCACGAGCGTACTCACATACGTACACATGAATCCAGGCTGGTGCTGGACTATTGGATATTCGCAGCTTGCGTGTTTGGCGCAGGTGGTTTCCTGTTTGGCTTTTTGGGTGTTTATGAGGTGGCTGAGAATCCGTTGATATGCCTGCTTATCGGGATAGGGGCATTCATTACCGGTGAAGTTGTACGTTTCCGGCCTATGATTGTGGGCGGTCTTGCCGGCGCTGGTTTGGGAGTTGTCTCTTTTGTTCTGCAGGGTGACTTATGGATTTATCAGATATTATTCATTGTGGCAGTTGCCGTGGTTTCTCTCATTATTCCAGGATGTCTGTTTGAAAAAAACCTTAAACATGGAGTTTAAAGACCTGGACCCGATACTGCACAACGAGCTGCGCCTCAAAGTGATGGCCGCATTGGATTCTTTGGCCGATGCAGACTTTGTGTATCTTAAGGAACTTACAAAGGCTACGGCAGGTAACCTGAGCGTGCAGATTACCAAGCTTGAGGAGGCGGGCTATATAAAGGTGTCGCGTAGCGGCGAGGGGCGGGGTTCTCATACCATCTGCCGCATCACTACAGCCGGCATTCGCGCTCTCAAACTTTATCAGCAGGCTCTCCTGTCATACTTTTCACGATAGGTACGTTTTTTTTTGTAGAATTATAGTTTATGTTTTAAACTTTTATTATGTTTGTAAGTGCTGTAAAAGAACAATAATATGTTATCAAGTGAAAATGATTAAAAAATAAAGTAACACCAATCCAAATCACAACTTATGAAGAAAAGAATAATATCCCTGCTTGCCTTTACGGCAATGCTGATGCTGCCGGGTAGTGCCTGGGCAGAAGTAACGATGTCGTTCGGTTTCGTTAATAGCCAGAACGATACAATCTGGGGGTTGAGCGAGTACAATGCAAGAGTGAATGTCTATTCGCTGGGTGAAACAGCGACTGCCAGTACACAAGCCGTCAGGGACGACAATTGGAATTTTACAGGTTATTGGACGTTGACCTTTGATGATTCCTACGTTGGAAAGACCGTATCATATGAGACATCGTATGGCCAGAGAGGAACGTTTGCCGTTGCTGATGGTGGTATTGTGAAAGTCCAACTTGTAAAATTGACTGTAACCGTTAAGGATACAGGGAACCAGCCTGTAGAAGATGCGTATGTTTACATTTACAAGCCTGACGGAAGTTACAATAGTTCGTATACCAATAATAATGGACAGTTCTCCCTGTACTATCCTGCCGGTACAGGATACAGTTGGAGATGGGGTGACCAGAATGGTTCATTCGATCTTACTGCCGATTATGCGCTGAACATTACAAAGCAGGCAGTCACTTCATACACACTGACTGTTGGCTGCAGACATGGTGACTATCCATACGGAGGCGGTTATGTTTATCTGTACAAGTATGGTGAAGAGGAAGATGCAATAGCAGGCTTCTATAATGGCAGTGGCAGTGCAAAGGTTGATGCCGGCGACTATTGGTTGAAGGATGACGCGGGCGTGTTCAGCAGCAAGTTTACCGTATCGTCCGACATGACTTATTGGCTGGAGTACCACAAGGTGACATTCAAATCAATGACGGGCACCAGTCCTAACGTTAAACAGCAAATAAGAGTGTATTACAACTATGATCCGGAAGACTCATATTATTATGATTACAAAAGCGTAAACACCGATGCCAACGGTGAGGCAACGATGTACCTGCAGGCAGGCAAATTTACCTACAATACGATGGGTGCTTATACGGATTTCACTGTGGGCAATGCTGACCAGACGATAGCAATCAATACCAGCCGTGTAACCATTACCCTTGACTGCGATGCCACTGCCGCAGAATTGAGCGAACAGGAGTTCCGTTGGGGCAATGGCAACAGCTCACAGAATGTGGAACCCGAGAATGGTAAGATTGTAATTTCGCCCGTTATGCCTGGTAGCTACCAGCTGCGAATCAATAACATGAACACCGTGGATGTGGAAGTGGTTTCAGGTGAAAACAACAAGACAGTAAAACTGTATGCGTTGCGGTTTACCACCAATATCCAGACTACAGGCCAGATTTATGTCAATGAGGGAGCCAAACGTTTCAACTATGGTACAAGATACTTCCTTACAGAAGGTGAGTATTCGTATAGTCAGAGTTATTACGGAAATACATTAGGAACCGTCAATCTGACAAAGAATACAGATGTTCCGCTCAACTACGGCAACCTTACGGTGACTGTACGTGACAGCAAAGGCGTTGTGGCCGATGAGCGTGTGAGTTTTGGTAATGCCAGCGGCCGTACAGACGAGAATGGACAGATTGAATTCTCACAACTTATAACAGGTGATGACAAATTTGTGCTGGAAGCCACTGACTGCTATACGTCAAAGGACATTACGTTGGTGGCTGGAGAGCAGGCTACAACCCTGACTATTCCTGATAATGTTACTTTCACCGCTCTCCACACGGGACAGGGCTTTACCGGTATACTGTGGGTAAATGCTGTAGACGACCGTCATATAAGCTATCGTATAGAAGTCGAGGATGGTGTGGCTAAGGCGCGTCTTGACCCGACTCTGACCTACTCTGTTCAAGGTTATAATGGTACAACAGCCATCACCGAGGGCTGTACCGTGTCATTGGGTACAATCAACGTCACTTGCGATGGTATGGGTATAGCTCTGCCTATGGAGAACTGGGAGGCTGTAAGCAGTTATCCTGTGCTTGTAGGCGCAACTGTCCGTCTGGCAGCCATCCCTGTAAGCGGTGTTAACTTCCAGAAGTGGGACATCAATGGCACTGAGTACACGGAAGGCATGATAGACTTGACCATTAAGGCTGCTGTAACTAATGCCAAGGCAGTATTTGGAGGAACAATTCCTTCTAAGGTCAACTCACGTCAGATTAATACTTCTTTCAGCAACGATGAACAATACGTATATCTGCCGGATGATGTGAATGGAACTGTAAACATCTATTCAATGGAAGGCAAGCAGATGAAGAACATAGGCGTGAGCGGCAACAGGATTGGTATTTATGATCTGCCCGCAGGAGCATATATCCTTACTTTGGAATGTGTTGACGGCGATATCCAGGTTGCCCGTTTCATGAAATGATTACAGCTATTCCTCGCGGTACTGCGTAGGAGTCTGGCCAGTGTGAGCTTTGAAGAAGCGGAAGAAAAATGACTGGCTGGGGAAATTAAGACATGCTGCGATTTCTTTGATTGTCATATCAGAGTGTCGCAGCATGTTTTTTGCGTCCAATATCAGAAGCTCATTCAACCATTCCGGTACGGAACGGCCGCTGGCCTCTTTCACAATTCTGGAGAGATATTTAGGCGTTACGCACATCTTGTCGGCATAGTAACCTACAAGATGCTCGCGTGCATGGTCGTTAATAGCCAGTTTAATGAACTGTTCCAGCATCTGGCGCTGGCGGGTGGTGCGGACTGGAGTTTCCATGTCCTGGCGGCGCTTGGAGTCGGCCAGGAATCCGGCAAACTGGTAGAACACCGATGATACCAGACCGGCTATACTCTCCTGTACGAACTGTGGATTGGCTTTGGTTATGTCAAGTGCCAGATTGACATATTTGTGCAGCATCTCAGCTTCGTCGTGCGACAGATGGATGCAGGGGTCGCGCAGGACTTCGACTGCCTCAACGAGAAACTTGCTGGGGTTTATTCCTATTCCCGATATAAAAGAGGTGGATGCGCATATAAGGGTAAAGCGCAGATCTTCTCTGAGTTCGTCAGGTTGGGTTATCTTTACGATGTTGCCTGGCGTGATAAGCAGCAGAGTGCCTGTGGTAAGATGGTAATCTGTGAGGTTGACAGAGCAGTCAACCGTGCCTTCAACACAGTATGCAGCCAGATAGCAATCCACGCGGAACGGGTAACGCAAATATTTGTATTGCGGTTTCTCCTGCAAGCGTGATATGAAGAAGTCATCACCTATTCCCAAAGATATACTGGAGGGTACCATCTGCTTGATTTTGGATGGCGTAATGAGTGTCTCTGAATACGATTCCATCTCTTTTTGCTTTTTTTGCGCCAAAAGTAATATGTTTATTTGATAAATGGTGCCTATTAGTTGGTATTTTCGACCAATAGATATAATAAGTGATTAAAAAGATTACTTCTGAACACTGCAATGGCATTACTTTTGCACCCGGAAAACAAACGGAAGACAAAAGACTTTACAATATGAAACATTCCAGTAGAATTCTGATTGCAGTCTGCTCAATGGTCATGGTTGTCCCTACAGCTTGGTGCGGAGCCCAGACCGTATTGACGCTTGAAGAGTGTAGGACAATGGCATTGGAAAACAACGGTCAGTCCAAGATGGCAAGAGAGAAAGTTGCTGCTGCAGAGTATGACAGCAAGACGGCTTTTGCCAACTATCTGCCCAAGGTTTCCGCCACAGCATTGTTTCTTCACAACAGCGAGAACATAAACCTGGCCAGTGAAGAGCAGCGCAACACGCTTTCCACAATGGGTACGTCATTGACATCGGGCATACAGACTTCACTTATGACCGATCCCAATTTCCTTTCATTATATATGAATGACGCCACCGTGAAGAATACCGTCAATTACTTGATAAACAAGATGTCAACTGCCGATGTGGCCGGAACCCTGAACCAGTTGGGACAGGATTTCTCTGATAATCTTTCACTGGATATCCAGAATGTCTATGTGGGTATGCTAACCGTAGAGGAACCTGTCTATGTGGGCGGCAAGATACGTGCATACAACAAGGTGACGGAGTATGCCAAAGAACTGGCCGAGACACAATTGAGCGGTGAGGACCAGAAAGTGCTGGTGACTGTTGACGAGGCCTACTGGCAGATTGTATCGGTGGCCAACAAGCTGCGCCTGACCGACCAGTATGTGGAGCTGCTGGAGCAGATGGACAGGAACGTGGAAATCATGAAGCAGGAGGGTGTGGCTACAGCATCGGACCAGCTGTCGGTAAGGGTGAAACTGAACGAGGCTGAAATGAGTCAGATAAAGGCCAGGAACGGTCTTGCATTATCCAAGATGTTGTTATGCCAACTGTGCGGAATGCCTCTGGACAGCGAAATAATGCTAAAGGATGAGATGAACGAGACCCTTGAGATTCCTGCCGATGAAGTGACATACACCCAGGAGGATCTCTATGAGAACCGTCCGGAGCTCAAGAGCCTTCAGCTGGCAGTGAACATGTATGACCTTAAGTCAAAGATTGTGCGTGCAGACTATCTGCCCACAGTGGCCTTGATGGGTAACTATCTGGTAACCAACCCGTCGGCCAGCGACGGCTTTGCCAATGACTTTCATGGGATGTGGAATGTAGGTGTTGTGGCCAAGATTCCGGTGTTCCATTTCGGTGAGGGGCTTAACAAGTACCGCAAGGCAAAATCGGACGTGATACTTACACAGTATCAGCTGGATGATGCAAAAGGCAAGGTGTCGCTGCAGGTAAACCAGTATGAGAAAAAGATTGCCGAGGCCGATTCACGCCTGGAGATGGCACTTAAGAATATGGAGAACGCCAATGAGAATCTGCGTGTGGCCAATATAGGATTCAAGGAGGGCGTGGTGGAGTCATCACTGGTGCTTGCCGCACAGACGGCTTGGCTCAAAGCTCACTCTGAAGAGATAGATGCCCGGATAGACCGCATTATGGCTACGGTATATCTGCGCCAGGCCACAGGGCAGCTTAAATAATTCAATCCTGAAAATGATAAAAACAAGAAAGATATGGACAACAAGACACAGAGAATGAACATTGTGCTGTCATTGACGGCATTTGCAGTGGTGATTGTGATTGTATGTGCGGTGGGAATCTATACGTTCAACCATCGTGAACCCGAGATTGTCCAGGGACAAGCCGAAGCCAGTGAATACCGCGTATCGAGCAAGGTTCCGGGACGTATACTCAAGATAATGGTGCATGAGGGTCAGCAGGTAAAGGCCGGTGATACCCTGGCCATACTTGATACTCCCGATATCAACGCCAAGCAGGCTCAGGCCGAGGCTGTGCTCAGTGCAGCCACTGCCCAGAATGCAAAGGCCCAGAAAGGTGCCCGAGAGGAACAGATACAGGGCGCATATGAGTTGTGGCAGAAAGCCAAGGTGGGCCTGGAGATATATGAGAAATCATACCGCAGGGTGGAAAACCTTTTCAACGAGGGTGTGGTGAGCGAACAGAAACGTGATGAGACCAAGGCTCAGTACGATGCTGCTGTGGCCACCGAGAGGGCAGCCAAGTCACAGTATGATATGGCCGTCAACGGTGCCGAGAAGGAGGTCAAGGAGATGGCTGCCGCCCAGATGCGTCAGGCCGAGGGTGTTGTGGCCGAGGTAAACTCATATATAGACGAGACAGTGCTGACCGCATCACTGGATGGTGAGGTGAGCGAGATATTCCCGATGGTCGGTGAGTTGGTAGGTACCGGTGCCCCGATCATGAACATAGCCGTTATGAGTGACATGTGGGTATCTTTCAATGTCCGCGAGGACCTGTTGCAGGACCTGGCAATGGGTGCAGTGCGTGACGCATACGTCCCGGCATTGGACAAGACTGTGCCGGTCAAGGTTACATATATGCGTGACCTGGGATCATATGCTGCCTGGAAGGCTACCAAAGTTAACGGTCAGTATGACCTCAAGACTTTTGAGGTCCGTGCCGTTCCGCAGCAGAAGGTTGAGAACCTGCGTCCCGGAATGACAGTAATCATAGACAGAAAGTAAATAAACCATGAGTGGAACAAAGCAAGGATTCTGGGCAATAGCAGGGCGTGAGATAGTGCGAATGCAGTCACGTCCGCTTTACGGACTAAGCATGATATTTGCACCGCTGTTCTGCTTTGTCTTCTTTACGACCCTTATGAGGGAGGGACTGCCCGAGAGCCTGCCTGCCGGAGTGGTCGATGAGGATAACACCTCTGTATCACGCTCCATACTCCGCAATCTTGATTCCTATCAGCAGACTGAAATCATAAGGCAGTACTCAAATTTTGCCGAGGCACGTGAGGCATTGCAGAAGAATGAGATTTACGGATTCTTTTACATACCTAAAGGTACACAGGAGAAAGCTTCCAGTCAGGAACAGCCGAAGATTTCAATTTATACAAATTCCGCATACCTTATCCCTTCGTCGCTGCTGTATCGTGATATGAAGACTATGGCCACCATGGCATCGGCGGCAGTAGGGCGTGAGGTATTACTGGCCAAGGGGGCCAACATGGACCAGGCTATGGGATTCCTGCAGCCCATCAAGATGGATATGCGCCCGCTGGGTAACCCGTGGCTCAACTACAATGTCTATCTGAGCAACACCATGCTTCCGGCAGTGCTGGCGCTCATGATACTTATGGTGACCTGTTTCAGCATACATACGGAGCTTAAGGATGGTTCCGCAAGGGAGTGGCTCTCATTGTCCGGTGACAATATACTAAAGGCGGTCAGTGCCAAGCTGTTCCCGCAGACTATGGTATTCTCTCTAATGGCGCTCATTTATCTGGTGCTGCTTTACGGTTGGATGGGATTCCCGCTTCACAATGGTTTCTGGCCGATGTTTGCCGCTGCCGAGCTGCTGATACTGGCTTCGCAGGGATTTGCGGTGTTCATTGCATCGGCCATACCGTCATTGCGCTGGTCATTGAGCCTGTGCACGCTTTGGGGAGTGCTCTCCATTCCCATCAGCGGATTCTCATTCCCGGTAATGGGGATGCCGGCTGCGCTACAGGCCCTTTCATACCTTTTCCCGCTCCGTTACTATTTCCTGATTTACGTGGATCAGGCGCTGAACGGAGTGCCACTGGTATATTCGGCCTGGTTCTACGTGGCTATGATTGCATTCACTATCCTGCCGCTTGTGGATATCAGTCTGCTCAGGAAGGCTGCTCATGAATATACATACTTACCTTAATAGAATGATGATATGTGGGTAAAGAATCTGCTTGATGTATGTGGAAAGGAACTTAAGAGAACACTGTCCGATGTGGGCGTGCTGGTGTTCTTCATAATAGTGCCGCTGCTCTATCCGCTGCTATACGCCTATCTGTACAGCCGTGAGGTTGTCCATGAGGTGCCGGTGGTGGTAGTGGATGAATGTCGCAGTACAACCAGCCGTGAGTTCCTGCGCAAGAGTGACGCCACTCCGGACCTAAAGATAGTATCCTACTGCTCGGATATGGAGGAGGCGCGCAACCTTATGCGACGTCATAAGGCATACGGTGTGATCCATATTCCTGCGGAATTTGAACGTACACTGTCAGAAGGCCGTCAGGCAACCGTCAACCTTTACTGCGACATGAGCGGCCTGCTCTATTACAAGGCAATGCTGAGCGGATGCACTATCGTGTCGCTGGATATGAACCGTGACATTCAGATGCAGCGTCTCTCAGGCCTGTCGGATTGGGAGAAGGATGCAATGACCATGCCTATTGAGAATGAATACATAACCATGTTCAACCCCACAAACGGATTCCAGGCATTCCTTATACCGGCAGTGCTGATTCTGGTGCTTCAGCAGACTCTTGTGCTGGGTGTGGCCATGCTGGCCGGAACCGAGAATGAGCGCCGTAGGAGCGGAGCCCTTATCCTGGGAGAGGAATATGGGAATCCTATGGTGGTTTTGGCTGGTAAAGGTCTTGCATATCTGCTGGTTTATGGCTTTACGGCCACATATGTACTCTGCTTTGTGCCTTGGCTCTTCCATATGCCTCAATTGTGGCAACTGCCTACTTTGGTGGCATTCATCATACCGTTCCTGCTGGCGAGCATATTCTTTGCCATCTGCATATCCTTCTTTGTAAGGGACAGAGAATCCTGCTTCCTGCTGTTTGTGTTCGTATCGGTTCCGCTCATATTCATGAGTGGCATATCATGGCCTACGTCAAACATGCCTGCATTTTGGAAAGTGCTTGCGCAGTTATTCCCCTCAACTCATGGAGTGAATGGTTTTGCACGTATCAATACGGCAGGTGCACTGCTGCAGGATGTACGTATAGAGAGTATATCGCTGTGGATACTGACAGGAGTCTATTTCATGCTCTCGCTGTTCATTTACGAGCGCATGTACCGTTCTGATAAGATGCCGGGTGTAGAGTTTGTCATGGCTATGCGAACCCGTGTGCGTCGTGATATCCGCGTGGCTGCCCGTGATATAAAAGAGGCTGGGCAGGAACTTAAGGAGAAATTGGAACAGCGCAAGAAGAATTGAGAATTGAGAGGCCTCTCAATTCTCAATTCTCAATGATACATTTACCGTATGATGAACTTACGGCCATTCTTGATGTATATTCCCTTGGCCGTAGGTGTATCCGTCAGCCTGCGTCCGTCTATGGAGTACCACACTTCCTGTACCTGAAGTCCATTGTCCACCGCTTTTACCTGTGTAAACAGATCGTCCACAAATGTAACATTTGCATTAGGGAATGCAGCTTCCCAGGCAGCTTTGTCAGCCACATGGAACTGAGTACCCTTATCCGGCATGAGTACATCTGAACTGCTGTTATTCTGCCACTTGAGTGTGGAGGGATCAGCGGAACAATAAACATCGGACAGTTGTGAAAGCCCATAGAATCCGTAGACTTCAATCCTCTTGAGTGTAGAGGGCAAGGTGAGACTGGTCATAGCCGTAAGTCCATCGAAAACATGGTCCTTGATTTCCTCAATATCCTCGGGAATGACCACTTCTGTGATTTCAGTGTTGTTTTCCTTGCTGCCTATGAACAGATGATGAGCCAAATTCAAAGGATTGGATTTCCCGGTGGCAAAATCGATGGTACACCAGACGGAAAGGCTAGGTGTGATAACCTTTTCAAGATTAGTGCAACCCGAAAAACAGTAACTTCCGATTTCGGTGACAGAGGCCGGAATGTAGATACTGGTTAGTCCTGTGCAACCACCGAATGCAGATGCACCTATTCTGCTGACGTTCTCTGGAATAGTAATGTCAGTCAAACTGGTGCATCCATAGAACATCTCTCCCGGCAACTCTGTGATTGATGTCGGGATGTTGACAGTGGCAAGACTGGTGCAATTGTCGAACAGATAAATATCCATAGAGGTGATGGCGTTAGGCAGACTTACCGTAGTCAGGTTTTTACAATTGTTGAAGACATAGCTCCCTAATACGGTGACTGAATCCGGAATGATAATACCTGTCAGCACTTTATTGCCGGAAAAGGCCTTGTTCTCAAGGCCTGTAACGACACCTTTGAAGATAACCGTACCTTTACCTGACTCGGTGTCAAAGTCATGCAGAGCCATATCGGTAGCACCGGTAAATTTGGCAAGGACATAGAATGAAGAGTTTTCTTTAACCGTAGCAGTGTAGCTGAAGCACGTAAAATCGCCCACGAACGTGACATTGGCACTGGAGAACAGAGAAGTCCAGTCATCAACTGCCAGCACATGCATCTGCGTTGCCTTACCGTCTTTGAAGCCCGTACCGTCCCATGTCAGGGCAGAAGGCTGGGCAAGACACCAGACATCAGTGGCTGAGGGCAACCCTGCAAAGGCATTGTCACTGAAGGTTGTAACACTCTTGGGCAGCGTGATGTTAACCAGGGCGGTACAGCCATTGAAGGCATTACTGCCTATTGTTGTGATGCCATCAGGCAAGGTGATGCCGGTCAGCAAGGTATTGCCTGCAAAAGCCTCAGCAGCTATGGCAGTCAGGTTACCGTAAAAGAAAGCGCTGCCTTTACCCGTTTCTACATCAAATATGTTAGCTATCATTGCTTTAGCGCCTATAAACATGTCAGTACTGAAACCACTGACCGCAGCGGTGGCTGTATAAGATACTTGCTTCAGGTCACCGGCATAGGTAGTGTTGGCATCGGGAAAAAGAGACTGCCAAAGATCCACGTCCATCACATGCATCACTGTTTCCTTATTATTCTTGAAGTTTTTATTGCTATTGCTAATTGACCAGGAAAGTGTAACAGGATTAGTCATACAATATACATCCGTCACGCCTGTGCAACCATAAAAAACGCTGCTCTCCCATGTAGTAAGGGTAGTGGGAAGAGTAATGGAGGTGATTCCGGTAAGATAACTGAAAGCGCTGCTTTCCAGCTTAGTGACACCCTCGGGAATGGCCAGGTCTGTTATCTCCTCATAACTGTCAACTGTGCCTAAATAAAGCTTTCCGGCCATTTTCTGCGGTCCGTAAGAAGATCCGTCATAATGCTGTGCAGTGCACCACGATGCAAGGTCTTCCACAATGACCCTCTCCAAGGCTTTGCAATTATAGAACGAGCCGATGTATGTCACGGAAGCCGGGATATTGATTTGCTTCAGGGCAGTACATCTGGAAAACTCTTTGATTTTCTCTACACCCTCCGGCAGGGTCACCGTTTCCAGTTTTTCGTTCCCTCTTATATATACCTCCTTTATGGTTGACGGGAAATTGATGGTCTCCAGATTCGTGCAGCCATAAAAAGAGATGTTCTTTGTACCCTCATTAAGGATTACCGTTACCAACTCCGTACAATTTTTAAAGATGTTTGTACTGATAGTATCAATGGAACCCGGGATATTCACCGATGTCAGGGCAGAAGAAGTAAAGGCATCGCTGCCCAGTTCAGTCACCGTACCTTCATAGACTACGGTGCCTTGACCATCGGTAAATGTATGGCTCTGCAAAGCAGTAGCACCTACAAAATAGCTGATTTCATCAAAGCGGTCCAGTTTCTCGGGAGCAGTATAAATAAACGTAGTAGTCTGTGCATGAATCATGCCGCACACCAAGGCAAACAGCAGCGTCATTGCTGCACGCGCCCAATTCCTTGCATTAGGTTTTCTGTTCATAATAATGAAGTTTTTGTTAGCAAATCAGGTTAAATAATAATTGGTTAAGGCTTTACAATCTACAAATGTAACAAAAAATCAATAAGTTAAAAAAGTAACCGGCAAAAATATTATTTTATTGCGCCAGAGTTGAGAACTTGCCTGTGACGGTCTCGGAGTAGGTTGTGGAGACCGGAATGTGCGGTGCGGCAGGGTAGGTGAGTTCGGCAAAGAGGCCATCCGGACCTTTCTGGATGGCCCTTATTTTACGCAGGTTCACGTAGTATGAGCGGTGGCATCGCACTATATTATTAGACTCACATATCTGCTCTATGGAGCGCATGGAACTGCGTAGGGGGAACCGCACCAGCTTGTCATTGTTAAGGTAGCATATGTTCACGTAGTTGTCGGCTGCCTCAACATAGAGAATGGCGTTGGCGGTAACGGCCAGCTTAAGTGATTTCTTTTCATCCAGGAAAGGTAGCGTACTGTCCTCACGCCCTATCTGTCCGGAGGCGTATTTCTCGATCGTTACCATGTTCTTGGCCAGACGGATGTCCCTGTCCTTGAGCTCCGATACCAGGGCTATAATAACGTATGGGAATACCAGTATGGAGCAGGTTATGAGGAACATCTTTGGCAGCAGGTCAATATACGCCATGGTGCGTTTGTCCATGAGCCATACGAACAGGGCGCAGAACATGGTTATGGCAACACCCTCCATAAGTTCCCAGATAACGAATCCGGTGTAATTGATTTGATGCTTGCTGCGCACAAGCAGCATGACCAGCCTGCTAATCAGCACTACTACAAGATCTATCGATGCCATGATGGCGGCACGGAAAGCCAGTTGGTTCTGGCTGATGTTCATGAAGGTGTCCAGGTGGTAAGGCTTGGCCCAGATAAGGAAAAAGAATGCGAACATGGGTACCAGCAGTATATAACATGCCAGCATGTTGCCTTTAAAATATGAATCGGGGATTTTGTGCATATTTCTTGTACATTTTTGCTTTCCGATGCAAATATAGGGGTAAAATTCTGTCCCTGTATCTGTGGGGTAAAAAATTTTCACTCTGATTTTTACCCTTATATTTCAGATTTTACCCCTAAATATGCGTTTTAGTCACTTAAAGGTGGTGTATATCCCTTTTATTTTCACCCATCATGTATGTACTGTATCTTTGTGGCGAAAATAATAAGGAATTAAAACAAAAACGATATGACTACCATTTGTTCTTTTGACTGCAACCAGTCGGCAATCAAGTCCCTGATAGGTGACAAAAAGCCGGTTGCCCCCGTTGAGGGCGTTTGGATGAACGTTTCGGCCAGGGTATTTGAGGAACAGGTACGCAAACTTGCGTACGGTCTTATGGTAAAGGATTTCCGTAGGGGTGACACCGTGGTGTTTACAGGATGCTCTGATGAAATGAAGACATTCATAAATGCCGCATGCAGTCTGGCTCATCTGAATGCTGAGTTCGCTGCAGAGTGCGACGGTAAGAATATTGTCCCTGTCAGGGAACTGGAATACCTTATGTCTATAGGCGGTACATGGTCACGCAAGTACAAGGCATCGGTTGACCGTACCATAACACGTCTTATCCTTGGTTGCTGAAAAGTAACTTTTCCTCATATATAGGTTATTCGTCCAGCGGATGGTAGAAATACCGTCCGCTGCTCATTTCCGGGTGGAAGATTGAAATGAATTCACCCAAGAGCATTTCGGGGTGGAATGATGAGAGTTCAAAGTATGGCACCTCATTTACATTGCAAACCCAAATGTTCCTTTCCTTAAATGGCTTGAACGTTGCGTATGACTTGAAGTCTGACTCAAGCAGACTGTAGGTAAGCGGAACGGAACTGCTGTTCTTGAGCAGCCATACATCGGCATCCCGTGCACGTTCAAACACGGTTTCGAATGACAACGGTACCGATCCGCTGTCATTGTTGTCGGCAAAAACATATTCTGCATTTGCATCGGCTATCATACGGCCGATTGTACTGCCGCCTCCGGCTACATACCATGCAGATCCGCTGCGGGTGTCAAGCATTACCTTGGGGCGAATCACAGTCCTGGATGCAGCCTCTTTAAGATTGTTGTAATCAGAACTTACTTTATTATACAGGGAGTCTGCGCATGCGGCAGCGCCGAACAGACGGCCGTAGAACCGTATCCATTCCGCACGTGCCAGTGGCGATGTCTCCATGTAATCGGCACATTCCAGAAGCGGTATGCCCAGTTTCTCAAGCTGTCCGTAACCTGTCTGCTCAAACGGCGATACCATTATGGCATCGGGGTGGAGTTCCATTATTTTCTCTATGGTGGGGTACATGCTGTTGCCGCAGTCCACGATTGTGCCGTCGGCCAGACGGGCGCGGATTAGTGTATCCGTTATGTACTCCGGTTCGCATACTCCGGCTATGCAATCTTCAACTCCAAGTTCAACCATAAGGTGAGCCAGGCTGTTGGTCATGACCACAACACGTTTGAGCGGTACATGAACAGTGTTGACGTCACGACTGAACTTGTAGTCGGAAGGCAGGGAATCAGTGAAAGTGTAGGTGTGAAGCAGCGTACCCTTCTTCCACGGATTGGCTATTTTTACATAATAACTGTGTGGGGTTTCCTGTACAGTTATGTGACTGGCAAGTTCCATTATGCCTTCACCGGACTGGAACTGGGAGCCGCCATGGCACGCGTATAGCAGGGCTGTTGCCAAAAGAATGGTTGTCTTTCTCATTCTGCCTTTGGATTGAGGTTATAGATGGCCGATACTTCGGTTGACAGTTCTCCTGTGGTACTGTTGCAGCCTATCACGCCATTCTGTATCTTAATGAAGTCTATGCTGCCTAGTCCTGCCGGAGTACCGTCGGGGTTAACGGCCCAGTCTATGTCAAATGCAGAGTTTTCTGGGCTGTTGGGCAGGTTATCCACATAGCCATACCCGAATGATGACATCACGTAGATACCGTCCTGATACGTTACGTTATCGGGCAGAAGCGTGGCTGTGAAAGAAACAGACTCGCCCGCATACCATTCGGGATAGTAGGGTTGGCTGTGGAACGTGTTGTGCGTTATGCTTCCTGTCTGTCCGTCCGATCCTGTCCAGGGTGAGTCACCGTCTGAAGCAGTAGGTTTGCTGTATGTGATGCCATATCCATATGTGGCCCTGCCTTCTTTCTGCTCGGAGCCCCATATTTCATACCATGTGTCATCGGGCAGGCCGTTGCCGTTTTCATCGGCGCTTACCCAGACTACACCAGGCTCGGCATTGCCGTTGTAGGCGTTACCGTCTATGCGGAAATCCGGACCTTCCAGGTTGTGTACGGTTGTGTTGAATCCGGCGGTGATATAACCTCCGAATCCTCCCAGTGTTATCATGTTGCCCGATTGCAGTGCTTTGAGGCATTTGTCATTCATGCTTGAGGCATCATCGCCCTGTTCATATTTAGGGAGCAGGTTGACGAACTGGCCCGGTGCCGGCATATACCGGAATACACGGTTTATGTCGCCAATAATTTTGGGCTCGCCCTGATATTGAGTCAATGTAACTTTATTGTCACAGAACGCCACTGTGTTGGGATTGATGCCGATGCTCTGCACACGGTAGAGCAAACGTCCTTCCGGGCTGAAACATAGCAGTGAACCGGGGGTTACATAATCAAGGGCGTCACATACATAGACTTTGCGGGTTGTCGGCTCTAACTTAATTGCGTACGGACATTCCACACGTGTGCCGTCAGTAATGAAATCGGAGTCCAGAATCTGTCCGGTTTTCAAGTCCATAATCTGTATCGTGCCTCCTGCTCCGTAGCCGTAGAACCAGGCTTTTCCATCCACAATATCCATGTTAAGTATTGGAATGTTGTATGTAGCTGTAACCTCATCGGTTTTTGTGTCAATGCGGTGCAAACGGCTGTCATAATCCATTGTACCGTAGTCAAATATACCGCGTGACACCACGTAAACATTGGTACCATCGGCATAAATGGAGCCTGGGTTGGAGCGTACCGTAATACGTTTTGTCTCGGTAAAGGTATTCATGTCAATGACTGACACTGTATTATCGGGATTCTGAGTGTCAAGCCCTCCGGAGTTGGATACATAGAGTTTGCCGTTTGCACAGCAAATCCCGTCCGGGTTACGGCCTACGGTGATTGTGGCATCGGCCTGCATGGTGAGTGTGTCAATACGGGTTACCGTGCCGTCAAAGCAGCAGACATAGACAAAACCTGCGGTGGCGGTTATGCGGCGGGGTTGCGATGCAATGCCGTTACGGTTCAAGGGAATCTGTTTGAGTGAACTGCAGGTTGCAGCGTCCAATATCTCTATGGTGCTTGATTCCGATACAGCTATATAAAGGCGGTTTCCGTAAAGGAGCAGGTCATTGGCGGTATCGCCTATGCGGCGTCCGTTCACCTTCTCAAAACAATCCGGCGAACGGCCTGTTCCCGATGCCCATGAATCGGGCTGGCCTGTGCCGAAGTCTATCCATGCAAGGGTGCTGTTGTTCTGGTTGAAAAGGCCCTCGCTGAGCACATAAACTCCTGTATGGTCTCCGTCAGCTATCACCTGGCCCTGTTCCAGCAATACGGGTTCAGGGTCACACGCCAATGCGATCAGCAGCAGGGGCAGTATTTTTGTCAGGTGCTTTCTCATAGTGTTATCGTTACAGAACTACGCGCCTGAATGCCGGGCATGGGGTAGTTGCGTACCAGTTCATACCGGTTATCTGTAAGGTTAATGATTTCGGCCTTGAGGGTCACTTCTAGCAGATGTGAGGTGAATGTCCTCCATACGGAACATCCTATCTCGTAATATGACGGCATGCGGTATTCGGGGCCGTTGTAGCCGTTGCAGAAATACTCCCCGCTGTAGAGCAGGTTGCAGCTTGCATTTATATACGGAGTCTCTATCCAGGTTACGGCCGATGCCGAGTGTCTGGGTGTATAGGGCAGTTGATGGTTCCAGGTTGAACTGTTGCTGTCCGATTTGTCCATTGAGCGCTGGTATGTATATGAAACCAGCAGGGCGGGGCGTACCGTTCCATCCTGTGCGTGGAGTTCCAGACCTGTTTCCAGCCCGTGGGTGGTGACCTGGCCTATGTTCTTCATCATCCATACGGCAGTATTCTTGCCGGGTACAGCCATTATGCGGTCCTTGACGTTGCTGTTGTATGCATCAGCATAGATGGAGTAGGAGACATTACCGATTTCATTATCAATGACAATGCCGGCCGATGTCACCGATGCCTGTTCCGGGCGCAGGTCACGGCGGCCAATCTGCTCAAAGTATAGGTCGTTGAATGTAGGCAGGCGGAATGTGTTGCTGAAAGATGCCCTGAGATGCAGTCCTGCGGCTGACCATGCAAGCCAGTTAACTCCTGCGGTGGGTGAAAGGTGATTGTAGCTCTGGGCAGCCTGGCGGAGTCTGGTTTTCTCTTTTGTGGCTACGTGGTTAAGGCGGCCGGTGACAGTAAGCCGTTCCGATGCGTATTTAATTGCCGCCGTGCTGTTTAGAGTATATCGTGTGGGTTGTGCTTGCTCCGCTCCGTTGCCGTCAAGATATGAAATACGGCCGTCAGCTCCGAATGATGCTGACAGACAGTCTGCTATGCGATAAAAAGCCACAGCAGACAGGTAACCCTCCTGCTCGGTGTAACGGTTGTCGGTCCTGCCCTGAGTGTTGCTTACCTTGGGGTCCAGGTAGCGGGTGTAGGTTATACCGTACTTGGCATTGAAACGTAGTGTAAACCGCTGGCTGACGGCAGTTGTGAGTGTGGATTGAATGAATCCGTTACGGTTCCAAAGCCGCTCGCGTGCGGCATTCTCGTTGTAGAGTATGTTGGCGGGAAGTCCCTGCTCCGATTGGAACCAGTATGCGCGTGTGGTGAGTGTGGAATTATTGCCTATGTCGCTGAACATGGCTCCTTCAATACGAAGACGTTGCACATCGGAGTTGTCGCGGCGCATCTCCAAGGAGCTTGCTCCGTTATTCTGTGTGTATGGGTAGTTTCCCTCTGTCTTAAGCCATTCGCCCTGAAGCGATACGGTATTGCGCAGACCCGCATTGAATGTGCTTTCCGCCTGGATTGATTGAGTCTTGTAGCTGCCGGATTTGAGTTGGGCACTGTATTTGGGCCTGCCGTCCTGTAGATTGGGCCTGCCTGTGCTTATGCTTATGACCGCGGCCTGCGCGGCAAGGGCCGCGGGTTGGAGCAGGTCATTGTCCGGGCCGCTCACCATTCGGACGGACTCTGCCTGAGAACCGGAGAATTTGCCTAGGTCAATCTGTCCGGTCTGGTTGTCGGTGATTATTATGCCGTCATAGGCAACGGCGGTATGCGATGCTCCCAGTCCGCGTACCGATACGGTCTTGAGTCCGCCTACGCCGCCATAATCCTTTACAGTTGCGCCACTAAAGTATTTCAGTACATCGGATATCTGTAGCGTGCTTGTGGCCTGCATTAACCGTGTATCTGCCTTCCTGGTAGTGGAAACTGAAGTTGGGTTAGTGGTGCGGTCACTGGTTACCGTGACCTCCTGAATGTCTTTTGTGCGCATGGTGTCAGATAAAACCTGACCCTGTGCCTCCAGTTGGAAACACAGGGTGCAGATTGTTATCAAACAATATTTTACGTCAAAAGTCATTCTATTTCATTACTCTGTAACCGTGAGTTGGTCAAGACAGAAATATGATGGGGTCATCGGGTCGGTTGATGTTGTTGAGAACACAATCTTTGTAACCTTTCCGAGCTTGGTCAGGTCAACCTGCTGCCAAATGTTCAATATGTTGTTTTTACCATCAGCCAATGCAACATCTACGCTTGCTGTCTTATCATTGCCGTTATAGCCTGTAATAGAAAGTGTGAACTTACTATTATTTTCCCAAGGTCCAACCATAGGTTCTGGATTACCGTCGTTCTGGTATTTGATTGCGAGATAAGCATAAGTTGAATTGGTTACATAGCAATCCTTAACTTTATAAGCCTTGCCGTCCTTGAATGAGATAGCGGCAGCCATGCCTCCTTCATATGCAGCTCCGCCCGCATTTGCAATGAAATATGCGTTGGTCTTAACACCCTTACCGGTTATAGCTGAAAGGTTCATGAAACCGGGAGTTGAGTCATTGGCACAACTTGTATAGGTGAATCCCTCACCGAATGAATTGCCGAATCCCCAATCAACATGTGAATGGGTAAGGATGAACGGGTCAAATGTGATGTCATCCTCAATATAGCCATAGCCGTAAATATTTTCTGTGCCTGTACCAAGATAGATAGAATCCGCCTTGTTAAGACTTACGGAAAGTGTGTAGGATTTTACGTCATCCTCCTTTTCCTTGTCACAGGAAACGAACACAAGGCCCATTGTTAGGGCCATCAAAGCAAATGATAATACTTTTTTCATTGTTATAAAGTTAATAAGTTACTGAGTCCCGGCAGTTTTAATAACATGTCCTGCAGGTCTTCTGACTTACCCCGGAATGTCCGCCTTCCCACCTTTGATGGCAGTGGCACTTGAGGTATTGGACATCCCTGTTTTGAGGGCTCACAGCAGCGGGTCTGTTCAGGATTCTCACCTGATTCCCTATTAATCCTACACCCCGGGAGGGGCATCGGAACAAGACGGCGCAAATATATATCTTATTTGTCAATTATCTTGTAATTTTGCATATCAAAATCAAACAATCATGTCGGAGGAAGCTAATCTTGTTAAGGACCTTGCGCTGATACTTATTTCGGCCGGGGTTTTCACAATAATATCCAAGGCGCTGAAGCAGCCGCTTATATTGGGTTATATCGTTGCCGGTTTTCTGGTGGGGCCCCACATGGGTCTGTTCCCCACGGTTTCCAGTACTGCCGAGGTCAAGGAGTGGTCGGATATAGGAATCATCTTCCTGCTTTTTGCATTGGGTCTGGAATTCAGTTTCAAGAAACTCATCAAAGTGGGGAGCAGCGCACTCATAACGGCTATGACACAGTGCGTGGGCATGTTCATACTGGGTTTCCTTGTGGGTGAGGCAATAGGTTGGAGCAATATGGAATCCATATTTCTGGGAGGTATGCTCTCCATGTCATCGACCACCATTATCATAAAGGCATACGATGACCTGGGGTATAAGGACCGTCCGTTTGTGCCGTTGGTATTCGGTGCGCTGGTGTTTGAGGACCTTATAGCCGTTGTACTTATGGTTTTGCTCTCCACCATGGCGGTGTCAAACAAATTTGCAGGCGGGGAGATGATTATGGGACTGGGTAAACTGGTGTTCTTCCTGATTCTTTGGTTCCTGGTGGGCATATACATGATTCCTACGCTGCTTAAGAGAGCCCAGAAATACCTTAATGATGAGATCCTGCTGCTGGTGAGTCTGGGGTTGTGCTTTGTGATGGTCACATTGGCCAGCGTTGCGGGATTCTCGGAGGCTCTTGGAGCATTCGTGATGGGTTCCATACTGGCCGAAACGCTGGAGAGCGAACATATCATGCACCTGACAAAAGGCATAAAGGACCTGTTCGGCGCAATATTCTTTGTATCGGTAGGTATGATGGTTGACCCTCATGTGATTGCAGAACACTGGGGTACCATACTGGTCCTGACCATAACGGTTATGGTGGGAATACTGTTCTTTTCCACATCGGGAGCGATCCTGGCCGGTCAGGGACTGGACAATGCCGTTCATGCCGGCTTCAGTCTGGCCCAGTTGGGCGAGTTCTCGTTCATCATTGCAGGTCTGGGCGTATCATTGGGTGTGATGCGTGATTTTATTTACCCGGTGATAATTACGGTGTCGGTCATAACAACTTTCACTACACCTTATATGATAAAGGCGGGCACGCCAGGCTACCAATACCTTATAAAAAAGTTGCCGGAACAGTTTGTTGAGAAAATAAACTCGTTTTCAGTGCAGGATAAAGAGAATTCTGTGGCGGCGCAGAACGAGTGGAAAAAACTCATCAAGGAACTGGCTCTGCGCGTGCTGCTTTACGGAGTGATACTTATTGCAATAGACCTGGGCTCCCATCTGTTTCTGGACAAGTTCATCAATAGCCGTCTGGACGGCCTCACTCCGTTTGTGCGTAACCTTATAAGCGTGGTTGTAACGCTTGTGGTAATGTCGCCGTTCCTGGCGGGCATAGCCATATCGGGCGAAGAGATAAACCGTTCATCGCTGAAACTTATCAAAGACAAACAATCCAATGTCTGGCCTGTCATATCGCTTGCACTGTTGCGTATCCTGATAGCGATGGGATTCGTGGTGAGTGTCATTGCCAGCCATTTCAACCTGGCGTTCTGGACCATCCTGCTCATTTTGGTCGCCGGTATTGCATTCTTCTTCATAGGCCGCCGCTCAATCAGCAAGTTCACGATAGTTGAGGACCGTTTCATGGCTAATCTGAATGAGAAGGAGCAGCAGCAGCGTAAGATGACACCCGTCACATCATCGGTGAGCGACAAGATGTCGCGCTATAACGTAAAGACCGAGATGATAACCATATCGGCCGATTCGCTCTATGCCGGTAAGATGCTGCGTGAACTGCCTTTCCGACATAGATCAGGGGTAAACATAGTCAAGATAATCCGCGGAAGCCGCAGCATAATGATTCCCCGGGGAGAGGAGATGATATTCCCGTTTGACAAACTGCTGGCAGTGGGCACAAGGGAACAGCTTATTGAGTTCCGCAAGGATATGGCAGAGAGTGTCTATTCTCCCGATGAAGCTGATGCCGGTGCCTTGGCTCCGCGAGCATTCGAACTGGAATCAATCACTCTAAAAGAGGATTCCTGGCTTACCGGCAAGACCTTGCGTGAGACCGATATGCGCTCTTACGGCTGCATGGTGATAAGCGTGGTGAGCGATGGCCAGGTAACCACCAACCCCAAGCCAGACTATCGCTTCAAGGCTGGCGATATAGTCTGGCTGGCTGGTGAGAAATCTGCCTGCGAGTGGTGGGCTTGATTATTTCATCTTAATCCAGGCTCCAAGGTCTTTCCAGGTGGGCTTCTTGCCGTGCATGAACACGCCTACACGGAAGATGCGGCCGGCAAGCCATGTCATGAGCAGGAATGATATGTAAAGCACTACAAGCGATACTATTACCTGCCATGTGGGGATGCCGAACGGTATGCGGGCCATCATCACGATGGGCGATGTGAACGGAATCATGGAGCACCAGAACACCATGTCCGAATTGGGATCATTCATCACGTTCATCATAACTATTATAGCCACAATGACAGGCATCATGATGATTCCGTTGAACTGGGCTGCATCCTGCGGCGTATCGACGGCTGAACCTATTGCGGCATACATGGAGGCATAGAACAGGAATCCGCCTACAATGTAGAGCAACAATTCCAGGAACAGTCCTGCCAGATAACCTACATTGGTCAGTTTTGACATTATTCCTACAACCTCGGGATCGGATGCGGCCGATGCGGTAGCAGTCATTGCATCCATACCTGAGTTGCCCATAATCATAGGCATTACGAATGCGCTGGCTCCTATTACAAGTACGGCCCAGATTACAATCTGCAGGGCGGCTACAAGTGCAATACCCAGTATCTTGCCCATCATAAGCTCAAACGGGGTGCATGATGTGACCATCACGTCCAGCACGCGGGTCTGTTTCTCGTCTATGACGGACTGCAATACCTGCTGGCCATATACGATAAGGATAAAGTAAAGCAGCATTCCCAATATGAGACCCATAGCCCATGAAGCCACTGTCGATGTCTCTTCCATGCCGCTTTCATCCTCCTGTCCGTTGTTCTTAAGTGTCTGCAGACCGTTTACACGAATGTTGGCATCGGCCAGGATCTGGTCAATGTTCTCTATGTCATAGCGGCTCAGGCGCTCGGTGCGCAGTATTCCCTGAATCTGGTTCTGGATATTCTCCTCAACGCTCATGGATGATGCGTCATTCAGTATGAACTGTATGTTCTGCGGGTTGTCCAGGACGTCACTGCCTATAACCAGTATGCCGTATGCAATGTCGGCATTGCTGTATTGTGTGCGGGCCTGGCCTACGGTCGTGCCCTCTCCCAGAAGCTTGAATTCAACGGTTTTGCCCGATGTGAGCTGTTTCCCGACAAACTGGTCCGTGGTGTTGTCGATAACCATCACATTCTTGGTGGATGAGCCTCCCTTCATCATCATGAAACCGGGGGCAACCATCATGGCTATCATAAACAGCGGGGTGAGCAGTGTGGTTATGATGAATGATTTTTTACGGACACGCTCCGTAAACTCACGTTCTACAATAAGACCTATCTTGTTCATATCTGTACTGTTTTAAAGTGTACCGTTCACGGCACGGATGAATATATCGTTCATACTGGGAATGATCTCCTGGAAGGAACGCAGGGCCACATTGTCATTGAGTGAGCCTATGACCGAGCGCACATCGTCATCGGATGCGATGTGGATCTTCTGCTGGGTGTAACCTCCTATGAGTCCCTCAGGATCGCCAAGCAGGTTGGCCTTACCGCTTACTGCGGAATTGAACTGTTCCTGAGTGCCGTTGTATATTACCAGGAAGGTGTTGCCTCCTGCCTTGCGGCGGATCTCCTCTACTGAACCGGACAGAATGTTATGCGATTTGTTGATAAGCGTTATGTCATCACATATCTCCTCGACCGATTCCATGTTGTGGGTTGAGAATATCACTGTGGCACCGCGGTCACGCAAACCCAGAATCTCCTGCTTGAGCAGGTTTGCATTGATGGGGTCAAAACCGGAGAACGGCTCATCGAATATGAGCAGTTTGGGCTCATGTACCACTGTGGCTATGAACTGCACTTTCTGTGCCATACCTTTTGAGAGGTCTTCAACCTTCTTGTCCCACCATTCGATGATACCCAGACGGTCAAACCATTTGCGCAGTTTGTCTATGGCCTCAAACCTGCCCATGCCACGCATACGGGCAAAGAACACGGCTTGTTCGCCTACCTTCATCTTTTTGTAGAGACCACGTTCCTCGGGCATATAGCCAATCTGGTAAATGTCATCGGGAGTGATTTCATGGTCTTCAAACCAGACTTTGCCGCAATCGGGGATGGTCATGCGGTTCACTACGCGGATAAGTGTTGTCTTTCCGGCTCCGTTGGGGCCCAGCAGACCATAGATGGAGCCGCGTGGAATCTCCATCGACACATCGTCAAGAGCCTGGTGTCCGGTGTAGGTCTTGGACACGTGCTCGATTCTTAGAATTGGATCCATTTTCTTTTGATAAGGTTCTATTGATTATTTTTTCTTTTTGTTGAATACGTTGTCAAAAATAATTTCGGCAATCATCTTCTCACCCTCCTCGTTGGGATGGATGGTGTCGGGGAAATATTGGCGCTTGCCCTGGAACGGGGTGTTAAGGTCAATCAGCGGCAGGTTCTCTTCCTGTGCCACCTCTTTGATGTAGGGTATCACTCCGTTGAATATCACGCTGTCGTTTATGCTCCAGGCATGGCCCATGGCGGGGACAGGCAGGCAAAGCCAGATCTTTGGCCTGGAGGGCAGGGCGCGGAAAGACTCTATCAGGGTCTTGAGGTCCTGTTTGAAGTGCTCCTGTTCCTTCCAGTTGTAAGGCTTGCTGTCATTTGTGCCAAGCTTGATCGTCACAATCTGGGGGTTGAATGTCAAGGCATCCTTGTAGGCCTGCTCGTTCATGTAAGGCATATCGGTACCCATCATGGTGGTGGTGCCGCTCACGCCAAAGTTGCGTACATCATATTTCTCTCCTAGCATGGAGCTGAGCACGCCGGGATAAGCATCGTGCAGGCGGTCCTTGATGCCGTGGCCGTATGTGATGCTGTCACCTACGCAAGCCACGCGCACTGGCTCCTTCTGGCAGGCGTTGAATGCTATCAGTAATACTGACAGGATGATTAATGCTCTCTTTTTCATTTATTCGGTTTCTTGTTGTTTTCAATCTGACATCTTATGCTCTCGGCATGGATGGTTTCAAAAAGCAGACGGATGAACTTGTCGTCAAGACCAAGCTCCTGTCCGCGGCCTGTAAGTATGTCCGAAATGGCATTGTAGCGGTCGGGTTGCAGTATGGCCAGGTTATGCAGGTTCTTGTATTCACCTATGCTGCCTGTGATACGGAAACGTTCGGCAAGGTCCTGTATCAGCTTGAGGTCTGTCTCTTCAAGCCTGGCGCGGAGAGGCTCCATGTACTCCAGGTCTGCCTGTGCCGGCTCACGGTGTAGAATGAGACGGCTTTCCAGTTCCTTGAATTGTTCAGGGGTGAGCTGCTGTGCCTTGTCACTCAAAGCCTGCTCAGGGTGGGGGTGTACCTCTATGAACAGTCCGTCGGCTTTCATGTCAAGTGCCATCTGTGCCAGATGCGGCACAAGGTCGGCGCGTCCTGCCATATGACTGGGATCGCAGATAACCGGCAGCCCGGGGATGCGGCGGCGCAGCTCAATGGGTATCTGCCACTCAGGGGAGTAACGGTAGATACGCTCGTTGTATGAACTGAACCCGCGGTGTATGGCTGCCATATGTTTGATTCCTGCGGCAGCCAGACGCTCAAAAGCCCCGATCCAAAGTTCCAGTTCGGCATTGATAGGATTCTTTACCAGTACCGGTATATCCGTGCCTCGCAGCGCATCGGCTATTTCCTGTACCGCAAAGGGGCTGGTGGTGGTGCGTGCGCCTATCCAGAGTATGTCAATGCCGGCTTTAAGTGCGGCTTCTACATGACGGGTGTTGGCCACTTCGGTAGTGACAGCCATCCCGGTCTCTTTCCTGACACGGCGCAGCCAATCAAGAGCCTGCTCTCCTGCACCCTCAAAGTTGCCCGGACGGGTGCGCGGTTTCCAGACTCCGACGCGGAACACCTTTACTCCCTGTTGTGCCAGACTGTGGGCGCATTCCAGCACCTGAGTCTCAGACTCGGCACTGCATGGACCGGCTATCATGGCGCATCGGCCCGGCTGGGCATCAAGCAATTCTATCTTTTCTGTCTTAATCATTTCTGGGCAAAAACTTTTCCGTCCCTCATCAGTATATGGCCTTCATCAACCATATAATGCAGGACCTGGTCTATCTTTTTACGGTCATAATGCAATGTATATACTTTCTGCGGATTGTCGGGGTTGTTATGGAACGTGTCCAGGACATCGCTCATTATGGCATCACGCTCACCCCGAGACAGTTCGCCCTGCACCTTCTCTTGGCATAGGTCACAGCACATGCAGGGCTTGTTCTGATGCTCGCCGAAATATTTGAGCAGTATGGCGCTTCGGCATCCTGTCTCACGTGTGACGTAATCCATCATTGCACCTATGCGCTCTTTGAATTCCTCCTTGCGCTGGCGATACACCTCCGGATCAAAGCGCAGCAGTTCAGTGTCTATGCGCTCACGCGTCCAGGTTATGATGGGGGTGCGGCGTTCCGGGACGTATCGTACCACTCCCTGGCTCTGCAGGTTCATAAGGGTTTTGTAAAGTTTGTCGCGGTCTATTCCGGCACGGGCGCAGATAAGTTGCTCGTCTATATAGGCATAGTCAGTGAATATGCCGCTGTACAGACGCAGGATGATGTTCATCACATTCTCGGTGACGTGGTCCTGATGCAGGCGGTACAGGTCATCGCGCCCGGCTGTAAAGAGCAGACGTGCGGAGTATTCCATCTCATCCACATATTCTATGTATCCCATCCTGGTAAGGATACGCAAGGCACTGTCGGTTGGGATTACGGGCAGTGAGAAATGCTGGCAGAACTCTCCAAGCGAGAATGCGTAGGTGCAGCCTCGACCGTCGCCTACCGCCATTTCGTGATAGTAGCCCAGCTTTTCATAGACATCGCGTATGTAATCCTCCTTTGGAAACGTGTCGCTGATGCGTTTGCTCACAATACGCTTGTCGCCCGGTGAATGCAGCAGCACTGCGTATGACCGCAGCCCGTCACGTCCGGCACGGCCCGCCTCCTGGAAATATGCCTCTATGGAATTGGGAATGTCCATGTGTACGACGGTGCGTACATCGGGCTTGTCAATTCCCATACCGAATGCGTTGGTGGCTACCACTACACGATAAAGGTCTTGAGTCCATGCGCGCTGGCGCTCATCCTTAACCGTTGGCTCCAACCCTGCGTGATAGAATGTGGCGGGAATGCCCTCATTGTTCAGGAAATCCGATATCTCCTTGGTCTGGGCGCGGTTGCGGACATATACTATGCCTGTGCCGGGTACGCATTCCAGTATATGCTTGAGTTCCATCAGCTTGTTCTCGGTCTTACGGACTACGTATGACAGGTTCTCGCGGAAGAAACTCATGCGTATCACGTTCTTCTCGCGGAATTCCAGCTTGTCCTGTATGTCATCGGTTACCCTGGGGGTGGCGGTGGCAGTAAGCGCAAGCACCGGTACGTCTGGCATTTCTTTGCGTATATCGGCTATGCACAGGTATGACGGGCGGAAATCATAGCCCCATTGCGATATGCAGTGTGATTCATCCACTGTGAGCAGGCATACCTTGACGTGGCGGAGCTTGGTCCTGAACAGCTCTGACTGAAGACGTTCAGGTGATACGTACAGGAACTTGTAGCCACCGAAAATGCAGTTCTCCATGACCGCGATTATCTCCTCACGTTTCATTCCGGTGTGTATGGCGGCGGCCTTGATGCCGTGTTCGCGCAGGTTACGCACCTGGTCCTTCATGAGGGCTATGAGCGGTGTGATAACCAGGCATACGCCATCCATAGCCAGTGCAGGCACCTGGAACGTGATGCTCTTGCCGCCTCCGGTAGGCATGAGCCCCAGTGTGTCACGACCGCTCCCGATACTCTCAATAATCTGCTCCTGGATGCCGCGGAAACTGTCGTAGCCCCAGTATTGCTTGAGAATATCCAGATAGGTCATAATCCCGGTCAGGCTTTGGTATCGGGGGTGTTGGGTTTGATGCTCTCTATCTGCAGCAGAACCTCTCCCTGCTTGAAGTTGTTCTCCTCGATGGTATAGCAGATGTCGAATGAACGTTTGGTCTTGATGTAGTTCACGTATGAACTCTGACCAAACGCTATGCCGTTGAGAGGATGGCCGCTCTTGCTGTCTATCAGCTCCAGTTTTATGTGCTCGTGTCCACGGCCCACAACCTTGCTGGTTCCATAGTCATAGACATTCCGTGTACGGAAAATTGGTTTATGGTTATCGGGACCGAACGGCTGGAATTTCTTTAGGTCGCGGAAGAACTTGGGCGTGATGTCCTTGAAGTCCAGGTCGGCGTCAATGTCTATCGATGCCTCTATCTGGTCAGGCTCTATATGGGTTGACACATACTCCTCAAAGCGACGCTTGAACTCCTCGACGTTCTCCACCTTGAGCGAGAGTCCGGCGGCGTAGGTGTGTCCGCCAAAGTTCTCCAGCAGGTCCTTGCAGCTTTCGATGGCCTTATATACGTCAAATCCCGATACTGAACGTGCTGAACCTGTAGCAAGCTCTCCTGTCTTGGTAAGTACTACCGCAGGCTTGTAGAACACCTCGGTCAGACGCGATGCCACTATGCCTATAACACCGCGTTTCCACTCGGCGTTGTAAAGCACGATTGCATGGCGGTTTTCGCCGTCCTCAAGGTTGGTGACAATCTTGTTGGCCTCTTCGGTCATCTCCTTGTCATCCTTCTTGCGGTCATCGTTCTCCTGGTCTATTCGTTCGGCAAGTTCAAGGGCACGGCCAAAGTCTTTCTCAACCATCAGGTCAACTGCCTTCTTGCCACTGCTCATGCGTCCGGCGGCATTCAGGCGCGGTCCAATCTTGAATACTATATCGTTTATGGTCAGGTTCTTGTCTCCCAGTTTGCATACCTGAATGATAGCTTTAAGCCCTGTGCAAGGGTTGCTGTTCAACTGCTCCAGACCGTAATGTGTAAGCACGCGGTTTTCGCCCATGATAGGCACTATGTCCGATGCCGTGCTCACAGCCACCAGGTCCAGGCTGGGCAGAAGCTCGCTGAACGGAATGCCGTTGTCAAGCGCGTATGCCTGCATCAGTTTGAATCCCACGCCGCAGCCTGACAGGTGTTTGAACGGGTAGGTGGAGTCAAAACGCTTGGCGTTCAGGATGGCTACTGCAGGGGGCAGTTCTTCATCGGGTACATGATGGTCGCATACTATGAAGTCTATGCCTTTTTCCTTGGCGTAAGCTATCTCCTGTATGGCCTTGATGCCGCAGTCAAGCACGATTACCAGTTTTACGCCAGTCTCATAGGCGTAATCCACACCCTGCTCCGACACGCCGTAACCCTCGTTGTAACGGTCCGGAATGTAGTAGTCCAGATTGTCGTAATCCCTTTTAAGGAAATTGTACACCAACGCAACGGCGGTGGTGCCGTCCACGTCATAATCACCGTAAACCAGAATGCGCTCGCCGCGCTCAATGGCGCTGTTGATACGTGCTACCGCCTTGTCCATGTCGTCCATGAGCCAAGGGTCAAGCAGCTCGTTCAGTTGCGGGTTAAAGAATTTCTGTACTTCGGTTTTGTTCGTTATGCCTCTCTCAATCAAGAGCTTACAGAGTATCGGGCTTATGCCTACAGCTTTTGACAATTCATTGGCTGCCTCTGTCATCTCCGGGGTGGGGGACGCAAAGTTCCATCTGAAGTTCATTATTTATGTTATTTTTTATTTTATTCATATTGAGTAGTTTATGTGGCCTGTCAGTTCTGTTGCCGCTATTCCGGGCGGTGTCGCTTCAAGACCGGTTTATTCCAAACTGCAAAGTTAAGAAACCGCTTTATTATTGTCAATAGAGAGTTGCTAATTATTAGTAAGTATTTTTAAAGTATGTGCATAAAGAACGGCAGGAACGCTGAAATACGTCCCTGCCGTCATTCTGTCACAATGGAAACTTTCGTTTATTTTATACCCAGTTTCTTCTTGATGTCCTTAGGCAGGGCATCCTTGTGAACCAGGATGTTGATGGTCTTAAGTGCAACGTATGCATCGCTGGCGTACCATATACCGTTGTTTCCGGCGGTGGTGTTCCATGAGTTCTTTACCATGAAATACTCCTTGCCGTTCTGGTCCTTGGCAATTCCGAATATCTGCATGCCGTGGTCGTCGGTGGTCTCCCAGTTGTCATAACCTTCCTGGCGCAACTCCTGGGTAATCTCTTTTTCCTGTCCGGGCTCACGCAGAATCTTGTTCTCCTTGTCCTCATCGGTGGGGACTACGCAGATGGCGGGTTTGGCGCGCAGGAATCCGGTCTCGGAGACATCGGCACCCCATGCGAATGTGTATCCGGTCTTAATCGCATTGTGCATTACGGCCATGAATTCGTCAAGCGGCAGGTTGTAGGAGAGGCCCCAGCGCCAGTTGTCCTGGATCTCAATGATAAACTGCTCATAGAAAGGATGGTGTGTGAATGAAGTTAGTGAAACATAGTCATCCATATTCAGACCAAGTGATTCTGCATATGACTTGGGAGTATATTCCTTGCCGTTGTAAGTGAATTTCTCAGGGCATTCGCCAATATAGGCGTCGTAGATTCCGGAGAATCCTTTCTGCCATACATCACTCAGTTTTTTGAGATTGCTCTTGGACAGTGCATCCACGTACGCTTTTGCAACGGCGGTAAGCTCAGTGTGGTTGATGCGGTCGCTCTTGTACATGATGCCAGGCATAACCTCCTGCGGAACCATTCCGTAGTTCTTCCAGCAATATACCACGTCATAAAAACTGCCGCCCTGTGCAAACTCTATGTCACCGTGCAGACGTACGGCTGCCTTGGCGCGATCCTCCATGGTCTTGTGTACCACGAACATCTCGGCCAGGTCATGCTCGCCCTTGCCCAGACGCAGCAATTCTGACTCAAAGAAGCCTATTGATGAGAATGACCAGCAGGTTCCGGAATTAGCCTGGTCCTTAACCGGAGTGATGGCCAGAGAATCAACTGTTGTAAATGCATAGCCCTTTTTTTCGTCCTGGGCAGAAACACCTGCACAGAATAGTGCTGATAAAGCGATGATGAATATCTTTTTCATACTTATAAATAATGATTTTTGCTCTTAGTGACGCCAAATTTATTCTTTTTGCTTCATTCGGCAAAGCGGATAGGCCGAAAAACACTATCTTCGCGGTATAATATAAATAAACAGATTCAGAAAACAATGCTCTATTCCCGTTACTCGGACAAGAAGATCTATATATTGACCAGCATGTGGTTTGCTGATGGCGTCGAAGGAAGACAGATTGATTCATTCTCATCGCTGACTATTAATGATCCGTATATGACCTTTGACAGTCAGCTTGATTGTCTGATGCTTAACCTGAAGGAGGTGACCGATTCGGAAGGGAGGCCCGTGTTCATACGTTTCTTCCTGAGCGACCCGGCCAATCAGGCGGAAACCCTGCGTAGCCGTATGCAGTTTGACTGCCCGGTATCCGTGATAGGACAGGCACCACTGAATGGCACCAAGATAGCTGCCCTTGTATGGTGCAGGCCTAAGGCTACCGTAACTTGTATTGGTGACAGGATGCACAAGGTTTCGGAAAGGGGTATTGACGAATACTGGTACACTTGCGGCGTATCTGACGCCGAGGGTTCATACAGCCAGACTGTCTCATTGCTTGATGACCTGGGTTCAAAGCTGTCGGACAATGGCCTTTCTCTTGAGGACAACTGTTTGAGAACCTGGCTTTTTGTCCAGAATATTGACGTAAACTATAAGGGGGTTGTAGATGGCCGCAACACGGTTTTTGACCGTCACGGACTGACCAGGGATACTCACTTCATTGCCAGTACCGGCATTGAGGGCCGTACTGAGAACCATGCAAACAAAGTTATGATGGATGCTGTGGCTGTATCTGGAGAAGGGGTAAATGTAAGATATCTTCATGGATTGAGCCATCTTAACCGTACATCGGAGTATGGGGTCAGGTTTGAACGCGGCTCATTGGTTGAACTGCCTGACCGCAGGTATGTTTTCATTTCGGGGACTGCCAGCATTGACAACAAGGGAAAGATTCTGTTTGAGGGTGATATAGAAAAGCAGACCGGGCGCATGATCGAGAATGTGAAGGTGCTGCTCAATGAGGCCGGATGCGGATTTGACAAACTGGGCTCTATCATTGTCTATCTGCGTGATCCTGCTGACTATGCTGTGGTTAAGCGCATAATTGAGAAGCGTTTCCCGGAATGTCCGTATGTGATTGTCCAGGCGCCGGTATGCCGCCCGGGCTGGCTGGTTGAAATGGAATGCATAGCGATTTTCTAGAACTATGAAGTCTGCAGGTTCGTCAGTTCTGCTAATTTATACCGGCGGCACCATAGGAATGAAGGAGGACAGCCGCGGTGCGCTGACTCCGTTTGATTTTGACGGGCTGATGGAGTTTGTGCCAGAACTGGGCAAGTTTACATGCCGTATTGACCATTATTCGTTCTCGCCCCTGATTGACTCTTCGGACGTGGAACCATCGCTCTGGGTGCGTCTGGCGGAGATTACCCGTGACCGCTATGATGATTATGACGGGTTCGTGATTCTGCACGGAACCGATACTATGGCCTATTCGGCATCGGCCCTGAGTTTTATGCTGGAGAATCTCTCCAAGCCGGTAATCTTTACCGGAAGCCAGCTGCCTGTGGGCCGTCCGCGTACCGACGGCAAGGAGAACCTGATTTCATCGGTCGAGATTGCGGTGGCCAAGAATCCGGACGGAACAGCGGTGGTTCCGGAAGTCTGCATATTCTTCAACTCCCAGCTTCTGCGCGGCAACCGCAGCACCAAGGCCGATTCCACATCGTTCCACGCTTTCCGCTCACCCAACTACCCGCCGCTGGCAACCGCCGGAATAGATATCCTTTACAACGACAAGCATATAATGCGCCCTGCATCGGAGCCGTTCTGCATCAACACCTCTCTCGATACCCGGGTATCTATATTAAAGGTGCATCCTGGGATCACTCCGCAGGTAGTGCGGGACATACTGCTGGGTTCCGATACCCGTGCCGTCATTATCGAGACCTACGGCTCCGGCAATGCCATCTCAAAGGACTGGTTTGTGGATATAGTGCGGGAGTCATCGGCCATGGGCAAGATTCTGCTCAACGTAACCCAATGCCTGGCCGGCACGGTCAATATGGATATCTACGCCACCGGTCGCGCCCTGCGTGATGCAGGCGTAGTCTCCGGCCGCGACCTCACTACCGAGGCCGCCCTGGCCAAACTATTCTTCCTAATGGGTTCAACGGCCGATAGCGCTGAGGTCAAGCGCCGTCTTGTGATGAATCTCCGCGGCGAGATCTCCTGATCAGGCTTTGGTGAACTGGTCTTTGCCTACTCCGCAGATGGGGCAGACCCAATCTTCAGGAAGGTCTTCGAATGCTGTGCCGGGGGCTATGCCGCTGTCCGGATCACCTACTGCAGGATCGTACTCGTATCCGCAGACATCACAAATGTACTTACTCATAATTAATCGGTTATTTTAGTGGATTTAGGTCGGATTTGAACCACTCAATGAACTTGCCGATGCCTTGGTGCAGGGTGGTGGTGGGCTTGTAGCCGCACTCGCGCTCCAGTTTGGAGGTATCGGCGTAGGTCTTGAGTACATCGCCCTGCTGCATGGGCAGGAATATCTTTTTGGCCTCTATGCCTATCGCAGTCTCAATCTCGTTTATGAAATCCATAAGCTGGACGGGCTTGGAGCAGCCTATGTTATAGACTTTCCAGGGAACGTTGTTGGGGCATTGCTCTGCCACGGGCTGGCGGTCAATCACCTGGATGGTGCCCTCCACTATATCATCTATATATGTAAAGTCGCGGCTCAGGTTACCGTTGTTGAATACCTTGATGGGCTCGCCCTTGCTGATGGCGGTGGCAAAGAGCATCGGTGCCATATCTGGGCGTCCCCAGGGACCGTAAACGGTAAAGAAACGGAGCCCTGTGGTGGGCAAGCCGTACAACTTGCTGTATGAGTGGGCCATAAGCTCGTTGGCCTTTTTGGTGGCGGCGTACAGGCTTACGGGATTGTCCACGCGGTCATCCTCAGAGAACGGAACCTTATCATTCATACCATAGACCGATGATGACGATGCATAGACCAGATACTTGACATCGTTGTGGCGGCAGCACTCCAGCACGTTCATGAATCCCACCAGATTGCTGTCCAGATAGGCGTAGGGGTTGGTGATGGAGTATCGGACTCCGGCCTGAGCTGCAAGGTTGACTACAATGTCAAACTTCTCCTGCTGGAAGAACTCTGCCATCTGACCGCGGTCAGCCAGGTCCATCTTTATGAAGCGGTAGTTGGGAAACAGAGTGCTCTCACGGATGGAACCATCTATGTATCGGCCGCTGTGTGAGTGTATTCCACACTGCTCCAGGCGTCCCAACTTGAGCCGCACATCATAATAGTCGTTAATATTGTCCAATCCTACAACGTCATCACCACGTTGTGCAAGACGGTATGCCAGTCTTGAGCCGATGAACCCGGCCGCTCCCGTTACAAGTATCTTCATCCTTTGAATAGAAATCTTTATGCAAAGATACATAAATGTATCGGAGTTTTCCATTTGCAGAAGCAGAACTATCAGTTTGGGGAGCATTACCGGAGGGCGTAAGCGGAGAACCCACGGAAGATCCCGTTAAGAACGGCGCATGTTTGACGAACGTTAGGCCCCGAAGGGGGCTATAAGGAGGAGCTCGACGTTTAGGGTCTGGAGGGGTTCGGAGTAGCCCGGAGGTGTTGTCTCCCCAAACTGATAGTTATGCGCTGACAAATTGTATGCAATGCACTTCCATTTGTGCATATTTATGCTCAAAGTGGCGGTTTTAATGCTGGATTTCTGTCATTATGCATAACATTTTGAATTTTTTGCATTATTAACATGAAAATTTTTGCGTAAAATTTGTCTGCTTTGATGACAAATGGTAACTTTGCGAACACTTTTGATAACAAAATCACATTATAGGTACAGAAAGCATACAATTTAAACAAAATAACGTATTATTATGGACAAACAGGTAAAGAATTACGTTGAGAATTTCATGGCAGAGCTTATTGCCAAGAATCCGGGTGAAAAGGAATTCCATCAGGCCGTTCGCGAGGTGGTGGAGAGTGTTGCACCTTATATACTTCAGAATCCGCATCTCATTGACCAGAAGATCATGGAGCGCATTGTGGAGCCCGAGAGAGTTATCATGTTCCGTGTACCCTGGATGGATGACAAAGGCGAGATACATGTAAACCGCGGTTTCCGCGTTCAGATGAACAGCGCCATCGGCCCGTACAAAGGCGGCGTTCGTTTCCATGCAAGCGTTAACCTGAGCATCATGAAATTCCTTGCTTACGAGCAGACCTTCAAGAACAGCCTTACCACCCTGCCTATGGGCGGTGCCAAGGGTGGTTCGGACTTCAGCCCGCGCGGCAAGTCAGACGCTGAGGTTATGCGTTTCTGCCAGAGTTTCATGAACGAGCTTTATCGTCATATCGGTCCTGATACCGACGTTCCCGCCGGTGATATAGGTGTAGGCGGCCGTGAGGTTGGTTTCATGTACGGTCAGTACAAGAAGCTCAAGAACGAGTGGACCGGAACTTATACCGGCAAGGGCCAGGGCTGGGGTGGTAGCCTTCTCCGTCCTGAGGCAACCGGTTATGGTGCCTGCTACTTTGCACAGGATATGCTTGCCACACGCGGCAAGAGCTTCAAGGGCCAGACAGTTGTAATATCAGGTTCAGGTAACGTTGCACAGTATGCTGCCGAGAAGGCAATGCGTCTGGGTGCCAAGGTTGTCACTTTCTCCGATTCAAACGGTTACATCTACGATCCCGAGGGCATGACCGAGGAGAAGATCGCTTACGTAAAGAACCTGAAGAACGTTATCCGTGGCCGTATCAAAGAGTATGTAAAGCAGTATCCTAACGCTAAATATTTTGAGAACGAGCGTCCTTGGGGCGTTAAGTGCGACATCGCCATGCCTTGCGCTACCCAGAACGAGATTGAACTGAAGGATGCCGAGAAGCTGGTTGCCAACGGTTGCTACTGCGTAACCGAGGGTGCCAACATGCCTACCACTCCCGATGCAATCGCACTGTTCCAGAAGAACAAGATGCTGTACTCTCCCGGTAAGGCTTCAAACGCCGGTGGTGTTGCAACATCAGGTCTTGAGATGTCACAGAACTCAATGAGACTTAAGTGGACTGCCGAGGAGGTTGACGAGAAGCTGCATCGCATCATGTCCGATATCCACGCTGCCTGCGTCAAGTACGGTACCGAGGAGGACGGCTACATCAACTATGTGAAGGGCGCTAACATCGCCGGCTTCATCAAGGTTGCCAACGCTATGTGCGATCAGGGCCTTGTCTAAATTTGGTGTAATCCTATTTAATTCATAATTTTGGGCTGGCCTAACGGAAGGTCGGCCCAAAATCATTTTTTGGTATGGCAGAAAACGAACGTTATCAGACGGTACTCATGGCCAGGAGGATTAAGAGAATACTTCTGGTTTGCAACAATTATGACAGCTACTCATTGGAGGAGGATGGTCATATTGAGGCACAGATTGCACAGGACTATGCGGAGTTGAACCTGAGTAACCCGCCTGATATACTTCGTGTGGAGACTACAGTCGAGGCGCTTGAAGTGGCACACAGCGGTCAGCAGTTCGACTTGGTAATAACCATGTACAATGTGGGTGAGGTGGATGTGTTTGATTTCTCCAAGCAGATGAAGGAGATATCGCCCGACACACCTATTGTGCTGCTCACTACATTCTCCCGTGAGATATATAACCGTCTTCAGGACCGTGACAACAGCGCAATTGACTGGTTCTTCTGCTGGAACAACTCAACAGACCTGATCATAGCCATAATCAAGCTGCTTGAGGACCGCATGAATGCCGAGCATGATATCCTGGAGGAGGGAGTCCGTGCCATACTTCTGATAGAGGACTCGGTACGTTACTATTCAACCTATCTGCCTGTACTCTACAAGCTGGTGTTGCAGCAGAATAGTGAGGCCATCCGCGATACCCTGAATGAGAAGCAGCAGACCCTGCGCAAGCGCTCGCGTCCCAAGATCCTTATGGCAACCTGCTACGATGAGGCCGTTGAGCTTTACGAGCGTTACAAGCAGAACATACTGGGAGTGATTTCGGACATAGGCTTTGTAATCCATAAGGACGATGCCCCCGAGCAGGAGAAACTGGATGCCGGTATAGACCTGTGTAACCATATCCATGCCGATAACCCTACCATGCCTATACTGATGCAGTCATCGCAGGAGAGCATGCGGGAGGTTGCCGAGCAGCTGGGCGTTGGTTTCGTAGTAAAGACCTCAAAGACCCTTACCCATGATCTTTCGGAATACATAGGTCGTGAGTTCGGGTTCGGAGATTTTGTGGTGACAGATCCCAATACAGGTGAGGAACTGCTTCGTGCCGGTGACTTGTACGGATTCGAGAAGATTGTCAAGAACATCTCGGACCGCGATTTCCGTCGTCTATCTGATAAGAACTATATCTCCCGATGGCTGTTTGCACGCGGTCTGTTCGCGCTGGGCAAGCAGCTGCGTCCGCTCACTATCCATAACGATGCCGAGCTGCCGGAGATTCGCCGTATCAACCTTAAGATGATACATGATTACCGTCTCAACCAGGGCGTAGGCGTTGTGGCGCGTTTTGATCCCAAGACCTACAACGATACCATAAGGTTTGCCCGTCTGGGTAACGGCTCATTAGGCGGCAAGGCCCGTGGACTGGCATTCCTGAACCATATCCTGGTCAAGTACGACATGTATGACAAGTATGAGGATGTGCGTATCACCACACCCCGTACGCTTGTCATCACTACCGAGTATTTTGACCGGTTCATCATAGACAACGGACTTCAGTACGTTATCAACTCGGACATATCGGACGATGAGATCCTGGCCGAGTTCGTGGCATCGTCTCTGCCTCGTGACCTGATAGATAACCTGAAGGTATTCATACACAATATACGCAAGCCACTTGCCGTACGCTCGTCGTCAAAACTGGAGGATTCATATTACCAGCCGTTTGCCGGAGTCTATTCCACATACATGATTCCGCGCACTGACAATGAGGACCAGCAGCTGCGTCTGCTATCCAAGGCAATCAAGAGCGTGTATGCATCAATCTTCTACGCATCGTCACGTAGCTACATCACCGCTACGGCCAATGTGATATCCGAGGAGAAGATGGCCATCATACTGCAGGAGATTTGCGGCAGCAGCGACCAGGGGTATTTCTTCCCCACGCTGTCAGGTGTGGCCCGTTCGGTCAACTTCTATCCCATAGGTCATGAGAAAGCCGAAGACGGTATAGTGAAGGTGGCGTTCGGTCTGGGCAAGGCTGTGGTTGACGGTGACCAGGTACTCCGTTTCTCACCCAAATATCCCAAGCACGTGCTGCAGACATCGACAGTGGAGCAGACCATGACAGAGACGCAGAAGTCAATGTTCGCACTGAACCTTAAGCCTGAGAAGTTCACCACATCAATTGACGATGCGATAAACCTGGAGCGCATAAGCATTGCTGACTGTGAGAAGTTCCGCAACCTTAAGTATGTGGTCAGCACCTTTGACCTTGAGAACCAGCGAATGGTTGACTCTGCATATCCTACGGGCCCAAGGTTCATCACCTTTGCCCAGATGCTCAAGTACAAGACATTCCCGCTGGCCGAGATTGTGGATGAACTGCTGGACATAGCCCGCAAGGAGATGAAATGCGGTGTTGAGATAGAATTTGCGGCCGATCTTGACCGTGGCGGTGACCCCAACAAACTGCCCAAGTTTAATGTGCTGCAAATCAGGCCAATATCTGTTGACAGCCGTAATGTGGATGTTGACTGGGATGAGATAGATACAGATGGCGCTATCCTTAAGTCGGAGAGTGCGCTGGGCACAGGCTGGATAAAGGGCCTTACAGATGTAATCTACCTTAAGAAAGATACTTTCGATACGCAGAAGACCACAGAAATGGCGCATCAGCTTACCGCAATGAACAGCCGCATGCGTAAAGAGGGCCTTAACTATGTGCTGATAGGATACGGCCGCTGGGGCTCCAGCATTTCTTCACTAGGCGTACCTGTCCAGTGGGGCGATATTTCGGAAGCAAAGGTCATAGTTGAATGCAGTCTGGAGGATTTCCGTGTGGATCCCAGCCAGGGAACCCATTTCTTCCAGAACCTGACGTCGTTCAACGCCGGTTACATCAATGTCGATCCGTACTCGGGTAGGGGTGATGCATTTGACTATGAGGTACTTGAAAAACTGCCCGCAGTAGAGGAAACCGAGTTCCTGCGTCACGTGAAGTTTGACCGCGAACTGGAAATCTGCATAGACGGCCGCAACAGCAAGGCCATGATAAAATGATTGAAATCAAAAATACAATATGGTAACGTTCGTGATAGCTTTGATAGTCCTGGTTTTGGGCTATGTGTTCTACGGAAAATTCATTGAGCGTCTTTTCGGGGCTGACCCTAACCGTGATGTGCCGGCCAAAAGTATGGCCGATGGTGTGGACTACATTGCAATGCCCACGTGGAAGTCCTACATGATCCAGTTCCTGAATATTGCGGGTCTGGGCCCGATATTCGGTGCCATCATGGGTGCCAAGTTCGGAACGGCATCTTACCTGTGGATTGTGTTCGGAACCATTTTTGCAGGTAGCGTTCACGACTATCTGTCAGGAATGATATCCATGCGTCACGGAGGTGAGAGCCTGCCGCAGCTTATAGGCCGCTATCTGGGCGGTCCTGTGCAGAAGGTTTTCATAATCTTTTCTTTGGTTCTTCTGATTCTTGTAGGTGCGGTGTTTATTTCCCAGCCGGCCGACATTTTGGCACGCCTTACCAATAACGCAGTGGGAATAAACGCATGGATTGCCATAATATTCGTCTATTATCTGATTGCAACCCTGTTTCCCATAGACAAGATTATAGGCAAGTTCTATCCCATATTCGGCGCGGCTCTGCTTTTTATGGCTTTCGGAATAATGATTGCCCTGCTTGTGGAACGTCCCGAGTTGCCCGAGATGTGGAACGGATTCGGCACCAAGTATGACAAGAATCCCATATTCCCCATGATGTTCATATCGATTGCCTGCGGTGCAATAAGCGGATTCCACGCAACCCAGTCGCCCCTGATGGCACGTTGCATGACCAATGAATCCAATGGCAGGATAGTGTTCTACGGCGCAATGATATCCGAAGGTATCGTTGCTCTTATCTGGGCAGCCGCCGCTACCGCATATTTCGGCGAGCACGGAACAGACCACACCGCAGCTCAGATTGTGCTCGAGATATCCAAGACATGGCTTGGCAAGGTAGGTGGTGTGCTTGCGATACTTGGTGTCGTGGCTGCTCCTATCTCAACCGGAGATACCGCTTTGCGTTCGGCCCGTCTTATTGTGGCCGATTTCTTCAAGATCAAGCAGAAATCCATTGGCCGCCGTCTGGCTATAAGCATCCCGCTGTTCGTGATAACTCTGGCAGCTCTGCTATACAGCATTCGTGACAAGGAGGGCTTCAATATAGTATGGCGCTACTTTGCATGGTCCAACCAGACACTTGCAGTGTTTACCCTCTGGGCTGTAACTGTATATCTTACCCAGAAGAAAAAGATGGTTCTGGTAACACTTATCCCGGCCCTGTTCATGACCGTAGTTACAGTGACCTATATCTTCATGGCCCCGGAGGGATTCCGCTTGGCTCCCTGGATTGCATATATCATTGCAGGTGTAGTGGCATCGGCATTCCTGATTATTTATCTGCTCTGGAAACATCGTTTTGACAAACAAAATATAGCATAGCAATGAAAGAACCATTCGTAATAACCATCAGCCGCGAGGTTGGCTCAGGTGGCAGGACCATAGGCCGTAAACTGGCAGAAAGACTGGGCGTGCGTTTCAGTGACAAGGAACTCATAGATGCTCTCCAGGCAAAACTCAACCTCACCGCAAGCGGTATTGAGGAGCTTAAGGGCAAGAAGAAACGCTGGATTGATGATTTCATCCAAATGGTTGCTCCAGTACCCATGAGTGGTCTGCTTGTTGATGGCGAAAGTGATTATATCAGTGAGTACAACTCATCGCTCAGTGTGAATGACGTCTTTGAGGCCGAACGGGAAATCCTTAACGGTATAGCCGATGAGGGATCATGCGTGATCGCCGGCCGTTCCGGTTTCTTTGTGCTCAAGGACCGCCCCAACAAGGTTGATATCCTAATCACTGCATCACGCGAGAACCGTATTGCACGTATCATGAGCAAGCAGAACCTGACTCGTGAGAAAGCTGTTGAGGTTATTGAAAGCGTTGACAAGGCTCGTGACAACTACGTGCTTCGCTATACTGGCCAAAGCCGTTATGATGCCCGCAACTATCACATTGTCCTCAATATGGATTACATCACCGAGGACCAGGCGGTTGAGATGATACTTTCTTATTTGGGGAAGTAATCCGGTAGTAATAAAAAGCTTTAAATTGCAAACTCCACTTTGCAAAATGTGGAGTTTTTGTATTAACTTTGCGGTCCGTGCACACGAGTGCGCGGACGCGTATTATAAATGGAGCAGTTTTTCAGGACACATGACTATCTAGTGGAGCACTTGCAGGCATCTGTAAGGCGTGACCTCATGGATGAGATTGACTGGTCCAGCCGTATGATCGGTATCAAGGGTACTCGCGGGGTGGGTAAGACCACTTTCCTTTTGCAGTATGCCAAGGAGAAGTTCGGGCGTGACCGTTCATGCCTGTACATAAACATGAACAACTTCTACTTTCAGGGTCACGGGATTGCCGAGTTTGCGGGCGAGTTCCATAAGCTGGGCGGTAAGGTGCTGCTCATAGACCAGGTGTTCAAGCATCCGGACTGGAGCAAGGAGTTGCGCAAGTGCTATGATCTGTATCCCGGTCTCAAGATTATCTTTACTGGATCATCGGTGATGCGCCTTAAGGAGGAGAATCCTGAACTGAACGGAATAGTCAGCTCATACAATCTGCGCGGTTTCTCATTCCGCGAGTTCCTGAATCTCAAGGCCGGCACATCATTCAAGGCACACCGCATGGATGATATCCTTAAGAACCATACGGCCATTGCACGTGAGATACTCTCTCAGGTCAATCCGTTACAGTATTTCCAGGATTATGTGCATCATGGTTTCTATCCGTTCTTTCTGGAGAAACGTAATTTCTCGGAGAATCTGCTCAAGACCATGAACATGATGATGGAGGTAGATATTCTTATCATCAAACAGATTGACCTCAAGTATCTGGCCAGGATCAAGAAACTGTTCTATCTGATGGCGGTTTCGGGTACATCGGCCCCAAACGTAAGCCAGTTGGCTGCGGAGATTGAGACATCACGCGCTACTGTGATGAACTATATCAAGTATCTGGCCGATGCGAGACTCATAAATATTGTGTATGCCAAGGGCGACAGTTTCCCCAAGAAACCTTGCCGTGTGCTGATGCACAACTCAAACCTTATCTACACCATCTATCCGCCGCGTCAGGACCGTCAGGATGTGATCGACACGTTCTTTGTGAACTCCATGTGGAAGGATCACGTGGTGCACAAGGGTGTCAAGGGCTGGTCGTTCCTGGTGGACGGTCATGTAAATTTCAAGGTGGCTACCCAGGAGGGCAAGCCACGCGTTCAGGCCGATTCATACTACGCCGTTGACGGACTGGAGATAGGACATGACAACGTGATCCCGCTTTGGATGTTCGGGATGCTTTATTGATTGACACAAGATTTTCAAACAACATAATAAACTATGGCAAAGAAATTTATCACTTGTGATGGTAACGAGGCTGCGGCTCATGTGAGCTATATGTTCTCGGAGGTAGCCGCTATCTACCCCATCACCCCGTCATCACCTATGGCGGAGCATGTTGACGAGTGGGCCGCCCGTGGTCGTAAGAACCTGTGGGGCCAGACCGTATCAGTTCAGGAAATGCAGTCTGAGGCCGGTGCCGCCGGTGCCGTTCACGGTTCACTGCAGGCCGGTGCCTTGACCACAACCTTTACAGCATCACAGGGTTTGCTGCTGATGATTCCTAACATGTACAAAATTGCAGGTGAGCTGATTCCCTGTGTGTTCGATGTATCGGCACGTACTCTGGCCAGTCACGCTCTTTGTATATTCGGTGACCATCAGGATGTAATGGCTTGCCGCCAGACAGGCTTTGCAATGCTTTGCGAGGGTTCTGTACAGGAGGTTATGGATATAACCGCTGTCGCTCACCTTGCTTCACTTGAAACATGCGTTCCGTTTGTGAACTTCTTTGATGGTTTCCGTACATCACACGAGTATCACAAGATTGAACTGATGGACCAGGAGGATATCCGTCCGTTGGTTAATGAGGAGTATATCAAGCGCTTCCGTGACCGTGCTATGAGTCCTGAGCGTCCTATCACACGCGGTACCGCCGAGAACCCCGAGACTTTCTTCACACACCGTGAGGCCTGCAACCCCTACTATGATTCAGTTCCCGAGGTTGTAGAGAAGTATCTGGGTGAGATTTCAAAGATTACCGGCCGTGAGTACCATCTGTTCTCATACTACGGCGCCAAGGATGCTGACCGCATGATCATCCTGATGGGCTCTGCTACCGATGCAGCCCGCGAGGCTATCGACTACCTGAACGCCAACGGCCAGAAGGTGGGTATGATCTCAGTTCACCTGTATCGTCCGTTCTCAATCAAGCATCTGCTTGCTTCAGTTCCCAAGACTGTTAAGCGTATTGCCGTTCTGGACCGTACCAAGGAACCCGGCGCAAACGGCGAGCCTCTGTATCTGGATGTCAAGGATGCTTACTACGATGTTAAGGACCGTCCTCTCATCGTTGGTGGCCGCTACGGTCTGGGTTCACACGATACCACTCCCGCTCAGATCATCAGCGTATTCAACAACCTGGCTATGCCCGAGCCCAAGAACCACTTCACCATCGGTATTGTTGATGATGTCACATTCACATCACTTCCACCGGTTGAGGAGATCGCTCTGGGCGGTGCCGGCATGTTCCAGGCTAAGTTCTACGGTCTGGGTGCCGACGGTACTGTAGGTGCCAACAAGAACTCAGTCAAGATTATCGGTGACAACACTGATAAGTATTGCCAGGCTTATTTCTCATATGACTCAAAGAAGTCTGGCGGCTTTACCTGCTCACACCTGCGCTTTGGTGATACCCCCATCCGTTCAACCTATCTGGTAACCACACCTAACTTTGTTGCATGCCACGTTCAGGCTTACCTGCACATGTACGATGTTACACGCGGTCTGCAGAAGAACGGTCAGTTC
>CADCBO010000015.1 GCA_902799685.1 uncultured Bacteroidales bacterium
CTTGTTTTTTCTCTTTGTCTAAATACATTTTCTTAAAAATAATGTGAAAACTCGTTTAGCGGGCGCAAAGATAGAGCTTCTTTTTCAATACACAATGAATTTTCTAACATTTTTGCCGTAACTTTGCACCCGCAATGACACAATAGGGACGGTTCCTTCTGTGTCTTTTTTAAAGGTTCAACCATTTTGAGACTACTATTTCAAAATGACACAGGAGGAACCGTCCCTATTGTGTCATCCAAACGAACTATGAATATAAGAAATATTGCAATCATTGCACACGTTGACCACGGTAAGACGACATTGGTTGACAAGATGATGCTGGCCGGACACCTGTTCCGCGACAACCAGGCCAAGGGGGAACTCATGCTCGACAACAATGACCTGGAGCGCGAGCGCGGCATAACCATCCTGTCAAAGAACGTGTCAATAGTATATAAGGATACCAAGATTAACATTATTGACACACCGGGACACTCCGATTTTGGAGGTGAGGTTGAGCGCGTGCTCAACATGGCCGACGGCTGCATACTTCTGGTGGATGCCTTTGAGGGCCCCATGCCTCAGACACGTTTCGTTCTGCAGAAGGCATTGCAGATTGGACTTAAACCTATCGTTGTAGTAAACAAGGTGGATAAGCCCAACTGCCGTCCCGAGGAAGTCTATGAAATGGTTTTTGACCTGATGTTTGCACTGGATGCAACCGAGGATCAGCTGGATTTCCCGGTGCTTTACGGCTCTGCCAAGCAAAACTGGATGAGTACCGATTGGAAAGAGCCCACCGATAACATATTGCCCTTGCTGGATGCAATAGTAAAATACATTCCGGCACCCAAACAGGAGGAGGGTACACTGCAGATGCTCATTACATCACTTGATTACTCATCATACACAGGACGTATAGCAGTGGGTCGCGTCAACCGCGGAACCCTGAACGAGGGTATGACCTGCACGCTGGCACACCGTGACGGCAGCAATGAGAAGGTAAAAATCAAGGAGCTGCATACATTTGAGGGTATGGGCCGCAAGCGCGTTCCCTCTGTTGAGGCCGGTGACATATGCGCCATAGTAGGTCTTGACAAATTCGAGATAGGCGATACCATCTGCGATGCCGAGAACCCCGATCCTCTGCCACCTATCGCAATTGACGAGCCTACCATGAGTATGCTCTTCTCCATAAATGACTCACCTTTCTTTGGTAAGGAAGGAAAATATGTTACCTCACGACATATCCAGGACCGTCTGAATCTGGAGCTGGACAAGAACCTGGCTCTGCGCGTAAAACGTACGGAGGAGGATGGCAAGTGGATTGTATCGGGCCGAGGTGTACTACACCTTTCAATTCTTATAGAGACCATGCGCCGAGAAGGTTATGAACTTCAGGTAGGCCAGCCGCAGGTTATAATGAAGCAGATTGACGGCAAGACTTGTGAGCCTATTGAGGAACTGACCATCAGCGTCCCTGAGGAGTTTGCAAGCAAGATGATAGACCTGGCAACCAAGCGCAAGGGCGAGATGACATCGATGGACACCCAGGGTGACCGTGTAGTGATTGTCTTTGATATCCCTTCACGCGGTATCATCGGTCTCAGAACCAACGTGCTTACCGCCTCACAGGGTGAAGCCGTGATGGCACACCGTTTTAAGGAGTATCAGCCTTACAAGGGTGACATTGAACGCCGCACCAACGGGTCGATGGTTGCAATGGAGACAGGCACCGTATTCGCATACGCTCTTGACAAGCTTCAGGACCGCGGCAAGTTCTTTGTGAACCCGCAGGATCAGGTTTATGCAGGTCAGGTAGTTGGTGAACATGTACATGAAAAGGATCTGGTAATCAACGTGACCAAGAGCAAGCAGCTTACCAACATGCGTGCCAGCGGTGCCGATGAAAAGGCTCATATTGCTCCTCCTGTTATTTTCTCACTTGAGGAGGCTCTGGAGTATATCAAGAACGATGAGTACGTAGAGGTTACTCCCAAGAGCATGCGCATGCGCAAGATAATACTGAACGAGCTGGAGCGCAAGCGCGCCGCAAAATAACATCGTCATGAAAAGACTGGTTCCTGTCATAATGGCTATGCTTATGCTTCTGTCCGCTTCATGCGGAAAGAAAGGCAGGTTCATATTGCATGGAACCGTAGAGGGAGATATCGACTCCATTATCGTAGTGGGACTTGACTCCCGTTTTGACAGGATCGACACCATATTCTGCAATAACGGACAGTTCAAATGGTCTTTCCGTCCGGATACGACCACAACACTCATCCTTTTTTTGCCCGACGGCCGTCATCATCCGGTTTTTGCCCAAAAGGACCTGGAGTCAGTCATTGTAATTCCTTCGGACTCAGGTCTGTTCAGCGTATCGGGCGGATTGTACAATGATTCATACCAGTCATTCTATCTTGCATCGCTCAATGACACCACTTTAGAGCAGACAGTCAACAGGATAGACTCATTCATAGCCAGGGATCCTTTCTCGGAAGTAACACCTTACCTGATATATGACAATATGGTTCTAAAGAATCATGCTGAACAGAAGACTGTTACCCGAATCATAAACAAGATGAGCGGCAATATGCAGGATGCGCCATATATCACTTCGCTTAAGACAGAATTCAAGGAAGATCTTCCCAATAACGTCTATCTAACTCCTACGCTCCGGGATTCGGCAGGATACAGGATTCAAATGGCCCAGTCAAGCGGCAACAGGAACGACCTTCTGCTCTGCGTATGGGCTTCATGGAACGGCATTGAGGGTTTGAACGCCCGCAAATCACTGGGACTGCTGTTAGATAAGTACAGTGAGAGGAATCTGACTGTGGCGGATATCTCAATTGATGTGAATGCAGAACGCTGGAAAGAGACCATCTCAAACGATACCTTAAGCTGGTTCTCATACATTGATACCAACGGATGGCAGAGCAGGATTGTACAAAGTACAAATGTCACGTCAATCCCGGTGTATATCTTATTGAACAGTGCAAAAAAAGTAATGTATGTGACCAACTCTTTCCAGGATATTGACAAAGAGCTTGACAAGACATTACCAAAAGTAAAGAAAGAAAAGCCCAAGACCGTGAAGAATGCCGACAAGAAAGACGACAAGCCCAAAAAACTGAATTTAAGACTTGAATAACCTTTCCAATTATATAAAGAATATTTCCTTTTTCCATGTATCTCCTAATGTTTACAACCAATAATCTATCTGACCATGCTTATCAAGGTTTTCGGTGCGGCTGTCCAAGGGATAGACGCATACATTGTTACAATCGAAGCGAGTACATCACGCGGCATCAGGTTCTTTCTTGTAGGACTTCCTGACAGCGCAGTCAAGGAGAGTCATGAACGAATAGTTTCGGCTTTCCAGGTGAACGGTTACAAATTCCCGTCGTGCCAGATAATAATCAACATGGCTCCCGCCGACATACGCAAGGAGGGAGCAGCATACGACCTTCCGCTTGCGGTGGGTATCATGGCATCGGTGGGAGAACTGTCAACCTCTATGCTGGACGATTATGTCATTATGGGTGAGATGGGGCTAGACGGCACACTACAACCTGTAAAAGGCGCTTTGTCTATGGCAATCAAAGCCCGTAACGAGGGTTTTAGAGGCATAATTCTGCCTGCACAGAACGCCCCTGAGGCGACTGTCATAGACGGACTGGAGGTATATGGGGCAGGCAACATACGTGAAGTAGTTGATTTACTGAATAGCACTCCCGGACATATACAGCCGTTGGTCAGGCATGATGATACCAAAAAACCACGACAGGAGTATTCGGGCGTTGATTTTGCCGATGTCAAGGGACAGGATTCAGTGAAACGCGCCATTGAGGTGGCGGCCAGTGGCAGTCACAATCTGATTATGATAGGTCCGCCCGGTAGCGGCAAGTCTATGATGGCCAGGGCACTACCTTCCATTCTGCCTCCCTTGACAAAAGAGGAGAGCATTGAAACCACACGCATACACTCGGTGGCTGGATTTACCGGACATGGTGCCACCCTAATAACCGGAAGACCGTTCCGTCATCCGCACCATACAATTACCAATGTGGCGCTTACCGGCGGAGGCGCCAATGCACAGCCCGGCGAGATAAGCCTGGCTCACAACGGAGTGCTCTATCTTGACGAGCTCCCGGAATTCAACCGTTCTGCCCTAGAGGTGCTGCGACAACCGCTTGAGGACAGGACCATAGTGATATCACGTGCCAAATACCGCGTGGAATACCCTGCATCGTTCATGCTTGTGGCATCAATGAATCCCTGTCCGTGCGGGTATTATAACCACCCTGTAAAGGAGTGTCACTGCTCACCTGCTACCATAGAACGATACCTGGGAAGAGTATCAGGACCACTAATGGACCGCTTTGACCTTCAGTGTGAAATCCTGCCGGTAGGATTCAATGACATGTCATCGGGCAGGCGCGGTGAGCCAAGCGCAGCGATTCGTGAACGGGTAATCAGGGCAAGAGAGGTTCAAGCCGCCAGATTTGCCGATGAAAAGGGCATTTATTGCAATTCGCAGATGGATTCCCGCATGCTACGCTGTTACGCCAAGTCTGAACCTGCCTCCATACATTTGCTGGGCGAGGCCATGAACCGCCTGAACCTGTCTGCCCGTGCATACGACCGCATCCTCAAAGTAGCAAGAACCATTGCCGATATGGATAGTTCAGCCACAATCCAACCCCATCACATAGCCGAGGCTATCGGGTATCGCAGTTTGGACCGCGCATCTTGGGGAAAATGATACAATTGGGGTCAGACCCCAATTGTTTTTATTACCTTTGCAATCTGAAACAAGAAACTTGATATACAAATGAAAGATTACAAGAGGATTCTGGTTACATCGGCCCTGCCCTACGCCAACGGCCCGTTGCATATAGGCCATTTGGCAGGCGCTTACGTTCCGGCCGATATTTATGTCCGTTACCAACGTCTCAAGAAGGTGGACGTGATGTTCATAGGAGGCAGCGATGAGCACGGAGTGCCCATCACCATACGTGCCAAGAAAGAGGGCGTGACCCCCAAGGAGATCATAGATCGCTACCACTATCAGATGAAGGAAACCTTCAAGGGTATGGGTATATCATATGATATCTACGGACGTACCAGCTCCCCCACTCACCATAAGGTTGCATCGGACTTTTTCCGTAAGCTTTACGATACCGGCAAGTTCATCCAGAAGACAAGTGAGCAGTACTACGATGAGGAGGCCCATATGTTCCTGGCCGACCGCTATATTACCGGTGAGTGCCCCCACTGCCACTACGATCACGCATACGGTGACCAGTGCGAAAAGTGCGGTACATCACTCTCACCCACTGAACTTATCAATCCGGTAAGTACCGTAAGCGGAAGCAAACCTGTGATGAAGGAGACCACCCACTGGTATCTGCCTTTGGAGCAGTATCAGGAGTGGCTTGAAAAGTGGATCCTGCAGGAGCACAAGGAGTGGCGTCCCAATGTCTATGGTCAGTGCAAGAGTTGGCTTGACATGGGCCTGCAGCCCCGTGCCGTGAGCCGTGACCTGGATTGGGGTATCCCCGTTCCCGTTGAGGGAGCCGAGGGTAAGGTTCTCTATGTTTGGTTTGACGCTCCCATAGGTTACATAAGCAACACCAAGGAGTACTGCGACGCACATCCCGAGCGCGGCAGTTGGGAGACATGGTGGAAGGACCCCGAAACACGCCTTATCCACTTTATAGGTAAGGACAACATAGTGTTCCACTGTATAGTGTTCCCCTCAATGCTTAAGGCCGAGGGCTCATTCATACTGCCCGACAACGTACCCAGCAATGAGTTCCTGAACCTGGAGGATGACAAGATATCGACCTCACGCAACTGGGCCGTATGGGTACATGAGTATCTGGAGGATTTCCCCGGCAAGGCCGATGTAATGCGTTACGTGCTTACCGCCAATGCTCCTGAGACCAAGGACAACAACTTTACATGGAAGGATTTCCAGGCACGCAACAACAACGAGTTGGTGGCCATATACGGTAACTTCGTGAACCGTGCCCTGGTTCTTACACAGAAGTATTTTGACGGCGTTGTTCCTGAGTGCGGTGAGCTTACTGACTATGACCGCGAGACCCTTAAGGAGTTTGCCGATGTTAAGCAGCAGCTTGAGTCTCTGCTTGACAACTTCAAGTTCCGTGAGGCCCAGAAGGAGGCTATGAACCTGGCCCGCATAGGAAACAAGTACCTGGCCGATACAGAGCCCTGGAAGTTGGCCAAGACCGATATGAAGCGCGTTGAGACCATCCTGAACATATCACTTCAGCTGGTTGCCAACCTGGCTATCGCATTCGAGCCGTTCCTGCCGTTCTCAAGCGAGAAACTGCGCGGGATGATTGCTCTGGAGGGCGCACAATGGGACCGTCTGGGTTCCATTGACCTGCTGGCAGCCGGGCATAAGCTTAATAGGCCTGAGCTCTTGTTCGAGAAGATTGAGGACGATGTCATTGAGGCTCAAATTCAGAAGCTGCTCAAGCGCAAGGAGGAGAATGAGAAAGCTGCAGCAGCAGCTCAGCCTGCCAAACCCATCAAGGAGAACATACAGTTCCCGGAGTTTGAGAAGCTGGATATCCGCGTAGGTTCAGTCCTTGAGTGCATCAAGGTTCCCAAGTCTGACAAACTGTTGCAGTTCAAGATCGATGACGGTCTGGGCGGACGTACCATCCTTTCAGGTATTGCCAATTACTACAAGCCTGAGGATCTGGTAGGCAAGCAGGTATGTTTCATTGCCAACCTTGCACCGCGCAAGATACTTGGCCGTGAGAGCCAGGGTATGATACTGAGTGCACTGGATGCCGACGGCACACTTAGTGTAACTACAGTACAACGCCCCGTCAAACCGGGAAGCGAAGTCTGCTAAAACACCGTATGGAGACTGTTGCAGTAATTTTAGCCGCAGGCTCCGGTTCAAGGACCGGCCTTTCCACCCCTAAGCAGTTCCTGCCTTTGGGTGGAAAGACTGTTTTGGAACACTCCGTCCAGACTTTCCATAACCATCCGGGAATAGATGAGGCGGTTATTGTAACAGCACATGAATTCATTGATAAAGTAAAGGATATGGTCAAGGCTAACAATTGGGCCAAAGTCACGGCTGTATTGCCCGGTGGAAAGGAGCGTTTTGACTCCAGCCTGGCTGCTGTGCGCCATTATGCCGACAAGCCTGACACAGTCATGCTGTTCCATGATGCGGCACGTCCGCTGGTATCGGAACGTATCATAACCGATACACTTAAGGCAATGGAGACATTCAATGCCGTGGATGTGGCAATACCTGCAGTGGATACCATAGTCCAGTGTAACAAAGAGGGCACCTATATGACCTCCATCCAGGACCGCAGTCTGCTGTGGAGGATGCAGACCCCGCAGGGCTTCCGCCAGAAGACTATCCAGAAGGCTTACCATATTGCCTTGAAAGACCCCGGTTTTACCGCAACCGATGACTGCGGCACGGTACTGCGCTACCTCCCGCAGGAGAAGGTAGGCATTGTACGCGGAAGTGAACGGAACGTTAAGCTGACTTACGCTGACGACCTCGCCTTACTAGAGTTCCTGCTATCACGCCCAGAACGGTAGCATACATAATCATAATACAGATTGTAGCAATTGTATTACCCTTACTGATACTGTCAGGACGGAACTCCATGCGTATCTCATGCCGGCCTGCAGGTATGTTCATGGCGCGCAGCAGATAATTGGCACGGAAAATATCGGCAGGTTTGCCGTCTATGTATGCCTTCCAGCCATAGGGATAGTAAATCTCCGAGAAGACCACCGTACCGTCGGCCGATGACTGAGACTGATAGGTAAGTACATCGGGCGCATAACTAGTGAGCTTGATGGAACTGCCCTCTGCAGCCGGTTTGAATCCTTCCACATACTGTTTGAAATCATCGCCTACCACAATAGTACTTGCCAGGTCCACCTTTCCAAGCGCCGCACACTCTTCAGTAGCATTTTTGACTTTGGAAACAGAATATGCATACCAGGCATTTCCAAGAGCTGAGGGGTTACGCATAGGTGTAGGATTACCGTCCTCACCTTTTGAGATTATGTATTTGCCGTTAAGCATGCTGACCACCGCCAGATTACCCTTGGAGAGGTACTCGTCTATAATATCCTGATAACGGCGTAGTTTAGCTGCACTGTATCCGCCCAATGACTTGAGATAATATGATGTACGGGAATCATTGAAAGTATTTGTGGCGGCATTGAGTACCCTGAAATGCGGGTCTGTATCGGTAAGTATGGCCTTCTCATAAGGCTGCATGGTAAAATTACCCTGAAGTTGTTTGGGTGAAACAAAGTTGCTGTCATTGAAGAAACGCTTGTCAACAGGCCACATATCAGCCACTACAATAATTCCAAGAGCGGCTATCATCCATTGTTTCTTGAGCTTTTGATTGGCAAACAGCCATATGACACCTGCTGCTAACATAATGAACAGGAAAGATCGGAACGAATCACTGCGCAAAATTGATATGCGCTCGGCAATGATTGCAGGAACGAACCAGTCAGGGAATGAATCATAAGAAGATGTGAACGGGAACATGGATCCGCCAAACAGAGCCAACAACAGACACAATCCGCCTGTAATACCGGCTGACACATAGATTGACCTGTTAAGTTCACTGCGCTCTATCTTACCGTCCATAATCTGCTTGACGGCCATAAAGCCCAGCAACGGGATTGTCACCTCGGCCACGATCAGGATAGATGATACCGACCGGAATTTGCTGTACATGGGGAACCAATTGTAGAACAACTCGGTAAGCCACATCAGGTTCTTACCCCATGAAAGAGCGAAAGACATCAGGGTGGCAACCAGAATAGCCCATTTATAAGGTCCCTTGACCAACAGCAAGCCTAAAATGAATAGGAAACATACTGCCGCACCTGCATAAACCGGACCGGATGTGAAAGGCTGTTCTCCCCAATATGTAGGAGCAGACTGGCATATCTCCTTGGCGTTCTGCTTGGGTATTCCTTGCCCGATAAGCTGCTTGTAGAGTTCTGAATCCGTTCCCACATCATACCCCGATGCATTACCCATATAGCCGGGAATCATGAAAGTGAGAGTCTCATCAATGCCGTAGCTCCAGGCTGTTACATAGTCCAGGCTAAGGCCTTTGGAAGCACCGGCATTATCGGCAACAAGATCGGAATGACCGCCTCGCATGGTCTCTTTTACATACTCCTTGTTGGCAAATACATTTGATGTGCCTGTGCCCAGACCTATCAACACTGATACGGCAAAGAGAGCGGATGCAACAATAAGGTCCTTATACCTTTTCTCCCTGATGTGAATATAGAGTTCGGCCAGGAAAAGTACACCTATAAGCAGGAACATATAGTATGCCATCTGTGGATGCGGCGAGAATCCCATTGCCGTGAATATCATTGTGAGCGATACGCCCAAGCCGTATTTCTTGCGGAAAATAAAGAAGAATCCTGCCACCACCACAGCCATAAGCGCTATGGACCAGGCTTTGGTATGATGACCCGCAGGTTCTATTATGTAGAAATATGATGAGAATCCGGTGGCAAGCGCGCCTATGATAGCAAGCCATCTGTCAACACCCACAGAGCGCAAAAGGACAAAGAAACAGCAGAAATAAAGCATAAGCACCATAGGAAGCCTGGTATTGTGAGGCGGATGAAGCAGCTTGAGCAACGGTTTCATAAGATCACCTGACTTGTAGTGACCGCCTCCTATCTGATAATTGGGCATTCCCGCAAACATGGACCCTGTCCACCATGTATAGTTGCCGGTATCTTCATGATACTTGACAGACTCATGGACAGCCTCCTTGTAACGCATGTTATCGCCCGCATAAATCTGTTTTCCCTGAAAGACAGGCGAGCAATAGATACATGAGAGGACGGCAAACACCACAACAGCTACCACGTATGGCAAATACTTTTGCAAAAGATTCTTGTTCATGACAAAATATGTTTGGAATGCGAAAATACGATTTTTATCCCCAATTCTGCCATTCAGGGCGTTTTTTATGTAAGTTTGTCACTTGAAGCATAATTTTAATTAAAGGATATGAAGATTGTAATTCTTGGAACCGCATGGCCTTATCGCGGAGGAATAGCCGATTTCAACAACCGTCTGGCACAGGAATTCATAAATGAGGGTGAAGATGTAAAGATATATACGTTCACTCTGCAGTATCCTTCTTTCCTGTTCCCGGGCAAGACCCAGTATTCGCCAGATCCCCAACCTGAAGGTTTGGACATTGTAAGACGACTAAACTCTGTGAACCCCTTAAATTGGATCGGTGTGGCACGCGATATACGACGTGAAAAGCCTGATTTGCTCATTGTTCCCTTCTGGATGCCGTTCATGGGCGCATCCACAGGGGCTGTTTCACGCATGGCAAGAAGATGCGGAGCCAGGCGTGTGGCTATCCTGCACAACCTGATACCCCATGAGCACAAACCGGGAGACAAAATCCTGTCCCGATACTTTATCAAGTCAGTTGACGGATATATAGCTCTTTCAGAGTCAGTTCTTGCTGATATAGACCTCTTTGACAAGAAAAAGCCACGCGTTTTCAGTCCGCATCCCCTCTATGACCATTTCGGCAAACCCGCTACACGGGATGAATCACTCAGTCATCTGGGACTTGACCCTGCCTACAGATATATCCTGTTCTTTGGTCTTATCCGTGACTATAAAGGACTGGACCTGCTGCTTGAGGCATACTCTGACAGTCGCTTGCGTGACCTTAACGTACGACTTCTTGTGGCAGGAGAGTTTTACGGAAGTTCTGACAAATACTTTGAACTGGAAAAGAAACTTGGGTTGGAAGGACTGGTGATCTGGAAAAACGAGTTCGTTCCATCCGATGAAGTCAGATACTATTTTGGAGCGGCAGATATCATTGCCCAGCCTTACAAGACCGCAACACAGAGCGGAGTCTCACAGATAGCATATCATTTTGGCAAACCCATGCTGGTAACCAATGTGGGCGGACTTGCTGAGATTGTACCCGATGGCAAAGCCGGCTATGCCGTAGAGCCTGAACCTGCCCGGATAGCCGATGGATTGGTGGATTTCTTTACCAACAATCGGCAGGAGGAGTTTACCCGCGGAATCCTTGACGAGAAAAAGAAATACTCCTGGGGCAAGATGACCCAGACGGTACTTGACTGCGCCAAATAACTTATCTGGACTCTTCTGTATAAAACCTGATCAGACGCTCCAGCGAGCGGCGGCATACCGGACAGAACTCCGGATAGGTATTGGTATGCATACGGCAGTCAAACGATCCGCGCCACACACCCTTTGACATATAACCTCCGCCCTCATACAGACCCACCGGCGGAAGTTTCTCTACATCCTTACGCTGTTTATCGGTCATGGGAGAACGCGGGTCATTTACCGGAACCGGTGTGGGTTGCCCAACATTGGCGGGAATCATATCCTTCCATTTGCTGTCAAAATCAACCCGGGTAGTCAAGTTAGGCTCCCAAGGCTCGGTCACGGAATTATAGAACTGCTCATACTGGTCATCATAATAATACTCATCGGCCAATCCGCCAAAACTGTGTCCGAATTCGTGTACCACAACCGGGGCAAACTGGGCATGATGGGCAGTAGTCAGCGTATAAGAGTTGTATATGCCACCGCCGCCATAAACATCAGTGTTGGCCAGAATGATAATGTGCTCGTATGGGACACCGGCCAACCTGTCATGCAACTGACGTAACCTCAATGTGGTAAGATAGCGGTCCGAATAGAAGGTGCTGAAATGGGAACTTAGAGCCGTCTCTGTCCAGAGTCCGTTTTTGGGATCGCTCACTACGCCGTCTTTTGATGCCAGTTCCACGGCCAGGATATTGAACTTTTCCTGCATGGTCTTGAATGGCTCATGTGACAGCAGACTGTTCACGGCAATGCCGGCATCCTTATAGAAAAGCTCCATTTCATCGGCGGTATAGCCTTCCGGAACTATGACTACGTCAATGCAATCCTCGGGACTGCCTCCCTGATGCAGGTATTTCCACTTGGGCGGGTTCTGCCCTATGCGGCGTATCAGGATGTCCTCCGGATCTACTGTATGCCGCATGGTTGCCACAATCTTGTTATAGTTGTCGGTAAGCTTGACCTCAACAACCGCTTTATCTGTTGGCATGGGCAATAGATAAACGTTCTCAAAGCTGCGGTCCACCTGGGTAGCCTCCTCTGTATTCTGCCACTCCTGGAACAGGGTGCTGAAAGAATTGCGGAACAGGGTATCACCCGTGGCTGCATCGGTCATAGTAATCTGACCGTTTCCTGCCAGATACAGGTCCTTCAGGTTCACCCGACGACCCGCCCATCCGTCAATCACGTTCAGGTCATCCAGGTATATCCGCGACTCCTTGCTGTTGCCGGAAAAGGTGTAGTTCACTCGCAGGGTCTGATCCTGGGAATTTAAAGGGGCTGAAATAATCAGCAATAACACATATATAAATAACTTGTTTTTCATTTAACTCTTATGTCACTTCGTGCCATGATTTTTGTCGCGACTCGGTAGAATTCAAGCGAGCTTGATCCTACTCTCACTGCTCCAAAAATTCAGTCGAAACCAATTCATAATCCATCTGTTTCTTTTCAAGGTTGCAGCGTACCACTTTGACTTTAACGTGGTCACCCAGCCGGTAACGTTTGCGGGTACGCTGGCCTATGATGCAGTAGTTCTTCTCATCAAACTCAAAGTAGTCACCGCCAAGTGAGCGGATACCTATCATGCCCTCGCACTTGTTTTCTATGATTTCAGCGTAGATTCCCCACTCCGTCACGCCACTGATGACGGCATCGAATACCTGGCCCATGCGGTCTGCCATGTATTCCACCTGCTTGTACTTGATGCTGGCGCGTTCGGCCTGCTCGGCAAGCTGTTCCTGACCGGAGCAGTGTTCGCAGTACTCCTCATACTTGGGCTGACTCACGCTGCGGCCACCGCTCATGTACCGGGTAAGCAGGCGGTGTACCATCAGGTCCGGGTAACGGCGAATGGGTGATGTAAAGTGAGTGTAGTATTTGAATGCAAGACCGTAATGCCCGATGTTATCGGTGGTGTAGCAGGCCTTCTGCATAGAGCGTATGGATATGGTCTCTATGAGTTCCTGCTCCTTCTTTCCCTTGACCTCTGCAAGCATACGGTTCATGGACTTGGCCATTTCCGTGGGATCTCCCGTAGCCTTGAGCTTGTAACCGAACTTGGCCACAAAGTTCTGCAGGTTTTCCATACGCTCGGGATCCGGCTCGTCATGCACACGATATACGAATGTCTTGGGATTTCCTCCTTTGACTGCGCCAATGGACTCGGCCACGATACGGTTGGCCAGCAGCATGAATTCCTCGACCAGTTTGTTGGCATCCTTTGATTCCTTGAAATAGACGCTTACAGGATGTCCCTTCTCATCAATGTCAAACCTGACCTCCACGCGGTCAAAACTGAGTGCACCATCCGCAAAACGCTTGTCACGCAGTATCTTGGCCAGACGGTCAAGAGTCATTATCTCATTCTTGAACTCATCGCCGGGAAGCGGTTCCTTGCCACCCTGCTGCTCACGCTCTATGATGGCCTGCACTTCCTCATAAGCAAAACGGCGGTTGCTGCGAATCACTGTTCGGGCTATGCGGGAACGCTTTACCACACCGGCATCTGTCATCTCCATTATCACGGAGTAGGTGAGCTTGTCCTCATCCTGCCGCAAGGAGCAGAGGTTGTTGCAGAGTTTCTCCGGCAACATAGGTATGGTGCGGTCCACCAGATAGATTGATGTGGCGCGCTTGTAAGCCTCTTTGTCAATGATACTGCCCTCCTGTACGTAATAGCTGACATCGGCTATATGGACGCCCACCTCCCAAAGTCCTTTCTTGATGGGACGGATGGAGAGAGCATCGTCAAAGTCCTTGGCATCATGCGGGTCGATGGTGAAGGTCACCACATTGCGGAAATCCTCACGGCCTGCCAATGCGGCATCAGAAATGTCCGATGAAATCTGCTCGGCTGCCTGCTCAACGTTCTCCGGATAGCTGTAGGGCAATCCGTACTCGGCCAGTATGGCGTGCATCTCGGTGTTGTTCTCACCTGCCGCGCCAAGTATGTCAATGACCTTACCTACGGGATTACGGTCCGGGGTATCAGGCCATTCCACCACCTTTACCACGGCTTTCTCACCGTCACGGCCTTTCTTAAGGCTTGACAGAGGGATGAATATGTCACGGTCTGATTTATCGGGAGTGACCAGATATGCAAACTTGCCCTTGACCTGAAGCGTACCCACGAATGTATCCTTGGCGCGCTTGAGAATCTCAGTCACCTCACCTTCAAGCCCGGCATGGGGGCGACGGGCAAACAGTACCAACTTAACCCGGTCACCGTTCAATGCTCCGGCCGAATTCCGCTCAGCAACAAATACAGGGTCACCGCCGTCATCGGGCACAAGGAAGTTCTTGCCGCCCACACGGCGCTGCAGGACACCCTCAACGAACTTGCTCTTCTGCATGAGCTGGAACTGTCCGTCCTTCTCCTTGAGGAAGCCGTCCTCTACCAGGTCAAGAACTATGTCCAGACACATGCTGCGCATGGGGTGAGTCTTCAGCTTGAGCTCATCATACAGGCGTTTTACACTTATACTGCTGTCCTGATTGTCACGGAACCAGTCCGTAACAAGGTCCGTCATAGTCCTTCGGTTAAGGCGGACACCTCCTTTAAATGATCTTCCCATAGTGGTAATGTTTATCCTGTCACGAAGATACAAAAACAAAACGGAAACACAAAGGAAAGGGGCACAAAAGGGACGGTTCTTTTTGTGCCCCAATGGCTCGCTAAAATACGTACAGAAGGGGCACAAAAAGAACCGTCCCTTTTGTGCCCCTTATGAGGAGAGAAGATTATGTTATGGCTTCAGGTAGTCCTCGGCCTTGAGTTCCAGCAGACGCATCTTACGAAGAATCTGCGGGAGTTCGTTCTCAAGGAAATCGGTCCTCATCTTTTCCAATGCGATGGCTCTGGCACCCTGGGCTACAAAGTAACCTATGCCGCGCTGATTGTAGATGATGCCGTCCATAGTAAGTTTCTCATAACTGCGCATTGCCGTGTTGGGGTTCACGCCCAACTCACCGCCCAATTCACGCACTGACAGTATCCTGTCACCCTCCTTAAGCTCTCCGCTCAGAATCTTTTCGGAAATTCCGTCGGCTATCTGGAGATATATCGGTTTATTCTGATCAAATTCCATATCAGTCCTTTTTAATAATAACGGTCAATGTTTCATTTTCTTGAGTCTGAGCCAGACAAGGAACAGCAGCAGGCCGTTCATCAGCAGATCCTGTATTGTATCCAAAAGTACAAGATGTCTCATCATCCATGACAGCAACGGGAAAGTGGTATTGAAGAATTCACCGTTGAAATCGACGTTTTCCATTTCACTGAGCATGTGAATCTTGTCAAACATGGCCAATGACATTATAGGAGTCGTGATCATCTCCAGCGAAAGGGCTATCAATATGAGGGAACCCAATGTCTTTCCAACCTTTGATTTCTTGAATATGAGGGCACCGAGCAGGAACAAAAGGGATGTCTGTGTCAAATCATCCAGATAAAGCCAGGGGGATATTATGGCCTTAAAGGATTCTACAGGCAGACCGTTTAGAGAAAAGTCATTGAAGTTTATGTGGAACCTGCTCTTGAAGATCATGCTGAACAGGGATTCACCTGCCGTTGGGTCCAGGATACATACCAGCGAATCGAGTGAGAAATATACCACTACGAAAAACAAAGGAACTATTACGCAGGTAATAAGAATCATAGAGATATATTTCTCAAACCTTGAGGCAGGAAGCATGAGGAATGCCGTTCCCTCCTTGCGGTCAGTCAGATGGCCGTAAAGCTTGGCCGGTGAACATAAAAGCATTATTACTCCGAATATAATGAAAAGCGGAGCCCTTAAACCAGCTGTCATACCATGCCACTGGCCTGAAAGCATTAAAGAGAAGAGCCCGTTAAAGAGTTCGGTGGTAGCTGCCATGGTGCTGAACACCAGCAGCGAAATGCCGAAATTGGAAATAGCGGCACTCAAATCAGAGCGGAAATAACGCCCGAACGTATTGTTTGATGAAACAGTGCTTTCCATAATCATGCGTTTTTAGAGTTGAACATTCCTTTTATAAGCTCCTTGTGCTTGTGCACAGCGTTGAAGAGAGCCTCCAGGTTGACCTTGCTCTCCATGCCGGTCCTGTTCTCAAGAACCTGAATGCATCCACCCGGAATCAACTCTGAATATAGAGCCTCAGGATCTATAGTGGTAGAGTAGTCAAAGTAGAGTTTCTGAGTGATTTCATCGAGCGACGCATTCATCAGCACATCCTTGCGGTCCAGGATTATGATGGGATCGATGATGGTTTCCAGATCACGAACCTGATGGGTGGAGATGAGCAGGGTACTTTCATCGGATGTATATTTGGAAACAGCTTTGCGGAACTGTGACTTTGAAGGAATGTCAAGGCCGTTGGTTGGTTCATCCATGAAAATATATTGCGTGTTGCATGCAAGGGCAAAACTGATATATGTTTTCTTGAGCTGGCCGTATGACATCTGGTCCATGCGCATTGAGGCGTCATTCTCCAGAACCTTCATGATTTCACTGAACTTGTCCATATTGAAATTCACCCAGAACTGACCGCGATCCTGCGCAAAACGTTCAGCTGTCATGCGGGCTGCGGGAACCTCATCAGGAAGATAGTAGATGCTTGTAAGGAAAGAGGGCGTACGGTCAAAAGGCTTCTGGCCGTCAACCGTAATAGAGCCTGCCTGTGGCTCCTTAAGACCTGCAAGCAATGTCAGAAGAGTGGTCTTACCCACTCCGTTCTCTCCCAGAAGGCCGTATATGCGTCCTTCCTGGAGCTCCATCGAAATGTCCTTCAGTACAGCATTGCTGCCGTAACTGAATGCTAGTTTCTCAATCTTGATCATATTGTCTGTTTTTGTAAGTTTGAATCGTTTATTGGTGTATTACTTCACTAAGACACTGCAAAGATAAGGCCTCTTTTTTTATGTGCAATACAATTAACACACTTTAACAATGGCTTATTTTTTGTGCTTTGCAATGAGTGCCAGTATCTCCTCGCCGTACTGTTTCCACTTGGCGGGACCAAAACCGTTTACTGCCAGGAGTTCTTCCTTTGTTGAGGGACAGGTGTCGGCAATTTCAAGGAGTGTACGTTGGGTGAGAACCCAGTAAGCGCGGATGTTTTGGGAAATGTACTGCTCCGTACGCCACTCTGTGAGAGGCTCAATGAGTTCCGGATGACGATTGTTGGAGTATATCTGAGAAATATCTGGTTTACTTTTGACTTCCTTTTCAACCACGGTTTTGGCTTCTTTCTGACGCTTCTTTTTAAGTTCAGACGGTGTGGAGAGCATGACATCGTTCCTTATCTGAAGGAATGACTCTATGCTGAATCCGCTTTCAAGAATCTTCTTCATGGACTGAATCCTGAATGAAAGTTCAGGTATCAGTTCGCCCGATGCCTCAGTCAATGTCTTTTTCACATCCTTGTTATCGACCGACACAGACAATACCGGAGTTATCTCCGATGCACATTCAGCCAATAACGGCATAAAGTAACCGGCAGCTTTCAATACCCTTTCGTCAAGGTGTTCACGGTTGTTACAGCCTATCCTGTCCAATTCCCTACGGAACTTTTCCGAAATATCCTCCAGATCACGGATACGCCTGCGGTTGTTCTCCAGCGTCTGAGTCTGTTCAGGATAGGTATTCTTGAGATGGTTGTTGAATATGCCGCCTGTCCATCCCACAAGCCTAACCAGTTCTTTAAATGTGAAACAATCCTTCAGCGTATTCATGTAATAGGTTTCACGAGCATTCTGGAGTCCTCTTTCCATCTCACTTACGGGCACGAATTCATCGTGGAATCCGGACACGTCGCTGTTGTTGTACAAGCACGATTGGGATATGGGGCTGCTCAATACTATGCCTTCAAGAGTGCGGCATCTGGAAAGAGCCACGTACACCTGTCCGAAACTGAAAGCCGATGCGGCGTCAATGATGACGTGGTCAAACGTCAGTCCCTGGCTCTTGTGAATGGTAACTGCCCAAGCGGCACGCAGCGGATATTGAGTGAAGGTACCTTCAACTACCGGCGTTATCTCTTTTGTCTCCTTATCTATTTCATACTGGATATTCTCCCATTTTTCCAGTGGAACGTTAATCTCATCACCGTTTTCATCAGTCACCGTAATACCGTCATAATCAAGTTCGGTCACGGTGGCAATCATACCGTTATAGTACCGTCCTTCACGGGAGTCGTTCCTAAGGAACATAACCTGTGCCCCCTCCTTAAGTTGCAGGGTCTTTTCGGCAGGAATGGTATTCTCAGGAAAGTTTCCTTCAATCTCTGCATAGAAAGTATATAGTCTGGTTTTCAAAGCACTCATCTTTTCCTGATTTATGGTATCAGCCTGGCGATTGTGAGTGGTAAGCCTAATCCATCTTTGATTCTGTGCTGCAAAGGAATCATCGGGGTTGAAACGCGGATCCAAACGGCTGTTCAGCAAACGGTATGTGTTGTTATCCATCACTCCGCCACGGATATTGTTAAGGATATCCAGAAATCCGGAGTCCGATTGGCGATAGACCTTTTCCAATTCAATGGTTACATATTTGAGGCGTTGCATCACCTTGGAATGAAAGAAGAAAGGTGATTTATAGACCTTCCTGAGCCAAGGCTCATCCTGCTCCGTGACAACCGGAGGCAACTGATGTGCATCGCCTATCATAAGCACCTGCACGCCTCCAAAAGGTTGGTCATTCTTTCTGTATCGGCGCATAACCGCATCAATGGAGTCCATCAGGTCAGCCCTGACCATTGATATCTCATCTATTATGAGCAAATCCAGAGTCTTGATAATCTTGACCTTCTCTTTACGCAACTGACGGTGTGCCTCCGGCATCTGATACTCAGTAACAAGCTCCTTTACATCGGGCAGATAGGGGCATAATGGTAATTGGAAAAAGGAATGGATTGTTACGCCACCGGCATTGATTGCCGCCACACCGGTTGGTGCCAGCACGACACAGCGTTTAGGCGTGTTCTCGACAATGTATTTCAAAAAGGTGGTTTTACCAGTCCCGGCCCTACCGGTAAGAAAGACGGATATTCCCGTTTCAGAGATGTATTTCTCGGCCAGTTCAAACAAGTGATCTTTGTTCATTGGTTTAGTTTTTAGTGTATTTCATAATTCATATCTGCAAATATAAGTATTTAGGCCGAATAACACAAAATGGACGGTTCTTGGGCCAAGAACCGTCCATTTTATGCCACAATTGAGTATTAGAACTCGGCCAGATGCATATCGCCCTTCTCGGCAAGAGCTTTGTGCAGGGCAAAGGCTTTGTCCAGGGCGTGGCTGGTCTGACCCTTCTGGGCTATCTTGAGGTAATCCCACATGAGCTGCTTGTAGTCGGGGTGAACGCAGTTCTCAATGATGCACTTGGCACGCTCGGCGGGTGACTTGCCGCGAAGGTCGGCTATACCCTGCTCGGTGATGAGCACCTTTACGCTGTGCTCGTTGTGGTCCACATGCGAGCACATGGGAACTATGGCACTGATCTTACCACCCTTAGCTACCGACGGGCAGCTGAAGATTGAGATGAATGCATTACGGGTGAAATCGGCCGAACCGCCCACACCGTTCATCATCTTTACACCGCTTACGTGGGTTGAGTTAACGTTTCCGTAGATATCGGCCTCAAGAGCGGTATTCATTGCGATAAGTCCGAGACGGCGTGCAACCTCAGGGCTGTTGGATATCTCTGTGGGACGGAGCACCAATTTGTCCTTGAAGAAATCCATATCATCATAGACACTCTGCAGAGTCTCGTTGCTCACACTCAGTGATGAGCTGGAGCCGAACTTGCAGTGACCCTCACGCATCAGGTCGATAACCGAATCCTGGATAACCTCGGTATACATCTGGAATGCGGGAACCGAAGGATCCTCACCCAGAGCCCCCAAAACAGCGTTTGCCACATTACCCACACCGCTCTGCAGAGGCAGGAAAGTTGAAGGGATGATGCCGCGCTTAAGGTCGCTTATAAGGAACTGGGCTACGTTGTGACCTATCTGGAGTGTAGTCTCATCGGGAGCGGTGAATCCGCGTGCCTCATCGGGGATGTTAACCTCTACAATACCTATTATCTTGGCGGGATCCACCTGGATGTAGTCCTTACCTATATGGTCGCTTGGTTGATATACGGGTATCTCGCGGCGGTAAGGGGGATCGGCGGGCTCATAAATGTCATGAAGGCCCTTTGCGCAACGTGCGTGAGCGGCATTGAGCTCTATAATAAGTTTGTCGGCCAGACGGGCTACGGTGGGAGCGATACCGACACCTGCGGTTACCCAGATCTTGCCGTCATCACTTACATCAAAAGCCTCCATGATGCCGATGTTGAGCTTGCCGTAGAAGCCATAACGCATTTCCTGTGCCATCTGGCTCAGGTTGATGTCATTATATGCTATCTCACCATTGTTTACGGCTGTACGGAAGTCCTTGTTTGTAGTATATGGAGCACGGTATCGGATGGCATGTTCACGTGACAGGATACCGTCACATGAATCACCGGTAGAAGCGCCTGTAAAAATGCTTATCTGAAACTCCTGACCCTTTTCATGAAGCTCGTGGGCCATTAAACCTATCTCATGGGTGACAGCCTTAGGTGTACCGGCAGGGGTAAAACCGCTCAGACCTACATTGTCACCGTTCTTTACGAAACGCGCTGCCTCGGCAGCAGTCATTTTTTTGAAAGCCATTGTTATATGTTTAATTACTTGTTTGACGTTCTTTAGTATAAACCGCGCAAAAGTAAACAATACATTAAATAAAAACAAGACTGAAGCGCCGGAATTCGGCATGTTGCGGAAAATGAGTAAATTCGCACCCGATTATACAAAGGAATATGGAAGAGAACAACAAGAAACTGTTCATTGAAACCTACGGCTGCCAGATGAATGTAGCCGACAGCGAGGTAATTGCATCAATCATGCGTATGGCCGGATACGTGCCCACAGAAGACATTGATGAGGCCGACGCCATATTCCTGAACACCTGTTCCATACGAGAGAACGCCGAGCAGAAGATATGGAACCGGCTGGAGACCCTGAACGCCATGAAAAAGAAGAAAAAAGGCCTTTTCATCGGGGTTATGGGCTGCATGGCCGAGCGTACCAGGGAGGACCTTACAGAGAACCATCATGTGGATGTGGTGTGCGGTCCCGATGCATATCTGTCTCTTCCGGACCTGATGGCGCAGGTTGAGGCCGGACACAAGGCTATGGATGTGGAACTCTCCACTACAGAGACCTACAAGGATATTATTCCGGAACGCATCTGCGGCAACCACATAAGCGGATTCGTATCGATAATGCGCGGCTGCAACAATTTCTGCCACTACTGCATTGTACCCTATACCCGCGGCCGTGAGCGCAGCCGTGATCCGCAGAGCATATTGAACGAGGTGCTTGACCTTAAGAAAAAAGGTTACAAAGAGGTAACTCTTCTGGGCCAGAATGTCAACTCCTACAGATTTGAAAACGACGGGTCCACCGTAGGATTCCCCCAACTTCTACGTATGGTTGCAGAGGCTGTACCTGACATGAGAGTCAGGTTCACGACATCTCACCCCAAGGATATGAGTGACGAGACCTTGCTTGTGATTGCCGACGTTCCCAATATCTGCCGTCACATACATCTGCCGGTGCAGAGCGGGAGCTCCCGGATCCTGAAACTGATGAACCGCAAATATACCCGTGAATGGTATCTGAAGCGTGTTGACGCTATCAGGCGCATCATCCCCGATTGCGGTCTTACCACCGATATGTTCACGGGATATCATTCTGAAACTGAAGAGGATCATCAGGAAAGTCTCTCCCTGATGCGTGAATGCCGTTTTGACGCCTCGTTCATGTTCCGCTACTCGGAGCGTCCCGGCACATATGCCAGCAAGCATCTGCCCGACAACGTACCCGAAGAGGTCAAGATACGACGCCTTAATGAAATGATAGAGTTGCAGAACCAACTTTCACTTGAGTGCAACCGTGCTTGCATCGGGCATGAATATGAAGTGCTTGCCGAAGGCTACTCCAAGCGTTCCCGCCAGCAGCTCTACGGCCGCACGGAACAGAACCGCACCGTAGTCTTTGACAAGGGCAACCACCATCCCGGAGATTTCGTTACAGTCCGCATCACAGACGCCACCTCCGCCACTCTCTTGGGTACCGAAACAGCAAAAAAAACTTAAAACACTTGACAAGGGGTATTTAGGGGTATTATCTTTGCAGTCGCTTTGCGCGCAACGCGTACGCGTATGAGGCGTACGGGATTTTGCAAAATGAAATATCAGGATTTCAAGCCTTGTCCATTATGTGGAGCTACGGGACAGATGCCGTACGCAAGCTGTACTGACTTTGCGGTCAGCAAAGAGTCTTTTTCTCTTATGCGTTGTCCGTCATGCGGAATGGTATATACCCTGGACCCTCCATCGGAAGATGAGATGAAACGATATGACAAGCTTAACCTGAAACTGATGTTAGGTGATGATCCAAAGGGTATCACAAACAAATTGTATTACTATGTAAGGCACAGGATGCTTCGTAAAAAAGCACACATTGTAGAGGGCCAGTCTTACCGCACAGGAGGCACGCTTCTGAACTACGGAGCCAAGACAGGGTTCTTTTCAAATTTCATGGAGAAACGCGGATGGAAAGTCACCTCGATTGAAAAGTACCATGAGGAGAGGCTTTTCTCACTCGAGATGTTCCACCACCGTATGTTTGATGTACAAGAAATGGAACGGCTGAACCCGGAGACATTTGACGTCATTACACTTTGGCATGTGTTTGAACACAGCCATGACCCTTACGGACTTTTGGAAAGGTTCTACAACCTGTTGCGTCCAAACGGCATTCTGATTATGGCTTGTCCAAACATCTGTTCCACCGATGCCATGCATTACGGAGCAGATTGGGCGGCATACGATGTACCCCGTCATCTATGGCACTTCAATCCTACATCCCTGAATGCTCTGGTACATAAACACGGTTTTACAATGATGCACAGGGAAAGACTGGACTTTGACTGCTTCTACATATCAGTCCTGACAGAGAGATATAAGAATCATAAGATGGCTCTATTGCGCGGATTATTTTTCGGACTGCACTGTTGGCTTGTTTCATTGACAAAACTTGACAAAAGCAGCTCATTGGTTTACGTTTTCAGAAAAAGACGATGACACGATGAATAAACAGAAGAAAAAGAGAAAGATTGACCTGCTGTTCATAACAGCATGCATCAGTACATCACTCGTACTGCTGCTGATAGGCATAGTAGCATTACTGCTGCTCACGGCCAATGACTTGTCACGCCACCTTAAGCAGGAGATGACCGTTGAGGTGATACTCAAGGAAGGTATTACCGAGACGCAGTTCACCGCCCTTAGACGCAGCATAGAAGCCGCACCCTATTGTGCGGTGTGCCAGTACATATCTAAAGAAGACGCTCTGAAGGACATGACAAAGGCCATGGGTACAGACCCGTCACAGTTCCTTGAGTACAATCCATTTTATGCATCGCTGAACATCCGTCTTGAGGCCGACTACGCATGCAGCGACAGCCTGAAGGTGATAGAAAAGAACATTGAGGCCAAGGAAGGTGTGCGTGAGGTGACCTGGCAGAAAGACCTTCTGGACATAATAAACAGCAACATACGCAAGGTGGCGGGCATATTGCTGATTCTGGCGGCTATACTTTCCCTTGTATCGTTTACGCTCATAAACAACACCATTAAACTGACCATATATGCCCAACGTTTCATCCTCTACTCCATGAAACTGGTGGGTGCCAAGTGGTCATTCATACGCAAGCCTTTCATAAGCCGGAACCTATGGATAGGTCTGGTATCGGCCCTGCTCACCTGCCTGATGATCTGGTACGGGCTCAAGATTGGGCTCAAGTACGAGCCCTGGCTCAACATGCTCTCCGAACCCAGGATAATAATTCCTGTTTTCATAGTAGTGACGCTAATCGGACTGCTCATAACCGGACTTTGCGCCCTGCATTCCGTGAACCGTTTCCTCAGAATGAAATCAGGGGAACTCCATTACGTATAGACATAAAATTTCAAGATATGGACAAGAAAAAATTCGCTTTCACCAAGACAAACTACATTCTGACTGCTGTCGGAATGGCTATCATCATCATCGGACTGCTTCTTATGACCGGCCCCAACTGCACCAGCCAGGTTTTTGAGACCGACATTTTCAGCGTACGCCGTATCAAAGTGGCTCCTGTGGTCACTCTCATAGGTTTCATAACCATAATTGTGGCCATTGCATACAAACCCAAGAATGAACTTGATGAAAATAAGGAATGAACTGGTTTGAGTCACTTATTCTGGGACTGCTCCAAGGACTGACAGAGTATCTGCCCATAAGCAGCAGCGGCCATCTGGCCATCGCATCGTCTCTTTTCGGGATAGACGGAGAACAGAATCTGGCATTCACCGTGATAGTGCATGTGGCAACCGTATTGAGTACGGTGGTAATTCTGTGGAAAGAGATAGTATGGATTTTACAGGACCTGTTCACACGCCAGAGCTGGAAAAGCTACAGCGGACTGAATGAAGGAACTCGCTATGCCATCAACATAATCATATCCATGATTCCTGTGGCAATCGTGGGACTGTTCTTCAAGGACAGGATTGAGGATATCTTCGGCTCCGGAACCACCGTGGTAGGATGCTGCCTACTGGTGACCGCTGCCCTTCTCATGTTCGCCTACTTTGCCAAGCCCCGCCAGAAAGAACAGATAACAGGAGTACACGCATTTGTGATTGGCATAGCTCAGGCCATAGCCGTACTGCCCGGCCTTTCACGTTCCGGCTCCACCATTGCAACCGGACTTCTGCTGGGCGACAAGAAAGAGAAGCTTGCGCAGTTCTCGTTCCTGATGGTGATACCACCTATATTGGGCGAGGCTCTGCTGGATATGAAAGACCTGATTGAATCGGCCGGTGCCGGCGCAACGGGAAGTGAAGCCGGATTCGGAGTGCTGCTCATAGGTTTCCTGGCAGCGTTCCTGTCAGGCTGTGCCGCATGCAAATGGATGATATCAATCGTGCGCAAGGGCAAGCTTATCTGGTTTGGCATATATTGCGCTGTAGTAGGACTTATAACTCTTCTGTTCCTGTAAAGAATGGATTTTCAGGAAGGAGTCATACTGGCGTTTGACAAGCCTTACCGCTGGACATCGTTTGATGTGGTAGGTAAAGTTCGCTGGCTTATCTGCCGCCGCCTGGGGATAAAGAAACTCAAGGTAGGACATGCAGGTACATTGGATCCGCTGGCAACAGGCGTCCTGATTGTATGCACAGGCAAGGCCACAAAACGCATAGAGGAACTTCAATCCGGAACAAAAGAGTATTACGCCACCATAAGGCTGGGAGCCACCACGCCATCGTATGACCTGGAGAAACCGATAGATGCCACCTACCCTACGGAACACATTACCCGTGATATGGTAGAGCATGTGCTGGAACGGTTCAAGGGCACGATAGAGCAGATACCGCCCACATTCTCGGCCTGCAAGATAGATGGCAAGCGTGCCTACAAGATGGCCCGCAAAGGCGATGAGGTGGAACTCAAGCCCAAGACGCTGGTCATAGACGATATAGAACTGACAGACTGCAATATCCCGGATATTACAATCAGGGTTGTATGCAGCAAGGGAACATACATAAGGGCCCTGGCCCGCGATATAGGCCAGGCTCTTGAGAGTGGAGGACACCTGATTGCATTGAGGCGCACCCGTGTAGGTGAATACAAGGCAGAGGACTGCCTCAATCCTGAAAAGTTCAGCGAGTGGCTGGATTCCGCCCCGATAGAGATAGAACAATAAAAACAAGTATAACAAAACAAAAAAGGGAATGAAACTATCACAATTCAAATTCAAACTCCCCGAAGACAGGATTGCACAGTATCCTGTTGAACACCGCGACGAATCAAGACTGATGGTCGTGCACAAGAAATCGGATGAGATTGAACACGTGCTGTTCAAGGACATCCTGAACTATTTTGATGAAAAGGACGTTTTCGTATTCAATGACACACGCGTATTCCCTGCCCGCATGTACGGCAACAAGGAGAAGACCGGTGCCTGCATTGAGGTCTTCCTGCTGCGTGAGCTGCGTGAAGAGAATCTGCTGTGGGACGTACAGGTAGATCCCGCACGAAAGATCCGTATCGGAAACAAACTTTACTTTGGCGAGGACAACTCCATGGTGGCCGAGGTGATTGACAACACCACCTCACGCGGACGTGTGCTGCGTTTCCTCTACGACGGACCTCATGATGAGTTCAAGAAAGCACTTTATGCCTTAGGCGAAGCCCCAATCCCCACTTACTTGAAACGCAAGGCTTGCGCATGGACATATGATGAGCAGGGTAATGTTACCGAAAAACCTATGGCTCAGAAAGAAGACGGCGATTTCTGCGATGAGGACAGTTTCCAGACAATCTATGCAACCAATGAGGGTGCTGTGACAGCTCCCACCGCCGGTCTCCATTTCAGCCGGGAACTGATGAAACGCATGGAGATTAAGGGTATTGACAGGGCCTTCATAACCATGCACTGCGGTCTGGGCAATTTCCGTGAGATAGATGTGGAGGACCTGACCAAGCACAAGATGGAATCGGAAGAGATGTATGTGACTGAGGAGTGTACGGAAATAGTGAACCGCGCAAAGCTGGGCGGCCACAAGATATGCGCCATAGGCAATACAGTAAACCGCGCACTTGAGACAGTGGTTGGAACAGACCACCTTATCAAGCCTTTTGACGGCTGGACCAACAAGTTCATATTCCCCCCATACGATTTCAGTGTAGCAGACAGCATGGTAAGCAACTTCCAGTTGCCTGAATCCGTCCAGCTGATGCTTACATGCGCATACGGCGGTTATGAAAAGGTCATGGCGGCATACAACCTGGCGGTAAAGGAAGGTTACCGCTTTGGCTGCTATGGTGACGCAATGCTGATAACAGACTGACTCTGATGGCCACGTTGTATCTGTCATTAGGCACCAACCTGGGTGACAGGCGGTCCAATCTGGAAACCGCCCTGACACTCATAGGCCAAAGGATAGGTATAATAGAGTCTGTATCAGATATAGTGGAAACAGAACCGTGGGGCTATGACAGCCCCAACAGTTTCCTGAACCTGGCGGCAAAGATAAAAACAGGACTTAAGCCTCTTGATGTACTGAAAACAACCAAAAAGATTGAAAAAAGTTTGGGACGTTCATCCAAAACCGGCACCAATGGCTATCAGGACAGGATAATTGACATTGACATTCTGTTGTATGATGAACTGGTAATGGAATCACCTGAACTGACTATCCCGCACAGGCTCATGCATAAACGCAGGTTCGTGCTTGAGCCGCTTGCAGAGATTGCGCCGGAACTGGAGCACCCGGTCCTTCATACCACAATAAGGCAATTGCTTAATGAAATTCAGTGATTATGGCTGACAACTATCTGGAGAAGCATTACGAGGACTACCTCAAACGCAAAGCCGCGTGGGAGAAAAGCCGCAGACACAAACCTGTTCCGGGAGTGTCTGAATATGACCGTCCCGAAGATGAGGCTTTATAACTGCTTGAACGCTTATGAGATAACTGACAACAAATTACAACTGATTATGATAGCCGTAATAATGGCGGCCGGCATGGGAACCCGGTTCGGACAAATGACAGAAAAAATCCCCAAAGGCTTTATCCCCTACAACGGAGTACCTATGGTGGTCCGCAGCATACGGACCCTGATTGACTGCGGTATAGAGCGTATAATCATAGGGACGGGATACAGGAAAGAAAAATATGAGGCTCTTGCCAAGGAATATACGCAAATAGAATGTGTTTTCAGTCCACGTTATGCTGAAACCAACAGTATGTACACACTTTACAACTGCCGCGAAGCTATAGGAGACAACGATTTCCTGCTATTGGAATCGGACCTTGTTTTTGAGAAGAAGGCCATTACCTCACTAATGAAATCAACGTTTGAAAGCGTAATGCTCATTACTCCGGTTACCAAGTTTCAGGATCAGTATTATGTGGAGATGAATTCAGAAAAGGTACTTGTAAACTGTTCTGTTGACAAGACTCAGATCAATCCGTCAGGAGAACTGGTAGGAATACATAAACTGAGTTCCGGTTTTTATCACACCTTGATAAGTGAATATGAAAAGATTGTTGACGCAAAACCCAAGTTAGGATATGAATTCCAACTTCTTGACGTATCAAAACGCATAATACCCATGAATGTTCTCAAAATCGATAACCTGCAGTGGTATGAAATTGACGATGTTAATGACTTGGAATATGCTGAAAAGAACCTGAATATTTGAATAAAGAACTAATAATAAACTATGGCAAAGAAAGTTTACCTTGGCATGATTGCCGACATCATGCACCCGGGACTGATAAATATCATAAACCAGGGAGCCAAGTACGGAGATGTAATCATAGGACTATTTACAGATAGGGCTATAGCCACGCACAAGAGACTCCCATATCTGTCATATGACCAGCGTAAAAAAGTTGTTGAGAGCATTAACGGAGTATCGGAAGTGGTTCCGCAAGACGATTGGAGTTATGTTCCAAATCTCCGCAAGTACAAACCTGACTATATAATCCATGGCGATGACTGGAAGGACGGCAAGGCCAAACCCCTACGTGATGAGGTATTCAAGGTCATGAAAGAACTGGGCGGTGAGGTAATAGAAATACCATACACTTATGGAATAGACTCATCAAGTCTGGCCAAGGAGATAGATTCACTAGGCACTACGCCCGAAGCCCGAATGAAAAAACTACGCCGTCTGATAAATGCCAAGCCAATAGTAAGGATTCTGGAGTCGCACTGCGGTCTTACCGGACTCATCATTGAGAACCTGAGCATTGAAGCCGGAGGTGAGACAAGGCAGTTTGACGGCATGTGGTCATCATCGCTCACGGATTCCACATCAAAGGGCAAGCCCGATATCGAGGCTGTTGACCTGACCAACCGTCTTCATGACCTGAACGATACCCTTGAGGTAACCACAAAACCCGTTATTTTTGACGGTGACACCGGTGGCAAGACCGAGCATTTTGTCTTTACTGTCAGGACTTTGGAACGTCTGGGTATATCGGCCGTAATAATTGAGGACAAGGTGGGTCTCAAACAGAACTCACTGTTCGGCACCGATGCACAACAGACACAGGCTACTATTGAGGATTTCTGCCATAAGATCAGTTCTGGTAAAGAAGCACAGATTACCGATGACTTCATGATCATTGCCAGAATAGAATCACTCATAGCAGGAAAGCCCGTTGAGGATGCACTTGAAAGAGCAACTGCATACGTTAAGGCTGGCGCCGACGGTATCATGATCCACTCCAAGAACAAGGATGGAATGGACATAAAAGAGTTTTGCCTGAAGTTCCGTGAGCAGGATAAGAACACACCCATTGTGGCTGTTCCAACCACCTACAACCAATTTACTGAAGACGAACTGGCCAGTTGGGGTATTAACGTAGTTATTTATGCAAACCACATGCTTCGCAGTGCATATCCGGCAATGGTAAACTGCGCCAAATCTATTCTTGAGAACAAGCGTTCTTATGAGGCAAATGACATGTGCATGTCTATCAAAGAAATTCTGACCCTTATTCCCGGTACAAAAAAAGAGACAAAATGATATCACCTGAATTCTTCGTAGAAACCCTAGGCAAGCACGGAATAGATTTCTTTGCCGGAGTACCCGATAGTCTGCTCAAGAACATTTGCGCATACATTGCGGATCATTCAGACAGCAGTCATAACATTATTACTGCCAATGAGGGCGCAGCCATAGGACTTGCCGCCGGCTATCATCTTGCCACAGGTAAAGCAGGAGTGGTTTATATGCAGAACTCCGGCGAGGGTAACATAATCAACCCTCTGGCATCACTTACCGACAAGGAGGTTTATAACATACCGGTACTTCTGGTTATCGGATGGCGCGGACGCCCCGGAGTACATGACGAACCGCAGCATGTCAAGCAGGGCAAGGTCACTACCGGACTGCTTGACGTCATGGGTATCAGCTACGAGGTTCTATCCAAGGAGGAGGATCAGGCAGCCTCACAGATCGCCAAAGCTGCCGATGCCCTGAAGCGCAACGAAGTATATGCGCTGGTTATTGAGAAGGATACATTCAGCGAATACAAACTGCAGAATATTGAAACAAACGATCTGACCATGACCCGCGAGGAGGCCATACAGGCTGTAGCCAAAGCCCTTGCCCCGACTGACGTGATTGTGAGCACCACCGGCATGATCAGCCGCGAACTGTTTGAGGCACGCGCAGCATGGGGACAGGGACACGAAAAGGATTTCCTTACCGTAGGATCCATGGGGCATGCCAGTCAGATAGCTCTTGGCATTGCCCTGAACAAAAAAGACCGTCGGGTGTGGTGTTTTGACGGTGACGGAGCTACAATTATGCACATGGGATCGATGGCTATCGTGGCCAGCAAGCGACCCGCCAACTACGTCCATGTAGTCTTCAACAACGGAGCTCATGATTCAGTTGGAGGACAGCCCACTGTAGGACTCAAGATTAACCTCCCCGCAGTAGCTCAAGCCGTTGGTTACTCATCTGTTTATTCTGTCTCCACTGTTGAAGAACTTAAGTCCCGACTCACTGTTCTCAGCTCTCAGTCAAATGATGGCCCTATCTTCCTTGAGGTCAAAGTCAAGAAAGGCAACCGCAAGGATTTGGGCCGCCCAACGACTACCCCAATTGAGAACAAGCAGGCTTTCATGAATAATCTCAAGAATTGATATGGAACTCAAAGACATTAAGATAAAACGCAACGTTCTGTTGAATCCCGGCCCGGCCACAACGACAGACTCAGTAAAACTGGCACAGGTTGTTCCCGATATCTGTCCACGCGAGAAAGAGTTTGCGGGGCTGATGAAAGGGCTGCGTTCGGACTTGCTGAAAGTAGCCCACGCTCCCCAGGACCAATACACGACTGTATTGTTCTGCGGATCAGGTACAGTAAACCTTGACATATGCATCAACTCTCTGGTGCCCGATGGCAAAAAAATACTTGTGGTCAACAACGGTGCTTATAACACCCGCGCCGTGGAAATATGCCGGATGTACCATATTCCGCATATTGACCTTAAGTCAAGCATTTTTGAGCAACCGGACCTGAACGTGGTGGAACGAACCCTTCAGGAGAACCCCGATGTTGCCGTGGTTTATTGCTGCCATCATGAGACAGGAACCGGTGTCCTGAATCCTATCAGTGAAATAGGAGCTCTTGCACACAAGTACGGCGCAATATTCGTGACTGATACGACTTCAAGCTTAGGTATGATTCCGGTCGATGTGATCAAGGACAATATTGACTTTTGCATGGCATCGGCCCAGAAAGGTCTGATGGCAATGGCCGGACTGTCATTCATAATAGGTCGTACCGATATAATCAAGGCTTCAAAGAATTACCCCACCCGCTCCTACTATTGTAATCTCTACCTTCAATACGAGTACTTTGAGAAGACGGGCGAGATGCATTTCACACCTCCCGTTCAGACTGTGTATGCCACCATACAGGCTCTTAAAGAATACTTTGAAGTAGGCGAAGAGGCAAAGTTTGCCCGTCACCGCCGTGTGTATGAAGCTATACGCAAGGGCGTAAAGGAGCTGGGATTCGAGACCGTAATCGACCCCAGGATTGAATCAGGTCTGGTTGTATCCGTAAAATACCCCGATAACCCCAACTGGGATTTCGACAAGGTTCATGATTACTGCTACGAGCGTGGTTTTACCATTTATCCTGGCAAGATATCCACAGCCAATACTTTCCGTCTCTGTGCGCTGGGCACGATAGACGTAAAGGATATTGAGGATTTCTTTGTAGTTCTGAGCAATGCATTGGACTTCTATAATATCAGACTGAAATGAGAATAGTTATCTGTGGAGGCGGTGGCCTGGGCCATACTTGTGCCGGTGTTTTGTCAAACAATCCCGGCATTACCGTCGACATGCTTACCAATCGGCCTGAAAAATGGAACCGGCAGTTCAGAGTTAATCTGCCAGACGGAGGCAGACTCACAGGAAAACTTGGCAGAATTACCAATGATCCGGCAGAAGTCATACCCAATGCCGACTGGGTGTTCATGTGTCTTCCTGCGTTTCTGGTCGAAGCCGAAATACTAAAGATAAAACCATTCCTAACCGAAGAAACCGTAATTGGTGCCGTTTTCGGTTGTACAGGTTTCTTCCTGTATGCTCATAAACACCTGCCTGCAAAATCCAGACTGTTTGCTTTTCAACGTGTTCCATATGTATCGCGAGTAGTAGAGTACGGAAAGGAAGTGAATCTGCTGGGATATAGGGATAAACTGATAATGGCAGTTGAGAATGTTCAAGACAGAGAACTGTTCAGAAAACAAATTGAAGAATCTTTTGGTGAGATGACCGAACTGGCCGACAGTTTCTACGAAGTGACTCTAAGCAACAGTAATCCCATATTGCACACAGGACGCCTCTACTCCATGTGGAAAGACTGGGACGGCAAGCCTTTTGACAGATGCTCTCTCTTTTACAAAGAGTGGACACTCCAAACATCCTTGCTTGAAGTGGAAATGGACAGGGAGTTTTTCAATCTCCTCAGTAAACTCAATGTAAGTACTTCGCACATCTCCAGTTTACTTGAGCATTACGAGTCAACCGATGCCGAGGGCATGACAGCCAAAATAAGAAGCATTGAATCCCTTTCAACTATCCTTTCGCCGATGAAACAGGTTGAGGGAGGTTGGATACCTGATTTTGAAAGCCGTTATTTTACGGAAGACTTCCCTTATGGCTTAAAAACAATATACAGTCTTGCAAAAGAAAAAGACGTAGATTGTCCGAATATTGAAAAAGTATTGTTCTGGGGTATTTCAAAACTGGCCTGAAAATGAAAATAAGAACGGTTCTGTCTGCTTGTTACAAATTAAAGGAGAGACTTAAGAACAAAGTCATCATCTTCTTTTATAGCCGGTATATGAAAAGACTGACTAAAAAAGTCTCTTGCCATAGGCCTGTCAGAATCCTGTTTTATGTTTATAATCTGCCCATGTGGAAAAGTGACCGGTTACTTTCACTTCTTCTTAAGGACTCCCGTTTTGAACCAATAATCGTGTCATACCCTAAAACTTCTGATTCACCTGCAAGCAAAAGAAAGCTGGAAATAGAACTGTCGACTCACTTTGGCAGATTGAGTGCCAACTACATGAGCGGGTTCGATTTTGAAAAGAACGAGCTCTATCCCGTTTCAAAATTCAATGCCGATATAGTTTTCTATCCCCAGCCTTATAAGAATAAACTGAAAGAAATGCCACGCAAGGTACTACTGGCCTATATTCCTTATTGCTTTGAGATGGATAACATGAAGAGAATAACCAATACTCTTTATCAGAACCTCTGTTGGAAATACTTCGTATCTACATCCCTTCACAAAGAACTGAAAATAAGACAAAACTACAACAAAGGTTCAAACGTTGTGGTAACAGGTTATCCTCTTGCTGACGATTTTTATGACGGCCATACGCCATCGGCAGACATGTGGCCCTCTGCAAACCCTGACCTTAAGAGGATTATTTGGGCTCCTCACCATACGATAAGGCCTAAAGAATGGTTGGATTATTCCAATTTCCTGGATATAGCCGAACAAATGATTGAAATAGCCACAAAATACAAAGATAAAGTCCAGTTCATTTTCAAACCACACCCTTTGCTGAAAGAGAAACTGTACAATATTCCGTCATGGGGAGTTGAAAGAACAGACGCTTATTATGACAGATGGCTAAGGATGCCAAATTGCAACCTTGCTGAAGGCGATTATGTGGACCTGTTCATGACATCCGACGCACTGATCCACGACTGCAGTTCCTTCAAGGCTGAATATCTGTATGTAAACAAACCTGTAATGTATTTTACCATGAAAGAGAGATTTGATACATTCAACAGTTTTGCAATGGAGTGTTATAAAGTCCATTACCATGGTTCCACTATAGCCGATATGGAATCATTCATTGATAATGTAATTGATGGAGTCGATCCTCTATACGATAAACGGACTAAGTTCATATGCGATTACATAAAGCCCACAGGCAATACGACCGTGGCCGAAAACATTTACGACGAACTGTGTAAAATATTTGAATAATGGCAGATGATTTGAAATCGGCAACCGTCAAAGGGGTATGGTGGAGCCTTCTTGAAAGATATGCCACTCAAGGCGTATCGTTCATCATTACCCTTGTAATGGCAAATATTCTATCGCCCGATGAGTACGGTCTGATAGGAATGTTAGCCATTTTCATATCACTGTCACAAGTATTCATAGACGGAGGTTTTGCCAATGCCCTTATTCAGAAAAACAAAAGGACAGATACGGATTTCTCAACCGTATTCTGGATTAATCTTGGAATAGGATTGCTGTGTTACATTTTGCTGTTTATTTTTGCGCCTGCAATCGCCTCTTTCTTCAAACAGGATATTTTGAAGCCTATCACCAGGATATATTCCATAAATCTGATCCTAAACTCCCTATGTGCAGTAAACAAGGTGAAACTGACCATTGACATCAACTTTAAGACTCAACTCAAGATATCTCTGTCAGCGGCTATCATATCAGGTATTGCAGGAATCATCTGTGCCTTCCAAGGATACGGCGTCTGGGCCATCGTAGTTCAATTGAACGTATCGGCTTTTGTGACTACAATCCTGAGTTTTGTATATGTCAGATGGAAACCCGCGCTTGTATTTTCAAAAGATTCTTTCAAATCTCTGTTCGGATATGGCTCAAAACTGCTGGTTGCACAAACCATCAATACTTTATACGTCAATATCTATAACGTAGCCATAGGAAAAAGATACTCTAAATCACAATTGGGTTTATATACCAGGGCAAGACAGTTCGGTGAGATTATCTCCACTAATCTTACATCGGTAATGACAAGGGTGTTGTATCCGGTTCTCAGCAGAGTTCAGGATAATGACAAGCAGCTGATAGGAGCATACAGGAAATTCATATCAATGGTTGCTTTTATCTTGTTCCCCTGTGCTCTTGGCTTATGCGGAATAGCCAGGCCGATGGTTGTAGCCTTGATTACCGAAAAATGGGTGGGTTGTGTTCCTCTTCTTCAGATATTGACCTTTGCATATCTGTGTGACGGCATAACCATAATAAATCTGAATCTTTTATATGTAAAGGGAAAATCAAACATAGTTCTAAGGTTGGAAATCATCAAGAAGTCCATAGCAGTCTGTTTCCTTCTGATTGCTATCAGATTCGGAGTAAAGGCTATTTGCCTAAGTCTGGTGTTATACTCTTTCATAGCTCTGATCATCAACACCAGAAACACCAAAAAGATATTGAATTACGGATTCCTAAGTCAAATGAGGGATTTATTCCCATATTTCATATGTGCGCTGGTAATAATGGCAATCGCGCTCGGTCTGGATTACATTCTGGATAACAACTGGGTTGTCTTAGCTCTGAGCCTGACGATATGTCCTGTAACATATTTCTTACTCTGCTACTTATTCAAGTTGAATGCATTGAAAGAGATGGCCTCTATCATTTCAACCAACAGGTATTGCCCTGTATGGTTAAACAGGTTTATTGATAAATTATTCTGAAACAAATGGGAAATATTCCGATTTCTGTCATAGTAGCAGTTTATAATGCGGAGAAAACCGTCAGCCGACTGATTGAAAGTCTTAAAGCACAGACTATGCAGGATTTTGAGGTCCTGCTGATCGATGACGGAAGTACAGATGCATCGGGCTCCATTTGTGACAGTATTACGCAGGCTGACAACAGATTCAAGGTTTTCCATAAACCCAACCAAGGCATAGGGGCCACAAGACAATTCGGAATAGAACATGCCACAGGAGTTTATACTATCCATACTGATTCAGATGATTGGGTTGAACCGGATTACCTGCAGTTACTCTATAATAAGGCTTTGGATTCCAATGCGGACATGGTGATATGCGATGTGTTGGAGGAAAAGAAGAAAAAAACTGTTTTCAATAGTCAGGAACCGTTATCTTACGACAAAGAAGGTCTTCTTGAGGACCTGATAGGCAGATTGCTTGGCGGCCCATGGAACAAGTTGATAAAAAGGTCTTTTTATATCAATCATGGAATAAAATATCTTGATGGTTTGAGTTACGGAGAAGATAAGATATTCAATCTGGAACTTGTCAAAGCCGGAGCCTCAGTCTCTTATGTCCATGCTGCGCTATACCATCTTGATGAATGTGCAAATCCCGATTCGGCCGTAAGAGGTATTTCCCAAAAACATCTTCTAGCCAGAGAAAAGTACATAGAAAAGTTACGGGAATTATTCCCCGAAGAAAAGTACAGGACCTGTTTAGACAGAATCAATCTGGGAACAGTCTATTTGGCCGTCAGTTTAAAGTTCCCCGCAAAAAAGCTCTTTTATCAGAACTACGGTTTCCTTAAGAGACTGAAATGGAAAGACTACGGATCCTGGCCTTTCTTGACTAAACTTGTTATATGGACATCTCTCCATTGCTCATACAGTCTCGCCGTCGTTTTGAGCAGGATCAAAAAAATAATGAGGCAACTCAATAAATAACTTTTATTCATACCTTTGATAGTGATAAACTTCTCTGATTATGGAAGATTTTTCAAAATATAACGGCACTGGCACAATACTTCGCAAATCACAGTTGGCGGCTCTTGATATCCTGATAGAATTTGACAGGATATGCCGAAAGAACGGATTGACCTATATGCTGGAGTTTGGAACTCTGCTTGGTGCTGTCCGTCACGGAGGTTTCATTCCATGGGATGATGATGTCGATGTTACCATGCCAAGCGATGATTACAAAAGATTTCAGGAAATAGCACTTTCAGAATTAGGTCAAGGTTTCATCCTTCAGACAGAAAAGACCGAACCTGAATCAGGGATGGGCGGCGGAATGTTCAAAATCAGGAAAGAAAACACACTTTGGATCAATGACTATGATGATTTCAGACGTCACTATCACAAAGGAATATCAATAGACGTGTTTGAAAACCAGGACTATCCCGATGTCTCACGGAAGGTAATCAAGTTCTTTCGCCGACGTCTGAGCAAAGCTTTCGGGTTTACTCACTATTTTAACCGAATCAGTTTCAAAAATGTAATTGCATACTTTATATTCCCTATTTCGGCTCTTTTCTTCAAAACTTTGTGGAAACTGATATGTCTGGTGCACAAGTGCAATAAGGAACAACCTCATATTGAACGTCTCGCCATCAGTTATCCCTCTTTCAAGAAAGACCTTTATCCCGTATCGGAAATAATGTTTGAGGGATATAGTTTCATGGCTCCTCACAATCCTGATGCAAGACTGAAAGATATCTATGGTGATTACATGCAAATTCCTCCTGAGGAAAGCCGGGTCATTCATGCAAAATTCATCAGTACCGACACCTCGGTCAATTTCACTAACATGTAACTTGGGCTGAATATGAAAAACTATGATTACCTGATCGTTGGGGCAGGACTGTTCGGCAGTATGTTCGCTTACCGTGCCAGCAAGTGCGGTAAGAGGTGTCTTGTAATAGACCGCAACAGCCACATAGGCGGCGGATGCTTCACAGAAAGCGTAAATGGCATCAATGTACACAAATACGGACCGCACATTTTCCATACATCAAACAAGGAGGTTTGGGATTTCATGAACAGCCTTGTTTCGTTCAACGGTTTCATAAACTCGCCCATAGCATGTTACAAGGGCAAGCGCTACAATCTGCCCTTCAACATGAATACATTTCATCAGTTGTGGGGAGTAAACACACCCGATGAGGCCAAAGCCATAATCGAGAGCCAAAGGGCGGAATACGCCGACATTCAGGAACCAAAGAATCTTGAGGAACAAGCCCTCAAGCTGGCTGGCCGTGATATATATGAAACTCTCGTTAAAGGTTACTCAGAGAAACAGTGGGGCATGAAAGCCACTGAGATTCCGGCATTCGTGATACGCCGCCTGCCGTTCCGTTTTGAATTCAACAACAACTATTTCAACGACATCTATCAGGGTATCCCCATAGGCGGTTATACCATAATCTTTGAAAAACTGCTTGAAGGGATTGAGTTAAGACTTGACACTGACTATTTCGAGAACCGCGACTATTTTGACGGATTGGCCGGAAAGACCGTTTTCACCGGTCAAATCGATGCTTTCTACAACTACAGGTTTGGTGAACTTGATTTCCGCTCCCTCCGCTTTGAGCACAAGATTCTTGAGGGTGTCAGCGATTTCCAGGGTAACGCCGTAGTCAATTACACTGAAGCTGAGATTCCCTATACCCGCTGCATAGAACACAAGCACTTTGAATTCGGGCAGCAGCCCGACACTGTCATCACCTACGAGTACTCACGCAAATGGGAAAAAGGAGCCTCACCCTATTATCCCATCAACAATGACCGCAACAACATGCTGTACTCCAAATATGCAGAGTTGGCACGGCAGGAGAAAAACGTAATATTTGGTGGACGTCTGGCTGAATACAAATACTACGATATGCACCAGATTGTTGAAAACGTATTAAAGATGGAATTATGAGCAAACTGTTATCCATAATTATCCCAACCTACAATATGGAGGCCCTTCTTCCGCGTTGTCTGGATTCACTTCTCGTTAAGGATGCCCTTGAACGTATTGAAGCCATGGTGGTGAATGACGGCAGCAAGGACGGCTCTCTGGCAGTGGCAAACAAATACAAAGAACGTTACCCGGACTCTGTTACGGTGATAGACAAGCCCAACGGCAACTACGGCTCTACCATCAACGCCGCATTGCCGGTGGCAAAGGGCAAATATGTCAAGATTCTGGATTCCGATGACTGGTTTGATTCCGAATCACTGGTATGTTTCCTGAATTCTCTGGAATCCACAGATACCGATATGGTCATAACACATTTCAACACCATAATGGAAGATGGTTCCAGTCAGGTGACCAAGTACAACGTCTATGGAAAAGAACCATATGAATATGGACGGGCATATCAATTGGATGACATTCTTAAAGACGGTTACATAAGATTTTTCCTTATGCACTCACTGACTTACCGCACACAGATGCTGCGAGAAATGAATTACCGTCAGACTGAAGGAATCTCATATACCGATACCGAATGGTCTTGTTATCCGGTATTCCGTGCAAAGGATATCACTTTCCTGGACACCAACGTCTATCAGTACAATCTGGCCCGCGAAGGACAAACCATGGATCCAAAGGTTATCGCCAAGAGTCTTGACCAATTGGAGAAAATGACATTGCAGCTAATAACTTTCTACTCAAGATATGACATAACCTCCCTGTCTGAAACCAGACTGCAATTCGTCAAACAGTATTACACCAACCGGATAAGGATTTTGTATAAGACCTATCTGCTGGACATACCTCGTGATTCTTTCAATACTGATAACATGACCGCAATTGACATAAAGCTGACAGATGCATGCAAGCAATATGGTTTTGGACCCGTCAAACTTTATCCTGCCAACAAGATCATGAGACTTGACGCATTGAAGTACTGGCACAAACACCACAAACGCTGGCCTGTCTGGCTGGAAAAGCTGAATGGATTGGTTGACCGTATTATGACAAGACTCTTTGTCAGAATATTCAAATAAGCAAAACGTAATGAAAGTATCCGTCATCATACCGGTTTATAATGCAGAGGATTATATTATCCCCTGTTTGGAGTCTTTGCATAAGCAAACCATTGATCAATTGGAAATCGTTCTTGTTGATGACCACGGAAATGACGACAGCATAAGTAAAGCACATGCTTTTGCACAGGAACATCAGCAAATGAGCATTGTGTTTGCCGACAACGGCAGTAACAAAGGACCTGGCCAAGCCCGTAACCTTGGAATACAAAAATCAAGCGGTGAATACATTGCTTTTGTAGATAGCGATGACCATATTGATCCTGATTTCTGCAAAAAGCTGTATGATGCAGCAAAACAGAATGATGCAGATCTGGCATATTGCAACATTTCATTTGACTATCCTGACAACAGCAGCATAATCAGATACAATCCGTCAACCCGGAGTGGTGAGTTCAACCCCGGAGAGAAGAAAAGATTCTTAAGACACTATAAATCATACTTTACAACTTTTATTTACAAAAAAGATTTTCTTGTCAACAACGGAATCCGCTTTCCTAATACACATAGTGCCGAAGACACATGCTTCCTGGCCTGTTCCCTGATATCAGCCTTAAGGATAGCATCTGATAACAGTACTTTATACCATTATAACATATTGCCTGTCACCGTCAGCCGGAAGAAAGACAGGAGCAGATACAAAAACAGGATACAGTCACTGAGATCGTTCAAAAAATATTGCAAGGAAAAAGGATTATATTGTTCTTTCTGGTTTGAAATCAATCTGATGATGTTAAAGAAAGGGTGGATTATGGCTTTGAAAGACATCTTGAGCATTTAAAATGAATAGAAGCAATACAAAGGGCAAACTGCTGTTTCACGTACTGGCGTTCATCACGATGGCGCTTTGGGGAGTGACATTCGTCTCCACCAAGACGCTCATAAATGAAGGCCTGACCCCGGCACAGATATTCACCATAAGGTTCATCATAGCATATCTGGGGCTGCTTGCGGTATGTTTCATCCGCGGCGGGCGTGACAAGAAAGCTTTCTCACGTTCCGTAAGGCATGAGATAGTGTTCCTTATAACCGGCATAACCGGAGGCTCGCTCTATTTCCTTACCGAAAACACAGCTCTGGCATACACTCAAGCCAGCAACGTATCATTCCTGGTGTGTACCGCGCCCCTATTTACCGTACTCATGACTCTGGCTATAAAGAAGATATTCAGAGGGCCTATGGTAGATGGGTTGGAAGATGTCCGCGTGGGATTCCCGCTTGTAGCAGGCACCGCCATAGCCATTACAGGCATGATACTGGTCATATTTGACGACAACAGCCTGAGCCTTTCGCCAAAAGGCGATATACTTGCCTTCATGGCTGCCCTGTGCTGGGCCTTCTACAGCCAGTTCATGGGGCAGATGACCGATGGTTACGGCCCCCTCTTTGCCACCCGTAAGGTGTTTTTCTACGGTCTGCTCACCATAGTGCCCGTGCTGCTGCTCACCGATAACTCAAACCTTACGTCAGTACCCTTTGACCGTATCCAGGTATGGGGCAACCTGCTGTTCCTTTCAGTTATAGCATCGCTGGTATGTTTTGTGGTCTGGAACAGGGTCATGCTGGCGATAGGTAACGTAACTGCCACAAATTATGTATATTTGAACCCCGTATTCACCCTTATAAGTGCAGTAATCATACTGAACGAGAGAATGACTCTGGCATCGGGTATAGGATCGGCCATGATACTGGGCGGCGTGATACTGTCGGGGGTGAAAAAAAGCGATAAAAAGGACCAAAACAATAAATAAAAAGATGAAATCAATTGTAAAAGTTATGATGATCTCCGGATTGCTGGCCATAACCGCCGGCTGTGGACAGAAAAAGAGTGATTTCAAGTATCTGCTTGACGAGTTTGCCGACCTTAAGGTGATGCGCTACACCATTCCCGGATGGGAAGAGCTTACCTTGCAGCAGAAAGAGTATGCATACCATCTGGCCGAAGCCGCAAAGTGGGGCCGCGACATCCACTGGGACCAGAACTGCAAGTGGAACCTGCCAATACGCCACGTGGTCGAGAACATACTTGAGAACTACAAGGGCGACCGCAACAGCAAGGAGTTCCAGCAGTTCACGGTATATGCCAAGAGGCTGTTCTTTGCCAACGGCATACACCACCACTATGCCGAGGACAAGTTCTTCCCGGAGTGCTCACAGGCATACTTCAAATCCCTTATGGAGGCTGTGGGCGACGGCGACAAATGCGCAGAACTACTGGATGTAATTTACAATCCCAACACACTTCTGCAACGCCGCTCAACATCAACCGACGGTGATATCGTTGTCCTGTCAGCAGGCAACTTCTACGAGGGCGTAACCCGTGCCGAAGTTGAGTCATACTATGAATCCATAGAGGACAAGACCGACGAGACTCCAATTGCCTACGGCCTTAACACCAAGGTAACAAAAGACGCCAACGGCAATATAGTTGAGATTCCCTGGAAGATAGACGGCATGTACGGCCCCGCCATCAAAAAGATATGTGAGGAACTCAAATTGGCCGCCGCCTGCGCCGAGAACGATATCCAGAAGCGTGCCCTGGGCCTGCTGGTTAAATACTACGAGACTGGTGACCTTAGGGTTTGGGATGAATTCAACATAGAATGGGTTAAGGATACCATAGGAACCGTAGATTTTATCAACGGATTCATAGAGGATTACAATGACCCGCTGGGCCGCAAGGGTGCCTGGGAAGGCTATGTGAATATAAAGGACCACAAGGCATCGGAGCGCTCCACCATACTGAGTGCCAACGCACAGTGGTTCGAGGATCATTCGCCGGTTGACCCACGCTTCAAGAAGAAGGAGTGCAAGGGCATATCGGCTAAGGTCATCAACGCTGTATGCCTGGCCGGTGACAGCTATCCCTCGACACCTATCGGAATCAACCTGCCCAACGCAGACTGGATCCGCAAGCAGTACGGCAGCAAGAGCGTGACAATAGCAAACATAACCCACGCCTATGAATATGCCGCACAGGAATCACCCACCAGCACATTGGATGAGTTTGCATGGGATGAGGCCGAGAAGGCATTCTACCGCGAGTGGGGCTCATGGGCCGATGAGATTCATACCGACCTTCATGAGTGCCTGGGTCACGGAAGCGGCCAGCTGCTGCCCGGTGTATCAACCACTGCTATGGGTGAGTATGCATCGGCCCTGGAGGAGGCCCGCGCAGACCTCTTTGGTCTCTACTTCACTGCCGATCCCAAGATGGTTGAGCTGGGTATCATGCCCAACAAGGATGCCTACAAGGCCGAGTATGCCAACTACATACGCAACGGCCTGATGGTGCAGTTCACCCGCGTGGAGCTGGGACGTCCCAACACCGAGGCCCACATGCAGAACCGCAAACTCATTGCCGAGTGGTGCTATGAGAAAGGCCGTAAAGATAACGTTATAGAGAAAAAGGTACGCGACGGCAAGACCTACTTTGTGGTCAATGATTATGAGAAACTGCGTGACCTCTTTGCCCAACTGCTGGCCGAGATCCAGCGCATCAAGTCCGAGGGTGACTACAACGCAGGCAAGTACCTGATTGAGACCTACGCCGTCAACATTGACCCCACCCTGCACAAGGAGGTCAAGCAGCGTTATGAGGCCCTGAACCTGAAGCCTTACGGCGGTTTCATCAACCCTGATATAGTACCTGTAGAGAAGAACGGCAAGATAGTGGACTATGAGGTGGTCTATAACGATGACTACCTGAAGCAGCAGCTTGACTACGGCCGCAAGTACGGCGCCCTATGACAATCTTCCTGTGTACTTTTCTGAAAAGTTTCCTATACGCACAGAACTTTTTTAGGGGTATCGTTATCTGAAACTTGCTATTTGCAGTAGCAGGACTATCAGTTTGGGGAGCATCAGTGCAGTGGCGTTAAGCGTAGGTCCCTGGAAGATCCCGTTAAGAACGGCGCTTGTTTGACGACGATTAGACACCGAAGGTGGCTAAGATGGAGGAGTTCGCCGTTTAGGGTCTGGAGGGGGCCGGAGTAGCCACGGAACGTTGTCTCCCCAAATTGATAGTTCTGCGTGCTTTCAGATAATGATACCCCTAAAAAAGTTCTCTAAAAGTTTTGCAGTTAGATTTAAATTTTTTAGATTTGTCGCGAAAATCATTCAAGATGTATTGAAATGAGACAGTTGACCAAGAAAGAAAAAGAGATAATGGAGTTCTTCTGGAACAGGGGACCCATGTTCATAAGGGAGTTGCAAAACTGCTATGAACGGGAGCCAAACTTCAGCACGCTATCCACTCAGGTCCATACGCTTCAGATGGACGGTTTCCTGGACCGCGAGGCATTCGGGAGCAACTACCGTTACTTTCCGGTTATAAGTGCCAGTGAATACGGGAACAGCGGCATACACGGTATCATTGACCAGTATCTGGACAGTTCTTATTCGAGCGTGGTAATGGGATTCGTCAAGAACGAGAAACTCTCTGTCGATGACCTTAAACGCATTATTGACAAGATTGAGAACGGCCAATGACTGGTTTCCTTATATATATAATGAAGGTGGCCGTCCTGTCGGCTGTTTTCATAGTCCTTTACCACCTTCTGCTGCGGCACGATACTTTTCACAGGCTGAACAGGGTCATTCTGGTTTCATCGCTGGTGCTCTCCTATATCCTGCCGTTCATTGTCATAACCGTACACAAAGATGGAGTTCCTGTCAGAAGAACCGGGATTGTGAATGAAAAAACCGTTCAAGAGCAGGCTGCTCTGCCATATCAGCCGGTCATCACCAGCGGAAGCGTATATTCATCGGCCCCAATGGATGAGACGGCTCAAGCAGACCACACGCAGAACCTTACGCAGGTGATTGAGGTTACCGGTCAGGACTATAACCCTGAACCGGCGGTTGCCCCGCGTAAAACCATACGGATTGATTGGCTGAAAGTACTGAGCGTAGTATATTTACTTGGGCTACTGATCGTGCTGGTGTATCGTATCCTAAGCACCACTAAAGTTATCAGAATAATACGGAAAGCCTGTGTGGTTGAAAAGAACCGTGATTTCACGCTTGTTGAGACCAGACAGTCCGTACATCCTTTCAGCTGGATGAGATACATAGTATTGCCGCAGGAGGGTAAAGCGGCCGGACAGACTGCTATACTTGATCATGAGAAGGCGCATCTGGCGCATCATCACTCACAGGAACTGCTCTGGACCGACATACTGTCCGCGCTACAGTGGTTCAACCCCGCCATGCTGCTTTTCCGTCAGGACCTATACTCCATACATGAATTCCAGGCCGATTCCGACGTGCTCCAAAAAGGGGTTGACCGCAGGCAGTACCAGTACCTGATGCTGGACTGCGCTACCGACAAGACGGAATTCAGAGCCGTCAATACATTCAGAAAAAGTACCTTAGAAGGAAGAATAGATATGATCAACAAGAAAAAATCCGCAGGAACAAGCCTTTTGAAACTTGCCTACATTCCGGTCCTATTGCTGTTTGCAATGAACGTGTTTGCCGAGAGAGTTTATGACAATGACCTTAAAGAGGTCCTTGAAGTTGACAACTATGTCCGTATTGACGGCCTTTGGTACAAGTTCAAAGGCAATCAGGTGCGTGTGGTAAGCCGCAAGACAAGACATGAGTATCCGTCTGATATAGTGATTCCTGACACCATCATCTACAAGAATGTAAAGTATCCTGTCACCTCTATCGGACCCAGGGCATTCCAATATGATGAGAATATCAAGTCTGTGACCATTCCATCCACGGTCAGGGAGATTGAGGAAGGTTCTTTCTACAATTGTACAGGACTTGAAAGGATTATAATCCCTTCATCTGTCAGAAGTATCGGTGAAAGTGCTTTTACAGGGTGCAGCAATCTGAGGTCAATATCCATTCCGGCCTCTGTAAGACAGATAGGATACGCGGCATTTGCGGGTACTGGACTTGAATCCATAACCGTTCAGGAAGGAAACCCGTACTATGACAGCCGTCTTGGCTGCAACGCCATTATTGAAACAGGATCCAACACTCTGCTTTACGGATCCTCCAAAACAGTAATACCGCCTACAGTTACAGCCATAGGCGAATCGGCTTTTGCAGGAAACACCAGGCTGAAAACAATTGGAATTCCAGCCAGTGTCACCACTATAGGAAACCGTGCATTTGCGGAATGCAGTTCGCTACAGTCAATCGTTATTCCGGGTACGGTACAGAAGCTTGAATACGGATGCTTTCAGCACACAGGTATAAAAAGCCTCACAATAAACGGAAGTATTGAATTGCTTTCTTATGCGTTCACGGAATGCGACTCACTGGAAACAGTTATTTACGGTCCGGGAGCAACATCTGTAGATATACCTCACAGATGTCCCAATCTGAGACACCTGTTCATCCCGGCAACCGTCACACAAATACAGAATAATCAGAATAGCTATCAACTGAATCTGGAATCAATCATAGTTGAGAATGGCAATCCTGTATATGACAGTCGTGAGGGTTGCAATGCCATTATTGAGACGGCCACAGACAGGCTGATTCTGGGCTGCAGCAATACTGTCATCCCCAATACCGTCAGGTCCATATCGGATTACGCTTTCACCGGCGGTCATCTCAAGGAACTGTATATTCCGGCCTCGGTCAGAGACATAGGCATATTTCAGAATCCGTTTGATGCCCGATCTGTTGACGCTCTAAATTACATCAGGGACCTCAGCAGTATTGTCGTTGACCCTGCCAATCCGGTCTATGACAGCCGTGAGGGTTGTAATGCCATAATATGGAAGGCCACCAACCTTTTGCTGATTGCATGCAAGTCAACCACCATTCCTGAATCTGTCAGGTCTATTGCCGAAAACGCATTCATGAAACAGGACGGCCTGACGGAGCTGACAATCCCCGATGGTGTGACTACAATAATGACAGGTGCATTCTCATACTGCACCAATCTGGAGAAGATAACCATAGGTGCAGGCCTGAAAGAGTTTTCTCCCAATGCTTTCAGCAACTGCCCCAATATATTGGAAATAAAGGTCAGTCCGTCCAACAGGACTTATGACAGCCGCAATGACTGCAATGCCGTTATCGAGACTGCAACCGGAAAACTGGTAATGGGAAGTGCCAACACCGTAATACCTGACGGCGTGACCACAATAGGGCAGAACGCTTTCATGTCAAACCAAAAGATCACATCGATAAAACTTCCTCCATCGGTAAAAACTATCGAAGACTATGCTTTTTACAATTGCACCAATCTTGAAGAGATAAACCTGGACAACATAATAAGGAAAGGAGACAGGGCGCTTGACGGGACTCAATCCTACAGATTCACTTATGCTGACAGCATAAACGGATTCATGCATTTCCAGCTGCGCGGAAAGGAGGCCATTCTTTACCATGTATGGGATAACGCCCCTGCAAAAGTCACCATACCACAATCATTCGATTACAACGGAAAGACATATACCGTAACCGAGATAGCCGGCTATGCTTTCTTGTCAAATACCGCTATAGAGTCAGTCTCCATACCGGGCACCGTGAGGATAATTGGAGAAGCTGCTTTTTCAGAATGTTCAGGACTCAAGAGAGTTATACTTCACAATGGCCTGACTTCCATCCAGGATAACGCTTTTGCATACTGCAGCAGTCTTGAAAGCATAGAACTGCCTGCAACACTTGAGCATATAGGTAGAGCCGCTTTTACCCGGAGCGGTCTCAAATCACTTGATATTCCGGCCTCTGTGACCTCTTTGGGGCGGAATATAACTCTTGACTGCAGGAATCTCAAATCAATTAAAGTAAATTCCGCCAACAAGGTGTTTGACAGCCGCAAGAACTGCAACGCCATAATCAAGACCGATATCAACCTGCTCCTGGAGGGCTGCCGCAGCACAAGGATACCCAAGGATATTGTTGCTATAGGACCTTACGCATTTGCAGGCGCTTCCGGACTCAAAAGGATAGATATTCCGGCATCGGTTCAATACATCTTTGACCGGGCATTTGCTTTCTGCCCATTGCAGAAGATTGAGATTCCGGCATCGGTATCGCTCATGTATGACAATCCTTTCTTCGGTTGCGGCAGTATCCGCTCCATCACTGTCAAAAGCGGTAACCCCAGCTATTCCAGCCCATCCGGCTGCAATGCCGTAATCTCAAACGGAAATGACATCAGGGTTATACGCTATCCCGAAGTCAAGGTTATACTGGATTATATCAAAGAAGGACAATACATGAGCCGGAGACCGGGTACACTTATACAGGGATGCCGCAATACAGTGATTCCTGCATCATGCACAATCATCGGTAACCAATCATTTGCGTACTGTGAAGGGCTTGAAAGGATTGACATACCTGAAGGCGTGGTTACCGTAGAACATAATGCTTTTGAACAATGTCCGGACCTGAAAGAGTTGCATCTTTCCGCTACCGTGACAGATTTCAACAAATCCGATTATTGTCCTGAACTGTCAAAAATAACCGTTGACCGTTCAAATCCTGTATATGACAGCCGTGACAACTGCAATGCCATAATTGAAACTGAACATGACAATCTGATCTTGGGCTGCAGGAATACCGTCATACCTTCAACGGTCAAGTATATTGACAGTTATGCCTTTGCCCACGTACGCGGATTAAAATCAATTGTCATTCCGGATTCTGTAGAGAGATTAGGTTATCAGTCATTCAGGGATTGCTCAGATCTGGAATCCGTATTCATTTCAAGTTCTGTAAGATACTTGTCTTCATCATACTGGCACGAAGACAGAGGTGAGGATAATGTTATCCCCCAGCAACCGTTCTATTACTGTCCCAAACTGACACGCATTACCGTTGACAGTGAAAATCCCTATTTTGACAGCCGTGATAATTGCAATGCCATAATTGAGACATCAACCAGAAACCTTAGAGTGGGCTGTAGCGGCACCATTGAACCCGAAAGCATGTCATCAGTCAGGCCTGACGCTTATCAGACCCTGGAAAATGACATCTACGAAACAGATTACCTCAGCACCTCCTGGATTTTTTCTGACGGACGAATGGACCACACCTACTATGCCAAAGACTACGATGATTAAGTTACCCAAAAAGTACAATTCTCAATTTTCAATTATGTAATTCGTTCCATGATTTTTGTCGCGATTCGGGATAGAAAGTAAACTTTCTCTCCTCTCACTGCTCCAAAAATTCTCAATTCTCAATTCTCAATTCTCAATTTATATTAGTACCTTTGCAGCGGACAATGTGGAAAGATTTGCGGAACTGATGGTTCCGGACAGCTTGCAACCACACAAAAAAATGCTAAAAGTCAATCTTTTAACACGCTTCGTCGTAGACGAACTGTTGGCCTTTGACCCGGATTCAAAGGTAGCATGTGAGACCCTTGTTACCACCGGACAGGTGGTATTGGCAGGTGAGGTAAAATCCAAGGCATACATTGACCTTCAGGAGACCGCCCGCCGAGTGATAAACCGCATAGGCTATACCCGCTCCGAGTACAAGTTTGACGGAGACTCATGCGGAGTGCTGAGCGCCATACATGAGCAGAGCGCCGACATCAACCGCGGCGTGGAGCGTGAGGACCCCCAGAACCAGGGAGCCGGTGACCAGGGCATGATGTTCGGTTATGCCACAAACGAGACCGAAGAGTACATGCCGGTTTCGCTTGCCCTGTCACACCGTATACTTCGTGTGCTGGCCGATATCCGCCGCGAGGGCAAGGTTATGACCTATCTGCGTCCCGACTCCAAGAGCCAGGTGACCGTTGAGTACAATGACAACGGCAAACCGGTACGTATTGACACAATCGTGGTTTCTACTCAGCATGATGAGTTCATCGCCCCTGAAAACGCAACAGTAGAGGCCCAGTTGGAGGCTGACCGCAAGATGCTGGCACAGATTGAGGCCGATGTTAAGAACATACTGATTCCGCGTGTGATAAGCACCATCACATCGGACAAGGTCAAGGCTCTTTTTAACGGTGAAATCAAGTATTTTGTCAATCCCACCGGCAAGTTCGTGATTGGCGGACCGCACGGAGATACCGGTCTTACCGGCCGCAAGATCATTGTGGATACCTACGGAGGCAAGGGAGCCCACGGCGGCGGCGCATTCAGCGGAAAGGATCCCAGCAAGGTGGACCGCAGTGCCGCATACGCAACCCGTCACATAGCCAAGAATCTGGTTGCTGCAGGTGTGGCCGATGAGGTTCTGGTACAGGTATCATACGCCATCGGCGTGGCCAAACCCATAAACATCTTTGTAAACACCTACGGCACCAGTCACGTCAAACTGACCGATGCACAGATAGCCGATAAGGTGAATGAGATTTTCGATATGCGCCCCAAGGCCATTGAGAACCGCCTCAAGCTGCGCAACCCAATCTACAGCGAGACCGCAGCCTACGGACACATGGGACGTGAACCGCAGACCGTAACCAAGGTCTTCACGTCACACTACATGCCGGCCAAGACCGTCACGGTGGAGCTATTCACCTGGGAGAAGCTGGACTACATTGACAAAATCAAGCAAGCCTTTAATTTGTAATTGAGAATTGAGAATTGAGAATTGAGAATTTGCTTGATTAGAATCTGATTCTGAATTAATAATTACAACAAAAAGCGCACCGAGTTATTTTCTCAGTGCGCTTTATTTATATAACGCAGGTGCTTGTAATTTTCAATTTTCAATTTTCAATTTATTTTACCCAGGCTTGGTTGTGAATCCTGGTTTTTGAGGGATCATAGTGTTCTGCCTCAACATCGGGAATGTCTATGTAATAGGTGCGGTGCGAACTGTTGTTCAGTTTGGATTCCCTGAGCCACAGATTGGCGCGTTTAAGGTCTGCATACGAAATTCCGTACTGCCCGGCAAAAGACACAAGGTCAGGTACGGGATCAGTTATCTTAACCTGTTCCTTTACAGGAATGTATGGATAAAGGTCTTCACGGCGGAAATTGAAACCGAACTGCTGTGGATTCTCAAACATCATCTTTGCAGCAAGAAGCCGGAACATATAACGTGATGTTTCGCTCACCAGCCACATGTTCATGGCATCGGTCTGTTGCTGGTCCAAAATACGGCGGTCCATTCCCTGCTGGCCGCCGTTATAACTGGCCGCCACAGTCATCCAGTTTCCGTATTTATCATACGCCTCCTTAAGGAACTTGCAAGCAGCCTCCGTAGCCTTGACAGTATGATAACGCTCATCAATATTTGCATTCACTTCCAGTCCGTAAGAACGTCCGGTTGACTGGATAAACTGCCACAAACCTGCGGCACCGGCACTTGACGCAGCCTGAGGGTCCAGGTTGCTCTCAATGACCATCAAGTACTTAAGGTCATCTGGTACTCCCATACGCTTGAGTATAGGTTCAATCTGAGGAAATAGCCTGTTGGCCCTCTTTATCATAAGGGTTGAGTTGGTATGGGAATAAGTGAACGCAATCAGTTCTCGGTCCATACGTTCCCTTAGATCCGCTCTATCCAGCTTAATGGTCTGTCCTGCAAATGTCATCTCTGAAGGCACCTGAGGGACATGATAATCAACCTGAGCGGAAACAGAAAAAAAGAGTGACTGCAACAGAAAAACCAATAAGGCAATAACGGAAATCCTTGTTTTCATCATGATTATTTTAATTAGGGCACAAAAATACTAGTAATTGTATTAAATTTGCCCCAATCAAAAGGAAAACTAACCTTATTATGAGCAAATTAATTCATTCGGCTTTATCAGTTCTCCCATACCTTCTATTGATTGGTTGCGGAGAGGCTGCTGTTTCAGATCCTGTCATCACCGATGACGCAGTTTCATTCAATGCTCCTCAGGGTACTGTCACCATAACAGCTCTTGCAGGTGATTCCTGGCGGGTACAGTGCATACCTGACGGTATCGGATTACCTAAGTTGGAAAACCTTATCTATACTGCGAAAACAGGTAGCAGGGAGAAGGTTTCAGTCGATACGCGGCAGGGCAGTTTCCTTATCACTTCGGCCTCAGGCGGCAGCCAGGTCAAAATCAAGAAGCGCAACGGACAGATTTCATTCGTCAGTGCCGACGGTAAGGTTATACTTGAGGAGGCGCCTGATACAAGATCCGTGACCATTGGTAAGACCGGAGACCTGAACTCACTTGCAGTTAGCCAGTCATTCATAACCCCTAAAGATGAGTTCCTGTTCGGTACCGGCCAGTTCCAGGACGGCTATCTGAACATACGCGGACTGACCCGCCGCCTTACCCAGGTCAACACCCAGATTTCCATCCCCATGATAATATCCAACAAGGGATACGGAATCCTGTGGAACAACTACGGTCTGACCGATTACAACCCCTCGGACTTTACGGTTGATTTGCAGCAGGGCGGATCGGACGGTACGGCTGTGACAGTAAATGCCACCGGTACTGCCGGTAACGTCAGGGAACGCCGCGTATTCAACGATTTCAGCGGTGAAATCGAGGTTAAGGAAAGCGGTGACTACTCAATTCTGCTGGATGTAGGCCAGTCAATGGCCCGCAAGCATCTGCTTTCAATTGACGGCGACACCATCATCAACGCCAACAACACCTGGCTGCCGCCCACATCATCGGCCATAACCCATCTGGACAAGGGTACGCATAAGGTATTTGTAAGCGGATCACGCGGTGACAAACCGTCGGTTGGCGTACGCAAGGTTACTGATGTCACCACATTCAGCTCGCCCGTAGCAGTGGCGCTTGACTACACCGTATTTGCCGGCACTGCCGATGAGATAGTAAGTTCATACCGCAACCTGACCGGTAAGGTTCCGCAGATGCCCGACTGGGCTTTCGGTTACATTCACTGCCGCGAGCGCTATGACAGCCAGAGAGAGTTGCTGGAGAACGCCCACCGTCTCAAGGATGAGGGCTACCACACCAGCGTGATTGTTCAGGACTGGCAGTGGTGGGGCAAGTACGGCTGGAACGCCATGCAGTTTGACGAGGGCAAGTACCCCGATCCCAAGGCTATGACTGACGAGTTGCACGCCATGGACATGAAACTTATGCTCTCCGTTTGGTCCAAGATAGACAAGAACAGTGAGGTGGGCCGTCAGATGAACGCCGCCGGCTATTACATAAAGGGAACAGACTGGATCGATTTCTTCAATCCCGATGCAGCCTCAGCCTACTGGAAGAACTTCAGCGAGCGTTTGCTCCCCACAGGCATAGACGCATGGTGGCAGGATGCTACCGAGCCTGAGAACGATGACCTGAAGGGCCGCATGGTGGCCGGAGGCAAGATTCCCGGTGAGTTCTACCGCAACGCCTACCCCAACATGGTCAACCATACCGTTTACAACGGACTCATAAAGGATCAGCCTGACCGTGACCCGATGATCCTGACCCGCAGCGGATTTACCGGAATACAGCGTTACGGAGCCATCAACTGGTCCGGTGACGTAGGCAATGACTGGGAGACACTGCGCCGTCAGATAGCAGGCGGTCTGAACCTGATGGCCACAGGCCAGCCCTGGTGGACATACGATGCAGGCACGGTTACATGAGCCGCACCGAGCCCTGGAACTACTCGGCAGAGACACAGGCCAATTTCCACAAGCAGATAGAACTGCGTGACCGTCTGCAGCCCTACATTCTGGATTGTGCCAAAAAGGTAAGCAAGGATAACTACACCATGATGCGTCCGCTGGTATTTGACTTCCCGGATGACACCGAGGCTATGAAGCAGCAGACAGAGTTCATGTTCGGCCCCTCACTGCTGGTATGCCCCGTAACTGAGCAGGGCATCAAGTCCATGCGCGTATATCTGCCCAAGTATGAGGCAGGCTGGAAACTCTTTGACTCCTCAGACTCCAAAACCTATAAAGGAGGCGGCTACGTGGAGGTTCCCGTTACCATTGACCGCATTCCAGTATTTGTCAAAACTGATCATAAAATCAATCTGAAATGAAAAAGTTACTGAGCTTATTCGTTGCTCTGGCAAGTATATCTGCCTTTTGCAATGCCCAGGAGACTGACGACTGGACCACAAAGGTTACATTCTTCAGCCCGTCCATAGTAAGAATCTACAAGACCGGACCTGACAATCCTGACAAGAAACAGAGTCTGTCCGTTACGATGCAGCCGCAGCAGGTCAAGGTTTCCCAATCGGTCGATAAGAACGGAGCCCAGGTTTACAAGAGTCCGGCTCTAACGGTTAAGGTATCGGGAAACGATGTCACATTCATGGACAGCAAGGGCAAGGTTCTGCTGGCCGAGAACGGTTACGGTCACGGCAACGTGGCCATGACACGCCCCGAGTATGCCGATATACCCGTTGACCAGGGTTTTTACCTTGATGCCGATGAGCCTCTCTACGGCATAGGAATACAGCAGGACGGCAAGATGGCCAAGAGCGGAACATACCGCCGCATGATTCAGGGCAATACCGATGACTACTGCAATATCATCCAATCCATCAAGGGATACGGCCTGTTCTGGGACAACTACTCTCCCACCACACTGGGCATTGAGGATGGTAAGTTTTATTTTACATCCGAAAACGCCGGCTGCGTGGATTACTACTTCATCTGGGGCGGCAATGCCGACGGCGTCATAGCAGGTATCCGCCAGCTTACCGGCACTGTCCCCATGCTGCCTCTGTGGAGTTACGGATTCATGCAGAGCCGCGAGCGTTACAAGTCATCGGCCGAACTGACCGAGGTGCTGGACCGCTACCGCTCAATAGGAGTGCCTATCGACGTGATGATACAGGACTGGCAGTACTGGGGCAGCAACTATCTGTGGAACGCCATGGAGTTCAATGCACCTGAGTTCAGCAATCCCGAGCGCTGGATCAAGCATATCCATGACCAGAACGCCAAACTGATGATATCCATCTGGTCATCGTTCGGTCCCATGACCAAGCCCTACCGCGAACTGGAGCCCAAGAACCTGCTCATCGATATAGAGACCTGGCCGCAGAGCGGACTTACCGACTGGCCACCACGCAGGGACTACCCATCGGGGGTACGTCCGTATGACCCCTACAGCAAGGAGGCGCGTGACATATACTGGAACCACCTGACACGCCTTTATGACCTTAATATTGACGGCTGGTGGATGGACTCTACCGAGCCCGACCACATGGACTTTAAGGAGACTGACCTGGACCTGCCCACGGCAATGGGTCCCTGGCGCAGGGTTCGTAACGCATTCCCGCTTATGGCAGTGGGCGGCGTCTATGACAATCAGCGTGCAATGGAGGATGGCAATGACAAGCGTGTGCTTATCCTTACCCGCTCGGTATTTGCGGGCCAGCAGCGCTACGGCTCAAACACCTGGTCCGGTGACGTGCAGTCCAACTGGAATTCTCTCAGGAATCAGGTTCCCGCAGGCCTAAACTTTGCCCTGACCGGCAACCCCAACTTCAACAGTGACCTGGGCGGATTCTTTGCCAACAGCTATAACGAGCGCTCACAGGACGGCAGCGCCACCCGCAACCCGCTCTATCAGGAGCTCTATGTACGCTGGATGCAGTACGGCGTGTTCTGCCCCATGATGCGCAGCCACGGCACTGAGGTCCCGCGTGAACTCTACTACTACGGCCAAGCCGGCGAGCCAGTATTTGATGCCCTGCTGGGCGCCGTAAAGATGCGCTACCGCCTTCTGCCCTACATCTACTCAGTGGCTCACGATGTGAATGCCAACAACGGCACCTATCAGCGAGCCCTGATGATGGATTTCAGAAATGACCGTAAGGTGTGGGACATAAACAATGAGTTCATGTTCGGACGCTCACTGCTGGTAGCTCCTGTTCTTGAGGCCAAATATACTCCTGAGAGAGCCCAGAGCAAGAGCCGTGCAGGAATAGGCGATGTGGATTTTATGGAAGCCAGAAGCACCAAGGTCTATCTGCCCGCAGGTACCAAGTGGTATGACTTTGAGACCATGAAGCTGTATGATGGCGGTCAGGAGATAGAGCGTGAGGTAAACATTAAGAGCATCCCGCTCTTTGTCAAGGCCGGCACCATCCTGCCCATAGGCCCCGATGTACAGTACTCTACAGAGAAGCCTTGGGATGACCTGGAGATACGCGTCTATGCCGGAGCCGGCGGCACATTCTGTCTGTACGAGGATGAGTTTGACAACTACAACTACGAGAACGGAGCCTGCTCAACCATAGAATTCAGCTATAACGGCAAGAACAGCCTGACCATCGGAGCCCGCCAAGGCTCATTTGATGGCATGATACAGAACCGCAAGTTCCGCATAATCCTGATCAAGGACGGAAAGCAGAGCGAGCCCAAAACCGTAAGCTACTCAGGCAAGAAAGTTTCAGTTAAACTTTAAAAAATTGAGAATTGAGAATTGAGAATTGAGAATTTTTGGAGCAGTGAGAGGAGAGAAAGTTTACTTTCTATCCCGAGTCGCGACAAAAATCATGGAACGAAGTGACATAATTGAGAATTGCCATCCGGTGCGTGTCATTTTACGCAGGTGCCTTGTATTAATTCTCAATTCTCAACTCTCAATTCTCAATTAAAAGCCCTATCTTTGCAGGCTGAAATCATCCCGTTTCTGATGACAGAATTTGAAATGATTGCCAAGACCTTCCAGGGGCTGGAAGAGATTCTTGCAAAAGAACTTATTGATCTGGGAGCCAATGGGGTGGCCATTGGTAACCGAATGGTGTCCTTTAAAGGAGACAAGGCCCTGATGTACAAGGCCAATTTTCATCTGCGTACCGCAATCCGTATCCTCAAACCTTTCCTTCACTTTAAGGCCGACAGCGCCGATGACGTGTATGAAATCTGCCGCAAGGTGGACTGGGAGAAGTACATGGACCTGAGTGACAGCTTTGCCGTTGACTCTGTTGTCTATAGCGACGATTTCCGTCACTCCAAGTTTGTGGCGTACCGGGTAAAGGATGCCATAGCCGACTATTTCCGTGACAAATACGGCAAACGGCCAAACGTTAGCGTAGCCAATCCGGACCTTACGTTCCATATCCATATATCACATGATGACTGCTCGCTCTCTCTTGACAGCAGCGGTGAGTCACTGCACAAGCGCGGCTACCGTCAGGAGGCCATGGAAGCTCCTCTGAACGAGGTGCTGGCTGCAGGCATGATACTTATGTCGGGCTGGGACGGCAAGAGTGATTTTGTAGATCCCATGTGCGGATCGGGCACAATTCCCATAGAGGCTGCCCTTATTGCAAAGAACATGGCTCCGGGTCTGTTCCGCAGCAGTTTCGCCTTTGAGAAATGGAAGGATTTTGACCGTGACCTGTTTGAGGAGATATACAATGATGACTCTCAGGAGCGTGATTTTGAATTCACCATCAGGGGTTATGACAAAGACCCCAAGGCCATACTGACCGCAAAGCGCAACGCCAAGGCTGCAGGTCTGCTTGATACCATCCATTTTGAGCAGCGTGACTTCAAGGATTTTGAACCTGTAAAACAGCGTACCGTAATCATAACCAATCCTCCTTACGGAGAGCGTCTGGTAGAGGACAACCTGCTTGGACTTTACGAGATGATAGGCGAGCGGCTAAAACATGCCCTGATAGGCGGCGAGGCCTGGATTATCAGCTACCACTACGAGTGTTTTGACAAGATAGGCCTCAAACCGTCGGCCAAGATACCCCTGTTTAACGGAGCCCTTCCATGTGAACTGCGCAAGTACGAGATATTTGACGGACGCTATAATGATTTCCGCGGAGGTGACCGCCGTCTCAAGAAGGATGACCTGCCCACCCGCCGCAGCAGCACCCTGCGCCACAAGGCCCGTCTGGCCGAAAAGCAGGAGTCGCGTAAGACCGCACTCACTGACAATTCTGAATTTACGGACAGGACAGAAAAGAGGGAGTTCAGAAAAGAAAGACCCCCACGTAAGACTTCTGACAGGAAACCCTTCCGTAAAGACGCGGAAAAACCTTTGCGCAAGACAGAGGAACACAAACCATATAAAAAAACCGAGGGAGGCAGACCTCTGCACAAATCAGAGGGAAAGAAGCCATTCCGAAATAGTGAAGTAGGCAGCAAACCCTTCCGTAAGAGTGACGGTGCAAACAAACCGTTCCGCAAAACTGATAAGAAACCGTTCAGAAACAATAGGAAATGAAGATTCTGTTACTAGGAAGCGGAGGCCGCGAGCATGCTCTGGCCTGGAAGATAGCGCAAAGCCCGCAGCTTGAAAAGCTTTTCATAGCTCCCGGCAATGCCGGCACCGCAAACGTAGGTGAGAACGTAGCCATAAAGGCCAGTGACTTTGACGCCATCAAGGCATTCGTCCTTGACAAGAAGATAGACATGGTAGTTGTAGGCCCCGAGGATCCTCTGGTAAACGGCATCTATGACTATTTCAAGAATGACGCGGCTCTGAAATCCATCCCCGTCATCGGCCCGTCCAAGGCCGCCGCACAGATGGAGGGCAGCAAGGATTTTGCCAAGCGTTTCATGCAGCGCCACAACATACCTACAGCTGCATATCAGACATTCACAGGCGAGAACCTGGAGGAAGGTCTCAAGTTCCTGGAGACACTCAAGGCTCCCTATGTACTCAAAGCCGACGGCCTGTGCGCAGGCAAGGGTGTGCTGATACTGCCTACCCTGGACGAGGCGAAGAGGGAGCTTAAGGAGATGCTGGGTGGTATGTTCGGCAATGCATCGTCCCGCGTTGTGATTGAGGAGTTCATGAGCGGCATAGAGTGCTCGGTATTTGTTCTGACTGACGGCAAACACTACAAGATACTGCCCGAGGCCAAGGATTACAAGCGTATAGGTGAGCATGACACCGGTCTTAACACCGGCGGCATGGGCTCCGTATCACCTGTCCCCTTTGCCACTAAGGAGTGGATGCAGAAGGTTGAGGACCGGATAATCCGTCCCACAGTAGATGGCCTGGCACAGGACGGCCTGGACTACAAGGGATTCATATTCTTTGGTCTGATAAATGTGGACGGTGACCCCAAGGTTATAGAGTACAATTGCCGCATGGGTGACCCGGAGACAGAAACCGTTATGCTCCGTCTCAAAAGCGATATAGTGGAGCTGTTCAAAGGTGTGGCAGCCGGCAACCTGGATACCAAGACCATGGAGCAGGATCCCAGATCGGCCGTATGCGTTATGCTGGTATCGGGCGGATATCCCCAGCACTATGACAAGGGCTATGTAATAAGCGGAATAGACAAGGTTACCGACAGCGTGGTGTTCCATGCAGGCACAGCTTTCGATGCAAACGGAAACGTTGTCACCGCAGGTGGTCGCGTGATAGCCGTAAGCTCTTACGGCAAGGACAAGGAGGAGGCTCTGGCGCTGTCATTCAAGGGAGCCAGCCTGATTGATTTTGAGAAGAAATATTTCCGCAGGGACATAGGTCAGGACCTTTAAGACTCTGCGGCAATAACAAATAATAACTGACAATTGACGGCCTTTAACCTTTAAAGAGGTATCTTTGAGGCTCTTAAAAGATTATTAATTCATAGAAAAGATGAATTACAAAAGACTGAACACCATTATCGGATGGCTGGTATTCGCTGTCGCTGCAGTTACATACTGCATGACAATTGAGCCTACCGCCAGCTTCTGGGATTGCCCGGAGTTCATAACCACCGGCTACAAGCTGGAAGTGGGCCATCCGCCAGGGGCACCTATATTCATGCTTACCGCAAACCTGTTTTCACAGTTTACAAGTGACCCCGGCAAAGTAGCCATGATGGTCAACACCATGTCAGCCCTGCTCAGTGCACTCTGCATACTTTTCCTGTTCTGGAGCATAACCATGCTTGTAAAGAAACTGGTGGCAGGAACCAAGGATCCCGATATGTGGCAGATGATAACCATATTCGGTTCAGGAATAGTAGGTGCCCTGGCCTATACATGGTCCGATACATTCTGGTTCAGTGCCGTTGAGGGTGAGGTCTATGCATACTCATCATTCTGCACAGCTGTCACCTTCTGGCTCATTCTCAAGTGGGAGGAGAACGCAGACCAGCCGCACAGTTCACGTTGGCTGGTGCTGATTGCATACCTGATTGGTGTATCGGTAGGCGTCCACCTGCTCAACCTGCTTTGCATCACGGCCATTGTATTGGTCTATTACTTCAAGAAAGCCCAGAATCCCGGTTGGAAAGGCGGTATCATAGCATTCTGCCTGTCGGGAGTAATCATTGCCGCAGTGCTTTACGGAATTGTTCCCGGCATTGTCAAGGTGGGAGGCTGGTTTGAACTGTTGTTCGTGAACGGTCTTGGACTGCCGTTCAACACAGGACTGATAATTTACATAATACTTCTGGTTGCCATTCTTATCTGGAGCGTTTATGAAACTCAGCGCGGTGACCGCAAGGCTTTGATGTATCTGTCATTCCTGCTCACAGTGGCTTTTGCGGGCATACCGTTCTACGGTCATAAGGCATCGGGAATTATTTTAGGCATAGTGATACTTGCAGCAGGAGCAGTCTATCTGTTCTGGAACGGTATCTCCGACAGGTTCAAACCGTCGGCCAGCCTGCTCAACACCATAATGCTGTGCGTAATGATGATTACCATAGGTTATTCCTCATACGCCGTCATAGTGATCCGTTCCACCGCGAACCCGCCGATGGACCAGGATTCACCCGAAGACATTTTCTCTCTCGGCGATTACCTGGCACGTGAACAATATGGCTCACGCCCCCTGCTTTATGGACAGACATACGCTTCAGAGTATATGTATGTGGCCAAGAAAGACCATTATGAGGCGGTCTATGACGTAAAAGGAAAAGTATATGGCCGATTGGAAAAGAAAAGCGCCGATGAAAAGGATAGCTATTATGTAATGGACGAAAAACGTGAGTACAAGTTTGCCCAGAACATGTTCTTCCCGCGCATGTACAGCCAGGATCCGGATCATATCTCTGAATACAAGTCATGGTGCGGCGGAATAAAAGGAAGGACATACAACTACAACCAGTTCGGCCGTAACATAAAGGTTACCATCCCCACACAGGGAGAGAACCTTAAGTTCTTCCTGCGTTATCAGGTTCACTTCATGTATTGGAGATACTTCATGTGGAACTTTGCAGGCAGGCAGAACGACAGCCAGAATATGTTCGGTGAGCTGGATCACGGTAACTGGATAACAGGATTCAAGTTCATAGACAAGAAACTGGTAGGCGGCGATCCGGACCTGCTCCCTGTTGAATTTGCAGGAAAAGGCCGCAATGTATTCTATTGCCTTCCGCTGCTGCTTGGTCTTATAGGCCTGTTCTGGCAGTTCGGAAAAGGGAAAGAGGGTTCCCGACAGTTCTTTGTCATACTGGCCCTGTTCTTTATGACCGGTCTTGCCATAGTCATCTACCTGAACCAGACACCCAGACAACCGCGTGAACGTGACTATGCTTACGCAGGTTCATTCTACGCATTTGCCATCTGGATAGGAATGGGCGTGGCCGCTCTTTCGGACTGGCTCAGCAAGATAGCAGGAAAGAAAACCGGGGCTGTCGTTGCCTCACTGGTTTGTCTGTTGGTACCTATCCAGATGGTTGGACAGACTTGGGATGACCACGACCGCAGCGGACGCTATACATGCCGTGATTTCGGACAGAACTACCTGACCACACTCCCGGAAAAAGGATGCCCCATCATATTCACCAACGGTGATAATGATACATTCCCTCTCTGGTACAACTTTGAGACTGAGGGCTACCGTACAGATGCACGCTGCTGTAATTTGAGCTATCTCATGACAGAATGGTACATAGACCAGATGAAGCGTCCGGCATACGATTCGCCGGCCCTGCCCATCTCATTTGAGAGAATTGACTATCAAGCCGGTACTAATGATGTGGTGACAATCCAGCCCGAAGATAAGGCCGCATTGCTCAAGAACAACAGCAAGGAGGCCGTAGAGAACTCCTTTGAGCTGAAGAACGTTCTTGACTACTGGATAAAGAAACATCATCATATTCCCACTGACACCATCTGGTTCAAGATTGACAAGGATGCCGTGCTAAGGTCAGGAATGAAGATACCGGCACAATATCTTGGTGCTACCGATGAGGAGACTAAAGCCAAGATGCCTGACAAGATGATTATATCCCTCAAGGGCAAGTCACGCCTGTACAAGAATGAAATCATGATGCTTGACCTGCTGGCTCACTGCAACTGGGAGAGACCTCTTTATATGGCAACGACCGTTCCTTCTAGCAGCTATCTGAATCTGGGAGGCTATTTCCTGCTTGAAGGCCTTGCCTACCGCATTACGCCTTTCAACTGGGACAAGCTTGGTGAAAATGCCATTGACTCTGACAAGATGTACGCCAATCTGATGAAATTCAAGTTCGGAGGATGCGATAATCCCGACCTTTATCTTGATGAGACTGTGCGACGCATGTGCATATCACACAGACGTCTGTTCACACAGCTTGCCGCGCAGTTGTATGATGAAGGCAAAAAGGCACAGGCGCTGGAGATTCTCCAAAAGGTGGATGAAGGAATATCCAATGAACTTCTGCCCCAGAACGATGTCTATAACATAGAGACAGCCAATCTTTATCTTATGCTTGGCGATGTTCAGAAAGGTGCTGTTATGGTATCGGACATCACTGACAACTACATACAACAGATGTGCTGGTATCTCAGTATGGACAACAGGCATCTGAGAATGTCAATGGGTGATTTTGAGAGTGTCAAGACAAGTCTGAGGAAATACATATTCCCTATTCTGAAGTACTGTATGGATGACAAGGCATACGAATCCCTCTATGCCAACTACAACAGTCTTTGCCAGGAATTTGACAGCCGCATGAAATAAGGATGTTATTTGAACAGCCGACATCTATTTTGAGCAAGATATACCCGAAAGGAGTCTTCCGGAAAGATCCGGAAGACCATTCGGTATATCTTACATTTGATGACGGTCCTATACCGGAAGTCACGCCATGGCTACTGGACGTCCTGGACCAATATGGCGTAAAAGCCACCTTCTTTGTGGTGGGTGACAACGTACGTAAACATCCGGATATCTACAAGATGGTCGTGGAGCGCGGACACCACATTGGCAACCATACCTTCAACCATGTCAGAGGCATGCGCATGAGGAACCATGACTACATTGACAACGTGAAGAAGTGTGACGGATTCATTTCAACCCGTCTGTTCCGTCCTCCACACGGAGTATTGCGCCGTTGGACATACCGATACATGAAGGGTGATTATGACATAGTATTTTATGATGTCATAACCCGTGACTATAACAGCAAGCTCAAGCCCAGGAAGGTTCTGGATATAGTCAAGAAATATACGCGCAACGGATCCATAATTGTTTTCCATGACTCACTGCGTAGCGAGAAAAACCTGCGCTATGCATTACCCAAAGCCATTGAATGGCTCAAGGAACAGGGTTATGAGTTCAAGCAACTGTAAGAATTACAATCCCAGTTCACAAAGATAAGTGCAGATCTTATCCTGTATCTTACGTGAGGGTGCCATCTTGAGGGCGCCCTCATTCATTATGCAGAAAGCCAGGTCACGGCCATCGGCTGTATGGATATAACCGGCCAGAGTACATGCGCCGGTCACGGAACCGGTCTTGGCATGAACCTTGTTCAAAGTGGTCTTGTCACTCAACCGCGACTTTAGCGTACCGTCAACTCCTGAAATAGGCAGGCTCTTATAAAACGTCGGATAGATAGTATTGTCCCTGTAAATATAACCCAGCATATTCACCATGAACTTTGGTGAGCACATGTCATACATGGATAGACCGCAACCATCCACTATGTTGTATGATGAGGAGACCATACCGAACTTGCGTCCTACAAAATTCTGCATGAATTTGGATGCAGAACTGAAAGAGACACCTTTGGGCTGATTAATCCTTCCGGTCTGCAAGAAAACAGCCTCCGCAAAAAGGTTATTGCTCTCCTTGAGGCATTCCTTTATAATGGACTGGAGGCTATGTGACACTACCGAAATGTCACGCGCCATAACCGGACAGGTTCCCCATCCGTATTCACCGTAACTGATACCGGTCTCATCAAGATATTGACGGAACAATGAAAACGTGAAATCGGCGGAACCTACCACACTCAGTTCCTTGGATTCCCTACGCACACAATTACCCTCCACGATAATTGTGTTGTCATTGTTCATCCAATCTCTCGTGATCGTAAGGGCACCCTGTTTGCTGTCCTGTGTCTTGGCCCTGTTGATGACCTTAATGGAGTTGTTTGACGGAAACAGCACTACTTCGGGTGCCTGGCCCTTTGACGTAGGCCTGACCTGTATGCCTACAAAACCCTGATGCACCATAAGAGGCGAAATATATGGCTGGAAACTGGAAGGTGCATCGTCCCAGCACCATCCCGAAGCCCAATAGGTTGAATCCATAGCTGAGACATCGGCAAACAGAGTTCCGTTTATGCGCTTAATCCCCGCTTTCTTAAGGTCATTGACCATACTGCGCAGTTCATTCTCGTTAAGTGCCGGGTCCAGACCGCCCACAAGATAGAGGTCACCGTTAAGGATACTGTCGGCAGAGATTGTACCCCTGGTCCTGAGTACGGTCTCAAAAGAATAATCGGGTCCAAGCTGTGACAATGCCGACACAGTGGTCACCACCTTCTGCACGGATGCCGGGCGGCAAAGCACATTCTCACGGTAGGCATAGAGCGTAGTATCATTAGTAAGGTCATATACCATAAGAGCTATGTCTGTTCCCTCGGGAAGTTCTTCATAGATTATCTGGTCTATGGCATCCGTGACCGAATCAAAATCCGCGCTCCATACAGGAATGAAAGGCATGAGCCACGAAAAGATGAAAAGTATAGTCTTGTGCGGTTTCATCGGATATTTTTAATATGACACTGATGTTTCCAGACCGCTCCGGCGCAGAAGCGAGGCTATGCGGTCAAGCTGTTCGTGACTAGCCTTACGTAGCGTTGAAACCGGGGTCTCGCGGTCTATAGTGTATATCATCACCTGCCGAGGTGAAATCCTTTTAACAGTTTCTATCCAGGGCAACACATAACGGTCTGTAGTATTGTCCATGTCACGGCCGTCAAGAGTACCTGTCAGGAACATGGTCTGGATAATGACATGACCCTTGAAATCACAGAGTGCCTGAATGACGGCATCCAGGTCATAATGGCCGACGGGATTGTCTATCAGCCTGATATAATCCATATCCACAGTATCCAGTTTCTGGATGTTGTTGTCCAGTTTGAGCAAGGCATTGAAGATGGCCGGGTCTGTCACGCGGGTACCGTTGCTCAAAACACTTACCTTGGCCTGAGGGAAGAACTCGTCACGCAGGGCAAGCACGTCGTCAACAATCCCCGGGAATTCAGGGTTTGCAGTGGGCTCACCGTTTCCGGCAAATGTCAGCACATTGGGTTCCGGCCCCTCCGCTTTCATCCTGACAAGAGTGGAGCGCAGAGTTTCATAAACCTCTTTACGGGTGGGTCGATGATGATGCGGGTGATGCTCACTGTTGCGGCCGCACTCGCAGTAGATGCAGTCAAAAGTGCATATCTTGCCGTCGGCAGGCATCAGGTTTATGCCCAGCGATACACCAAGACGACGACTGTGTACGGGCCCGAATATGGGTGAACTGTATAGAACGGTTGACATAACGGTACAAAATTAGTCAATCGGCACGTACTATGCAAAGTTATTTCATCTCTTCAGAACTTGCTGACAAATTGGAGCGATATATCCTCCTTGTGGTTGACTGGTATGAGCTGTTGTGCGGAACCTATCTCATCACGGTCCGCATACCATGTCCCACCCGCCTTGAGATTCAACTGCATACCGTTCCGGAACCTGTATCTTATGTTTGCAGCCAACCGCCCGCCTTTGCCGTACAGACTCATGAAATTATATGCAAACCTTAGGCCGCTCTCATACACCGTTATACGGCTGTCATAGCTATCAGTATAGAACACTGCCGCTGTCAGGTTCATGTCCAGCCTGTCGTTAAAAAAACAGCGACTATAGCTTTGTGTCAGCGTATAACCATTGGAAACAGGTTCCGCAATGAAATCGTACCGCACGTAAAACAACTGTGTCTTCAACTCTGCCCCGTTGACACAGTTGTGAGTCCAACGCAACCGGTAACGCCCGGTCAGGCAGTATTCCAACCGGTTTGTGTATTTGCAGTCCTTCTGCTTGGACTTGAACCGTACCGTGACAAAGAGCGCATCACGCCTGCCGGGTTTCCAGTCGGCCTCTGTCCTCAAATCCAAGCCGTTACTGCTTTCCGATGCTCCGTAACGCGGTTCAGGATGCATGAACAGGTCAGCATAACCATTAAGTTTCAGGTTACGGCTGCTGCGGGAGAATCCTACGAGCAGTCCTGTCTCATTTCCTACACTGCCCTCGGCCATGGCATTGGAATGAAGCGACATGTAACCATGGCTGTAATGACGGAACACCGCGTTCAGTGTCCAGTCATCCTGTACCCGGAAGGACTGATAAGCTATTAATGCCGTACGGCCATCCATCACAGACATCTCTGATGTAAAGGCATGCCGTGGTCTGCTGATTGAATAATCAGCCGATATGCCAATGAAACGCCTTTTCTCCTGATAGGGAAGCGAAAGACTTTCAGCCATTGCCGTCACCCCGAATCTGAGCCCGCGATAGCTGTATCGCACATTGGCGGCAAGTGTACCTAACGTCACGTTGTTCTTCTTAGACCACTCCAATTCCGTTCTGTGGTAACCGTCCTGCTTGAACGAACTGATTAGAGTATCTCCCTTAACCGTGGCATCCATCGGTGCCCATGAACCCAAAAGCGTGAAAGTGGTGCGCCCCCATCCTATAGCAGCTCCCGCTCCGCGCAGATAACCGTATTCCTGGGTTGAAGAGTGCGGTTTCAATCCTTGTGTCTGACGTCCCAACGAAGACAAGGCCATGCTTTTGCCTGAGCTGAAACCGCCACCCAACAGCAGACCGTGTCCGAACTGTGCCTTGAAATTGCCAAGCGCAAGTTCTTTCAATACGCCCATGTCCTTAAGGTAGAAATATGGGGAGTAAAAGTCATAGCCCATACTGTTCCTGCCAAAGAACGGTTCACCGGCATCCTTGTCAGCAGTCAGTCCAATCCTGATACGGTTGTGCCAGTTGAACGAGTATCGGATGGAATGCGACAAGCGGTTGCCCTTATAGGCACGGTTAGGATAGCGCTCCAGTTCATCGGGAGAATGATAGCGGAAACCGTCCCTACGGTAAAGCGGAATATCTATGCGTGCAACCAGCTCATTGCGACCATACTTAAGAAAGTCCTTAAGGCTGATTCTTTCCCTTTTCACCGGCACATCGCCTGCATAGACAAACTCACGCAACAGTTGCCGCGTGGTGTAATCAAGACTTCCTGTAAGCTGTAACTCACCTAACGTCATCATAGGTCCATGCATATAGACGTATGCATGTATGTCCTCAATCTGCCTATCCGTCAGGAACGGCAGCTGCATCAGCTCCTCTCTGGTGGCTGTGTTGATGTTGAGCGGCATCTCATGCAGCGATTCATACATGGCAGCCAGCTCCTCAAGGGCATCGGAGGAGAGCTCTTCATCTGACAGGAGTGTTTCCAAAACATCCTCCCATCGGTCTGCTCCTGAATTTTGGGGATAAACCGCCGTCACCAAGGACAGCATAGCAAACCAGGAGATTAACATTTTACGGTACATTTTATAACAGTATTAGAAAACATATCAAAAGAACTGCCCAAAAGTAGGACTTTTTTGTGATAATTGATATTTTTGCAGACATGAAACGAACAGTCATATTGCTATTTTCCCTGATAATATGCATTCCGGCGTTTTGTGGGGAGCCCGATAATGACGACAAGCAGAAACGCGTGTTCACGGCTCTTTCGACAATTGTCGATGGCGATACCATTCCGTCATTCCAGCTGATGGATGTCAATATCTACGCCCGACGCACATTCTCAAGCGAAAGGAAACAACGCAAATATGACAAACTGACCAGAAACGTAATAAAGATGTATCCTATTGCCTGTGAAGTCAAAGGCGTTCTTGTTGAAACCTATCTCTACCTGCAGACCCTGCCCGATGACAAAGCGCGTGACGAACATCTGGAAAAAGTGGAGAAAGGAGTCTGGGACCAGTATCTTCCCATCATGAAAAAATGCACTCTGGCACAAGGTAAACTGCTTATAAAACTCATAGACCGTGAGTGCAACCAGACCAGTTATGATTTGATTAAGGCATTCATCGGGGGATTCAAAGCCAGATTCTACCAGACTTTCGCCTCGCTGTTCGGTGCAACGCTCAAAAAGGAATATGACCCGGAACACGATGACGAGGATGCCATGATAGAGGAAATCATCTGGATGATTGACAACGATATGCTCTAAAGGGGCACAAAGGGGACGGTTCTTTTTGTGCCCCTCCAACGAAATTTATTACATTTGCATCAGTTTATCAAAATCCTGTAGACAATGTCATTGCAATGCGGCATAGTGGGCCTGCCCAACGTAGGCAAATCCACACTTTTCAACTGTCTGTCAAGCGCTAAGGCACAGGCAGCCAATTTTCCTTTCTGCACAATAGAGCCCAACGTAGGAACCATCACCGTTCCCGATGAGCGACTTAACAAACTTGCAGAACTGGTACATCCTGGTCGAATAGTTCCAGCCACCGTTGAGATTGTGGATATAGCCGGACTGGTAAAAGGTGCCAGCAAGGGCGAGGGCCTGGGTAACAAGTTCCTGGGCAATATTCGTGAATGCGATGCCATCATACACGTGCTCCGCTGCTTTGACGATGAGAACGTGACACATGTGGACGGTACCGTCAATCCCGTCCGTGACAAGGAGATTATCGATACCGAGCTCCAGATAAAGGACCTTGAGACCATTGACCAGCGGCTGCAGAAGGTGGCCAAGCAGGCTGCCGTGGGTGACAAGCAGGCCAAGATAGTTTGTGACGTACTCAATGCCTACCGTGACGTCCTGCTTCAGGGCAAATCGGCCCGTACAGTAAGCTTTGACTCAAAAGATGAGGAGAAGATTGCACATGACCTTTTCCTGCTTACATCCAAGCCCGTACTCTACGTATGTAATGTTGATGAGGGCAGCGTAAAGACCGGTAATGCATATGTGAACCAGGTACGCGATGCCATCAAGGACGAGAACGCCCAGCTGCTGGTCATTGCCGCCAAGACCGAGAGTGAGATTGCTGAACTGGAGAGCTACGAGGACCGACAGATGTTCCTTGAGGAACTGGGTCTGGAGGAATCGGGCGTAAACCGTCTGGTGAAATCGGCCTTCAGCCTGCTCAACCTGGAGACATTCATCACCGCCGGACCCATGGAGGTCAAGGCATGGACCTACCGCAAGGGCTGGAAAGCCCCGCAGTGCGCAGGCGTTATCCATACCGACTTTGAGAAGGGATTCATCCGCGCCGAGGTAATCAAATATAATGATTACGTAGAACTTGGCTCCGAGGCCGCCGTTCGCGATGCCGGCAAGCTTTACGTGGAGGGTAAGGACTACGTAGTCCAAGACGGTGATATCATGCATTTTAGATTTAATGTGTAAATATTTTTGACAGGGAACTATGGAGAATTTTCTTGCAGTGACATGGAATCCGGACAGTGAACTCTGCCGTCTGTTAGGTCTGCCTATCCGTTACTACTCACTCATGTGGGTGATTGGTCTTGTGGCCGCCTATCTGATTGTAAAGAAATTATACAAGGATCGCGGCATTAAGCAAGAAGTCTATGAGCCTCTGTTCCTGTACTGTTTCCTTGGTATTCTGATAGGTGCACGTTTAGGTCACTGCCTGTTCTATGAGCCGGACTACTATCTTACCAGCGGCAAGCATTTCATAGAGATGCTACTGCCCATACGCTTCATGCCGCAAGGCGGTGTGAAACTGGTAGGCTACAGCGGACTGGCCAGTCACGGCGGTACCATAGGCATCATCATCGGCATGATTCTCTATTGCCGCAAGTATAAGGTCAAGGTTCTGGAGTGCATCGATATGGTATGCGTGGCCACACCTCTAACTGCCGCTTGCATTAGAATCGGAAACCTGATGAACTCTGAGATTGTAGGCAAGGCCACCGGCACTGACTGGGGGTTCATATTTGTCCAGAACGGCGAGGACTTTGCACGCCATCCGGCACAACTCTATGAAGCTATTGCCTACCTCATCATCTTCATAATAACTCTGCTCATCTACCGCAAGCATAAGGAAAAGATAGGTTCAGGCTTCTACTTCGGATTCTGCATAGCAACCATCTTTACTTTCCGCTTTTTCATTGAGTTCTGTAAAGAGGTACAGGTGGATTTTGAGCAGGGCATGGCTCTTGATATGGGTCAGCTCCTGAGCATCCCGTTTGCCATCGCCGGCATCTGGCTGATGCTCCACTCCCGCAAAAAATGACACAAAGGGGTCAGACCCTATTGTGTTTTTTTCTTACCTTTGAGAGATATTTAAAACAGAAGAACTATGCTGTTGTCTTCAAATGGTATTGCAGTGACATCGTTCGCTGCGCCAGAGGTGTGGAGCGCCCTCGTTCAGGTATTTATCATTGCGCTGGCTGTACTTGCTGGTAACATATTGCGCCGCAAGGTCAAGATACTCCGCCGCAGCCTCATTCCATCGGCTTTGTTGGGAGGACTCATCATCCTTTTGCTCAAGATGTGGGCCGATTTCAACGGCATAATCGATAAGCGCTTCATGGAGACGGTAACCTACCATGCACTTGCATTAGGATTCATCGCCATGTCACTGCGTCCGTCAAAGGAGACCGATAGGGCCAACACCCGCACGGTTATCGATACCGGTACTCTGACAATAGCAACTTATATCATCCAGGGTATTTTCGGTCTGCTCATTACAATACCTATGTTCCTGTGGTGGCGCAACCCGGCTGCCGGAAATGATATATTCTATTCCGGAGGTCTTTTGCTGCCAATGGGTTACGGACAGGGACCCGGCCAGGCTCTGAACTTTGGTACAATCTACCAGTTGGGTGCCGCTGATCAGGGAATCAGTTTCCACGGAATAGACTTCGGCCTTTCAATCGCTGCCATAGGCTTCCTGGTAGGTAGTGTAGTTGGCGTGGTTTACATGAATATTCTCAACCGCAAGAAGAAGCTCACCATTCACGAAAATATTACCGAGAGCAAGCATACCCTTAAGGACTACGAGCAGGAGAATGAGCTGCCGCACTCAGAGTCTGTCGATAAGCTGACCATCGTGGTAAGCATCGTGCTGCTCACCTACTTCCTGGTATGGCTTCTCATGTCAGGCATCAACAGCCTTGACCTGGGTAATTTTGGCGAAAAGACACTCAAGCCTCTGGTTTACGGATTCAACTTCTTCTGGGGCATCCTCTTTGGATCACTTGTCAAGATCATTATCCGCGGCCTGCGAAAGAAGGGCTGGATGACACGTGAGTACCTTAACGAGTTCCTCCTGAACCGTGTGAGCGGTATCAGCTTTGACATAATGATTGTGGCAGGAACCGCCGCCATCAGCTTTGAGAACCTCAAGGCCATCTGGCTGCCGCTTACCCTGGTCTGCATATTCGGAGCCGTAGCAACTTTCCTGTATGTGAGATGGGTGTCATTCCGCATCTATCCCGATTACAAGTACGAGGGTTTCTTCTCAATGTTCGGAATGCTTACCGGTACCGCCAGCAACGGTATGATCCTGCTGCGTGAGATAGACCCGCGCTATCAGACTCCTGCTGCAAACAACCTGGTTCTGCAGAACATCCCCGCCATGATAATGGGATTCCCGGTATTGCTGCTTTTGGGCTTTGCACCCAAGAGCCTTAACGCAACACTGATTACCTTAGGTGTTCTGGCTGTCCTCTTCCTGGTAGCAACTTTGTTCCTGTTCCGTAAACGCAAAAAATAATGGCGCAGAACAAGTCCGAAGAGACTCCCATGATGAGGCAGTTCTATAGCCTCAAGGAGAAACATCCCGATGCCGTGCTTCTGTTCCGTTGCGGTGACTTTTACGAGACATACGCACAGGACGCAGTCGAGGCCAGCCAGATTCTTGGCATAACCCTTACCCGCCGCAATAACGGCAAGAACGGGGCTATGGCGCTTGAGATGGCGGGGTTCCCGCATCACGCCCTTGATGCCTATCTTCCCAAACTGATACGGGCCGGCCGCCGTGTTGCCATATGTGACCAGCTGGAGGATCCCAAACTGACCAAGACGCTTGTCAAGCGCGGCATTACCGAATTGGTTACCCCCGGTGTGGCCATGAGCGACAACGTGCTCCAGAACAAGGAGAACAATTTCCTGGCCGCAGTACACTTTGGCAAAGGAGCCTGGGGACTTTCATTCCTGGACATATCCACCGGTGAGTATCTGATAGCAGAAGGTCCTGCCGATCATATAGACAAACTGCTTGCAAACTTTGCACCTAAGGAGGTGCTCATAGAGCGTGGTCGCCGCCAGCAGTTCGGCCAGTCATTCGGAACCCGGTACTGTCTGCGTGAGCTTGACGATTGGGTGTTTACCGATGACTTTGCCCGCGAGCAGCTGAACCGCCATTTCAAGGTACGCAACCTTAAGGGATTCGGGGTTGACCATCTACGTAACGGTAAGGTGGCTGCAGGTGCCATTCTTGAATATCTTGCAGAGACCCTGCACAACAACATAAGCCACATAACGTCAATCCGCATGATTGATGAGGAGCGTTACGTGCGCCTGGACAAGTTTACAGTACGCAACCTGGAACTTATATCGGCCAACAGTGAGGACGGCACGTCACTGCTTGATGTGATAGACCATACCTGCTCTCCTATGGGAGCCCGCCTGCTGCGTCGCTGGATGCTCTTCCCGCTCAAGGACACATCGGCCATAAACCGCCGTCTGGATGTGGTGGATCATCTGTTCCGTTATCCCGATACAGGTGATGCGCTGACCGAATCGCTGCAGCGTATGGGTGATGTGGAGCGTCTAATCTCAAAAGCTGCAGTATGCCGCATCAACCCGCGAGAGGTACTAAGTTTGGGGCAGGCCCTCAAGCTGATGGAGCCCATCAAGATGATCTGTTCCGGATCAGAGAATACTCAGTTGCAGGAGATTGGCGCAGGCATTGACCTGTGCACTGAACTGCGCGAGGAGATTCTGCGTACCCTGCGACCCGATACCCCCATGCTGGTGAGTAAGGGTGGCGTGATTGCCGAGGGTGTAAGCGCCGAACTTGACGAGCTGCGCAGCATTGCCTACAGCGGCAAGGATTACCTGATGCAGATACAGCAGCGTGAGGCTGAGATTACTGGTATTTCAAGTCTGAAAATTGCTTACAACAACGTGTTCGGTTACTACCTTGAGGTGCGAAACACATTCAAGGACAAGGTGCCCGAGACCTGGATCCGCAAGCAAACCCTTGTCAATGCCGAGCGTTACATCACCCCGGAACTCAAGGAGTATGAGGAGAAGATCCTTGGAGCCGAGGACAAGATACTGGCTCTGGAGACTCAATTGTTCGGTGAATTGGCTCAATCTATCATAAAGTTTGTTCCTGCCATACAGAACAATGCTGTTCTGATAAGCCAGCTGGACTGCCTGCTCTCTTACGCCAAGGTGGCCCGTGAGCGCAAATATGTGCGCCCGGTTGTTGATGACAGTAATATCATCGATATCCATGAGGGCCGTCATCCTGTAATTGAGACGCAGATGGCACCCGGCGACAGCTACATATCAAACAACGTCCTGATAGACAGTGACAGCCAGCAGATACTTATCATAACCGGTCCAAACATGGCCGGTAAATCCGCTCTCTTGCGTCAGACCGCACTCATCACACTGATGGCCCAGATGGGCTGTTACGTGCCTGCCGAGAGCGCACGCATAGGAATGGTGGACCGCATATTCACCCGTGTGGGTGCCAGCGATAACATATCGGCCGGAGAATCCACCTTCATGGTTGAGATGACCGAGGCTGCAAGTATCCTGAACAACCTCACGCCCCGTAGTCTTGTGCTGTTTGATGAGCTTGGCCGCGGTACCTCTACATACGATGGCATATCCATCGCGTGGGCTATCGTTGAGTATATCCACGAGCATCCATCAGCCCACGCCCGTACACTCTTTGCCACCCATTACCATGAGCTGAATGAGATGGCACAGTCATTCAGCCGTATCCGCAATTATAATGTATCGGTAAAAGAGACCGATGGAAAGGTCCTTTTTCTGCGCAAGCTTGTACCTGGAGGCAGTGAGCACTCGTTCGGTATCCATGTGGCAGAGATGGCGGGAATGCCGCGCAGCATAGTAAAGCGCGCAGATACCATACTGAAGGAGATGGAGGCTACCAGTACCGGAAAGGGCATATCACGTCCCAGTGTAGAAACCGGTCAGCATCGCGAGGGCCTGCAGATGAGTTTCTTCCAGCTGGATGACCCCGTACTCTGCCAGATACGCGACCAGCTACTCTCAATCGATGTCAACAACCTGACACCCATCGAGGCCCTGAACAAGCTCAACGAAATCAAGAAGATCCTAAAGGGAAAATAGTACAAAAGGGGTCAGACCCCAATTGTATCATTTGCAGACTGGACGGACAGGCAATTCCCATGTGCGGGTGCTGGAGCCCATTTCAATGTAGTCTTCATACACATTGATTGAGAAACTGCCTCCGCCGCCGGGAGAGTTTGGACTTAGTGAACCGGACCAGTAATCCATGTCACCTGAACTACCAAAGAAGAAGTAAGGAAGGAAAATTGAGCGGTCTGTGTAACCCGGTATATTACTTGTTACCAAGTAACCTATCTGTCCGTTCACTGAAGCCCAGATCCAGGTGCAGTTTTCCATGAGTTCTTTTATCTCATCTGTTGTGGGCATACGCCAACTGCCTCCCAATTTTACATGAGCTACATCATCTTCAAGGTCTAACACAATCTTTCCGTCAGTACCGTTGTACTTGTTGTAACCGCCATAACCGTCACGGAACTTATAGGTTAAGGAACCCTCAATACCTGGTTTGACTACTGTTTCACCCCACATATACAATCCTCCCATTTCTTCTGGCTTAGCAGCATCTACGTTATGCGTGGCCCATTTTACGCTCAAACCCAGGTCAACATAGTCTGAGTTACCACCTATAGCATCATAGGACACATTCGGATAGTATTCTATTATTAAATCTGCACCAGGGATGGGATATTGGGATTTCGGCCTGTCCTTGATTTTTACATAGACAGTTCCGTTGTAGAGTTTAGTATCGGCTGTATAGTTCAGATCACGGTTTTCACTTACCGAAAAAGGAAAAATCTCCAGTTTAGATCTTTTAGTATAAAATTCATGACGGGGATTACGATTCAATACTAATTGATAATTGAAAAGAATTGTGCGGACAGTCTTTCCCTCTTCCTCTGTTATTAATCTTCCTAATTTGTTCTTTTTAAGGCCAGGCAGGCTGAAGACCAGCTCTTTGAACGTAATCCCTTCCCGCACTTTATAGGTTCTCTCGGTATATTGTTCTCCCCCTGAGCGTCTTGCTATTGTCTCTTCCGATATATCTCCTATCTCAATGACATACCGGTCAAAGACTGTCTCCAGGCTCTTCACATAAGGCTTGACCTTTGCTATAATATCAGCCGTAAGAATGGAATCACTCTGTGTCTGTTGGCCACAGGCAGGTATACAGAGTGACATCATCATGGATACCAATGCTATCAAGAGGAACTTCTTTCTCATATTGTTATTTGTATTACGGACATACGGGACGTACAGGTTGTTGCCAGCCGCGGTAGCAGTAGCCCGATCTTATGTAGCCATCAAAACAGATCCAAAGGCTGGCTGTACAATCAATATCATTGGAATCGGCATTAAACGAACCGGACCAGTAACCTACTTCGCCCGAACTCCCGGCATAGTAATAAGGAAGGAAAATGGAGCGGTCAGTGTAACCGGGTTTATTACTTGTTATAAGGAAACCTATCTCACCGTTCACCGATGCCCAGGTCCAGGTACAGTTTTCTATGAGTTCAGTTATCTCATCTGATGTGGGCATGCGCCAACTACCTCCCCATTTTACGTGAGCAACGTCATCTTCCGGGTCCAACACGCTCTTTCCATCAGTACCGTCATACTTGGTCAAACCTCCCTGACCGTCACTGAACTTATAGGTTAAGGGACTACGTTTAGTTTCAGTTTCACCCCAGGAATAATATCCGCCTATTTCTTCCGGTCCGGCAGCACCAACGTTACGCGTTGCCCATTTTATGCTCAAGCCCAGGTCAACATAATCAGAGTTACCACCAATCATGTAATAGGGCACATCCTGATAATACTCTATTACAATATCTGCACCATGGCGCCGCCGGCTGCTCGACCTATTCTTTATTTTCACAAAGGCTGTTCCATTGTTGAGTTTAGTGTCTTCTGTATATTTCCCGACAGGCATTTCAACTGCCGGCGCAGATAATAGCAACTGGGTATTATTTGTATAATACAGATGAGTGGCGGTGCTTTTGGGAAATACCCATTGACTATTGAAATCAATAATGCGTACAGTCTTTTTACTTTTTTTTGCGACAAGCCTGCCCAAAATGTTTGTTTTAATGCCCGGCAGACTGAGTATCAGTTCTTTGATAGTAATCCCTTCAGGTACTTGATAGGTCTTATTTGTGTATTCATCTCTGTAAGCTGGTCTTGCCCTGTTTTGGTCCGATATCGCCCCTATTTCAATGACATAACAATCAGTTATAGTCTTGTCTTTTTGGGCAAATGCTGGTATGCAGAGTGACATAAGTACGGATGCCAATGCAAAAATTTTAATTCTGTTTCTCATAATGCCGTTTCTGTTAAACCGGGGATTTACTTTCCTGCTTTTCTTGCTTTACGAATCTCTCTTTTTGAGGGTACTTCCAGTACCGGTTCTTCCTCACCATTCTCATACGGGGGTCCGTAAACTGTCGTCACACGTGGGTTGCTATTTTTCTCATACGCCTTGACCTTTTCTATCATATCGGCAGTGAGCTGTTCCAATTCCATAGCAGTGAGTTGTTCCAATTCCA
>CADCBO010000016.1 GCA_902799685.1 uncultured Bacteroidales bacterium
GGTCTTGCGACCAAAGATCTTGACCATGACCTTGAGCTTCTTCTTTGCGTCGTCAACCTCTTCAATGACACCATTGAAGCCTGAAAACGGTCCGAAGGTTACCTTCACTGTTTCGCCTACAGTGAACGGTACAAGAACCTCCTCTTGCGTCTCTTCGAGTTCATTCGCTGAACCCAGTATCCTGCTCACTTCTGAGGGACGGAGAGGCGTAGGATTATCCATGCCACCAAGAAAACCCAAAACGTTGGGGCAGCTTCTGAGTCGTTGCTTTATCTCTCCCACAAGGGCTGCCTCAACAAGGACATAACCCGGCAGGTAGCTACGTTCCTTAACGACACGTTTGCCGTTCTGGACCTTGACCACCTTCTCGGTAGGGATAAGCACCTGGCTGATGTAATCCTCAAGCTTGTTGTTGCGGGCATCGGCTTCAAGATATTCCTTTACCTTGAGCTCCTTGCCGCTTATAGCCTTAAGGACATACCATTTCTTCTCCAACTCTGCCATCACTTAACGATTAAGGGTAGATGATATTTGTCATTATCACCTGGAAGCATTTATCCATGAGGTAAACAACAACCGCAATCATCAGGGAAGCAACTAAAACGACGACTGCGCTGCTGGCCAGTTCTTTGCCAGTGGGCCATGTTGTCTTATGGACAAGCTCGTTGTAAGATTCCTTACAGTTATTTATAAAATTCCTGAACATAGTTCTTTATTTCTACTTGCACGGGTGGAAAGGCTCGAACTCTCGACACTCGGTTTTGGAGACCGATGCTCTACCAACTGAGCTACACCCGTAGTCAATGTCAGCGCCCCGAAGGGAGCTGACATTTATTTTGGTTACAATCAGTCGATGATTGCGGTGATCTGACCTGAACCAACGGTACGGCCGCCCTCACGGATAGCGAAACGCAGACCAACGTTGATAGCTACAGGATAGATCAGGGTAACGGTGATCTCAACGTTATCACCAGGCATTACCATCTCAGTTCCCTCGGGAAGAGTGATCTCACCGGTGCAGTCCATTGTACGGATGTAGAACTGAGGACGATACTTGTTACGGAATGATGTGTGACGACCACCCTCCTTCTGAGTCAGTACATAGATAGAAGCCTTGAAAGTGGTGTGAGGCTTGATCTGACCCGGATGGCAAAGAACCATACCGCGCTTGATCTCAGTCTTCTCAATACCACGGAGCAGCAGACCTACGTTATCACCGGCCTCGCCCTGCTCAAGAAGCTTACGGAACATCTCAACACCGGTAACGGTTGTCTCTTTCTCCTCACCAAGACCAAGGATCTCAACCTTGTCACCTACCTTAACGACACCAGTCTCGATACGACCGGTAGCAACTGTACCACGGCCAGTGATTGAGAATACATCCTCAACAGGCATCAAGAACGGCTGATCAACAGCACGCGGAGGCAGAGGAATCCAATTATCAACGGCATCCATCAGCTCCATTACCTTGTCCTCCCACTCCTTAACGCCGTTCAGGGCACCAAGAGCAGAACCACGGATGATAGGAGTGTTGTCACCATCGAACTCATATGCATCGAGAAGCTCACGCATCTCCATCTCAACGAGGTCGATCATCTCAGCGTCAACATCGGGAGAATCGCACTTGTTCAGGAATACAACCAGACGGGGAACGTTCACCTGACGGGCGAGCAGGATGTGCTCACGGGTCTGAGGCATCGGACCATCAGTAGCAGCAACTACAACGATAGCACCATCCATCTGGGCAGCACCGGTAACCATGTTCTTTACATAGTCAGCGTGACCCGGGCAGTCAACGTGAGCGTAGTGACGCTTCTCAGTCTCGTACTCAACGTGAGCGGTGTTGATGGTTATACCACGCTCCTTCTCCTCAGGTGCGTTATCAATCTGATCAAATGACTTGATCTTGTCAGCGTTACCTGATACTCTCTCAGCCAATACCTTGGTGATAGCAGCAGTCAGGGTAGTCTTACCGTGGTCAACGTGACCGATGGTTCCAATGTTTACGTGCGGTTTAGTGCGCACAAATGTTTCTTTTGCCATAGTTAAAAGCTATTTTATTGATTATAAACTTGATGTCAACTACAAAAAGGCTCCCGCCAGGGCGGTCTCCTCCTATCCTCTATCAAATTGAGCTGTTACCCGGATTTGAACCGGGGACCTCATCCTTACCAAGGATGCGCTCTACCAGCTGAGCTATAACAGCGACAAATATGGAGCGGGAAACGGGACTCAAACCCGCGACCCTCAGCTTGGAAGGCTAATGCTCTATCAACTGAGCTATTCCCGCAACTTTCTTTGTCACGATATTTACTTCCTGACCTATCTTATATAATAAGGTGGTTTCAAAGAATAAACGCAGGCACCGGTAAACCGGCATCGCCTCAGTCCTGCTTTGTGGGTGAAGATGGATTCGAACCACCGAAGTCGAGAGACAGCAGATTTACAGTCTGCCCCATTTGGCCACTCTGGAATTCACCCCTCAGAGCCGCTAGTCGGAATCGAACCAACAACCTACGCATTACAAGTGCGTTGCTCTACCATTGAGCCATAGCGGCATAGTTTCAAAGAACCCGCTCCTCGGCCTAAAGCGAAGAGCGGGTGCAAAGATATCTCAAATTTCTTTCTGAACAAAGAAATGTGGCGTTTTTTTTACTTCTCACGCAGTTTTTCCTTGTTTTTTTTGAGTTGTCTGGTTATTGCGTCAAGGCAACCGTCAACCGCTTCTTCGAAAGTGTCACATGTCTTGTCGGCAAAGAACTCTCCATTAGGAATTATCACGCTGATGCTGGCCTCCTTGTTCAAGGCGGTCTCCGGTTTGACTACTTTAAGAGTAACCTCTACCTTCTGAATCAACTCGTGCACTCTTTCCAGTTTGGCACATTTCTTCTCAATGAACGCCTGAAGCTGTTCTGTTGCATTAAAATGCAACGCCCTAATCTTAGTTTCCATAGTCTTTTGGTTTTAGGCCCTGGGATGAGCCTGTTTATATATTTCCTTCAGTTCCTGGAACGTGGTATGCACATAGATCTGTGTGGTCTGCAGACTGCTATGGCCAAGAAGCTCCTTTACTGCTCCAAGCTCTGCGTCATGATTGAGCATGGAGGTGGCAAAAGTGTGACGCAGTACATGAGGGCTCTTTTTTGACACGTCCGAAACCTTGCCCAAAGCATCTTTAACAAGCAGATAAACCTGATGACGCGGTATTCGCTCGCCTTTCCGGCTCAGGAAGAAAGCCCCGTGAGTCTCGCCAAACTCAGCTGTCCTGGCATCAAGGTATTCCTTAAGACGGCGTTCCAGGTCATCACCGAACGGTATGAAACGCTGCTTGTCACGTTTACCGGTAACCTTGATAGTACGCGAGGCAAAGTCTATGTCCCTGTCATCCAAGCCTATCAGCTCCGCCATACGCATTCCTGTCTCATAAAAAGCGGCTATCACCGTCCTGTTCCTGACCCCAATGAAACCCTCGCCCAGATCCAGATCCTTATCATCAAGGAGTTTGTCCATATCGGCCTCCTTGACAAATTGCGGCAGTGGTTTTTTGTTCTTGGGACCCTTGACGCCCTGAACGGGCGAGTGGTCTGTGACGCCCTTTATGCGAAGGAACCTGTAGAAGGAACGCAGGGTGCTCAGCTTGCGGTTTACGGTGGTGGATTTCTCTCCCTTGTCCATCATATCCACAACCCAAAGACGGACTACATCCCTATCGGCAGAAAGCATATCCAGTTCAGGGTCAGTCTCCTTGAGAAAGTCCCGGAAAAGGACAAGGTCTCTGTGGTAACTGGCTACGGTCCTGGGCGAATAATTCCGCTCTAACCTGAGATAATCCGCGAACTGGTCTATATACATAACAAAATTCGTCGCTGAACGGATTCAGTGACGAATATATGAAAGAAAAAAACAAAAAGCAAGTACTACGGAATATTTTTATTCCTCAGCCTGCTGCAGTTTCTGCACGTAAATGGCGTGCTCCATCTTAAGACGCTTGAGTTCTGACGGCTTGTCAAACTGCTGACGACGACGAAGTTCCTTGACCACGCCGGTCTTTTCATACTTTCTCTTGAATTTCTTGAGGGCGCGCTCTATGTTCTCACCCTCCTTAACGGGAACAATAATCATTTTAAGTTCTTTATTTTTATTTTTTGCCGTTATTTAGGTTGATGAACATGATGAAACGACTTGTTTCAGTTTCCGTGTCACTCTGTCTTGCCTTTATTTTGAAGGTACAGGCACAGATTGATGCACACTTTACCCATTTCCGTGAAGTGGAAAATTTCTATAATCCTGCGGCAATGAACCGCGACAACCGCCTGAACGTGACAGGATCCATTGCCATGCAAATGGCCGGATACACCAATGCTCCGGTTTCCATGTACATAGGGGCCAACACAGCCATCCCGTTCGGCAGGCTGCGCAACTCCGTAGGTGTGGGCTTGTTCAACGAGACAATAGGCCTGTTCACCAACCGTCGCCTGCTTCTTGACTATGCATATAAAATAGGTATAGGCAAAGGATGGATGAACGTAGGTTTGCAAGGAGGTGTCATGTCACAGGAATTCAACGGAGGAAAACTTAAGGCCGAGACTCAGAATGACCCGGCATTCCCTTCCGGACAGGAGCGAGGCACAACGGGTGACCTGGGCGTCGGAATACTGTATGTAAGGGGCGAATGGTGGATGGGCGCATCGGCTCAGCACATTAATTTCCCGCATGTGGAATTCGGCAAGACTGAAGGAAAAACAGCGGTTATGGACATCAAACCTACCCTATATTTGACCGGCGGATGCAATATAGGACTCAGAAATCCGTTATTACAGGTACAGCCATGCTTTCTGGTAGAGAGCGACCTGGACTTCTACAGGGTGGATCTTTCAGTAAGATGTTCTTATCAGTTTGACTCAACCCTGTTGTATATAGGAACCACCTACAGTCCGGGAACATCGTTCACCGCCATGATTGGAGGCAAAGTGATGGACGTTCTCGTTGGTTATGCATACGAGTTCTATACGAACGGGTTGGGTGCGCTTAACGGCAGCCACGACCTGATGGTAAGCTGGCAAACCGATGTGGATTTCTTTAAGAAAGGAAAGAACGCACATAAAAGTGTAAGGTATTTATAACTGACATACAATGAAATTAAGAAACATTGTTCTGACCGGTCTGGCAGCCTTTATGGCACTGACACAGTCCTGCACCAGCAGCGGCTATGCAGGTACCAACGGAGGCGAGGTAACCGGTTCTTCCAAGACGGCTCTGCGCGAACCGGTGCCGTACGGCATGGTACTTGTCAAGAGAGGTTCCCTCAAGATCGGCGAAGAAGGAAACGACAGCCTTTGGGGATCAAACACTCCCAACAAAGAGATATCGGTAGAGTCATTCTGGATGGATGAGAAAGAGGTGTCAAACGCCAAGTACCGCCAGTTTGTGGAATGGGTGCGCGACTCCATCATACGTACCAGGCTTGCCGATCCCGCATACGGCGGAGACGAATCTTTCATGATTACAGAAGACAAATACGGCGAACCTGTCACGCCACACCTTAACTGGAGCAAGCCTATTCCCTGGAAAAAACCAAACGAAGATCAGCAGAGGGCAATAGAGAGTCTATATTACCGTCATCCCATTACCGGGCAGCTGACTTTGGACATAAAACAACTCAACTACCGTTATGAGCTGTTTGACTATACCCAGGCTGCCTTACGCAAGAACCAGCTTGATCCCAGCGACCGCAGCAGGAACACCGACCAGGAGGTCTCAAGGGAAAAAGTGACCATATCAAAGGATACCGCGTACATTGATGAGAACGGCCAGATAGTACGCAAGACCCTTAACAGGGAACTGACAAGTCTCTATGATTTTGTAAACACCTACATAGTAAACATTTTCCCGGATACCACATGCTGGGTAAACGATTTCCCGAACGCCAATAACGAGACCTATATGCGTCTTTACTTCAATCATCCCAACTATAATGATTATCCTGTAGTAGGTGTCAGTTGGGAGCAGGCCAATGCTTTCTGCGCATGGCGTACAGAATACCTGTTGGCCGGATTGGGCGCACAGGCCAAGTACATACAGCGCTACCGCCTGCCCACCGAGGCAGAATGGGAGTTTGCGGCTCGCGGACGCGAGAACAGCCTCTTTCCGTGGAAGACAACCGGATCCAAGGACGATGAAGGTTGCTACTATGCCAACTTCAAGCCGGAACGCGGCAACTACACCAAGGACGGAAGCCTCATTACCACACGTGTAGGCTCATACAAACCCAATTCAAACGGATTGTACGATATGGCCGGGAATGTTGCCGAATGGACATCGACCACCTACACCGAGGCGGGCATTCTCCAGATGAACGACATGAACCCCGAACTGTACTACAATGCAGCCGTAGAGGATCCGTATTACATGAAGCGTAAGGCTGTACGCGGCGGCTCATGGAAAGATCCTGAAAAATTCATCGAGTCATCATGGCGTACATACGAGTACCAGAACGAACAGCGCTCATACATAGGTTTCCGATGCGTACGCACACAGGTCGGTACTGCCGGAAGCACAAAGGCGCGTAAAAAATAATGAAACAAACACTGATATGGAAAATATAGAAAAGAAAGGTCTTCTGACCAGAATACAGGACTATCTGGATTCGCCCAAGGGCAGGATCCTGCTGAATTATCTCTACAGCTGGGGTGCCGCTGTGGTAATACTTGGCGCACTCTTCAAACTAACCCACATTAAAGGAGCCAATCTTATGCTTTTCATCGGTATGGGTACCGAGGTTCTGGTGTTTTTCATCTCCGGATTCGAGAGACCATACATCCCCAGCCATGAAGAGGATGACGAAGACTATGACGCTCCACGTCTGCGTGGCAACATAATCATAAACGGCAGTGCAGCCGGACCATCTGTCCAGACCGTTCCGCAACAGCCCCTGCAGGCACATGTCACATCCGCTCCCGCAAGTGCTGACGGAAGCACTCTTAATGTAGAAGCTGTGGAGAACATTACCCAGGATTACATTGCACGCGTGCATGACCTGACGCTCAAGATGGAGCAGATGTGCCGCCACTCAGAACGCATGGAGCAGAGTTCAGAGGAGATAGAACAGCTTTCACGCAACCTCATAAGCATAAACACTTTCTACCAGATGCACCTGAAATCGGCAAGTACTCAGATGGAGAATCTGGACAAGGTGAACGAGCAGACCCGCCAGATGGTGGAGCAGATAGAGGAACTGAACCGCGTATATGCACGCATGGTTGAGGCAATGAAGGTGAATTCCCAGATGGGAACCAAGTAAAATTCTATGAGCAGGAAGAAAACGAATGAAAGACCGCCATCAGCGCGTCAGAAGATGATCAACCTCATGTACATCGTCCTTCTGGCGATGCTTGCCATGAACATATCTTCAGATGTGCTGAACGGTTTCACAATAGTGGAGGAGAGCTTGTCAAAAAGCACCGCCAACGCCACTTTGCAGAATGAAGCCGCATACCGTGAGTTTGCAGCAGCAGACTCCATGAACCACGAGAAGGTGGGTGAATGGTACGCCAAGGCTCTCTATGTAAAGCAGATATCCGACTCGCTTTTCAACTTTGCCGATGAGCTTAAGAGGCTCATTGCAGTTGAAGCTGACGGTAAGGATGCCGACGTGGACAACATCCACAACAGGGAAGACCTGGAGGCTGCCACACAGGTTATGCTTCATCCCACACGAGGCAAGGGCGGAGCATTGTTTGAAGCCATCAACAACTATCGTGAAAGGATACTGGAAATGGTCAACGATCCTACCCAAAGGGATATAATAACCAACAATTTCAGTACTGAGGTTCCTGTCAATATAGGTTCATTAGGCAAAAACTGGCAAGAGTACAACTATGAGAACATGCCTGTGGCAGCCGCCATCACCATGCTTACCAAACTGCAGAATGATGTACGGTACGCAGAAGGCGAGGTGCTGCACACTCTTGTAAACAACATTGACATAGGTGACCTGCGTGTAAACGCCATAAACGCATACGTTATACCCACATCACAGAATGTGGTACAGGGCAACAGTTTCAAGGCCCGCATCATCATGGCCGCCGTTGACTCTACCGCACGTCCTGCCATCTATATTGACGGCAAGAAGATTGACTCGGAGGACGGTTGGTATGAGGTGCCCGCTACCAGAACAGGTGACTACACCCTGTCCGGCTATATGGAACTGAACTCCGGCAACGGTGTGATTCGCCGCGATTTCACGCAGAGCTATTCTGTGGTTTCGCCGCTTGCAACCGTATCTGCCACAATGATGAACGTGCTCTACGCAGGATATGACAACCCTATCAGCATTTCTGTACCCGGCGTGCCAAGCAACATGATTTCTGCCCGGCTCAAAAACGGTGGCGGCTCTCTGACCCGCAGTGGCAACGGATTCATCTGCAAGCCCACAAGCGTAGGCCAGGATGTGGTAATAGCTGTTACTGCAAATCAGGAGGGACGCCAGCAGAGCATGGGTGAATATACTTTCCGGGTCCGCCAGTTACCGGATCCCACTCCGTTCATAGAATACAAGGATGAGAACGGCAACACACAACGTTACCGTGGAGGCGGTACACCCATTTCAAAGAAGAACCTGCAGGCTGCCGACGGCATAGTGGCCGCAATTGATGACGGTCTGCTTAACATAGGATTCCGTGTGCTCAGTTTTGAGACCACATTCTTTGACAACAGCGGTAACGCCGTCCCTGAGATATCCGACGGAACACGGTTCTCAAACCGTCAGAAAAGGGTGTTTGACCAACTGGGGCGTGGTAAACGTTTCTATATCCAGCGCGTCAAGGCAATTGGTCCCGATGGCATAGAACGTCAGCTTAACACAGCCCTTGAGGTTATAATCAATTGAGAATTGAGAATTGAAAATTGAGAATTGAAAAGTTATGACAATATGAAAAAGTTAGTAACACTATTTCTTTTCATGACAGCCATGGTGGGTATGAATGCACAGCCCACACGCCGCCTGCAGGAGCAGCAGGCACAGAAGGAGGCTGAAAAGAGCCCCACTGCAGTGACTCTGACAGATCGCGCCCGCTCACAATATACAGCACAGACAGCTATGCCTACAGAGCTTACCTGGAGACGTGACATATACCGCGAACTGGATCTCAAGAAAGAGAAAAACGCAGCACTTTACTACCCTGAGGAGCCTTTAGGTGACCGTGTAAACTTTTTCACACTGGTACTGAACCTTATCCTGGACGGAAAGATAAAGGCATATGAGTATCGTCTGGACGGCAATGAACTGTTCACCCCGGACAATGAGCTTGACCTGGAAAGCATGCTTGACAAGTTTTATATCGACTACAAAAAAGATGAGAACGGCAAGTACACTATAGATATTCCAAGTCGTGACATAGGCAAGTATTATATCAAGGAGAGCAATTATCTGGACAAGCTGTCCAATTACCAGACCAAGGTGACGGCCATCTGCCCTGTGCTAATGCAAGGCGGCTACGGAGACAAGCCAACGGCATACCCCATGTTCTGGCTCAACTATGACGAGATAAGCCCCTATCTGGGACAGACACAGGTTATGACCAGCAGCTACAACAATACCACGAACATGTCACTGGATGACTATTTTGTGATGCGCCAGTATGAGGGTGAGATTTACAAGACATCAAACCTGCGCAACCAGCCGCTGTCAGAATACTGCGAAACCGATTCAGCACTCCAGGCCGAGAGGGCACGCATAGAAAAGCAACTCATAGATTTCCAGAACGGACTATGGAGTGAAACCGGAGAGACTGAGATTCAGGACAAGGCTGAAACCAAGGCTACAGCGCAAAAAGAGAAGAGCGCAAAAGAGTCTAAGGAGCCAAAGGAGAAAAAGGAGAAAGCCCCTAAGTCCCCCCGCCAGTCGGCATCAAGCGGTGAAAGACTCTCGGTTCATCGCTGAACAACAGTTACATATACGCGTTAAAAACATCAGGTTTGCCAAAAAAAATCGGCAGGCCTGATGATTTTGTTTAAAAAGTGTTAACTTTGCTGCCAACAACCTAAATACCCGCAAATAATGAAAAGAACAAGAATTATCCTGTCTCTTGCATTTATGGCACTGCTCATAAATGCAAATGCTGAGACCAGGTTCAATCTTCGCGGTGGTCTGTCACTGGTAAACAATGACATCACCATGATAACAACCGAGAGCGTCCAGAATGAGGACAGCTACAGCGGTTTCTTTGTAGGTCCGGCCCTTACAATTGAGGCAGAGCATCTTCTGGGACTGGATTTGGGACTCATGTACCAACAGACTAAATTCAAGGTTCAGAACGAGTCCTACAAGCAGGAATTCCTTGAGATACCTCTTTCACTCAGACTCAAGTTCGGTCTTAAGAACGTCAAGGTTATAGGACAATTCGGTCCTCAGTGGAATATCAACCTGGGCGATGTCCAGACATTCATTGAAGACGGCAAGGAGATAGAAAGCAGCAAGGTTGTCACCACAGCCAATCTTGGTGCCGGCGTGAGGCTGTTTGACAAGCTTGAACTTATGCTCAACTTCAATGTGCCATGGGAAGTGGTAGGTGACAACTTTGACGACTTCAACAAGATGGGCGACCAGATAGGCCATTACAAGACCATACAGTTTGTACTTGGCTGGAGATTCTAGGATTATTCATTTATAAAGCTATATCGTTATGAAAAAAGCATTTATTGTATGCAGTCTTGCACTGCTCTCTTTCATTCCCGCATCTGCCCAGTTCAGCTGGGGTCTGCGTGGTGGTGTGAACCTTGTGAACAATGACATTACGGCCGTCAACGAGAACTCCGCTCTTGATAAGAGCAGTTATACAGGATTTTTTGTCGGTCCCATGGCAGAAGTTCAGATTCCTATCATAGGATTAGGCATCGACGCATCTTTGCTGTATTCACAAAAAGGAATGGAACTGGTAGAAGGTAAAGAAATGATGAACCAGTCCCTTTCTGTTCCCGTATATCTGAAATATACATTTGGATTGGGCAACGCACTAGGTATTTTTGCACAAGCAGGTCCGCAGTTTGACTATAAGTTGGGTGACCTGAGCAAATCCATAGAGGTTTCCAAAGAAAATGGGTCCGGAAAAGACGTAAAGGAATATATTCTGAACCAGTATACATGGAGTATCAATGTAGGTGCCGGAGTAAAACTCATAAACCATATCCAGGCTGCTGTTAACTACAACATTCCCCTGTCACAGGAAGGATCATACAATCTCTATGAGAATGCCACAGAGGGTAATTACAAAGATGCAGTAGCAGCTGGTAGCGAAGCATTAAAGGCCAGCACCCTCCAGTTCATCCTGACCTGGACATTCTGATAAACAAAAATACTCTGTTAAAAGACCGGTTTCCTGCTGGAGCCGGTCTTTTTTTGTACCTTAGCGGTTCCAATGGAACTATATGCCGACATAATACTTCCGGTACCGTTGAACCAACTGTTCACATACCGTGTACCTGCCACTCTTGAACATACCGTGTTACCAGGAACAAGGGTTTATGTTCCGTTCGGCAAGGGCCGACGCCTGACCGGTTTGGTAATGGGAATCCATGAAAACCACTCTGCACAACATACAATAAGAGACATCATCGGCATACTTGATGATAACGGACCTTCGGTCCTGCACCACCAGTTACGGCTTATGCAATGGATGTGGGAGTACTGTATCTGTTCGCCCGGCGATGTTATGAAAGCGGCGCTTCCGGCAGGACTCCGTCCTGATAGCAGCGCGACTGAACACATGTATAAACCTAAATTCTGTACTTTCGTGAGGCTTGGAAAGAACCTGAGCGAACATATATTATCCCAAGAGATGCCTTCATTCGGGAAGACAGCAGTCAGACAGCAGGAGTTGTTCGGGCGGTTCCTGGAGTTATCGGGAATCAAGGAGTACGGAACTCAGACCAGACCTGTTACCAAAAGGGCTATGACGGATTTCTGTAAATCCGCATCGGTATTCAGGACTCTGGAAGAAAACGGCTATATAGAGACATATGAAGTGGAGACAGGACGCCTGCCGGAGTTCAAAGGCAGGGTTTGCCAACCGTCAACGCTGAGTCCTGCCCAGCAAAAGGCTCTGGAAAGCATCCAAAAGACATTCCTTTCCAAAAAAGTCTGCCTGCTTCATGGAGTGACGTCATGCGGCAAGACCGAAATATACATTCAACTTATACAAGAGCAGATAAGACTAGGAAAGCAGGTTCTTTATCTGCTACCTGAAATAGCTCTTACAACCCAGATGGAACATAGGCTGCAAAGAGTGTTCGGAAACGACATGTGTGTATATCACTCGCGCTGTTCCGACAACATCCGGGTGGAGGTCTGGAACAGGCAAACAGGAGACAATCCTTACAAGCTTGTTCTTGGGGCGCGTTCTGCCGTGATGCTGCCCTTCAGGAACCTGGGACTGGTAATAGTGGATGAAGAGCACGAGCCAAGTTTCAAACAAGAGGACCCTGCCCCACGCTATCACGGCCGCAACACCGCAATCATGCTTGCATCCATATGCGGAGCCAAAACACTGCTTGGAAGCGCTACACCAGCCCTTGAAAGCTACGCAAACGCCCTTTCGGGCAAATACGGACTTGTAACCGTCACGGAACGTTACATGGGTATGCAATTGCCGCAAATCAATATAGTAGATACAGCCGACCTGCGTCGAAGAAAGTATATGAACGGCCTGTTCTCACCGCAGCTTATTGAAAACATCAGCATGGCTTTAGACAAAAAGCGCCAGGTCATTCTGTTCCATAACCGCCGCGGATATGCAGGTACTGTGGAGTGTCCCGATTGCGGATGGGTTCAGAAATGTGACTGTTGTGACGTCAGCCTCACTTTCCATAAGAACGGCAACACTGCAACCTGCCATTACTGCGGACGCAACTATCATGTACCTGCAGTCTGCCCTGAATGCGTAGGAAAAAAACTGCGTAACATAGGTTTCGGGACTGAACGGATTGAGGAAGAGGCAGCGGCTCTGTTCCCTCAGGCACGTATAGCGCGTCTGGATCTGGATTCTGCCAAAAACGGATACGAAAGCATATTGGAAAACTTCCAGGAGGGCAGGACAGACATTCTCATCGGGACTCAAATGGTGTCAAAAGGACTGGATTTTGACAATGTAGGCATAGTGGGAATACTTCAGGCTGATTCCATAATGAGTTACCCCGATTTCAGGGCTACGGAAAGAGCTTTCCAACTTATGGCACAGGTGGCCGGACGGGCTGGAAGGAAAGGAATGCAAGGAAAGGTAATCATACAGACACGACAACCTGACGCGCCGGTTATAGATATGGTACGTAACAATGACTATACCGGTTTCTACCATAACCAGATGGAAGAACGCAACGCATTCGGATACCCGCCCTACTCACGCATTGTTACGGCAATAATCAAAGGCCGTGATGCGGATAAGGTAGTAAAGGCTTCTGAGGCCATACGCGACAGGCTTGCTGACCTGTTTGGTTATAGCAGGGTTTTGGGTCCCGATTCGCCTCCGGTATCAAAAGTTCAGTATCTTTTCATACGACGAATCATAATCAAGATACCGCTTGAGCTGACAGTGGATAAAAGCCGTTCCATGCTTAACAAAGCCACCTCGTTCTTATCCGACAACCACGACTTCAACGGGATCACTCTCTATTTTGACGCAGACCCACAGTAGATTCAGGGTAACTTATCCGGGTATGGTACATAGTGCGGAGCTTTTCCTTAAAAGTCTCCTTTACCCTGCCTATCTCCTGCCAGCTTATGGGGCAGTCTTTGAAATAACCCTCCTGAACCTGTGTATCCACTATCTTGTCAACAAGTCCGCCTATACTCTCTTCAGTATATTCATTCAGACTGCGTGACGCAGCCTCCACGGCATCGGCCATCATAAGCAGAGCCGTCTCCTTTGAATACGGATTAGGGCCGGGATAACTGAAATCATTGGAATCAGGTTCCTCATCAGGATGCGCCTGTGTATATTTGATATAGAAATAACGCGCCACCCCTTTTCCGTGATGCGATGCTATGAATCCTCGTATTGATTCCGGCAAACCGAACTTGTCGGCCAGTTCCAGGCCTTTCTCAATATGACCTGTAATTATGCGGGCACTCTCCTGTGGGGTAAGCTTGTCATGGGGATTTACGCCGTTCTGGTTCTCAGTAAAGAACGGAGCATTCTCCATCTTCCCTATGTCATGATAGAGAGCGGCAGTACGTACAAGCTGAGGATTGGCTTTGATACGCGTGGCAGCCTCGGCAGCAAGTGTGGAAACCTGCATGGAGTGCTGGAACGTACCCGGTGCCTTCTCGGCCAGTTCACGCAACAGCGGGTTGTTGATATTGGACAGTTCTATCAGAGTCACATTTGATGTGAACCCGAACAGTTTCTCTATCACGAACAGCAACGGATATAGAAGCAGGACGATTATGCAGTTGATGGCAAAATAGAGGAAAATCCACGGGTCTATGTCACGGATATTCTCCAGTTGCGTCATCTGCAGTGCACCCCAGACAAGACTGTATGCCAAAAAAAGCAGCAGACAGGTATGCAGGATCTGCGACCTTTGGGACAATTCCTTAAGTGTATATATCCCGGTCAGTCCCGCCATGATCTGGAGCAGCACGTACTCATATGGCATGGAAACTATAAGCGATGTACAGAGAACGAACACCATATATCCGGTGAATGCCGTGCGGGAATCAAGGAATATACGCAACATAATGGCCAGCATTGAGCAAGGGAACAGGAAAATGCTCCAGTTGGAGTACTGGCAGAACAGTCCCACACCCACAGTAAACAGTGTAACGGAACCGAACAGGAAATAGAGGATGGAACGGTTTTCAATATCGTCTATCCTGTATAGGGTCATATATACGAACAGCAAAATGAAACAGAGCACCACAAAAACCGAACGTCCGGTCCATGTGAGCATCTGGAAGCGTTTGGAAGAATTCTTCTCATTTACTATCTCAAGATAAGAGTTGATAATACTGCTCTTTTCCGAATCCACGATCTCACCCTGATCTATTATCTTCTGGCCTTCAACCACCATGCCCCGATAATGTGAGATCTCATTCAGCTGAGCCGCCAGATCCGATTCTGAACGGGTTGCATCATAAGAAAGATTGGGACGGATATAGTTGTCCAGATTATGCTGCAGCAGAGTGTAACGGTCATAAACATAGATGTCGGCATCGGTGACATAACGATAGGCGTCACGTACACTTCTTATGCCTGCAGTCTGGACAAATGAAGAGGTATTGCCCTCATAGACACGGAACAGCTCCTTGCCCGAAAGAATCTCCTCATCACTTGTTGAGATTATTCCATCCCTGTACACTTTCTCCATACGGCGGCGAATCACCTTGTATGACTCCTCCCAAATCAACTTGCTCAAGCTGTCTGCAAAAAAACGGTCAAACTCGGCCAATGCAGACTCGCCTACACCGGCATTACGGCTGAAATAAGGTGCAAATGAAGCCTTTGTGCTGTCAGCCTCTGCCTGCCAGACTTCATCGCTCTTCTGAATTGAAAAGTTAAAAGGTGCTATAAGCACATCATATGTCCATGGTTTTCCCACAGTGAACTCATACCTTTCCTGACGGTTGGCCGGCATGGAATAGACCGTAAGCAGTACGGAAATGACTGACAATATGATAAGCAGGTTCTTATTGCTTTTAATGAAACGTCTGTCGTCTTTCATTGTGTAGGGGCTGTTATTATGTTGATTGTAAAAATAAGGCTTTTTAGTGAGAAAATGATTACTTTTGCAGCGCTAAAACAAAAGAGATGACAGAGAATGCAGGCAGCCGTCGCGTAAGGGTACGTTTTGCGCCCAGTCCCACAGGACCACTGCACATTGGAGGTGTACGCACGGCACTATATAACTACCTTTTCGCCCGCAAGCACGGCGGCGACCTTATTTTCAGGATTGAGGATACTGACAGCAACCGTTTCGTTCCGGGTGCCGAGGAATATATACTTGAGGCTTTCCGGTGGCTTGGAATCAAGTTCGATGAGGGCGTGTCGTTTGGAGGAAACTACGGACCGTACCGCCAGTCAGAGCGCAAGGATATTTACAGGAAGTATGTGGATATGCTGCTTGAAGCAGGCAAGGCTTACATAGCTTTTGACACTCCTGCAGAACTTGAAGCCAAACGTGCAGAGATACCCAATTTCCAGTACGATGCAGCCACCCGAGGCCAGATGCGGAATTCACTTACTCTTCCAGCTGATGAGGTAAAAGCACTCATTGACACCGGAAACCAGTATGTGGTGCGTTTTCTTATAGAACCTGACCAGGAGGTTGAGGTTGATGACATCATCCGCGGCAAGGTTACCATAAACTCATCCGTTCTGGATGACAAGGTCCTGTACAAATCGGCCGACCAGCTTCCTACATATCATCTGGCAAACATTGTGGATGACCATCTGATGGAAGTGTCCCATGTGATACGCGGCGAAGAGTGGCTTCCTTCCGCTCCGCTGCACGTTCTTCTCTATAGGGCTTTCGGATGGGAGGATACCATGCCTCAGTTTGCACACCTGCCCCTGCTGCTCAAGCCTGAGGGCAACGGCAAACTTAGCAAGCGCGACGGCGACCGTCTGGGATTCCCTGTATTCCCATTGGAATGGCATGACCCCAAGACCGGTGAGGTTTCATCAGGTTACCGCGAGAAGGATTATCTGCCTGAAGCCGTAATCAATTTCCTGGCCTTGCTTGGATGGAATCCGGGCGATGACCGTGAACTTATGACCATGGATGAAATGGTTAATCTTTTCAATCTGGAAAAATGCAGCAAGGCAGGCGCACGGTTCAACTATCAGAAACTTGTGTGGTTCAACCACGAATACATAATGCTCAAAAGTGACCGCGAGGTTGCGGAACTGTTCAACCCTATACTTGAGAGTCACGGAGTGAAAGCTCCCATAGAACGTGTGGAAACCGCTGTGGGTATGGTAAAGAACCGGGTGAACTTTATAGGTGAACTTTGGGACAATTGCAAATTTCTTTTCCAGGCCCCAACCGAATTTGACGAAAAGTCTCTCAAGAAATGGTGGAAGGATGAGGCACCTGCAACAACAGCTGAGCTATGTGATTTCCTAGAGTCACAACCTGACTGGAACGGAGAGACGCTTGAGCCCAAAGTAATGGAATGGATTGCTTCCAAAGGTTACGCAACAGGCAAGGTAATGAACGCACTGCGCGTAACACTTGTCGGAGCCGCCATGGGACCGCAGATTTTCTGCATAACAGATTTCATAGGACGTGAAGAGACCTTGAGACGTGCCCGTAAGGCCATATCGGTTCTCTCTTGACATCTGACATCAAAATGATTATCTACTCTTTAGGAATATACATATTCGCAGGATGCATAAAAATAGCATCCCTATTCAATAAAAAAGCCCGCCTTCTGGTTAGGGGGCACAAGCAGATATTCAGCATTCTGGAGGAACAGACAGACCGTAAGTCAACCTACCTCTGGTTCCATGCATCGTCACTGGGTGAGTTTGAACAGGGGCGTCCTCTAATTGAGAGAATACACAACAAGCATCCGGAGTGCCGTATCCTGCTCACTTTCTTTTCACCATCAGGCTATGAGGTACGCAAAGACTATAAGGGTGCCGACATAGTATGTTACATTCCTTTTGACACACCTCACAACGTAAGGAGATTCCTGAATACAATAAAAATTGAGAAGGCATTTTTCATAAAATACGAGTTTTGGCCCAATTTCCTGAGAGGACTGAACAAAAAAGGCATAGAAATATTCAGCGTTTCATCTATCTTCCGTGACAACCAGCTCTTTTTCAAATGGTACGGAAAAGGATATGCCAAGGCCCTTACTTACTTCAAGCACCTGTTTGTCCAGGACCGCCACTCAAAGGACCTGCTCAGGAGCATAGGTATATCAAACGTTTCAATTGTAGGCGACACGCGCGCTGACCGTGTAATAGAGGTGGCTGCAGCATCTAAAAATTATCCCATCATAGAGAAGTTCGTGAACGGCGACCCCACATTCATAGCAGGCAGCTCATGGCCGGCCGATGAGGAACTGTTCATACCTTATTTCATGACCAAGCCCGACTGGAAACTGATTATAGCTCCACATGAGATTCATGAAGAACACCTGGCCGAAATAGAGGCCCGTTTGAAAGGGCGTGACTACATACGTCTGTCACAGGCTTCACTTGAAAACATCAAAGGCTACGATACGCTTATCATAGACTGTTTCGGTATGCTGTCATCAATCTACCGATACGGTCACATAGCCTATATAGGAGGAGGTTTCGGAGTTGGAATACACAATGTCCTTGAAGCTGCCGTTTTTGATATACCTGTGCTGTTCGGCCCCAACAACCAGCGGTTCCGTGAGGCACAGGAACTCAAGCAACTCAAGGGCGGGTTCGAGATAACCGATGCCTACTCTCTGCGCATACTTATAGACAAATTCATAAGTAACCCTACGGCGCTTAAGAAAGCTGGACGTGCCGCAGGTGACTATGTACGCAGCAGCAGCGGCACCTCAGACCGCATCCTGGGCGAAATAGGCTTGGATTAATCCTCTTCTTTATACCAACCGGCATACATGTGGTAATCACGTGCTATGCGCTGGTTAATCTCTTTGGCCTGCTCCGGATCAACGTCCTTTACATATTTGGCAGGAACACCGGCCCAAATGGTGTTTGGAGGTATTACGGTTTTACTGAGCACTACAGATCCGGCGGCAACAATGGCACCTTCGCCCACAACAGCATGATCAAGGACCACTGAACCCATTCCTATCAGGGCATTGTCCTTTATCTCTGCACCGTGGATTGTCACGTTGTGCCCTACCGATACATTATCGCCTATTGTGGTGGTTGAACGCTGATACAGGGTGTGTATCACTGTTCCGTCCTGGATGTTGGTTCCGTTTCCTATACGGATGGAGTTTACATCACCGCGCAGAACCGTTCCGAACCATATGCTGCAACCCTCACCTATGACGACGTCACCTATGACCACAGCATTGTCAGCCAGGAAACAGTCATCACCTATCTTTGGAGTAAAACCCCTTACTGATTTTATGATAGCCATGTAGATTCATTATTGTTTTTCCAATGCGAAAATAGTGTAAGTTTTCCGAATTTATATACCAATCAAAAAAGTAATTGATTACTTTTGCACTCCAAGACAATAACACAGAACTAAAATACTTTAAGCTATGAAGTTTTTGACAAATGAGAAACTGGTCATCTCCGGCGCAGCCGGCATGATCGGATCAAACATGGCACAGACTGCCATAATGATGGGACTGTCATCAAACATCTGTCTTTATGATGTTTATCTGCCCGGTCTGGAGGGTGTGGTTGAGGAACTCCGTCACTGCTCATTCCCCGGTGTAAACATCACCTTCACCGACAAGGTTGAGGAGGCTTTCAAGGATGCCAAGTACATGGTTTCATCAGGTGGCGCACCCCGTAAGGCCGGTATGACCCGTGAGGATCTGCTGGTTGGCAACGCCAAGATTGCCGAGCAGCTGGGTAAGGATATCAAGACCTACTGCCCCGATCTGAAGCACTGCGTCATCATCTTTAACCCGGCCGATATCACCGGTCTGGTAACCCTGGTTTACTCAGGTCTGAAACCTTCACAGATCACCACTCTGGCCGCTCTTGACTCTACACGTCTGCAGAGCGCACTTGCCAAGCATTTCGGCATAGCTCAGGACAAGGTTACCACAGCCCGCACATACGGTGGTCATGGTGAGCAGATGGCAGTGTTTGCATCAACCGCAAAGATTGACGGCAAGCCTCTGACCGACATCATCGGCACTCCCGCTCTAACTAACGATCAGTGGGCCCAGATGAAGCAGGATGTCATCAAGGGCGGAGCCAAGATAATCGAGCTGCGCGGACGTTCTTCATTCCAGAGCCCCTCTTTCGTTTCAATCGAGATGATCGGCGCTGCCATGGGCGGTCAGAAGTTCGAGTGGCCCGCAGGCTGCTACGTGAACAACTCACAGTTCAAGAACGTGATGATGGCTATGCCTTCAACCATTGACGCTACCGGCGTTCACTACACCGATGTCAAGGGTACCGCTACCGAGATGGCCGATATCGAGGCCAGCTACAAGCATCTGCAGGCTATGCGCGACGAGGTTATCTCACTTGGCGTACTTCCCGCAGTAAGCGAGTGGAAGAAATACAACCCCAATCTCTGATTCATAGATTGGATACAAGACAGGAGCGTGCAGAAAAATCTGCACGCTCTTTTCTTTATCCTGACCAACCTTTTCCATAAAAAAGAGATACATATTATTTTTTGCATTATATTTGGAAAAAGAGAATGGCAATAGTTAGATTTGCATTATAATAACAGAACTAATGGGGTCCGACATGAAAAAAATAATAATAACAACATTTGCCGTCTTATACTCATCGCTTATCTGGGCAATAAACGGTATGGCCATATCACAGAGTACAATAGGCGATGGATTGGAGAGCCAGTCCTTGAATACTATATCAAAAGACAGGCAAGGACGTCTGTGGGTTGGTTCTGATGTGGGACTCTCTCTCATCTCAAACGGAACAGTAACTAATATCCGGGATATACCCTCCGAAGGAGGACTTATAATACTCGGCAACATCAACAGTATAGTCTGCACCGAGACCGTGCTTATGGCATGTGACGACCGTATTCTTCACTATGACCACGAAAACGGTTTTGCCAAGACACTCCGATATGATGACAGGATACTTCATTCCGACGGATTCCTGCTTGAAGGTGACATAGCCACCTTCTACGACAAGGATTCACGCAGTCTTTACTCTTATGACATGAAAAACTCAGAATGCACTATGGTTGCAGTCCTGAAAGGAAATGAAGATTACTCTTTCTGCAAGATCCTGCGATCTGAATCAGACAGTACAATATTATATTTGGCAGACAATACTTTCGGATTATACCGTTATAACCGCCGCAACGGCTCATTCGGACACATATCCGGAACAGATTTCCCCATTACAGCCCAGGCCACTTCAATAGACAACAGCAACGTTATCTGGATATCCGTACCATCCCAAGGCATTAAGGGATATTACATTAACAGCAACTATGAAATGGTTGCCGCATACAACACTCTTAACTGTGACTTGCCTTCAAATGACATATCTTTGATAACCCCTCTTACTGACGGCAATCTACTTACATGCCATTACGATGCAGGACTCAGCTTGATTGAACGCAGGAACATCAAGAACGGTAAAGTCCAGGTGAGCGTCATCCCCAATATCATGAATGTAACAAGCACGTTAGTCAACCGGCAGGAATGGGAGATCCTTTATGCTACAGCCGGTTTCGGACTCATATCCACAAAAAAGACTTTCATTGACCAGATACGGTTTATTCATGAACAGAAAGAGGGCATAATAAGTTATGAGAACTATACATCGGCGATTGAAGAACCAGAAGGAACCGTGATACTGGCTACAAATAACAACGGATTATGCCGAATGGACCCTGTGACAGGAAGGAAGGAATCATTCAGGGAGACTTCCTGGTTGTCAATAACATCAATGTGCCGATATGACAGGAAACACATTCTTATGTCAAATGACGGTAACGGGCTGGTCCTGTTCAGTCCCTCGGATGGCAGCATCTCCTCACTCAAGAACCACCCTGCACTTGGATTTCTTTCAAACATAAAATCCCGTAACACCCTTTTGGTTTCATCACCCGACGGGGATATCTATATCTTCAATGCAGACTCACATCATTATGTATTCCGTAAGTCAAAAAACGAGATTGAAGAACTGAACATTATTTCTCAAGACGGTCTTCCTGTCAGTTCCATAGAAAATGTCTGCGTTTCGGATTACGCCGTCTATGTAACCTATAGGGGTGCCATACTGGAGATTGGTTTTGACTCTACATACAGCCGATGTATCTTTCACAACAAAGACAAAGTGATCCACAATATCACGTCTATGTCGGCCAATTCACAAGGGGAACTGTTCTTTACTGAACCGGAAGGCCTGCATCGTTATGATCCAAGATCCAATTTCGATGAACTTCTTGTTAATACCTGGGGCAATGGACGGTTCATGAATGTTGCCATTGACATTAATGACCGTATCTGGTTCACTACAACCAATGAATATCTGCATCTGTATGATTTCTCAAAAAAGGAACTGCTGATGTACTCTCTGGAGGATGGAGTACCGGACTCACGTTTCCTTAATACGTTTTCCATCTGCACGACATCGGGTATTATCCTTTTCCCTAATGCTAACGGATTGGTTACAATAAACACTAACGGTCCTCTGATGTATGACACTCCTCCAGTACAAGTAACATGCACATCGGCCAGAACAGACAAAAAAACCATAACCTGGAACGAATTGGCAAATTCCATTACGCACCCTGTACGCCTTCCGGTCAAGTTCAGGGAACTATACCTGGAATTTTCGGCAAACTCATTCAATCCTATCTATCCACACCTGCTCACGTACGATATTTACAGGGACAATACACTTGTAATGTCTCTGAGCACCACAAAGACCTCAATCACTATCCCCAAGATGGAAAACGGCACATACAGCGTGGATATCAGACAAGCCTACCGTAAAGGATTGAGCGACCCTCAGACCATAATGTGCTTCAAGATTCCAAGACCTTTCTTCGGAACCATACCCGGAGTGCTAGTGTCTCTTATACTGATTTTGTTATTCGGTTACTCCATTGCAAGGATCTCAAGCAATATCGAGAAGAACAGGATGGAAAAAGCCATGGCGGCACAGGACATAAAGAACAGGGAAGACAAAATAGCATTCCTGTCAAATATAGCCCACGAACTACGTACGCCACTCTCACTGATATACAATCCCGTCAAGGATTTCCTGCAGGAGAAATCTGTAGATGGCATTGATTATGAACGCATGGAGCGCATATTTAACCAGGTGAACAAGATGACGGTAATGGTCAACATGATACTTGACAGCAGCCGTGCCGACGTGAACAAGGCTGACATCCTCATGGAAGAAGTCAATCTGAACGAATGGCTGAACTTCCTGCTTGAAGACTACCGTATTGACTGCTATGGCAAAGGATTCAGTCTCAAGTTCTTGATGGACAATTCCATAGGGACTGTATCCGTTGACAAGAGAATCATAGAGACCGGATTGTCCAACATGGTGAACAATGCCATCAAATACAGCACCAGCGGAACATCCATAACAGTAAGTACATCCAGAATGGGAGACATGATCCGCGTGTCGGTCAAGGATCAGGGAAAGGGATTCTCATGCGACCCTGAAGACCTGTTCAAACGCTATTACAGGGAGAATGCCGACAGTTCCATTCCAGGTTACGGATTGGGACTCCCTTACGCACGTCTTCAACTCAGCCTGATAGGAGGCAATATGTCGGCCTGTCACAACGATGACGGTGTGGGTTCCACTTTTTATATGGAGTTCCCTGCAGTAGCTGGAGAGAAGCGTTCACCTGTAAACACCGCTGCAGCAAAAGAAAAAACAGACAAAGCGCATTCATTACAGGCCGGCAGTCCAAAGGAGGGAATGGCACAGGACTTTGATACCAACAACATGAGCATCCTCTATGTCAGCAGCGATGAAGCACAGACAGAGTCTTTTATAAATACCTTCAAAGACATGTTCCGCATTATCCTTAACGCCAAGAAGGATAAGGAAGCCGTGAAAATGCTGAAGCGCATGGACGTAGACCTGGTCATAAGCGATGTTGACATGCCGGACATAGACGGATTTGAGCTTTGCAAGACAATAAAAAGCACATTGGAGATAAGCCATATTCCCGTAATACTTCTAACTTCACGCAGCGATGAAAGGAACAGAAGCCTGGGATATAAAGCCGGTGCAGACGCGTTCATAGCAAAGCCCTATGATTCTGACCGCATGTACAGCATTATAATAAGCCAGCTTGGCGGAAGGTTTGAGATAAAACGGCAGTATCGTTTCGGATTCTTCAAAAAAATGAATCCTGACCAGACTTTCAGCTTTACCGACGAGGATTTCATACGGTCTCTCAATGATCTGATTGAAGTAAACCTGTCTGATTCAGGACTGAACGAAGAATCCATCATCGTAAAACTTGGTTTGACACGTGATATGATGCAGAAGAAGATGGAGGGTCTTATGGGTACCAACCTTTCAGACTACCTGAACGGCATTAGGATAGAGACTGTAAGATTCAAGTTGTCAAATACTGATGACGGACTTGATACCATTGCCCGGGATACAGGATTCAGCAGTATTGAAGCCATGAGCAAGGCTTTCAAGCATGAAACGGGCAAGAATGTTTTTTCAGTAAGGAAAGAATAGGTTTTTCTTTATTTGCGTATTCGGTTCATTTTATTTACATTAGCCAAATCAATTGATAACCGCGATGAAGAGACTACTGACAATTATCACCGTTTCTTTCATTTCCTTTATGGCCGTTAACGCCAGATACCTTCAACAGGTAGAGATAGGAACTGACAAAGGACTCAGCTGCAATGCGGTCAAGTCATTCACTAAAGATGTCTATGGACGCCTGTGGGTAGGCACCATAAATGGAGCTGACCTGATATCGAACGGTTCTATCAGGCAATACCAGTATTTCACCGTAAACGGCAATGACATCGTTACAGGCGATGTGGCTTCAATAGGCTGTACCCGAAGAGCCATAATCGCCACCAGAACCCATATCATAGACTTTGACCCCGACAATGACTCCACCCGCATAGTAACATACAATGACAAAATAATCAGGACCGATTACATAATGATGAAAGGCGATACCGCCTATTTCTTCAATATTCCGCTATGTGCCATAATGATGTATGACCTGGTCAACTGCAATACTACAATAGTAGCACAATTCCCTACCGAACGCCGTTTCCTGTTTACAAAGATTCTCGGCATTTCAAATGATAATGACCAGTTGCTGCTGGCCGAAGAGGACAGGGGTTTCTACTCTCTTAATCTGGTGACAGGAAACCTGACCCATATGGACATGCTTGGAGACAACATAAACCCAAGAGCGGCTTTTATAGACTCAAATGACATTTTATGGGTATCATATAAGAACAAAGGCATAACAGGCTACTATGTCAAATCGGGATTTGACATGATAGCGCATTTTGATACAGGCAATTCTCAGATACCCGGAGGTAACATAAACGCCATAGAAGAGATGCCGGACGGTAACCTGCTTATCTGTACCATGGAATCTGTCTGCATACTGAACCGCAAAAGCGGTAAGATAGAAGACAAGCCTTTCAGAACCATCTCTCCTGTTCATGTACTCTGTGCAATGGCTGACAAAAAGGAGAACAGAATCATTTTGGGAACATTGCACCGAGGCATTATTACGGTCAAGGAATCTTTTTTCCATACAATAAACAGTACCAATATGGAAAGTAATGTTGAAACCGACATTATTCCCATATCAGCATATCAGGATGAGAACGGAACCATCTGGTTCGGAACTGGCGGTTCCGGACTGGTAAGGTTCAATGAGAAAACCGAGGAGTTCATTCCTATACCTGCCACCAATGGTATGAGAATTATGAATATCTGCCAATATGACAAGGACAATCTGCTCATCACAGACCGGACCAAAGGACTGTTTCTGTACAATTCCCGAAGAGGAACTGTCAGTCAAGCCACATTTCTGACAGATGCCGGCATAAGCATTTCATCCTCAAGACTCTCCAACCTTAAGACATTATCCACACCTGACGGAGACATAATGCTCTTCAACTGCAACGGTCGCCACTTCATTTACCGTCACAAGATTGGCGAAGTGCGTGAGATCATACTCCAGATGAACGGAGAAGAGAACAGGGGACTTGTTGAGGAAATAATGATGCAACCTTCACATGCTACCGTAGTATGCGGCGGATGTATCTATGAGATTGACTACAAGACACTGCTGGCCAGACTCATTTTCCAAAGCCAGGATAACGGACACAGTGCCATATCACATGTAGCCGAAGACTCTCACGGTATCATCTGGGCTTGTTCACCCGACCAACTAATATGCTTTGATCCACGAGCAAATAAGGTTTCATACATTATGGGCAATCAGGACAACGGAGTATTCCTGTCTATGACCATAGACAATAAGGACCGGCTTTGGATTACCACTGATGATGCCATGATAATAATGTATGATACCAATGACAAGGAATTGAAAGAACCGTATTCATATTATGGACGGGATTGCGGAACAATGCTGAACTTCCTTACCAATTTCTCACTGAAATCAGAGAACGGCCTCATCTACTTCCCGCATACATCAGGACTTATGGTAATCAATCCGGAGGATATCAACATACGTTACGACAGCGAGCCTTTCCTCATCGCCCTGACCAAGATAGTATTGGATGGAGTTGTACATGAAGCTACCAGTAACAGACAGAACAGCAAGGCCCTGAATATTCCCAGCAAATTCTCGCAACTGGAAATCCATATAGCATTGAACCAATTTGACCCTACTGGCAATGTTCCTATCAAATATACATTACTCAAAAAGGGACGCCCCTACCCTGTCCTTGAGAATATTACAGGAAACACTTCATTCAACATACCCAAATCAACCCATGGATTATTCACTGTCATGGTCAGCCAACACACCATACAAGGATGGAGTGAGCCTCAGGAACTACTTTCATTCAATGTGGCACGACCTTTTATTATGACTGTTCCGGCTTATCTTCTTATCATATCCATAATCATATCCATAAGCGTAACCATATCCAAAGTCAGCATCAGCCTGAAACAGATTGACATGGATCGCGCCATGAACGCTCAGGAAAACAAGCACAAGGATGACAAAATCTCATTGATGTCAAATCTGGCACATGAACTCCGCACCCCACTCTCCCTGATATACAATCCGGTAAAGGACATGCTTGAGGAGAAAGCTGTCAAAGGAATTGACTATGAACGCATGGAGCGAATATTCAGCCAGGTCCAGAAAATGACGGACATGGTAAACACCATTCTGGACAAGGGCACCAATGATGTAAGCAAGAGCGATATCGTAATAGAGCAAGTGGATCTAAACAAATGGCTCGGCAAGATAATAGAGGACTTCAAGATTGACTGCTACGCCAAGGGGCTCAAGACAAGCTTTATACCTGATTCCGCTTTAGGAATGGTTGATATGGATGTCAATATGGTTGAGGTTGCCGTGAACAACATTATGAGCAACGCCATAAAATACAGCGACACAGGTACCATAACCATTTCCACAGCGCATGAAAAAGGAATAATACGGATTATTTTCCAGGATGAGGGACGAGGATTCACCTGTAAACCGGAGGAGCTGTTCAAGCGCTATTACAGGGAGAATGAAAACATTCCCGGTTATGGTTTAGGATTGTCATATTCAAAACTGATGATTGAAACTTTGGAAGGCAAGATTAAGGCCGAAAAGAACAATGGTCCGGGCTCTACATTCACCATTGAGATACCCGATGACCTAGCCGAAAGATTCAAAAAAGTGCAATCATCCAAATCTCAAGCTCCCGCAACGGCCGGAAATACCGATATGGGGAACATTGACGACCAGGCACAGCATGATGAGGTCAATTTTGACACAAAGAGTATGACATTGCTCATTGTCGATGACCAGGATGATATTCTTCAGTTCATTAAAGACGAATACTCTCCGCTGTTCAAGACCATCTATACAGCACATGACGGCAAAGAAGCACTGGACATTATCCGGCAACGCATGCCCAACGTGGTAGTCAGTGACATAATGATGCCTCGTATGAATGGATTTGAACTATGTAAAACCATAAAGACCGATCTGGAATTGAGCAGTATCCCTGTAATACTGCTCACATCCAGAAGCGATCCCAAAAACCAGGACATGGGCTACAAGATGGGGGCCGACTCTTTCCTGCCCAAGCCGTTTGACTCCAAGCTTCTTTACAAGATAATCAGAAGCCAGCTCAAGAACAGGTTTGAGATAAAGCGTCAGTACGCCACATCATTCTTTACCGCCATATCAGAGGACCAGACATTCAGTGCCGCCGATGAGCAGTTCGTACTCAAGCTCAACCGCTTTATACGTGAGAACCTGAGCAATACCATGCTTGGCGTGGATATGATTGTGGATCACATGAACGTATCACGTACCACCCTGTTCAACAAGATGAACAACCTGGTAGGTGCATCCACAAACAAGTACATACGCCGCATAAGGATTGAGGCTGCCAAAGAGATGCTCTCCAAGACAAACAAGTCAGTAGGAACCATCGCCGAGGAGACAGGATTCTCTGAGAGCCAGTATTTCAGCACGGTGTTCAAGCAGGAAACAGGAATGACACCATCACAGTTCAAGGATTCACTGCGCAATTTATAAGAATCTGTCAACTCAGCAGGGTTTGCAAAGCGCTCCCGGCGTCTGTATCACAAGGCCTTTCATCTCCAGATTGAAAAGGATGGATGATAAACGCGGATAAGGAATGTTCAGTTCCGTAATAATGGTGTTGATATGAACTCCCTGTGCTTTTAGCCTGATTCTTTCATATACAACCTTCTCTTCATCTGACAGTTCCGGGAACAGCTCTTTCTGTACAGGAACATTCTTTCCGGCCTTATCATTCCAGTTCATGGCATTTACAAAGTCTATGGCTGACGTTATCAGACTTGCCCTGTTATCCCTTATCAGTTCGTTACAACCCACTGAATAAGGATCGCCCACACTGCCGGGAAAGGCAAAACAGTCACGGCTATAGCTTTCTGCTATCTCGGCGGTGATTAGCGAGCCTCCCTTGGCCGCTGATTCCACTACTACAACCGCATCTGCCATTCCGGCAATCACTCTGTTACGTCTGACAAAATTATGCCCCAACGGAACCGTCCTTGACATAAACTCAGTAACCAACCCTCCGTCAGAAAGCATCTCTTTTGCAACACTGCGATGTGATGTGGGATATATCATATCAAGACCGTGTGCAAGAACAGCAATGGTAGGACAGCCAGCCTCAAGAGCCGCCCTATGAGATTCAATGTCTATCCCATATGCCAATCCGCTGACAATAGTGACATCAGGGCATAACCCATGTAACTCTTTAATAAAAGTGTGGCACATTCTGCGACCATAGTCGGTAGCCTTTCTTGTGCCTACAATAGCTACCATCCTGGCAGCATTGTAATTGACGTTACCCAATGAAAACAAGACAAGGGGAGCATCGTTGCAGTCCAGCAAGCGTGCAGGATAATCGGAATCAGCGGGTGTTATGCATCTTATACCGTGTCTTTCAATAAACTCCAGTTCTTCACGGACAAAAGAATCATACCCGGAACCGCATAGCGCATCAATGATGTGCATATCGATTCCGGGTATGATTTCTTTAAGATGTTCGCGATTCCTGAAGATCTCCTGCGCGCTGCCTAACTGTTCATACAGGTATTTGGCACCTGTACAACCAAGTCCGTCTATTCTGTTTAGAGTGAGCAGCGCCGTCAGTTCATCTTCCGGCATTTGTTCACGCGACTAACTTATCAAAGAGAGCTGAGCTGTGACTGGAACTTATAGAATTCCTTATCTGCCAAAGCCTTTGCCTTAAGTGATGCATCCATGCTTATGGCTTTCCTGAGGTTCTGCACAACAGCAGCTGCATCATTTGTATTAGCAGCAGCTACAGCTGCAAGATAAGCGGTATTGGCATCTGCATTCTTGACAGCATCAAGAACCCTCTTGGCACCTGAATAGTCATTAGTCATGATCATTGCCAAAGCCTCGGCATTGGTGTTACTGCCTTTAAGGGCTGTAAGAGCACGCTCATACTGTCCCTGAGCAATATAGAGGTTTCCGAGAGCCTCCTGAACCTCCTTGCCCTGACCTCCCTTTGAGAGATATGTCTGGGCATCAGCCGGCTTACCCTGTGCCAGGCAGAGAAGACCCATGTTGGTGTTGACCTCCTGAGCTGTGGCATTCAGTGAAAGAGCCTTCTTGTAATTTGACTCTGCGGTAGCAAAATCACCATCCTTGAATGCAAGTTCACCAAGGTTGTTGAATGCACGATAATCATTGGGGAAATTGCGTGTGGCAGTTGTGTAGATAGCCTTCTTCTCAGCCTTGTCCTCTGTAAGAGTTGCAGCATAGAGAAGTTCCTCAAGACTCAAAGCTGAAGCATTTGACTTATAAGTATCCTTGATCTCATCGTCTGAACGGCCGATAATCTGGTAGTTCAATGTAAGACGAGCCTTACGCAACAGCGGGAGAATGTCGGAAGCCAGGTTCTTATATACAGCTGACAGGTTCTTTATCTCAGCCTCACGCCTTTCGGGATCATTGTACATAGAGAGGATACGGAGGATAAGATCCTTGTCCTGAAGATTTGAAGCCTGAACAAGTTTCTGGAAATTATCCCAGTCCTGAGCAGTATAGCTAGACTCAATTGAGGTGCCTGTCTTAGCCTTCTTGATCTCATTCTGGGCATACTTGACAGCATTAGCCTCACGCTGTGAAGCCAGTTTGTCATTCAACTTGACACCACCGTCAGGAGAAGCATAGGCTGAAATCTCGATGTTGTCAACAGCATAGTTCTTTGTGTCGGCAGTATAATCCTTGAGGGCCTGGATAAGATCCTTAACCTCAGTCTTACCGGTCTCGGATGAACGGACATTAGCCTGCTGGATCACAAACATGATATCAGCATCCTGGGCCTTCTTGATAATGCGCTGGTATGCATCCTTGGAATCGGCTGTGTTAGCTCCCTTGGCAGTCTGTGAATAGAGCTCGCCGGTAGCCTTGACACCATAGGCCAGATGTACAGGAGCCAGTTCAATGGGTTTGCCATTCTTTGTCGCATTGAAAGTGAGGACAAGTTCTGACTCGGCCATCTCGGGCTGGTACTTGAAATTACCGTTGTAGGTGAATGAACCGCCTTCCTTCCATTCGATAACCTTACCGTTACCCTGTACTTTCTCTCCCTGAAGAGTTACAGGCTCACCCTTGACAGAACCGCCATTCCAACGGAGCTCGGGAGTAGCAGTGCACACCACCTTCTTGACGAAAGACTTTGAAGGGAATGTACCGGTTACCTTGTACTCAACCTGACCGCCTTTTGCCTCCAGAGGATCCGGATTTACAGTAAAATACTCGTCCTTTACCTGCATGTTCTTGCAGCTGGCAAACATCAGAACACCTGCGCAGAAAAGAGCGAAACGAAATGATTTTGACATAATTTTAATTATTAATTGTTGGTTAAACTTCTAGCCTATAGTACGCATTTGTGCAAAACTACAAAAAGAATGGCAGATACAATACTATAGAAAGACTATTTTTATAAAAAAAGACACTTTTTTTGAGCCAAAACGACATTATGGAACAGAAAACTCACATATTGTTGCGGGGATGATGCATGACTATCTCTTCGCGCAGGCGGTTGCTGTCTATGTGAGTGTATATTTCCGTAGTGGATATCTTCTCATGTCCAAGCATACATTGGATGGCGCGCAGGTTTGCGCCGCCTTCAAGCAGATGCGTGGCGAATGAATGGCGGAAAGTGTGCGGACTCACGGTCTTTTCTATACCTGCCATTGCGGAAAGGTTCTTGACTATATCGAAAACCATGATTCTGGACAAAGGACGTCCACGCCTTATGCTCAGGAAAAGATAAGGTTCTGAACCCGGCCTGATGTCGATCTGACACCGGTCAGTCAGATACAGCCCGATCTCTTTGACTGCCCGGTCTGATATAGGCACCAGCCGTTGTTTGCTGCCTTTTCCTGAAACACGGATAAAACCCTCTTCCAGGAACAGGTCTTCCATCTTGAGAGAACAAAGCTCTGATACACGTAGTCCGCAACTGTACATTGTCTCTATCATAGCCCTGTTGCGATGTCCCTCCGGTTGGGAAAGGTCAATCTGTCCTATTATACTGTCTATCTCCTGCACGGAAAGCACATCAGGCAAATGACGGCCCATGCGGGGAGCTTCGAGCATCTCACTTGGATCATCCTCACGATATCCGTCCAGGCACAGGAACTTGAACAGAGACTTGACTCCTGATATTATGCGGGCCTGGGAACGGGGCGCGATACCTATGTCACCCATGGCGGCGGCAAAGCCGTGAAGGTCATCAAGAGTGACAGCATTTAAGTCAATGTCACAGTCATCCAGATACGTCAACAGCTTGTGGGCATCGTCCATATACGCCTCAAGCGTATTTGGCGAAAGGGACTTCTCCAATAGCAGATACTGACGGTAACGCTTCAGCATGTCTCCGTATGATCCTTCCGACTGTTGTTCCCGAACAGTTTTCATATTGTCAGAAAAACCGATTAACTTTGCAGTGTCCTTTATTACGGACACCAAAGATAGACAAAATATGGCAACATCCGGACAAGGGATAGGATATACCGGCGAAGACAGGCTTGAAGAATACATATCGGCACATCTGGAGCCTGAAAGCCGATTGCTCAGGGAACTGTATCGCGAAACCAATCTCAGATTGATCAACCCGAGAATGGCATCGGGTCATATACAGGGACGCCTGCTCAAGATGCTGGTCACGATGATAAGACCGCAGCTGGTTCTTGAGATAGGGACATTTACCGGATATGCCACACTTTGCTTGGCCGAAGGCCTACCGGAAGGCGGAGAGATACATACCATAGAAATTGACGATGAATTGGAGGATTTTATATGCAAAAACATAAAAAAATCCCCGTTCTCAGACCGCATCCGGCTGCATATAGGCAATGCTCTGGAAACAGTGCCGCAACTGGGGCTTATGTTTGACATGATATTCCTGGATGGTGAAAAGACAGAATATCCTGACTATTATGACACCTTCATGGAATATCTCAGACCAGGTGGCTACATGATTGCCGACAACACTCTTTGGGACGGGCACGTGGTGGACAAGGATTATGACTCCGACCCTCAGACGGCGGCGGTCAAAAGATTCAATGACATGGTGGCGGCCGATGACCGCGTTGAGGTGGCAATGATACCCATACGGGACGGACTGACAATTATCAGGAAATATGGACAGTACTAGACAACAGAAGATTTCAAGACTTATACAGAAGGAACTAAGCGAAATGTTCCTTATGCAGACCAAACTTACAAGAGGTCTGATGATCACGGTAAGCGAGGTAAAGGTAAGCAGCGACCTTAGCATTGCCAGCGTATATCTGAGCGTGTTTCCATCGGAAAAAGGTGAAGAAACGGTAAAAAACATCAACAGCAATGTCAAGGACATAAGGTATGATTTTGGCCAAAGGGTAAGACACCAGCTCCGCATAATTCCGGAACTGCGTTTCTTCCTTGACAAGACTCTGGATTACATGGCACACATTGACGAACTGCTTAAAAAGTGAACCTCCCCTCTTTCATAGCCCGGCGTTACCTCTTTGCCAAGAAGAGCCACAACGTGATCAACGTGATATCGGCCATATCGGTAGCAGGAATCATGCTCGCATCATTCGCCCTTATCTGCACGCTGTCTGTATTCAACGGATTCCACCAGTTGGTTGAATCACTGTTCAGGGACTTTGATCCTGAGCTAAAGGTAGTGGCAAATGGCAGGAAATTCTTCAGTATGGATGATGAGAGGATACAGAAAGCCTGTAAACTTGGTTTCATAGATATCTGTACTTTTACGCTTGAAGAGCAGGCACTCATAAGTTTCAAGAGCAAACAGCAGATAGCCATGATAAAGGGTGTTGAAGACAGTTTTCATGACCTGGTGGGTATAGAGAACCTGCTTAAGGGAAACGGCATCTTCATGCTCAAGGATGAAGTTTGCAATTACGGGATAATGGGCGTAGGGCTTATGAACAAGATGAACTGCGGCATCAATCCTACATATCCCCTGCGACTGTATGTACCTAAGAAGGAAGGGCGTGTCAACATGACCAACCCTGCCGCATCATTCAACCAGGCGGATATATATTCTCCGGGTGTGATATTCTGCGTTGAACAGGAGAAATATGACGACAGCTATGCAATTATTTCACTTGAACTGGCCCAACAGCTCACCGGACGTGACGGCGAGGCTTCGGCTCTGGAAATAAAGACAAAAAAGGGTACGTCATTGAGGAAAGCTATCCGTAAACTTGAAGAACTGCTTGGACCGGATTTCATAGTTCAGGACCGGCTGCATCAGCAACAGGATGTATTCAAAGTTTTCAAAATGGAGAAATTCATATCCTATCTGTTCCTTTCATTCATACTTCTGATAGCATGTTTCAACATAATAGGTTCCCTGATAATGCTTATAGTTGAGAAACAGCAGGACGCATCACTGCTTCACAGCCTGGGCGCAGACCATAAGACAATAGAAAAAATATTCATTACCAATGGAGTGCTGATATCACTCATCGGAGCTGTTTCCGGCCTGACGCTCGGCATTATAGCGGTATTGCTTCAGAAAAAGTTCGGATTCATATCATTAGGTGCATCCGGAAACTTCATAGTGGATGCATACCCCGTAAGCATCCAGGTCAAGGATATAATACTGGTACTGGTTACGGTCCTTGTGGTCAGCTTCCTTTCAGTACGTCCTATCGGGCCTATTGCACGCAGGTTTATAAAGGATTCAGAGTGAGATGGAATCAGCATCCACAACCGAATTCAGGAATATCGAAGCGTTAGGCAGGAATGTATCGACCGATTCTGTGGTGTAGTAACGGCATGAACCTCCCTTTGTGCAACGGGCATCCATTTCGGGATGTCGCTCCATATACAGTTTTAGCGAAGAGGAGACATATTCACCCTGTGAGACAATACGTATGCCGTCAGGAACATATTTGCGTATCTTGTCCAGGAGCAAGGGATAGTGCGTGCATCCCAGGATGATTGTGTCTATCAGGCTGTCTTTTGACAGAAGGCTCTCTACGTGACGTCTGACAAAGAAATCGGCGCCTTCAGACTGTGACTCGCCAGACTCGACAAGCGGCACCCAAATGGGACACGACTCTCCTGTAACCTTTATGTCTGGATACAGTTTGTTTATTTCAAGAGGATAGGAAAGAGACTTGACCGTACCCGGAGTTGCCAGCAAGCCTACGTGACGGGATTTTGTCAATTCACCGATGGATTCGACTGTTGGACGGATTATTCCGAGCACCCTACGGGTGGCGTCAAGACGAGGCAGGTCTATCTGCTGGATGGTTCTCAGTGCCTTGGCCGATGCCGTGTTGCAGGCAAGAATAACAAGTGGACAGCCCATCCCGAACAGTTTTGTCACACACTGGAGGGTAAACTCATAAACCACCTGGAATGAACGCGTGCCGTATGGCGTGCGTGCATTGTCACCCAGGTACATAAAGTCATATTCCGGCATCACTGCACGGATATGTTTCAATATGGTCAACCCACCGTATCCGGAATCAAAAATGCCGATAGGACCCGGATTCTGCGGCAAAACAATCCTGCTCATTTTCCTTATCGTTTATTATTGTCGTTATTGATTACAGTTTGCTCACCTTCAGTGATTGTGTTTTCTGGCTGATACACTATTCCCAAACGCTTATAAACGTTGTCGGACAAATCAACTCCCTTATTCTGGTTTATAAAGAGATAAGTTCCCTTTCCGGTATCTATCACATAATCCAGGTTCTGCTCCATACAGACTTCAGACACCGTTTCTATCAGTTTTTTCTTTATCGGCACAAGCAACTCGTCACGTTTGGCTTCAAGTTCAGACTGAACCTTGTCCCTGAACTGGGCGTTATTGTCCATGAGCAGTTGAAGTTCCTTCTGACGCTTGGCTACAACAGATGCTGACAGACTGTTCTGATCCAGCATGAACTCTATGTATTTACGCTCAAACTCACGTTTGGAACGTTCAATTTCCTCACGGTAGTCTGACTGTATTTTCTGCAGATTTAACTCTGCCTCCATATACTCCGGCATCAGCTTAAGAGTTGAGTTGAAATCAATATAACCAAACATACCTTCCTGAGCCGTAAGAGAAAGGAAGGTACAGGCAAAAGCCACGGCAAGCAACAGTTTAAGTTTTTTCATATCCGGTCAGTTTTTAGCCATTAAGGGGAATCGGGCTTGCGGCCGGTTCCCCTTAATGAGATAATATCAAAGAAATCACTTAATGCCTAACTTGGCCTTTACGGCCTCGGTGACATCAGTGGTAAGGGTAGAGTTTACAAAAGGAACCGCACCGCCTGCAAGATTGAAAATGCAGACGTAACCACCCTCCTCGCCTACAGCCTGGATGGCCTTCAGTACCTTGCTTTCAATATCGCCCATAAGCTGAGCTTCTTTCTGATCCTTATTCATCTGGCAGGATTCAAGATACTCACGTATTTTCTGCTGGCTGTCCATAAGCTCCTGCTCCCTGCGGGTACGGATGTTCTCAGGAAGAGTCTCACGGTTCTTGAAATAGTCATCCTCTTTCTTCTGATACTCGGTCTGCATGTAGTTGAGCTCATCCTGATACTGTTTCAGAAGCTCTTCCATCTCAGTCTGGGCAGCCTTGTATTCACTCATCAATGGTATGATATCAGCAGAGTTGATGTGTCCGAACTTCTGTGCAAATGCGCAAAAAGGCAAAATGGCCATGAGCGCGATGATAATAGTCTTTCTCATATCGTTGTCTTTTATTGTTTCTGAATAAAAAAGGTGAACAAAGATAGGCAATTAGTTTGAATATCCCAGCTTCTTGAGTACCTCATTGCTTATGTCAATCTTTGGAGAGGCATAAATCATGCTGCTGGCCGATGAACGGTCTATGACAACCTGATATCCGTCAGATTCGCTGATCTGCTTGATTGCCTCATATATTTCATCCTGGATTGGAGCCATAAGACTCTCCTGTTTCTTGTACAGTTCCCCGTCGGGTCCAAAATACTGGCGTTTGAGCTCACTGGCCTGCTTCTCCTTAGCCACAATCTCATCCTCCTTCTTTGCTTTCTGCTCCTCGGACAGGAATACGGACTCATTCTGGTAATTCTTGTATAAGGTCTGTGCCTCAAGGTTAAGGGCCTCTACCTCAGCCTGCCAGCGTTTTGAGAACTGGTTAAGCTGCTCATTAGCCCGCTCGTATGCCGGAATCCTGTTAAGGATATACTCCATATCTACCAGAGCAAATTTCTGCGCACCTGCGGTGATGCAGAAAAACAGCATCATTGCTGCGATTGATAATGTCTTTTTCATACTCGTATTTTTCTCTGTTACTCTACCTATAATATAACCGGGATTGCCCGCAGGTTAAAATTCCTGGCCAAGAATGAAGTGAACCTGGCTTCCTCCATATTGCCTTGAACCCATTATGGGATCAAATCCGTACGCCCAGTCTATACCCATGAGACCCACCATGGGAAGCATGATACGCACACCTACTCCCGCAGAACGCTTCAGGTCAAATGGATTGAACTTGCTTATGGCATCCCATGCGTTACCGCCTTCAACAAATGCAAGGGCATAGATTGTGGCGGAATTCTCCATCATAAGCGGATAACGCAACTCAGCTGCCATCCTGGTATAAGCGTAACCGTCAGAATACGGGGTAAGTGAACCGTTGTCATATCCGCGAAGGCCTACTATCTCGGTGGCGTATGTATATGAGCCGCCACTCATACCGTCGCCTCCCATGAAGAAGGTCTCAAACGGCGATTTCTTGTATCTGTTGTAATGGCCCAGAAGTCCTATGTCAAAGCGTGTCATAAGTACCAGACGCCTTTTTATTCCGTTGGTAAGGGATGTGTATGTACGACTGCGGAATTTCCATTTGTTATACTCTATCCACTTGTGTTTCTGGCGTAACTCGTCCTGATAAGTGGCCGATGTCTTGTCTGATGCCAGGTTTTCATAGTCAACTCCGTCCCATAGGGAATAAGGAGGAGTGAAATAGACTGAGAAAGCGAATTCGGAACCGGTTCTGGGAAATATGGGATGGTCTGTCGTGTTCCTGCTGATAGTAAATCCAAGATTGATGTTATTGCAGGTTCCGTTATTGATAAGGAAATAATCCCATTGCTTCAGTTTATACCGGGTATAAGACAATTCGCTGTAGAAAGTGAAATAGTCATCCGGCCAATGCATGCGCTTGCCCCATCCCACACTGGCTCCGAACATGGTGATATATTTGTCCGGATCGTAATAGGACTCGTAATTATTGTAATATCCTCCATAGTTGCCGTAACCGTAATAATTGCCGTAACCATACATGTAATTGTACATGTTCTGGTAATATGCGGAGTTATAGTAGTTACTGCTTATATCGGTCTGCTTGGAATAGAACAAACTCACGGAAAGCGTGTTGGGACGTTTACCGCCTAGCCACGGCTCCAGGAACGATATGCTGTAAGAGTGATAGAACTTACCGTTTGTCTGACCGCTCAAAGAGAGGGTCTGTCCGTCACCCTGCGGCAGGAACATGCGGTAGTTGTCGCTTTTGTGGAAAAGGTTGTACATGCTGAAATTGGTGAACTTGAGCGCGGCACGACCTATGATACCTGTCTGTCCCCAACCCATGGAAAGCTCAATCTGGTCATTGCCCTTACTTTCCAGCTGCCAGTCAATGTCAACGGTTCCGTTCACCTGGTCAGGTTTGATGTCAGGATTTATGGTGGTAGGCTCAAAGTGTCCCATCTGCGCTATCGAGCGATATGAACGCTCCAGCGCATCATATGAGAATATGTCACCCGGGCGGGTGTAAAGTTCACGTCTTACAACATTCTCGTAAACCCTGTCATTACCATGTATCATGACACGGTTTATAGATGCCTGCGGGCCTTCGGCTATTCTTATCTCCAGGTCTATTGAATCATCTACGACGTTGGCCTCCACATAATTCAGCTGGAGCATCACATAACCGTTGTTATAATACATCTTGCCTATTGCGTCCTCATCATCCTTGGTACGTTCCTGAAGTTTCTTCTGGTTATAGATATCTCCTTTCTTCATGTTAAGCATTGAAGCAAGCTGATCGTTGTTGTAAACGGTGTTTCCCACCCAGTCTATGTTCCTGATGTAGTATTTACCGCCTTCGTCAAACTTGAGCCAGATATCTACGGTATTGTCTTCAGGATTTGAAACCACACTGTCGGAAACTATATAGGCATCGCTGTAACCAAGTTCGCCGTACTTTTCCATTATCTTGTCCTTATCGGCCAGATACTCGTCATTGACAAATTTCTTGGTCCTGAAGAATTCCCTGATCTTGCCCTTTTCATTGGTCTTTTTCATGATCTTCTTGATAGTCCCGTCCGACAGGGCCTCATTTCCTTCCAGGTGAATGGTACGAACCTTTACCTTGTCTTTCTTGTCTATATAGACATCCACATATGCCAGTCCGTCCTCATCTGCCTCGGAACGCTGCTGCACGCGCACTTCGGCATTCTTGAATCCCTTTTCATCAAAATAGTTGCGTATCAGTTTCTCCGAGCGGTTCAGTCCGTTCTGTGTGATCTGGCTTCCGGGAAACATTCCTATCTTGTCCTCCAGTTCCGAAGCCTCTCCCTTCCTGACTCCATGGAACACCACCTCCTTGATCTTAGGATTCTGCTCTATGGATATCTCCAACCATATCCTGTCACCGGATATTTTCAAGGCATTTATCCTGATATTGGCAAACAGTCCTGTCTGCCAAAGACGCTTTATCGACTCCGTTATATCCGGACCGGGAATCTGTACACGCTGACCTACAGAGAGTCCTGCCAGTCTCAGCAAAGACTTATGGTTGTTCTCGTCTATTCCCGACACCAGTATGTCCGCAATCTCATATCTCTTGGGGGTACCGGAATAAAGGATTACAGGATTCTCCTGTACCTGCTCACCTTCAATCTGCGCAACCGCCGGAATGAATGTCAGGAACAGTAAAGAAAATGTCAGTATCAAAAACAGTCTGTATCTCATCTTCATTCATTCTTGTTCTCTTCAGCCACCTGTGCACCGGTCTTGCCATAACGGCGTTCGCGCTGCTGATAAACATAAATGGCTTTGCAAAGCTCCTCCATATTGAAATCGGGCCAGAATGTGTCGCAGAAATACAATTCAGTATATGCGGCCTGCCACAACAGGAAATTACTCAATCTTATTTCACCGCCGGTACGTATAAGGAGTTCCGGATCAGGCATGAAACTGGTGGTCATGGCATCTGAAACACTTTTTTCATCAATTGCAGACGGGTCAAGCTCTCCATTCACAGCCTTCTCTGCCAGCATGCGGGCTGCACGGGATATCTCCCAGCGTGAAGAGTAGCTAAGGGCTATTACCATAGTGGAACGGTCAAATTCCCTGGTATTGTCAATACAGTGGTTTATTTTGGCAAGAACCCTGGCCGGAATCCTTTCCAGGTCACCGACTACACGCAGACGGACGTGGTTCTTTATGAAAACCTCCTCATCGATGTTGTTGAACAACAGATCCATCAATGCGGCAATCTCATCTTCGGGACGGTTCCAGTTCTCTGTGGAGAATGTGTAAAGGGTAAGATACTTAATACCCAGTTCCACCGCGTTCTCCATAATCTTCTTGACCACCTCCACGCCCTTGGCGTGTCCCTCTGTACGTTCTTTTCCACGTTGTTCCGCCCAGCGTCCGTTTCCATCCATGATAATGGCCACGTGCTGAGGAATACGGCTCTTGTCTATCTGTTCCTGATATGTCATATGCTTAAAATGTTTCGTCATTACAATTACATGGACGTTTGAAGATGTCAAACGTGACATAAAGCATAGTAAAACTGTAACTGTCCTTATTCTTGATACCCTTTCCCTTTATCAGGAACGGATCCTCCATGGACGTACCTGAGGTTTGCGTCACATCCAGGCGATCGGATGTGGAAAAGCGCATAGTCCACTCAAGCCCTATGTTAACCCGTTCAGACAGTTTGTATCTCAACCCCATCCCTATGGGGAAATTTGCCGCAAAGTCATTTCTGGCAGGTTTGGGAGCGAATGACATTCCTATACCCAGAAGGCCGTAAGGGGCAAGTCGGTGGCTGTCATTCAGACCGTTAAAACCATATCCGCAGAAACCATATTCCAGCTGAACACCGAAATCATAGACGGTCCGACTGAATTCCAGTTCATCGCCGGGCAACACTCCGAACGCATTTACGGTACTGCCAGACAACCCCGCTGCAGCCAGATCCGCCTTTAATGAAACCCGAGGGTTCAGGTTATATCGCACTATTGCCGAGAAGACGCCGTTAGTGTTTGCATAGAGAGTGCTGTTTGCATCACCCATATAGAAACTTCCGCCGCCGCCAAGACCTAATTCCAACAAGTAACCGTCATCCTGTGCCGCCATATATGAACAGCAGAACAGAACAGCTACCATTGAAAATCCTCTCAGCTTCATCATCTCACTTTTTCAACGTCTTTTAAGGCGTGTTATTGCGCCGTTCCAAACCTTGCCCTCATCCGTCATTATCCAGATATAACCTTTGGAATCCGTTGCACAGGCAAAACCGCAAATGCTTCCTTTCAGTCCGTCAGGAAGCTGCATATACCAGTTCCATGACGAATCCTCATCGGCATATGAATCACAGTAATACCATGTGGCACCATTGTCACTGGACTGACGGAAGCCGTCCAATCCCTGGCCGAGACAGAAAAGAGCCCCGTCATACCTGATGACCGAAAGGTTTGGCAAAGCAGGGAGCACGATATCGGCACGCGACGGCACATCCGTTCTTGTAAGGACTGAATCGACTGACAGCATTGTCCATACAGATGCGTCAGGACAATCATCCTCAACACCTATTACCACATATCTGGTGATTGTTGCATTTGTGGAAAGCGGATAACTGAAAACGGTTGCATCCGCATCAGGGAAATGTTCAGGGATTCGTTGTAAGGCAGTCCATACTGACATATCGGAAGTGCCCACATATATGCTGTCATTGCCGAGTGCCCACAAGCGCCCGTCATCATTTCCCGACAAAATGATGTCTGATACATCCGTTCTTGCCAGACTCCAGTTCATGCCATCGGCAGAACGATACAGGTTACCGTCCGAAACGGAATGGAACACACCTCCGCACATGGTTACCTTATGTTGCCATCCGTCTGCCGGGAATCCTGTCAAATGGTTTATTCCATTCCATTCACCCGTCACCGGCGACCTGTATGACAAGGCGGGCATTCCTGAATCATCTGTACCGAAACAGAACACCGTATCACCTCTGACAACGGCACTTATACCTGAAAGGACAGGAAACCCCGTGCTCTCCGTATCGCTCCATAACAATGAATCGGGAAAAACCTTCCGCACATTTACGTTCACATTATAGGTCCTGGTATAAGACTCGTCAGTGGATGTTACACTGAACAACAGTTCGCGGGTAAAATCTATGGAGTCATACATGCTCCAGTAATAGGTTGACTCCGGATCATCCGCATACCGGTACGTAATGGTTCCTGTTCCGCTCACACTGCTGGTCACGGCATTTATCACCGAACCATAAGCCAACGAATCAATGTTATATATACGGTTGTTCAACTGGTCTATGGTCATTGGATACATGACACCGCCTTCACGGACACTTATCAGAGTATCTCTTCCGTGCCAGTTTATGACATGTGACATCACATTGTAATATCCCACGGTGAACGATGTTATGGCAGCCTGGGGGGATACTGATTTATTTTCATCTTTCAGACAGGAAACATTCAGTAACAATGCCATCAACCCGAACAGGAACAGGTAAAATCTTTTTATTGCGACTTGTCTCACTCCTTATTATTTTATGAATCGCGCAAATTTAACAACAAAATCCGTAGCGGAGTGTGTAATAATGTTGTTTTATATTAAACTCTAGACTTTTTAGGCAATATTTAGTAACTTCGCGGCATTATAAAACCACAAACAAACCACACTGTATGGACAACATGAAGACTATGGTGGCACGTGAGCTGCTGCGCATAGAAGCCGTCAAGGTTCAGCCGGACGCACCATTCACCTGGGCATCGGGCTGGCTCTCGCCTTTCTACTGTGACAACCGCAAAGCCCTCTCTTTTCCCGAGGTCAGGACTCTTGTGCGTGACTCACTATGCAATGTTATAACACGTGATTACCCTGATTTTGACGTGATAGCCGGCGTGGCTACAGGCGCAATAGCCCAAGGAGCCCTGGTGGCAGACCGCATGGGCAAGCCGTTTGTCTATGTACGCTCTGCACCCAAGGACCACGGTCTGGCCAATCTCATTGAGGGATACCTTGAGCCGGGAAGCCGCGTAATGGTGGTTGAAGATCTGGTATCCACCGGACTGAGCAGCCTGAAGGCAGTCGATGCCTTACGCAATGCCGGATGTGAGGTTGTGGGAATGGTAGCATCATTCACTTACGGATTCCCCGTGGCCGAAGAAGCTTTCCGCAAATCCGGAGTGAAACTCTCCACCCTTACCGATTATCCGGCAATGCTGGAGACAGCCTTGACATCGGGTTATATAAAAGTTGACAGTTTACAGACACTTAACGAATGGCGGCAAAATCCGTCAGAATGGGGCAAATAACCGATGAAAAGGATAGAAAGCAGCATTAAGCAGATACCGTATCCACAGGAGCAGGTATTTGCCAAGGTATCGGACCTGAGCAACCTGAAGGATGTGGCCAGCAGGATTCCTGCCGACCAGATGGGTCAGTTCAACTTGCAGGACATGGAGTGTACACCTGACCGCGTAAGCTGCAATATATCGCCTATAGGGCAGGTTGAGGTTGGCATTGTGTCGCGTGAACCGTACAAGTGCGTCAAAATGGAAACCCTGCGATCACCCATAAAGATGACTATGTGGATACAGATTGTCTCTACAGGCAGTTCAAGCTGCAAGATCAGACTCACAGCCGATGCCGACCTGAATATTTTCATGGCTAAAATGGTGGAGAAGCCCCTGGCCGAGGCTTTGGAGAAACTGGCTGACATGCTTTCAATGATACCTTACTGACTATTACCGTAAACTATGAAACCTATCTGGGACAAGGGTAAACCCGTAAACGACCTCATTCAGAAATACACTGTGGGACGTGACCGCGAAATGGACCTCATGCTGGCCAAGTATGACGTCCAGGGTTCGCTGGCACACATTACAATGCTCCAATCCATCGGACTTTTGGACAAGGATGAACTGGCTGCATTGTCTGACGGCCTTAAGGATCTGCTGCCCGTAATTGAGCAGGGCCGGTTTGTGATTGAGGACGGAGTGGAAGATGTACACTCACAGGTAGAACTCATGCTGACACGTCAGCTTGGCGACATGGGTAAAAAAATTCACAGCGGACGTTCCAGAAACGACCAGGTTCTTGTGGATCTCAAGCTGTTTACCCGTGACCGCCTGCGCGGAACAGTGAATGCAGTAAAAAGCCTGTTTGACATACTCATAAAGCAGAGCGAACGATATAAGGATGTGCTGTTACCTGGCTACACACACCTTCAGATAGCCATGCCCTCATCATTCGGACTCTGGTTCGGTGCATACGCTGAGGCCCTGACCGATGATATGCTGCTTCTGCGCGCCGCCTTTGATCAGGCAAACAGGAACCCGCTTGGATCGGCAGCAGGATACGGTTCTTCATTCCCGCTCAACAGACAGCTGACGACAGACCTCCTGGGGTTCGAGTCAATGAACTACAACGTGGTCTATGCACAGATGACACGCGGCAAGATGGAACGCAACGTAGCATACGCGCTTGCATCGGTTGCAGCTACCATAAGCCGTCTGGCATTTGACGCCTGTATGTACAACAGCCAGAATTTCGGGTTCATCAAACTGCCCGATGACTGCACCACCGGCTCCAGCATCATGCCGCACAAGAAAAACCCCGATGTATTTGAGCTTACAAGGGCCAAGTGCAACCGCATCCAGGCCATCCCTCAGGAAATAACCCTTATGACCAATAACCTGCCCAGCGGCTATTTCCGTGATATGCAGCTTGTAAAGGAGGTGTTCCTGCCTGCATTCCAGGAACTGGAGGAGGTTATCACAATGACAGCATATATGCTTGACCATATCAAGGTGCGTGAAGATATCCTGTCAGACCCCAGGTATGATGCCATTTTCAGCGTCGAGGAGGTAAACCGCCTGGCACGCGAGGGAATGCCGTTCCGTGAGGCCTACCGCAAGGTTGGTGCAGAGATTGAGAACGGAACCTTCAAAGCAGACCGTAACATTCACCACACCCATGAGGGCAGCATAGGCAACCTTTGCAATGACCGCATTTCAGAGCGGATGGAAAAGCTCATCTCCGCCTTCCCGTTCCGCAAGATTGATGATGCTATAACAAAACTTACCGCAAAGTAATATTTTCATACCTGTATTTCATGATGAAAAGGGATATTCTGCTAATTTTGGCACTCTTGCTTTCTATGGCTTGCCAAAATAACAGCTACAACACCTACTCCCGGAAATACAGGGTATTCTACAGCTGTGATATTTCGCAATCCCCATTCAATCAGCTTACCACCCCTGGACGTTTTCTGTCAGTCAGGAGGAATAACGGCAGACTGTATCTGACAGACTCTGACGGTCACAAGTATGATATGGAATTGTCGGCCATACAAGACGGCGCATTCATAATGGGTTTGGGTGGACTCATTCTGGGCACACCCACATTCAACAATGATGATATGTCAATCTGGGCATACGATTTAGGATGCCCGGAATGTGACAACAACAGTGCAAGGCTCAAGTTTGACCTACAGGGCATAGCAAAGTGTCCTAAATGCAACGGCGTATGGAACCTGAACTCCAGCGGAACGCCGGTCAATACGGACGGTAACAAATTACGTCCGCTATACCGTTATCCGGCATCACTGAACAACGGCATACTTACAGTTTCAAACTGATTCCTCACAACCATACATAACAAAAAAATGCCGACCCGATGGTCGGCATTTTCTGTTAATTTAAAGGAAAGGTCATTCCCAAGGAAGCTTAGTGATTGACTCACCGAACTCTGAGTTCTCAACGTCGTTCTCATCAAGCTTGAATACCATGAAACCGGGGTTCTCCTTTGTGCAGGGTTTCCACTCTCCACCCTTAGGACCGTTAGGATCACTGTACTTTGCAAAGTTGGTCCATGCGGTGAGCATCTTCTCTGACAGATCCCAGTCGCCCTGTGTCCAAGGTCTCCAGCAGTGCTGCAGTGACTTGAATACGAACCAGAGGTCTGATGAGTGGAAAGCACCACGCAGACGCTGTGTCACCTCAGGATGTGAACCGTCATCGGGCAGAGGACGTGCAAACTCGTAAGCGTAAGCCTTGCTGCCGTTCTTGGTCATCTCCTCACGGTTCTGGCAGAATGCAGCAACACCTGCTGACATATTGCCCATATCGTTCAGGGTATAACCGCACATATAGGGAACATCGGCCAAAGTACCGTCAAGAGCTGCTTCGTCAAAGCTCTTCTTTGATACATAACCGTCAACGATAGGCATACCGGTAATGCTACCCTGGTTACCTGTAGCGTTGCTGTAGATGGTAGCCAATGAGTAGATAACCTCAGTATCAGCGTTACGCATCTTCTGGAGGGTATTGTAACCTGCCCAATCCATGATAACCTTTGTGTTGAACTCAGCGCGCTGCAGAGCATTCAGACCTTCGGGAGCCTGAGGAGCCTTGTAAGCGGCAGGACGCTCGGTATTGTTAGCGTTTCCGCCGCCAAAGCCACCGAAACCGCCCATCATACCCATGCCCATGCCACCGCGCATGCCGCCCATGCCACCGCGTCCACCAGCTGCATTGGCGTTAGGAACAGTCAGACCACCGGCACTCATGATGATTGCCTTGTGGAACAGGCCGCGTGCCAGAGGAGACTCGCAGAGTGTACGTACACTACCACCACCTGCTGACTGGCCGAATATCATTACGTTGTCGGGATCACCGCCAAACTGGGCGATGTTCTTCTTGATCCACTTAAGTGACTCAATCTGATCCAGGATACCGTAGTTACCTGATACACCGTGCTCGCTCTCAGCTGAGAGGTCGGGGTGTGTCATGAAACCGTAAATGCCAAGACGATAGTTGATTGAAACCAGGATAACATCCTTGCCGGCCCACTCCTGAGCGTCAAACTCGGGCTCTGAGCCCCAACCCTCGCGGTAACCGCCACCGTGAATCCACAGGGCAACCGGAAGCTTGGCATTGGTATCACCCGGCTTCTTGGTCCAGATGTTCAGATAAAGGCAATCCTCGCTGAAAGGAGCCTCATCACCGTAACCCCACTCTGTGTAGTAGCCACCCTTGTACTGGATGTGCTGATAGCTGGGATGATCAAAACGGTTGCAAAGCTTTACGCCCTCCCAAGGAGTAACAGGCTGTGGAGCCTTCCAACGGTTCTCACGGATAGGAGCTGCTGCATAAGGAATGCCGCGGAACACGAATACATCCTTTACACGGTCAGCGCTTACACCCTGAACCTGACCGCCTTCGATACTCAATACAGGACTGAGTTTCTCAGTGTTACTCTGGCAACAGGCCATCAAGGTCAGAATACCAGCCAAAAACAAAAGTTTCTTCATAATAGTTGTTTGATATTGGTTGAAGTTAATGATAAGTCCCTTTTCTGTTTAAACGACTCACAAATGTAATGTATTTTATCAGTTGTTAATTTTATTGCACCTTTTTTTTCCTTATTTTTTGGCTAATCCCCCCAAACCACGTACTTTTGCATCGCTTCGCTAGCTCGAATGGTGGAATGGTAGACACGAGGGACTTAAAATCCCTTGGCCTTTATCGGCTGTGCGGGTTCGAGTCCCGCTTCGAGCACACTCCCGCAAGACATGAAACTGAGAGACAACCGTTTTCTGACCAAACACGGATTCGGAGTTCACTCCCCATGGGCTTATGACCTTATAGACAATGTCATAAACGAACGCCATCCCTACTATGCATACGAGGACCTGTACCCGTTCTGGAAAAAATCCCCGCAGTATCTGCCTCAATATCCACAGAGCCGTGACGAGTTGCTGTTCCGCCTTGTCAACCGTTTTAACCCCAGGTTCATACTTGAAGTGGGCACAGGAGCGGGAGTAAGCACAGGTTATCTTGCATCTGTCTCTAAAAGCTCCAAAGTGGTTACGGTCGATGTTCCCCATCCTGCTCAGAAAGAAGTCAGGCGCAACCTTAAGAAATTCCCCAACATAGAATATATTACAGCCGATATTCTTGAAACCATAAAGAAAATGCTTGAAAGCGGCGATGTTCCGCAATTTGTCCATATAGCCCACACCTCGCTTTGGAGGGAGATTACAGAGACCATCATACCGTATGCAGGACCCGACACCGTGATAGTAATAGAAGACATGGGAAAAAAAGTGAAAAAGGAGTGGTGGAAGAAATTGATAGACAATGAGAAAATAGGCGTTACCTTCCAGTTGAAAAAGGTAGGACTACTGTTTTTTGATCCAAAGATGACCAAACAACACTACGTGTTATGAGCAAGATTTATACCCGTACAGGAGACAAAGGCACCACCAGTCTGGTGGGAGGCGAGCGCGTGAGCAAGACCCATCCGCGCCTGGAAGCGTATGGAACAATTGATGAGTTGAACTCATTCATAGGCCTGATGCTATCCGTTATGGAAGGTAAGGCCGAAAGTGAGGAAAACATACGGTGGATCCAGCAAAAACTGTTCAACATAGGAGGCTGCCTGGCCACTGACACCACTTCATTCCAACTGCCTGACAGCTGCAAGGTAACGGCCACCGATGTGGAACGTATGGAGAAGATGATAGATGCTCTCACGGAAGGGCTTCCCCAGCAACGCTCATTCATCTTGCCGGGCGGCACCCAAGCCGCATCATACGCCCATGTGGCCCGTACAGTCTGCCGCCGTGCAGAACGTCTTATACTGGCTCTCCCCGATGATGCAAAAGCGCCCTCAGAACTACTCCAGTACATAAACCGACTGTCGGATTACCTGTTTGTCCTGGCACGCCGGATAAACTTTTTTTCAGGGGTCAGTGAAAATATATGGTAGAACTTTTGCAATCCATATTTTTTTATACTTTTGCACCCCTATAAGAGTAAACCTTTAAAACACTACAGATATGTATTGGACATTGGAATTGGCATCAAAACTTGAAGATGCACCTTGGCCCGCAACCAAGGATGAGTTGATAGATTACGCCGTCCGTTCAGGAGCCCCTCTTGAGGTAATAGAGAATCTCCAGGAGATAGAAGATGAGGGTGATATTTATGAAAGCATAGAGGATATCTGGCCCGATTACCCAAGTAAGGAGGATTTCTTCTTTAACGAGGATGAGTATTAAAGTGGAGACGCCTATAACAAACTGATATTTAATGAGGTGCACAAATCAACAACCATTTGTACACCTCATTTCTTTATGTTTTTCCGGAGCTAAGACAAGAAAACTATATGAAAGAGAAGCTGAAACGTATCCTTACTGATCCACGAACCCTGTTCTGGGTGTGGATGATCATAGCCGTATCAGGCATGACCCGCTATGGGCATGGACATGAAAATAACTTCCTAATATTCAAATATGTTTTCTGGCATGTTTTTCATCAGCTACCCCTTTACATTCAATATCCGGCCGAGTACTTCGACACGAATCACTATGGCCCGGTGTTCTCGCTGGTGATAGCACCCTTTGCTGTACTTCCCACCTGGATAGGAATGCTTTTATGGCTTGTGGCCCTTACGCTGCTACTCTACTTTTCAATTCGTTACAATGTATTCACACGCTATCAGCAGGTGTTTATCTATTGGTTCTGTGCCCATGAGTTGCTCAACGGAGTACAGATGCAGCAGTTCAATATAGCCATTACCGCTATTATATTGCTTAGCTATTTCTTTATAGACAGGGAGAAGGATTTCTGGGCCGCCCTTGTAATAATGCTTGGTACGTTCATAAAGCTATACGGCATTGTGGGTCTTGCATTCTTTTTTTTCTCACGCCATAAGGGCAAGTTCATTCTCAGTCTTTTGTTCTGGGCTGTCATTATGTTCGTGGCACCTATGGTCATTTCCAGTCCGGAATATATTATAGGACAATATCAGGACTGGTATATGTCTCTTGTGGAAAAGAATACTGACAATATGTTCAGCCAAGGCACAAATATTTCTCTCTTAGGACTTGTGCGTAAGATTTCTGGCTGTGCCACTTATTCAGACCTTTTGATAATTATTCCCGGTCTGTTTGCCTTTGCCTTGCCTTATCTCAGAATCAGCCAGTACCACAACGAGGCTTTCCGGCAAACCATTCTAGCTTCCGTGCTCATGTTTGTAGTGTTGTTTTCTACCGGTTCTGAGAACAGTGGCTATATCATTGCTGTTACCGGTGTCGTTATCTGGTACACCGCAGCTCCGTGGAAACGTTCCAAGTGGGATATTGCGCTGATGGTCTATGTATTCATCTTCTGCACCATGGCACACTCGGATTTCATGCCAAGGTTCATACGCGAGCAATGGATAAGACCCTATGGGCTCAAAGCTCTACCAGTCGTTCTGGTCTGGCTTAAACTCTGTTACGAGATCTGTACTAAAGACTATCGCAAACTAAACGTTGAATGACATAGAAAAACCGTGGTGAAAAGGTATTTTTTCACCACGGTTTCATTTATTACCGGACTAATCAGTCTTTCAGCTTGGCCACGATGAACTCGCGGTTCAGGCGGGCAATATTGCTGATGCTTATGCACTTGGGGCACTCAGCCTCACAGGCGCGGGTGTTGGTGCAGTTACCGAATCCCAGCTCATCCATCTTGGACAACATTGCCTTGGCTCTGCGCTCGGCCTCTACCTTACCCTGAGGCAGGAGAGCCAGCTGGCTAACCTTAGCACTCACAAACAGCATAGCTGAACCGTTCTTGCAGGCTGCTACGCAGGCACCGCAACCGATGCATGATGCAGCGTCCATAGCCAGGTCGGCCTTCTCTTTTGGAATGGGGATTGCGTTGGCATCGGGAACACCACCGGTGTTGATTGAAACGTAACCACCGGCCTGCATAATCTTATCATATGCACGGCGGTCAACCATAAGGTCACGGATTACCGGAAAACCGGCTGAACGCCAAGGCTCAACGGTAATGGTCTCACCATCCTTGAAACGGCGCATGTAGAGCTGGCAGGTGGTAGCACCTGTAGCAGGGCCGTGCGGATGGCCGTTTATGTAGAGTGAGCACATACCGCATATACCCTCGCGGCAGTCATGGTCAAACACCACAGGTTCCTCACCGGCATTGATGAGCTGCTCGTTCAGAATGTCAAGCATCTCAAGGAATGAGGTATCGGTGGGGATATCCTTCACTTCATACACCTTGAACTGTCCCTTCTCCTTAGGACTTCTCTGGCGCCAAATTTTCAGTTTGAAACTTATATTCTTTTCCATATTGATGCTTTTTATCAGTTCTTGTAATTACGGGTCTGTACCTTAATATACTCATAGTTGAGAGGCTCCTTGAGCAGCTCAGGTGCCTTGCCCTCACCCTGATAGTTCCAGCAGGCTACGTATGAGAACTTGTCATCATGACGCAGTGCCTCGCCCTCGGGTGTCTGATGCTCCTCACGGAAGTGGCCGCCGCATGACTCCTCACGGTTAAGACCGTCATAAGCCATCAGCTTGCCAATCTCTATGAAGTCAAGCAGACGCAGAGCCTTTTCAAGCTCAACATTAAGTGTCTGGGCATCGCCCGGAACACGCAGGTCAGTCCAGAAGGTCTTCTCCACCTCATCAAGTTTCTTGAGAGCGGTCTCAAGAGACTCCTTGGTGCGACCCATACCTACATACTCCCACATGATGTGACCGAGTTCCTTATGGATAGAATCGACTGAGCGCTTGCCGTTAATGCTCATGATCTTGGCTATCTTCTCCTTGACAGCCTTCTCGGCAGCATCGAACTCAGGCAGGTCTGTGCTGAAACGCGGAACCTGAATCTGATCAGCCAGATAGTTCTGAATGGTATAAGGCAGTACAAAGTAACCGTCGGCAAGACCCTGCATAAGAGCAGAAGCACCAAGACGGTTGGCTCCGTGATCTGAGAAGTTGCACTCACCGATTGCAAACAGACCGGGGATAGAGGTCTGCAGCTCATAGTCAACCCAGATACCACCCATTGTGTAGTGGATGGCGGGGAATATCATCATCGGGTTCTCATACGGATTGACATCGGTAATCTCCTCATACATATCAAACAGGTTACCGTACTTATCTGCAACGGCCTGCTTGCCCAGACGCTGGATAGCGTACTTGAAATCCAGGAATACGGCCAGACCGGTGTTGTTTACACCGTAGCCCTTGTCGCAACGCTCC
>CADCBO010000017.1 GCA_902799685.1 uncultured Bacteroidales bacterium
CTCAGGCATCATCCGTGACGGCAGGGACCGCCCCGCAATGGAGTGGTTGCGCACCTACATGAAATCGGAGGCTGCCAGGACAGCCAAAAGTCCGTTCCCGGGAATGAAGAAACAGATATCGCTTTACATCAAGCCGGGTGCAGGTGCCGCTATCATGGGAGAAACTATTCCCATTACAATCCGCGCCAGCCTGACAGACAGCAAGAAGACCATAGACAACATAAAGTTCTACGTAAACAACAATCTGTACGCCACACTGACCCAGGCTCCGTATATAGTAGATTTTGTACCATCCACAACAGGCAAGCAGGAGTTTAAGGCTGTAGTTTATGACAGCGACGGCAACTCATACCAGCGTGTGGGCAGTGTAACCGCATACGAGCCGCGCGCTCCATACAAGGCTGTGTCATTACCCGGAACCATTCAGGCCGAGAATTTTGACAAAGGCATAGAGGGAGTTGCATACCACGACAATGACAAGGAGAACCAGGGCAACGTTTACCGTAGCGACTGTGGCGTGGATATAGTAAGCGGAAACGCCGGATATGCCATAGGATATACCGTCAATGGAGAGTGGCTGGAATATACAGTAGATGTAAAGAAAGCCGGTTTCTACAATTATGACGTAACCCTGTCATCACCGTCAGACGGCGCAGGCCTGATTCTTTCTGTCAATGAAAATAATAGTCTTACAGACTTGACAGACAGGATAGAAGCTCCCAACACCGGTGCCTGGGATACATACAAGACCATAAGCGGAAGGACCAAGGTAGCTCTCAAGGAGGGCATGCAGACTATCCGTCTGACCATAAACGGCATATCTGGCAACAACTGCAACATAGACAAGATTGCCTTCAGACATGCCGAGATTGACAGCACGCTCAACCTGGTTGTAACATCCGAAATGATGCCTACCACCATAAACACCAACACCAAGATACATTTCACTCCCCTGTATGCCGACAGGGAGGGTGCAATAAAGAATGTAAAGGTCTATGTGGACGGCATCCTGTACAAGACACTTACCAAGAAACCGTTTGAGGCCATATACAGACCTGCCGCCAAAGGCCAGTACGTCATTACCGCCATTGCCACCGATACGCTTAAGAATGAATCGGAGATAACCGGAATGACGTTGAAAGCCAACAACAAGCGCGCTTCATATACCAGCAACGGCAAGCCTATCAACCTGCCGGGCATACTGCAGGTTGAGGACTTTGACAAAGGTGGTGACGGCACTACATTCCACGATTCTGATGAAACCGACCAGGGCAGAACCAACTACCGCAATGACAACGAGGGAGTGGATATAATAAAGGCCAACAGCGGAAATTATGTGTTAAGCTATACAGCCGTTGACGAATGGCTGGAATATTCCGTAAACGTTCAGAGCGGCGGCACTTATTCTTTTGCCGCAACTGTAAGTTCAGGCGAAGATAACTCCGGATTCAGAATAAGCCTCATGAAAGACGGTCAGGAGATTACGCTTGCCAATATTGACGTCCCCAATAATGGAAGGAGAAAATATTCTGCCATAAGCGGCGACCTGATTGAGGAGTTGGAGGAGGGTGAGCAGATATTGCGCATAACCATCACCGGAGCCAACTGCAACATAGACAATATTGAGTTTACCTGCACTACCGGGGTGAGCTATATCACCCCCGATGACATGAATGCCTCCGGCACCCGCTACAACCTGGGCGGAGTAAAAGTTAATGAGTACCAGAGAGGTATCACTATCATTAACGGTAAGAAGGTGTTGATGATGGAGTAATGCAATGCTCTAACTATACAGAAACGGACTGACCTCACGGATCAGTCCGTTTTGTATATAGTGCAATTGATCTCTGAAAAAAACCGCACCGGTGATGTGATGAGAACTCCGGAAAATAAGTTTTGGGCGCCCGGCCTCCTTTGTAATCCACCGACCTGAGGTTACCCCTTGCGGGGCGTGGCCCGCCATTGGAAACCAGAGCTGTTCCCGGTTCTCTGTTTTTATTGATGAGTCTCCCGATCTAACCCGATGCGGTCAAGAGCAAAGATAATAAAAAAAAGCGGGTGGAGAATACTCTACCCGCTTTTTTAACGTATTAAGTTAATTACTTTACCTTGGCAACGATAGCCTTGAAAGCCTCGGGGTTGTTCATAGCCAGGTCGGCCAGCACCTTACGGTTGATCTCGATACCTGCCTTATGGATGGCGCCCATGAGCTGTGAATAGTTCAGTCCCTCCAGACGTGCGGCAGCATTGATACGCTGTATCCACAGTGCGCGGAACTCTCTCTTCTTGTTCTTGCGGTCACGGTAAGCATAGGTAAGACCCTTCTCCCAAGTATTCTTGGCAACGGTCCAGACGTTCTTCCTTGCACCAAAGTAACCTCTGGTAAGACCTAAAATTTTCTTTCTCTTTGCTCTTGAAGCAACGTGATTTACTGATCTCGGCATAAGTTTCTTCTTTTTTTGAATGCCAGCGCCCTTACAGGTCTTTAATGCTGACAAATCGGTTAATTCCTTTTTTGACTGATCTCTTAATCGGGGGTTATCTCATGCAGAGCAGAGACTTGACCTGCTTGGCGTTTGCCTGGTCCAGCAGAGTGAAATGATCCAGATTTCTTTTACGCTTCTTGCTCTTCTTTGTGAGAATGTGGCTGTGATAAGCGTGTTTTCTCTTGATTTTGCCCGATCCGGTAAGAGCGAATCTTTTTTTGGAACCGGAATTAGTCTTTGATTTCAACATTGTTATTAATTATTTGTTTGTTATTATTACCGCATGGCACCATGCCGGAGCCACAGACGGTTTGTTATTCTTTCTTCTCTTCCTGCTTGGGAGCCTCAGCCTTCTTTGGTGCCCCACCCTTCTTGGGCGATATGAATATTGTCATACGCTTACCCTCAAGAATGGGTGCCTGCTCCTGCTTTCCGTACTCTTCAAGGTCTTTTGCAAAACGGGCCAGGATGGCCTCGCCCTGCTCCTTGAAAAGGATTGAACGGCCGCGAAAGAAGACGTATGCCTTTACCTTGTCACCGTTCTGCAGGAAACCTATGGCGTGCTTCAGCTTGAAGTTGTAGTCGTGATCATCGGTCTGAGGTCCGAAACGAATCTCCTTGACGTCAATCTTGACCTGCTTGGCCTTGGCCTCCTTCTGCTTCTTTTTGAGCTGGTATATGAACTTGGAGAAATCAACGATCCTGCATACCGGAGGAACTGCATTAGGTGAAATCAGGACCAGATCCAGCTCCATGTCATCGGCTATTTTAAGTGCCTCACGCAGTGATACCACTCTTGGTTCAAAGCCTTCTCCGACTATGCGGACCTCACGGGCACGGATCTCATCATTTACCTGATACTGATCACTCAAATTGTCTTTCTTCATTCAGAATCTTTTATGTTGTTTTTTCTCTTTATTCTATACCTATTTCAAAATATATTATTCCAAGCGGGCGCAAAATTACCATTTATTTATCATAGAATTGACTTCATCGGCGATTTTTTTACCGAATTCGTCAATTTTCATGTTTCCAAGGTTCTCTGCACCCTGCTTGCGTACGTTAACTTCAGCATTTTCAGCCTCTTTCTCACCTACCACGAGCATGTACGGGATGTGCTTGACCTCATTGTCGCGGATCTTACGGCCTATCTTCTCGTTGCGGTCATCTACAAAGCTGCGTACTTCATATTTGTCCTCAAGTTCCTTCTGTACCTTGTGTGCATAATCATTGGCCTTCTCTGAGATAGGCAGTATAGCCACCTGGTCAGGTATGAGCCAGAGCGGGAACTTACCGGCGGTATGCTCAATCAGCACGGCAACGAAACGTTCCATGGAGCCGAAAGGTGCGCGGTGTATCATGACCGGACGCTCCTTCTGGTTATCGGAAGCAATGTATTCAAGCTCGAATCTCTGCGGCAGGTTGTAATCAACCTGGATGGTACCCAACTGCCAACGGCGACCCAGGGCATCCTTTACCATAAAGTCCAGTTTGGGACCGTAGAATGCAGCCTCGCCGTACTCAACGGTAGCCTTAAGGCCCTTCTCCTCACATGCCTCAACAATGGCACGTTCGGCTTTTTCCCAAACCTCATCGCTACCCACATATTTCTCATGGTCGTTGGGGTCACGCAGTGATATCTGTGCCTCAAAGTTGTCAAAGTTCAGGGCCTTGAAGATTATCTCTATGATCTCCATCACGCGGATGAATTCACCCTTAACCTGGTCGGGACGGCAGAATATATGTGCATCGTCCTGGGTGAAGCTGCGTACACGGGTAAGTCCGTGCAGCTCGCCGCTCTGCTCATAACGGTAAACCGTACCGAACTCTGCTATGCGCAGGGGAAGGTCACGATATGAGCGGGGCTGTGACTTGAAAATGCAGCAGTGGTGGGGGCAGTTCATGGGCTTGAGCAGGTAGCACTCGCCTTCCTCGGGGGTAGTGATGGGCTGGAAACTATCTTTGCCGTAGTGATCCCAGTGACCAGAAGTAACATAAAGCTGCTTTGATCCGATATGCGGGGTGATTACCTGCTGGTAACCGTAACGCTTCTGTATGCGTGACAGGAAATCCTGCAGTCTGAGACGCAGTGCTGTGCCTTTAGGCAGCCAGATGGGCAGGCCCTTGCCTACCATATCGCTGAACATGAAAAGCTCCATCTCCTTGCCTATCTTGCGGTGGTCACGCTTCTTGGCCTCCTCAATAAGCTCAATATACTCATCCAGCATCTTCTGCTTGGGGAATGAGATGCCGTAGATACGTGTCATCTGCGGACGCTTCTCGTCACCGCGCCAGTATGCGGCCGATGTAGCCAACAGCTTGATAGCCTTGATGGCACCGGTGTCAACCAAGTGCGGTCCGCGGCAAAGGTCTGTGTAGTTACCCTGAGTGTATGTGGTGATGGTACCGTCCTCCAGGTCGGCTATGAGCTCGTTCTTGTAGCTCTGGCCGCGTGCGGCGAAGAACTTCAGTGCATCGGCCTTGGATATCTCCTCACGAACCAGCTTCTCCTTCTTCTGGACCAGTTCCTTCATCTTGGCCTCTATGGCGGGGAAATCACTCTCCTTGATGACCACACCTTCTGGAGGCATGATGTCATAGTAGAACCCCTTCTCGATTGCCGGACCTATGCCGAACTGTGTGCCGGGATAGAGTTCCTGCAGAGCCTCGGCCATAAGGTGAGCGCTTGTGTGCCAGTAGGCATGCTTAGCCTCGTCATCCTCCCACTTGTGAAGCTTGATGGTAGCATCGGTGGTTATAGGGCGGTTCAGCTCAGTTATCTGGTCGTTAACACTGCAAGCCAGCACCTCCTGTGCCAGACGCTGGCTGATGCTCTCAGCAATCTCATAACCAGTTACGCCGCTCTCATACTCGCGGACGGAACCGTCGGGAAACGTAATCTTTATCATGTTGTCGTATTGTAATTTCTTTTAAGTCCGCAAAGGTATCAAATTCTTTTCAATCAGTCACCTTTTGAAAAGCGCTTTATGATGTTGTATGCCGAATAAATGCCAAGTTCGCCGGCGCGGCTCAGGTCACTGAAGGCTTCGTCCATGCGGTCCAGAAGCACCAGTACCAGTCCTCGGTTGTACCAGGCCTCGGCAAGAGTCTCGTCAAGCTCTATGGCTTTGTCCAGATCGACAATTGCCGCATGAAGGTCATTGGTCATGGCGTAGAATGTCCCCCTGTTGTAGTACGCGAATGCGAATGAGGGCTCCAGCTCTATGGCGCGGGTCAGGTCCCTGATGACGAACTGATATCCGGGATCGGAAATATTCTCACGGATTAAGGAGTTGACCTGCTGCAGGTCCATATCCTGCTCGGCGCGCCTTATCTGTATGGAACGTGCCCTTACCTGTGAACGGCAGAACCATACCGCCCAGTTGTCCGGATTAACAGAGACAGCGTTGTCCAAATCCTGCTCTGCATTGGTAAAGTCCTGAAGCAAGGCAAAATCTATGGCTCTGGCCAGCAGCAGGCAGTCTGCATTGCCGGGATTGTCCGACAGGTTCTGCGTACGCAAGCCTATGTCGGCAAACAGACGGTCTATCTGCCTCTGCTCAAGCTGGACATCATGGTTTTCAAGCACTATCTCCTGCATGAAGCAACCGGATGCGGAGAGTTCATCCACCACCCTGCTCACATGCACCTTGCTTACTGTCTGTGTGTGGTCCCTGAAGAATGTAAGGCGGTATGGCTCCAGATACTGGACATCGACGTTACGGTTCTGAACCTTACCTCGGTATTGGCTTGAGAATCCAGTGGAGTTTTCCAGATCCTCATCAACAATTATCTTACGGTAGTTGCGCACGTTCTTATCGGACTTGTCCCTGGTCTTGCCGTCATCTTCCTTGTCATCGTCAGCGTAACCCATGGCGTTGTTGAAACGACGGTTCTGTTCACGCAGCACTACCATGGCATCCTGCTCGGCACCACGCAGATCACCCAGTTTCTCACGTACTTCACTGCGTATCTGGTAACCCTGTATAAACTGCGGATATTCTTCAAGGACCCTGGTCATGTCCTGCTCAGCGCCGCGGTAATCACCTGTGTTTTCACGTAGCATTCCGCGGTAGAATATGGCCAGCAGGTTATCGGGCTCAGCATCTATGACCATGTCAAAGTCCTCTATTGCCCTGTTGTCATCACCTATCTGGGCACGCAGGTTACCACGGTTGTAATGACCCGTGACACTGGCCGGATCTATCATGATGGACATGTCATAATCAGATAACGCCCCGTTAAGGTTGTCACGGAAATAGCGCACCATTGCCCTGGTAATGTATGCACCGGAACTTGTAGGGTCAAGGTAAATGGCGCGGTCCATATCCTGTTCAGCCTCCTCGTATCGTTCCAAGCGGGCAAGCATGACGCCGCGGTGATGCAGCATGTCGGCATCATACTTGTTGACGTCAAGAGCCTTGTTCACCCACTCCAGTGCTCCCGTGCTGTCGCCCTGTTCCCACAACAGATCGGAACGCATGGCCATGGCAGGCGCATACTTGGGCGATGACGCCAGCAGGGTATCGGCAGCCTTAATGGCCTCGTCCTTCCTGTCACTGCGGGCCAGGCACAATATGAGATTGTGTCTCAAGGAAACGTTGTCGGGCTCAAGCCGCAGTCCGGCCCGGAAATCACTTATGGCATCATCATATTTAGCCTGATACACACGGGCCAGCCCGCGCACCTGATAACAGTTGACCACGAAAGGGTTACGGCTCAAGGCATTGTTGCAATCCTGCTCGGCACCACGGTAGTCTTCAAGTGAAAGTTTGGCCACGGCCCTGTAAAAATATGGTTCCGCCAGATAGGGCTTGGCGTTGATGACTTGGTTGAAGTACTGGATGGAGAGTACGTAATCATCAAAATAAAGGGCGGTACGGCCCACCGACATCATACGGTCAGTGTTTATCTGAGCCCGCAATGGAGCACAAAGCACCAATAAGGCCGCAGCGCAGGCAATTACGATCCGCCCTATCCTCATATATTATCTGTGTGATACCTTCACCTTGTAGTCACAGTTGAACTTGCCGGCAGCTATCTGACTCAGGTTCTTCTTGTTCATCTGCCTGCGTAACGGTGACATGCGGTCTATGAAACATTTGCCGTCCAGATGGTCTATCTCATGCTGGAGCACGCGGGCCGGGAATCCCTCAAACCACTCGTCGTGTTCCTGGAAATTCTCATCCTGCCAGCTTACGCGTACACGAGCCGGACGGTTCACCTTCTCATGTATGCCGGGAAAGCTCAGGCAACCCTCCTCATACGGAACCAGAGCGCCGTCAGTCTCCTCTATGTAGGGATTGATGTATGTGCGGAAATAGCCCTTGAACTCAGGCTGGTCATCGGACATGACATCCAGGTCAACCACGGCCAGGCGTATGGGCAATCCCACCTGCGGTGCCGCCAGCCCAACTCCTTCGGCTTTCCTCAGCGTCTCGAACATATCCTGGATAAGCTGCTGCAAGCCCTCATAACTGCTGTCAATTTCCTCGGCCTCTTTCTTGAGAACCGTCTGTCCGTAAGTGTATATAGGTAAAATCATAGTTCCTTGTATAGTTTTGAATCCATAAACGATTCCAGAATGATAGTTGCGCTCACCTCATCCACGAGCGCCTTGTTACGGCGTGCCATGCGTCCTATACCTGATTCCAGGATGGCCCGCTGTGCCATGACCGATGTAAAACGCTCGTCAAACATAAGCACTTTCCTGTCCGGGTACTGTTTCTTGAGTTTCTCCATAAACGGACGTATCTGCTTCATGCTGGCAGAGTCCTCACCGTTCATGTTTGTGGCATGGCCTACCACAATGATATCCACCTGTTCCCTGCCCATGTAATCCGCCAGGAAAGCGGGCAATTCATGCGTAGCCACCGTACCCAAACCGCCCGGAACAATCCTGAGCGGGTCTGTGACCGCTATTCCGGTTCGTTTGGTGCCATAGTCAATGGCAAGAATCCTTCCCAATGTTATTTCCTGTAAAGGATCCAGGCTGCCTGGAAATCCTGATTGTCCGGATATCTGGCTTTGAATTTGCTACGCTCGGCAACAGCCTCCTCCTTGGTATTGAAGGTGGCGCATACCACACGGTAGGTCTTTCCTGCCTCGTTAACCACTACCACGGCCTTGTAACCGTCATTGACAAGACGATCACGCAGGGCATCGGCATTGGCCTTGAGCGAGAAGCTTCCGCACACTATGCTGTATGCCTTGAGTTCCTGGTCGCCCGATACCACCGTCACCTTCTCCTCACGGACCGATACATTTTCTACATCATCAGCCGCAGGAGCCTGTACGGTAGAAACCGGGGCCTCAACTACCGGCTTGGCCTCATCAGCACTTACCGCCTTCTCATAAGCCTCCTTATAGGCACTCTGACTGGTTTTGCAAGCGGAGAGTGAAAGCACCGCTCCGGCAATCAACAAACAACTTGTTATTTTCTTCATAATCATAATTTATATTGTGCGCATCAGCGTACTTGATTCATAATATTGAAATTGACGGTATCATTAGCCAGGCATGCGCTGACTATATTCTCAGGTACAAGCTTCCATGTTGATACAGGCTTGACCTTAACCGCCATGTCCATCTCTTTCCTCAATGAGAGGTCTGTAATCATGTAATACCTCAAATCGGCCGCAGATGAACCGTTCAGACGTTTCTGAATGTCAGTCAGCGTCATGCCGGTGGTTCTCAGCAAGGCAGATCCTGTACTGGAGAAAAGTGCAGAACTGATGACAGTCCTGTAATATGAGTCAGGGTCAAACGGCTTACCGTCACTTAATGAGAGTATCCTTACGCGTTTTCCGTTAGGCTGGGTTACATCAATCACATAATCTATCCCTGCCGCCGTGATCAGGCTACTGATGGAACGCCTGGGAACCTTGTTCCCGTTTGAGGATTCACGGTACTTGAGCATGGCCTCCGACCCGCCCGATACCGTGTTGTAGAACATGTCGGCCGAATACTCAAGCAAGTCACGGACCTCACTGCCCTTCAACATGACCGATACCATGGCATTGTCACCCTGGCACAGTGAAAACAGGTCACGCATGCTTATCTCCCTGGAACCGGCCTGAGGCACAGCAAAGAGCGGTGATGCCAGGGATATCTGAGCCCCGTTATACCCCAGTTGTATGGAATGGATATAGTCCATGATGGTTGAATTTCTCCAAAGGATTCCGTTTGCCTCCATCAGGACCGATGTGGTACCAACTACTGAGTCTGCATAGTGTTTCACATCCTCATACCAGCCGGACAGCTTGTCCATGAAACCCTTGTCAGGTTCCTCGTCCGAAATATCCACCAATGAACCCGAAGTATGGACCGACGGGGTCTCCTTATCATCGAATACCACATCTATGGTAGCCACTACAGCCCTGGACACTTTCTCACCGGGGTTAAGCAGCAGGACGGAATCGCCGTTACAGTCAACCTCCTTAAGGCAGCGGGCCTGGTGGTCATGTCCATAGAGTATGACATTGAAACCCGGCACCTGGCTTATGAGCCTGCGCACGGAATTTTCATATACTCCGATATCTTCCAGAACCCTGCCGTTCTGTAATCCTGTGTGAAGCAGTCCTATGACTACATCGGCATTCTTTTCTTCCTTGAGATAAGGAACCCAATGCCTGGCTGTTTCCACGACGTCACGTATATCCAGATCTCCCACACAGTCCGATGGCAATGCGTATTTGGCAATGGGAGTGGTCAAGCCCAACACGGCTATCCTCACGCCTCCCCTGTTGAGCATACGGTAAGGGGGCAGATAGTCGCCGGTTTCCTCAAAACAGGCATTGGCACCAAGTATAGGATATTCCGCTCCGCGGAAAAAGCGCTCGTAGCTGGCTACACGCACGGCAAAATCATGGTTACCCATCACTGAGGCGTCGCATCCCAGGATGCTGAAAGCCTGTGCCGGCAGACTGGTCCTGTGCAACTGGGCCGTCACATCCTGATATACATCAACCGATCCCTGAAGATTATCGCCGGCATCCAGATAGACCACATGCTTGAACTCCTTGCGCTGACGGTTCAGGAAAGTGGAGAACTTGGCAAGGCTGCCTCTCCTCTCCTGGCCTGTCAGACAATCAGTGTCAAAGATCGAGCCATGGACATCGGATGTGCCTACCAGACGGATCGACACGGTACCATGCCTTGGAGAGCAGCCCGCTGCAGCTATCAGCAACGAAGCCGGAATCAGGAAAAACCTAACAAGTCTGCCTTTCATTTTCTTATGAATGACCATGATTCAATACTCACATTACCTTTTGCTACAATAAACAACTTAGGCACTACGCCCTTGGCTATTGACCACAGCGGAACTGTAATATCGGTATAACCTCTTGAATCAACCTCTGCCACTGTATAGTAAGTACCCCACTTGCCGGGATTCTTTGCAGTGACTGCAATAAGCCCGTTTCCAGATACCCTGGCCTTGAATCCTATGGCGCCATCGCCAAAATTCACGCGCGACAGGCACATCCACGAACCGTTTTCCATCTCGGCTGTGCATTTGTAGGCGGAACCGGAGATTGCATATTTGGTGGTTACCTTGTCGGCCCAAGCCATGGTTGTGCCGGGAACCGTACGGTACGGGTCAAAATCCTTGAGCTGTTTGACTCCTTCCTGAGTGATTGACGATGCTGACAGATTCTGAATCCTGGCATTTACGGTATCCACACGGATTTCACTAATGCAGGTGCTTCTTAACTCCATTCCGTCGGTAATGTCCTTGTTATCGGCTCTCATGGCACTCTTTAGGGTGCGGGTATGGTAAAGGATGTAATACTTGCCCTGGAACTCCACTATGGCATGGTGGTTGTTACCGCCACCGCCTCCCCAGGATGCACCACCCGGGTTGTCAAAGCACCTTCCCACATATTCAAACGGGCCGAGCGGATTATCCGACTTCATATATGCGATATTGGCCACACCGGGTATATTGTTGCCGGTCCAGTTTGAACAATAGCTGTAAAGGTACTTGCCGCCCACCTTGTTGATTCCCGAATCCTCAAACAGATACGGAGGGTGGATGGTCTGCGGAGTACCCGCAATCGATGTCATGTTACTGCCCAGCTGAACGCACCTGGCAGTACCTGGATCGGCTTCCTTGCCGCCGGGCACGCCCCCACCGAAATAGAGATATGCCTTACCGTCATCATCTACCAGTACAGCAGGGTCAAAAAGCCATGTGACATCGCCGCAATTGGCGGTTCCGCGTGATATGAGCTGGTTCATTCCTGAAGGCTGTTTCCATGGTCCGTACGGAGAATCGGCAGTAAGCACGCCAATACCGCTGGCGTTATCGGCAAAATAGAGAAAATACTTTTCCTTGCCGCCTATGGTCTTGTGCGCGGCACATGGCGCCCACATGTTGTTGGCCCATTTGGCAGGCCCGGTACCGCCGCCCTTTCCGGCCACCGGTTGAGCCCCGTGGTCAGTCCAGTTGACCAGGTCATCGGACGATATCACGCTCACTTTCTTGCAGTCGGAGTAATCGCCGTCACCCACAGGCCTGCCGGTCTGTGAATTGTAGATATGGTCATCGGTCATATATACATATAGACGGTCGCCATCAACCATGCCGAACGGGTCGGCACCGAACTTGTGAGGCATGAGCGGATTGTGATGCTCAAACTTCTTGTAAGACACGGTCTTGACAGAGACCTTGCCGAATTCGGCCTTGAGTTCAGCGGGACTTCTCTTGTTTGTACTCTGAATATCCGGCACTGACACTGTGACGCTGTCTATGTCATTGAGGACAAAAGAGTTCGTCTTGCTGCCAGAATGGATGTTCAGCGTAGTATCACCTGTCAGGAAGTCTATGCTGTCAATCTGTGCAAGGGAGAAATCGGACATGACACCGTCTTTCCATACCGACACGGAACGGAAGGACTGGCTGAAAAGTGCCGTGACCGGCAGACACGCTCCAACAACAAATGCTGCCAAACGTTTCATACCAATCATATTCCCAGGTCCTTCTTGAACGCCTCGATCTTCTTCATGGCCTGGGCCTGCACCTTGAGGTAATCCTTCTTGTCCGTCATAGGCAGTTTGGCCTCCATGTAGAACTTGATCTTGGGCTCCGTACCTGAAGGACGTACCGATATCTTGTCACCGGCGGCAGTAAAGTACTGCAGCACGTTTGAAGGCTCCGGCATAACCAGACTCGTAACCTTGCCGGCTGCATCGGTCTGCTTGAGCAGCTTGAAATCCTTGACAAGAACCACCTTCTCACCTGCCAGGCTCTTGGGCGGGTTGGCGCGGAACTGCTCCATCATGGCCTTTATCTCATCGGCACCGCTCTTACCAGGTTTGACCACGCTTACGGCTGCCTCCTGTGAGAATCCGTACTCCTGATATGCATCCAGCAGCAGGTCCCAGAGAGTCTTGCCGTTCTCCTTAGCCCATGCAGCAATCTCAGCCATCAGCGAGCAGGCCGATACGGCATCCTTGTCACGTACAAAGTCCTCGGCCAGGAAACCGAAGCTCTCCTCACCACCACCGATGTAGTGCTTGCCCTTGGCGTTCTCATCGGCAATCACCTTGGCAATCCACTTGAAACCGGTGTAGCAGTCAAACATCTCAAGGTTGTTCTTCTCGGCGATGCGGCTGATAACCTCAGTTGTTACGATGGTCTTCACGATGTACTCCTTACCGGTCATCTTGCCCAGCTTGGTGTACTGTGTTATGATGTAGTAGAGGAAAATCATTGCGGTCTGGTTACCGTTGAGCAGGGTAAGCTCACCTTTGTCATCACGGCAGGCCACGCCCAGACGGTCAGCATCAGGATCAGATGCCATAACAACATCCGCATTTAGCTTGCGGGCCAGGGCCAGAGCCATGGTCAGAGCCTCAGGATACTCGGGGTTGGGTGAAACCACTGTCGGGAAGTTGCCGTCCGGAACCATCTGCTCGGGAACACAGTTCACGTTGGTGAATCCCCACTGCTTGAGTGAACGCGGTATCATCACGCGGCCGCATCCGTGCAACGGAGTATAAACTATGCATATATCCTTGTTGCGCTTTACCAGAGCGGGATCTATGCATATACCCTCAATTGCATCCAGATAGGGTTTGTCAACCTCCTCACCTATTATCTTGATCAGGTCCGGATTGCCCTTGAACTTGATATCGGCCACCTTAACCTTGGCAACCTCATCAATGATGCCTGTATCATGCGGAGCCAGCACCTGTGCACCATCCTCCCAGTATGCCTTGTAACCGTTGTACTCACGGGGGTTGTGGCTGGCGGTCACGTTCACGCCACTCTGGCAGCCCAGATAACGGATGGCAAACGATACCTCAGGCGTAGGACGCAGGTCATCGAACAGATATACCTTGATACCGTTGGCGCTGAATATGTTTGCTACGGTCTCGGCAAACAGGCGTCCGTTGTTACGGCAGTCATGTCCTACCACCACCGATATCTCCTTACGTTCCTTGAAGTTCCTGTTCAGATAGTTGGCCAGGCCCTGGGTAGCCATACCCACCGTGTAGATGTTCATACGGTTGGTTCCTGCGCCCATGATACCGCGCAGTCCGCCTGTACCAAATTCCAGATCCTTATAGAATGCGTCAATAAGGTCTGACTTGTCCTCTTTAGCCATGAGGGCCTTGACCTCCTCACGGGTCTTCTCATCGAATGAACCGCCCAGCCACTCCTGAGCCTTGGCAGTTACCAGTCCTAATAATTCGTCCATATATCTTTACTAATAACGTTTATTTGTTTCTATACGTAATTAGCAAAGGTAAGGATTATTTTCCTAATATACGTCTTAAAAGGAAATAGAATTCAATTTGAAGGAAATAAAGCCTGAAAGAGTGGCACGGAATATATCCGGGTTTCATTTTCAGCCTCCCGGGAAGCAGGCTTCTATCAATGTCATTCCATGCTCTGCGGAACCTGTCCATGGCCTCCTGCCGACCGGCTATTTCCCTGTTTCTCAACCATAATCCGCATATACCGGTCAGATTTATCCAGCGTTCCCTTTCAAACATGGCCAGAACCCTCCTGTCCTGTCCCGATTCCCGCAGCTGGCGGGCCATCGACGCATTAGCCTCCAGCAGGTCAAGCCTTAAGGCCGATATACCGTTGGTCATACTTTCAGCATGCTGACGGTAATAATATACGCCATTGCACATCCTGACCGTTCCGGAATGCAGGTAATGCATCCTGGTAGTGTTGTCGTCGCTGAACAGGCGACATGACGTATCATACGGGAAACGCCTGAACAGGTCCGTACGTGACACATACAGACCATGTATTGACCAGTCCAGACTGAGCTCGAACGCCTCCTGACCGCTCCACACATCCTTATCTGTACGCATGGGATAAGGCCAACCGGATTCATCGTCAAAATAGACAAGGCTGAACAGCACGGAACCTGTATCCGCGTTGGCATCCAGCACTGAGACAGCCCGTTCCAACGCTTCGGCCGACAAACGGTCATCGGCGTCAACCATGGTGATATAATCCCCGTCGGCAACCTCAATGCCCATGTTCCGGGCTACAGCCTGACCGCTGTTAACACCGCATCTAAGCACTACGACACGACTGTCCCTTTGGGCATATTCCGAAAGTATGGCGGGTGTGGAGTCTGTCGAGGCATCATCTATACAGACAATCTGTATATCATGAATTGTCTGTGCCAAAAGTGAGTCCAGGCACTCACGCAGATACTTTTGGGCATTATAGGCTGCCACCAGAACCGTTACCCTGCTCATCAATGTGTCTTTTTGCTGAACCTGTCACTTATAGACCTGATGAATGATGTGTGTTTCCTGAGATAATGGAACGAGACGGCTGTCGAAATGACAAGCAACGTCACTCCTGCCACCCAAAACAACACACCCGTCGCAAAGAATGATACGACCCATGTAGCTATTATCAAAGGCAGCTGGACCATGAACACTTTCAACACCCTGCCGTACAACTTCACCCCGTATCTCCTGTGGCTGATGGTATAGACAATGACAAGGTCCGCCACCGCTATCAGCGCCAAGGCCAACCCGGTCATGGTTATACCGCCCAACTTGAACAATCCCACTACCGATGCCACAAAGATGACATCGAAGATTATCTCCTGCAGCATGAATGTACGCGAATCGCCTTTGGCAAGCGAAACATATGCAAGCGGCTGGGTCATTGCCTTGAACGCCAGCCCTATCACGGCAAGCCGCGTCATAGGGACCGCCTCCTGAAACTTGGCAGTAAGAAGTATACTTACAATCAGCTCCAGAAACACTATGAAACCCGTTATCATAGGTGCCAGAAGCAGAAGGGCCACCTCGGCCTGACGGTTAGCCAGTTCATTGACTTTGTCCCGGTCTTGGTTTACGGCCGACAATCTGGGGAAATAATCGGACTCCATGGCCGAAAACACGAACATGCCCAGATATGATACAAGCAGATAGCCCGCACTGTAAATGCCAGTAACTTCCGCATTTCCGTATTTCATCAGATAATTGGCTATGATGGAGAAGGCTCCTGCACCGAAGAAAGACGTGATGGTAAAGAAAACGCCCAGCCTGATCATTCCGAAACCTTTCCTCAATGTAGCTCCCGAAAAAGGAGTGACCCTGTATGGGAACGTCCGCAAAGAAAAGGCACATGTCACAACCATTGATGCAAATGACACCAGCACAAGTGAAGGAGCGATACCTATCAGTCCCATTTTCCACAACAGAGGTACTGAAATGCAGAAAGTGGTAACGACTGTTATAAGCTGGCTGTTTGCCAGTTGACGAAGCATGCCGGTGCCTTTCATGATTGCCGTCTCACCACCGCTTATTGCACTGAAAGCCGCCATGGGCGACAGCAGCATGAACGAGAGGGTATAACCCCGGTCACCGTCAAATGCCCAGTAGCTGAACAAAGGGGCAAGCAGCAGACAGAGCAACATGCCGGCCACACCTGTAAGCAGCGCCCAGGTCCTTGTTATCAGAATGCTCTCCTCCAGCTCTCCATGAACCGTACTCTCCCTGCACTCCGATACGCTTTTTACCGCACTGAAAGGTACTCCCAGGTCCGTAGTGCTCTTGACAAGGTTCAGGGTCCTGTTAAAGGACTCGTTTATTCCGAAACCGGTAGGTCCCAGTATCATGGAAACAAGTTTGGTCCTGACTACGGTTACCAAAGTGACAATGCCCTGAACGCCACCGAACAATCCCGTGTATTTGATGATGCGGTCATAGGCATCGGAATGCTCCTGACCTCTCTGGACCGTCTCCCTGCTGTCTGTTTCCACGTTATCCACGTTATCTAAACGTAATGATATCTACAAAATTATATAAAAACAGTAATAAAGCAGCCCGTTTCACGTTTTTGAATAAGCAGATGGCAAGATTATCAGTAATAATTCCCGTTTACAACACCCTATCCACCCTTGAAAGGTGCATCGGGAGTGTCCTGTCCCAGAACCTGACAGACATGGAAGTCATTCTGGTTGATGACGGTTCTACCGACGGCAGTTCCGACATGTGTGACAGGCTGGCATCGGCCCATGACTGCATCCGTGTGATACACCGCGAAAACGGAGGACTGAGTGCTGCCAGGAACACCGGTATAGATGCATCTTCCGGTACATGTCTGTCATTTATAGACAGTGACGACGAGTTCTCCCCCAGCACCCTGTCGGCCAATCTGGAATGGCTGGAATCCAATCCCGGCACTGACCTGATTGAGTTTCCTGTCAATGTACATTACGGTTCATCTGATTCTTACGTCTTATCGTTCAAGCCCGAGACAGTTCAAGGCGAAGATGTTTTCAGGCATTGGGTTAACGACAACGGGTACGACCACTGCTATGCATGGAACAAGATTTACAGGCGTAAGCTGTTTGATGATATCAGGTTTCCGCAGGGCGAATCATTCGAGGATGCCGCGGTATGCCCTAAGATAATAGGCAAATGCCGGTCAATACGATATTCGGACAAGGGGTGTTACCTGTATTACCGCAATGAAGGCGGCATAACCAACCGCTACCGTTTCCGTAACCAGGAACCGCTATTCAGGCATCACATCAATCTGTTAAGACAGATAACCGATGAGAACCACCAGGCAGCCGCAAGGATGCGGCTATGGAACAGGTGCTTGAACCTGCTTACAGACTTGTATCGCTGTCAGGATGCCCGTAAGACCTATCTGATAGGAAAATCCTCTGTCCTGTCCGGACTTAAGCCGGGTTTTACTGCTATCTTCCGTTCCGGCCTGTCTTCCAGACAGAAACTTAAATCCATCTCAGCCTATGTGTTTGGAGTGCGGTTTGTCTGCTCTCTGCTGGGGAGAAAAAAATATCCCATATGATTTCCGTCATAATTCCATATTACGATCCCAATCAGGATACCGAGTCCGAGAGATTGCTCCACAGGGCCATACTGTCAGTGCGTGACAACCTGGACGGCTTGATTCCGTATGAGGTAATACTGGTCAATGACGGTTCTCCCTGTGATCCGGACATCAAGCCATTCTGCGGAATGCCGCTTCGCTATATCAGGCGCCCCCACGGTATGCTGGGAGCTGCCAGAAATACAGGCATGGACAATGCAAGAGGTGACATCATGGCTTTTCTTGATGCCGATGACTGTTATTTCCCAGGCACTCTGGCCCCATGCATCAAAGCCATGGAACAGAATGGAGCCGACCTGCTTGGATTCGGATTCAAGAGCATAAAAACAGCTGCCAAGATTGACTATAGGGTTTCCGGCACGCCTCACTTTTCCGCTCCATGTACAGGCAATCAGTACATGAGTAAAGGCAACCTGTTCAGCGGTGCATGGCAGTTCCTTATCCGCGCCGACCTGATAAGGAACCACGGCCTCAGGTTTCAGGAGAACAGATATATTGAAGATGAAGAGTTTACGCCCCGGTTACTCTTCTTCAGCAAGAGAATGACATATACCGGACATCCCGTATATGCATATTATGTCCATCCCGGCACCATCATCACATCAGACTCACCACAAAAGACGGAACTCAAGTCAAGTCATACTGTTGTGGCCATACAGAGCCTTATGGAGTTCAGGGATGAGCACGCCACGGAACCGCATGAAGGACTTGACATTAAGATAAAGAGCCTGGCTATCGACCACATCAGAAGGACATTACGCCGCAAGGACTGGCACGACGCGCTGCCCCGACAGACCAAAGTTTTGCAACAGATGGGACTTTTCCCCTTACAGGCAGACGCCCTACCGGCCAAATCAAGACTGTTTGCCTCCCTATCACACAATCGTATAGGGCAATACCTGCTTCACATCATTGAAATGTTCTACAAATGAAGATACTGCTCTTAGGCGAATACAGCAACGTACACAACACCCTTGCCAGGGGACTGAGAGAGTTGGGACACACAGTTACCGTAGCAAGTGACGGTGACGGATGGAAAAACTACCCTCGCGACATAGACCTTCAGCGTAACCCGGACAGCAGGACAGGACGTATCTCATTCCTGTGGAGGCTGTTCAAGGCTCTTCCCCGGATGCGCGGCTATGATGTAGTCCAACTCATAAATCCCATGTTCGTTGAACTGAAGGCAGAACGTATATTACCCATCTACCGATACCTGCGCCGCCACAACAGAAAGGTTTTCATGGCCGCATATGGAATTGACCATTACTGGGCCAGCGTCAATACGGATATAAGACCCCTGCGTTACAGCGATTTCAACTTCGGAGATCAAATCCGTACGGATGCAGAGGCCAAACGTTACCGCGATGAATGGATAGGCACGCCCAAACAGGAACTCAATGAGGCGATAGCTCTGGATTGCGATGGCATTCCGGCAGACCTGTACGAATATTGGGCAACTTATAACGAGGTGAAACAACCGGGAAGGAACGGCATTGCCATCAGAGACAAGGTGCGTTTCATTCCGCTGCCCATAGTAATGCCGGAGACACCCCAGATCAGTTTTGACGGAGGTCCCGTAAGACTGTTCATAGGAATAAGCCGAGGACGTTCAGCGTACAAAGGCACAGATATAATGCTGCGTGCCGCCCAGTCACTTAAGGAAAAATATCCTGACCGTCTGGAAATAAGGATAGCCGAAGGGGTGCCTTTTGAAGAATATCAACGCATGATGGACGGAAGCGATGCCATATTGGACCAACTTTACAGCTACACTCCGTCCATGAACTCACTTCTGGCCATGTCCAAAGGAATCATCGTGATTGGGGGCGGAGAACCGGAGAACTATGACATCCTAGGCGAGAAGGAACTACGCCCCATAATCAATGTCCAACCTGATGGACAGAGCGTATATGAGCAGTTGGAACAGCTCATTCTACATCCGGAGCGTATCCCGGAACTGAAACGCCAATCGGTAGAATATGTGCACCGCCACCATGACTATGTCAAAGTGGCGGCACAATATGAAAAGTTCTACAGGGAACTGTAACACTCAGATTTCGCCTATATCCGGAGCTTTCTTTTTCTTGAATTTCCACCTGATGTCAGAGCACAGCCGGCGGAAAAATAGCCCGTAGTCATAAAGATACTTGATCGAAGGCAAGGAAAGCAGCAGCAGAACCGCCGCAATCTTCCAGCTGAACAGCAGGAAATAGACCAAAGCCCACACAATGAGTGCCGGAATGGCCAAACCCACACGCACTCCATATCTGGCCGTATTATAGAAAGCATCATCTTTGACACCTCTCATAACCAGCAGTATGGGTACCCACTTGATTGAGCCCGCTACCGCGCAGAATACATAGTACGGTAAACCGGCTAAAGCAACCAGGAATCTTAAGAAAAGAACCGCCCAGTTACGCTCATGTGCTATGGATTTCACTGATATGCCGTTCTGGATTCTCCATACGCGCAGTTCATCCACCTTCTTGAACAGGTCACGGGCTTTGTCCGGCTCATTCTCCCTAAGAGCCAACGCCTCTTTTACCGCCTGTTTGTCAACCGCCTGGACTCCCAGCAGACCTTTGTATCTCTCACCCCCCACCGATTCCACTCGGGCCAGTGTTTTCCTGAAATAATCAGGATTGTCAGCCTTAAGCTTGACGTATTCCCATATGGCGTCATAATCTTCGTCATCGGGAATATATACAATCTGTTCGGCCAGTCTGGCGGTAAGCAGTTCACGCATCTTGAGCATGACCACAGGCTGTGGCTCATCGGAATGCTCCTTTTTGAACTCCGATATGTTTAAAGGTTTTCCGAACCTTATAAGGACTTCGGTGCGGAACCGGAAATAGTCACCGTATTCTATGCCTATGGGCAAAATATAGACAGGTCTGTCATCCTTGGACTGCTCTATTGCGGATTCAGCTATATGAAAGATGCCTTTACTCAGTTTAAGAAGCGAATGCTTGGGGCGGTGGGTGGCTTCGGGAAAAATCACGAAAGGCACACCGTCCATTATAACGCCGGTTGCCTGAGCAATGGCCTCATCATTATGTTTTACGGCGTTGATGCCGTCCCTGATACGGTAGATAGGCATCACACGCAGGAATGACAACGCCTTGCACGCCCATTTCTTCTTGAAGATATCCGCCCGGGCCACGAAAACCTTGCGGCCACGCGTTGATGAAAGCATGACCATAGGGTCCATGAGGGCATTCGTGTGATTTGACGCCCATATTACACTGCCGTCCCGGGGAATGTTTTCCAGACCCTCAACCTGAAATTTGCGATATGAGCTTCTGACCGACCAGTCAACAAGTTTTTTTAGGAATGTATATAAAGGATCACTGTCCTGGATATGCTGTCTCATTTCTTCTTATGCGAGAATTTTGAAAGGCCTGTCGTATCAAAAGCCGATAGCCGGAACGCCGTTCCGAGCAGAAGCCCCGATATGATATGCCATACGCCCCACCATGCTGTCACGAACACCATACCCCCCTTGGAAATCTCGGGCGGGAAAATACCGGTATTGAACAGCAGGAGCAATCCCAATCCTGAATTCTGGATTCCGGTCTCCAGAGTAACGGCACGCCTGTCCTTTACAGGGGTATTGCCAATCGAGGCTGCCGTATAACCGATACCGAAACCTATCAGATTGTGTACAAATACTATGATGAAAATAAAACCTATATATTCCCTGAACAGGACAAAGTTCTGTGAAATCATCATTCCCGCCACGCCAATGAATATCACTATCGATACATACCTCATTATCTCCTTTAAACGGGCGGAAACCTTGGGAGCAAACTTGACGGTTACAAGCCCTAAAAGAACCGGAATGCCTATTATCACTATAACCGTCAAGGCAATCTGCATAGGCGGGACCTGCAGTGTCCGCAACACGTCACCTGCCGCGGCATCCATGTATTTGGTGTAAAGGCCGCCCCAGATAGCGTAGTTTATGGGAGTGAATATCGGTGCGCCAAGGGTGGTTATGGTGCTCATCAAAACTGACAGTTCGGCATTGCCCTTGGCGTATGAAGTCATGAAATTGGACACCGCACCGCCCGGACACGAGGCCACGAGAATAAGGCCCATTGCCACCATAGGAGGCACAAAGTTGTGAAACAGTACGCAGAGCAGGAATGTTATGAGCGGAAGTATCAGCCACTGGCAGACCAGTCCTATGAACAGGGAACGCGGACGGTTGAACACGCCACGGAAGAACTGAGGTCTCAACCCCAAGGCCACGCCATACATGACAACGGCCATGAAAAGCATCAGCAGCCAGTTTCCCGTCCTGTTGAAGTTGATTGAAAGCGTATCAAGCTGTTGAAGACTCTGGTACATATCCGGTTGCAGTTCTTTCCCGTGATTATAAAATTCCTGCAAACTTAACAATTATCCTCCAAACCGCCAAAATCACACGGATTGATTGTATCTTCGTACGGCCAACATAATAATTTGTAATGAAAATTCTCCTGATAGTCATAGGCAAGACCGACCAGCAGTGGCTTGTAGAAGGCATAAACCAATATGCTGACCGGCTTAAGCATTTCGGACAGTTCGAATTGCAGGTCATACCCGACATAAAGAACACCCGCAGCATGGATCCGCAGGTTCAGAAGGTTCGTGAAGGAGAACAGATACTCAAACTGCTACAGCCGTCTGACGACGTGTGGCTTCTGGATGACAAAGGCCGTGAGATGACATCGCCGGAACTGGCGGGCTGGCTTGAAAAACGCATGGCCCAATCCACCAAACGCCTGGTCTTCATAATAGGAGGTCCTTACGGATTTCCACCCGATGTGTATGACCGTGTCCCAGGCCGTCTGTCGCTATCCCGGATGACATTCTCGCACCAGATGGTACGGCTTATTTTCGTGGAGCAACTTTACCGGGCGTTCAGTATTATCAACAACCTACCCTACCATCATGAATGAAAAACGTGCAATTTGGGACTGTCCCCTTTTGAACATCATCTGAAAGAGTTGACCGCTTTGATTACAGTCTCTGCATCCTGATCGGCGATTACCGGACTGATAGGAAGGCTAAGTTCCTGCGCATGGATGCGCTCGGTAACAGGCAAGTTGATATCGTTCCACTCACAGTAGCACTGCTGCTTGTGCGGGGGTATGGGATAATGGATCAAAGTCTGTATGCCGTCTGCCTGCAGGTGTTTCTGCAGTTCGTCCCTGCGCTCGCAGAATACGGGAAACTGATGCCAGACGTTTGACTGTACCGGAAGCTGTTGGGGCAAAGTAACCAGAGGATTGGTTATCCCCCCGATATAGCGTAATGCAATCCTTTTACGGACAGCATTGTCCTCATCCAGATGACGCAGCTTGACACGTAGCACCGCAGCCTGGATTTCATCCATCCTGCTGTTACGTCCACGGTAAGGGAATACATACTTTTGGCTTGAGCCGTAATTGGCTAACGTACGGATCGTATCGGCCAGAATGCCGTCATCGGTAGTCACAGCGCCTGCGTCACCCAGCGCACCCATGTTCTTGCCGGGATAGAAGCTGTGGCCCGCCGCATCGCCCAACGAACCGGTCTTGCGTCCGTTCAGAGTCTCGCAGCCATGTGCCTGGGCATTGTCCTCTATCAGCTTGAGCCCGTGACGGCGGCATATTTCGGACATATTCCCCGACCACGACAGCCGTCCATAAAGATGCACTGTCATCAGTGCCTTGGTACGGGGAGTAACCATACTCTCTATGATATCCTCATCTATCTCAAGAGTCTCCCACTTAGGCTCCACCAATACGGGTTTCAATCCGTTTTCAGTAATGGCAAGGATAGAGGCGATATAGGTGTTGGCAGGAACCAGCACTTCATCACCGGGTTCCATGATCCCCATCTCCATATAGGCATGCAGTATGAGCCACAGGGCATCAAGTCCGTTTGCACACGCCACACAGTTACGCGAGCCTATGTAATCGGCATACTCCCTTTCAAAAGCGCTCACCTCATTACCCAGCAGATACCAGCCGCTGTCAACGGCATCAAGCACCGCGCGGTGTATCTCATCGGAATATCTTTCCGTGACTTTCTTAAGCGGCAGGAACTCTATCATAACTCAAAACAGCATTTCATAAGTGTCATAGACCACGGCACGGGCGCCAAAACCCTCCTTCTGTGAAATAAGCCCTTCATTAAGATTATTGCCACCCACAAGCGTTGACGTTCCGTAATCCATGTAACTGCGTGACTTGAACACATCATCCATAAGTGTACCGAACAGCAGGTCCAAAGCCCCGAATGCCCTTCCCTCTTCCGATGATGCGATGTACTGGGTCTTGGCAACCGTACCGGTATCATATATCACGGTACCCGCCACGATCTTACCGGCATTCCTCACCACATACAGTTTGATTGAATCCGGGAAACGGCTTTGCAGAAGTCTTATCTCATCAAGGGTATGCACAGGTTTGGAGCCATATTTGCTATGAAGCAACTCAGTCAGGATATCCCAGTATTCAGCAATATCCTTATCAAAATCCCCTTCATCCACGATGAGGCTGTTCTTTGTGGCTTTCTTATACCCACGCTTGCGCAGCGTACTCAACGGGATACGTTTTGACATATCGACTATGGAACTTATCTCACGTTTCTTTATGGTGGCGCCATTGCGTGACAGCGCATAGAGATCCTCATCGGCAGGCAATGAGCTGTATATGCGCGGAACAGGCTTATATATCCACCTTACTGCGCCCAGATTCCTTTTCATCCAATCTATGGCACAGCTGAACACTTCCAATGCATCCTCGGCGGTAAAACTTGCTCCTGTTATCAGTCCGCCGTATGTCAGGCCTCCGTGTGACTGGACTGTACTCTCATCCTTAAGCCAGTTGGCGGGAAGCAGGGCTATAAGCCTTCCTTTCTTGTAAAACATAAGCGAGCAATCAGTAAATCGGCCACTGTGATAATCCATATACCCCCTGTCAAACAGGAATGTGCCGTTCTTGGAGCTTTTCACGAACCTGTTCCAAAGTTCCCTGTGGGCGGGAACATATTGAACCGTCACTACATTGTTACCGCTTAATTCCGGATAATCTGTCACATAATCCTCGGCGCGGAAAGTATGTGATGACAGCACCATTACCGATGAACCCGGTGCAAAGTCACTCAGTTCACACCAGATACCCGGAGGCAGCAGGATTCCTTTAGAGGCTGAATCCATAAGAACCTGAGCCCTGTCGGTTCCGTCATCAATCAGCAGCCTGAAACTGCCGGTTACAGGTATGAGTACCTGCGACGCTTCTATGTGAGAGTGACCGCCGCGTGTCTTGTCTGCGGGTATTCCGTGCATCCAGAAAACGCGTTCTATGTGAAACGGAATATGATTTACGCTTTCTGCAAAAGAGAGCGCTCCCCTGTCATCCTTAAACTCAGGGAAATCAATCATTCTGCAGCCGCGCGGCAGTTTGACAGTGTTATCTTGTGACATAGATAATGAATGCTGGCTTTTCTTTTTGTAAAGATAACGATTATTACGTGCGATTGTTGTTTTTTAAAAATTATTCGCCACAAAACTTGCATGACTCAAAAACGTACATTACCTTTGTGCCCGCTAAAGGATTCCGGACCTACGGTTCCCAGGGAAGTTTGGGTGAGTGGCTGAAACCAGCAGTTTGCTAAACTGCCGTACGGGTAACCGTACCGGGGGTTCGAATCCCCCAGCTTCCGCCTCCTTTTGGCGGACATGACGTAACCGTATGGCGCTTTCATCTAACGGTTAGGATACAAGATTCTCAATCTTGGCATACGGGTTCGATTCCCGTAGGCGCTACAAAAAGAGGCCCGCAAAACGGGCCTCTTTTTGTACGCCTACACGACTTTTTTTTAGTTTGCTACGCAAACGCGCTCCATTTCATTACGCTTGGCGGCCCTCCGGGACCGCGGTCTCGCTCCAAGCATTCGCTCGCACCAATACGTATGTACCTGCGTATTATATTTTCCTTCTTAGGCTTAGGCGGGAGGTTATTGGTTTCAGAAGGTATTTGTCTAGGAATAGAGAGAACAGTATTGAAAGTATCAGCGCTACAGCAACCTTTGATGTCAGGGACAGTTGGATACCGGCTCTTTCACTCATCAAGGCAAGGTATCGTATAACCAGCTGATGGATCATGTAGAACGTGAAGCTTGCAGAACCAAGCTTTTGCAGAACCGGACTGGCCAATAGACCTCCGGGATTAAGGCTTATGCTTACAAGCATTACAACAATTGCCGGCCAGAATATCCAGGCCATAACAGAGTATTCCTCGGGAACAAAAATTGACAACGATACAAGAATCAGGAATGAAAGCGATGCAATGATTGCAGTCAATGCCTTATGGCCCTGCACATAATCAACAACACTCTTTTTCCGTGCAAGACTCTGATACCACATTCCCGATAACAGCCCTATCGAGAAATCACATAGACGCACTATCGGATTGATGTACAGAACCGCATTCCGCAACCTTTCAGGAGTAACCAAACACAGGATACAGTACACGGTTGCCGCTGTAATCAGGAATACCTTTCGATAGGCAGTTGATTCGAGCCATCTGAAAACCACCGGAAAACAGGCAACCAGAAAAACCATGTCGCACAGGAACCATGAGACCGCGTTGTATGAAAAAAACACCTCCGGCAATGGAATCCAGCTTTGCAGCAACAGTAAATTCACTCCCAGTATCAGGACATCCTTACAACTTATTCCCACCAGTGAAATTGGAATGGCTATAAGCAAAGTAATCCAATGCAGGGGATAGAATCTGACAAGCCTCCCCTTTAAGAAATCCCCATAGCTGAAATCCTGAGACAGCACCTTCCGGCTATAACCCAATGTGTAGCAGAAACCGCTCAGGACAAAGAAACACGCCACGCCCATATCACCTCCGCCTGGATAGGACGGCAAGGCGTGATGAAAGAAAATCACCAGGATGAGGATGAATCTTAATGACGTCAGCTCCTTGATCATAGTGCAAAAATACGTTATTTCCCAAAATGATACAATTGGGGTCTGACCCCTTTTGTATCATTTTTTGCGGATTGCAAAGACGTAGATCAGGAGGACTATGTTCATCATCAGCGAATAGAGTATGGCGGGAATTGCCATTACCTCATTGTGAAAAATGAACGGACTTGAAGCTATTGCTATGGCCTGAGCGGCATTCTGCATTCCTACTTCTATCACGACGGTGCGTCGGTGCTGCGCGCTGTTCCTGACCAGGCGCGAAAGAACCGAAGAGCAGGTAATTGCCACCAGAATCAGCACAGTGACGCATAAGCCCAATTGACCGATGTTCTTGAGGATAGTTTCATGATGCTGAATGTAGAAAACGGTGATGAGCACCATCAGCAGCGGGAACGCCAGCTTTGAAAGCACCTTGTCAGTTCCGGCTGCGGCTTTTGGCCAGATATAATGAATACCTATTCCCAACAACACAGGCAGCAGCATCAAAAGCAGGTTCTGCTTTATCAGATTACCCACGGGCAGGGTAATACCCACACTCTCGCCTATCATCCGCGTTGCCCAGCTCATGATTACCGGAATGGTAAAGAGAGTGATTACGCTGCTCAGTGCAGTAAGAATTACAGACAAAGCCACGTCACCTCCGGCCAGTCTGGAGAAAACGTTCGATGAACTTCCGCCCGGACAGCATGCAATAAGTATAAGTCCGATGAAAAATACCGGGGTCAGATTAAATGCCCATGCCAATCCGAGAGCAATAAGCGGCAACAGGACCAACTGTCCAAGCAACGCCACGGCTATCGGCCAAGGATGTTTGAAAACCTTCCCGAAATCCTCAAACCGGAGCGTAAGCCCCAGATCAAACATCAGCAAGCACAAAATAGGCAGGACTATCCAGATCGTATTCATTTTTCCTTCTTTTTTCAGACCGCAAAATTACAAAAAACTCGAGGAAGGTGCACGAAAACCTGAAGGGTATAGTCTCAGAAACCGTCGCCACCCTCGGCGCGTAAGAGGGAGGGGCCCGCGCCTAAGGCGTGGGAGGGAGAGCGCTTCAGCGCGAAGTTTCTGATACTATACCCTTCAGGTTTCCATAAAAATCGCGATGAGGATGACCCAACAGCCACCCTCATCAACCAAATGATACAAAAGGGGACAGACCCCAATTGTACTATTTAAAGTCGACTTGTGCCCAAGGAATCCACTTTTGGACTTCCTTGTCTTCGAGAACGTCGTTTACGTGAAGCACGTTGTTGGTATCAACATCCTTGCCCAGCAGGAACCTGTCAATGAACGCCTCAACCTCAGGGTACTGGCTCTGGGGGAGCTGGCAGTGACCGTGCTTGCCCTCGATTGAGAATCCCATGCGGTCCTCTATGCCGAACTTCTTCCAAACCTCACGTGCAGCAACGCATGATACGTAACCAGCCTCATCAGCCAGCCACTCATAATCAGTGTTACCCAATACCAAGAGGGCACGCGGGCAGACCAGAGCGCAGAGTTCATGGTGGTCATAAGGAAGCTTTGATACATTCTCCTCCTTCCAGTCCCACATGGACTTCATGAACCAGTGCTCATCAGTAGCACCCAGGTTCTCAACCTTGCCAAGAGTCTGTGATACACGCCATGCGGCAGCACCGCCGCCACCCGGCTCCTGAGCGATGGTAAGAGCAATACGCTCATCCATGGCACCTGACCAAAGAGCCATCTTGCCTGCATATGAGCAACCGGTGATACCTATGTGCTTCATATCAATCTTGCTGGCAGCACCAACAATCTCCAGACCATCAATCAAACGGCTTACGCCCCATGCCCACATTGAATAGGCACCGTTGTCAACCAGCTCGGGATACAGACGGTCAAACTCATAGTCGCCACGATCCTTCTTCTGACCGCCGCCACCAAAACCGCCCATCTGTGAGTAACTGTTTACCTGACGCTCGCTGAAGTTCATCTGGGCAATCTTGCGCTCACTGAAGAACTGACGCGGCAGGGCATTGTTTGATGCGCCTATCATCAACGGGAACGGACCGTCACCCTCGGGATAAGTTATATTAGCGGTTATTTCAAGAGTCTCACCGTTACGGGTAACCTTGACGGTCAGTTTATTGCCCTCCATAGTAGCCTCAACATCCTTTCTGTCAACCATTGGCTTTTCACCTATCTCATAATGCTGGAGTTCACGGACAATCTCGGCACGACGTTTCTCCCAGTCCTTGAACTTCTTGACTTTTTTCTTTCCGTTGGAGAACTCAAACGGATTAGGCAGAGTTTCCAGGGTCTTTGCATCACTTACTGACGGGAAAGCAGGTGCAGCATACTTGGCACCTGTAAACTCCTGGTCATAAACCAGCGGAATAGACTTCTGTGCCATTGCCGGACATACAGCCAGAACAGCTGCTACGGCAAACAATGTTTTGATACTCTTCATATTATCAGTTATTAGGTTAATGAATTCATTTCAAGTCCACAAATATAGGGGTTTATTTTAAGAATCTGTTTGAGCTTGATTTTAAAAAAAAACTTACCGCCACTTTTCATGTATCTGTTTAAACCTTGGAAATATCGGTATCAATCAGAATCCGATGCGCAGTTTAACTGGAAGATGATCGGAATAACCGCCTTGATAGCGACGTCCGTTGTATGTGCGCAACGGTTTGTCACCACCGTAACTGTCATCATCGGCAAGTATGAACGGCAGGCGCATTATCTCTGCGCCAAGCAACTCCGTACAGCCTTTACCGTTCAAAAGCGATGCCGATACCACGAACTGGTCATACTTGTCCCACTGTCCCTGATATTTGTAACTGCCATCGTCAAGCGGGTCCATAACAGTCACAAGCTCACGGTCTTCCAAACGCGCTCCCTTTGAATAAGGATGTGCTTTCAGTCCATCGCGCAGGGCCGTGGCATCGGGGCCGTCGTTAAGGTCACCCATTATGATTACATAAGGTTTTTTCCGCGCACGGAAAACACTGTCCACCGATTTCCTGACCACTTGGGCTGCACATATCCGGCGGGGCTCCGTCTCCTCCACCCCTCCGTTTCGGCTGGGCCAGTGACACACATAGATATCCAGGGTATCGGCATTCTCCAATTGCCCTGTCACGTGAAGGATGTCACGGGTGGCACCGCCGCCATACGGGCGCAGGTTCACCCGAAGCGACTCCTCGGCAATCAGCTTGAAGAAACTGCGGCGGTAAAGCAGAGCCACGTCTATGCCGCGGCGGTCAGGAGAATCGGTCATAACAAACCTGTACCCGGCCTCACGCAAAGCCGAGCGGGCTGTCAGGTCATTCATGACAGTTTCGTTCTCCACCTCGCACAATCCCACCAGCGCGGGAGCCATATCGTCATCGGCGGAAACAATAACCTTGGAGAGTGCATCAAGCTTCTTCCAATATCGCTTCTGTGTCCAACGGTAGTCACCGCCGGGGGTAAAATCATCATCTTCCTTAAGGGGATCATCCTCCGGGTCAAACAGATTCTCGGTGTTGTAGAACATGACCGTTATGCCGTCACGCTGGGAGCATGAGGTCAAATGAAAAAAAGAGCAGACAATCAGGAAAAGGAACAAACGTTTCATTATGGTTTTCATTTTTCAGATAATCTATTTGCCGGCAGTTGCGGGAACGAACTGATAGCATCCCGCATCAGCCCCGACTGGCGGCCTGGGTACACCGGCCAGGTCAACCGGCCATAAACGGGACAACGTATCGGCTATGCCACGCGCCCGCGAAAGTGAATCGAGCGCAAAAACGGAACCGTATCCCCTGACAGTGTGGTCCACAAAGTTGGACGATGCGAACGCTTCCTGGTCCATGTTCTCAAACACCACATTACGGAAACGGACATCGGCAGTGTCCTTTACCATGAGCAGTGAGTTTTCCACACTGTACGGAGCGGTCTGGCTTACGGAATCTGCAAAATCGGCAATGAACTCCGATTCATGCCTGCCGGTGATTATGCAGTTGCGGAAACTTGCACCTGCAAACGGCACACTGTTCCCGTCACGACTGTCTGAAATACGCACTGCCTGCGAACCAATGCTCCACAGGCTGAACCCCGCTATGGTGCAGAACGTGAATTCAGACCTTCCGCCAGCAATATCCACGCAACCGGTACCCGCATTGGTTATCTGTGAGTTGGCCACATCAATCCTGCAGCCGGTGGCCTCAATGCAGCTGCCACTCATATTGTGTACAACCGATGAATACAGGCTGAACTTGGTCTGTGCGGATGATGCGCTGTCCGCAATTATTCCAAACTCTCCGCTATGTATATCGCAATGGCTGAATACGTTTCCGTAACTGCAGCCCCTTATCCTGATGCCGCCCCATTGGGCTGCGAGCAGGTCATATGCAACCGGAGGCGCAGTGTTCATTGCATCCAGACGGTCACCGCGCATGATTATCACGCTGTCGGCACTGCCCTCTGCCATGACCCTGCCAGCCACATCCAGAACAGATTTACTGTGGAAATACAGTTTTGCACCCGGAGCAACAGTAAGGGTTGCCCCTTCCGCCACATAGAGGCTGTCATATACCAGATAAGGCAGAGTTGCATCCAGACGGGTGTCTGACTCAATCTTCATGCCTTTAAGCACTACTGCATTCTGTCCGTAGGCAGAGAGTCTTACATGCTGCACCAAACCGCTCTCCAACACAAACCGTATGGAATCAAACGCATTTAAAAGCCCTGTCTCATCCGATGCCGGGATATTCACTGCCACAAAGCAGAAAAGGCTGTCACCGGCAGGAATCTCAAGTCCTGTAATGACAGCACCGCCCTCACCATCCAGATTCATACGGAACGGACTGCCGGCACCGCCGCCCATGACCGCATCAAACCGTAGCCCGGCATCATTGGGATTATAGACCATGAATCCTGCCGATGCCGACGCTATGCCGGTAAATACGGTGTCAAGACGGACGGTATCGACCGAAAAATCCAGTGTATAACGGGTATCGGCGCTGAACTTCCAGTCATCCTGACAGGAAAACAAAACCAGAAGAACCGTAATGAGGCCTAGAATCCGTGATGCTTTCATCAATGCTTAGCTTTCAGTTCGCTAAGTTAAAACGGAAATACCGGATAAAAAAGTATCTGTCCTTAAGATTTGTTGCACTATCTTTGCATCATGAAGGAGAGGTTGCTGAAATTTCTCAAGGACTGGATGCTGGTCATTGGTATGATCTCAGGAGCGGGAGCATACCTGATCTACATGCAGTTTCCGTCCATTCATCCGGCCGGGCCTGTACTGGAAACAATCTGCCGCAAGGCACAGCCGGCACTGCTTTTCCTGATGCTCTTCATCAGTTTCAGCCGCATAGAACCCGGACAGTTGACATTCAGAAAGTGGCACTTACGCAACCTGCTCATTCAGGTCATAATATTCCTTGCGCTCTGCTTTACCGTGGTATGGGCCATGCACCGCGACACGCCGTCAGCCGCATGGATACTGCGTCACCGTATCCTCTTTGAATCGGCCATGCTCTGCATGATATGCCCCACTGCAACGGCCTGTGCCGTGGTTACAGGCAAACTGGGAGGCGATATGGCGCAGGTGGTCATGTACACCATAATGATAAACCTGACCGTTTCAATAGTGGTTCCACTGACTGTTCCTTTGCTTTACCCGCAGGCAGGAATCAGCTTCATAGCCGCGTTCAGCAGGATCCTGGCCAAAGTGTTTCCCCTGCTCATACTTCCCTGCCTGACAGCATGGCTTGTCCGATGGTTCATGCCACGATTCCACAATTGGGTGGCTTCAAAAATGAATCTGAGCTTCTACCTGTGGAGCATATCGCTCACAATAGCGATACTTATGAGTACACGCGCCATTGTACACAGTGGATGCAGCCTGCTCACACTTGCGGGAGTGGCTGTTGTGTCAATGGCATGCTGCATAATCCAGTTTGCGGCAGGCAAGGCCACAGGACGCAGTACAGACAGCCGGATAGAGGCAAGCCAGGCATTCGGCCAAAAGAACACAGTGTTCGGAATCTGGATGGGATATACATTCTGGAACCCTCTGGTATCGGTAGCCGGAGGATTCTACACCATCTGGCACAACATTCACAATACCCGCCAGCTTTACAAAACCGCCCGGAAACAAATGGAAAAATGAAAAGGTCAGAGAATATCATCAAGGTCCTGATGGCTGTTCTTGCCGTATCAGGATGTATCAGGGACGACATACATGATGAGTATCCCATACCGGTCACAAATGAATGGTACCGGATTGTCACGACCGACACCATAAGCACAGCCCAAATGATCAGTTCCATTTCAGGATCCTTTTCCATACCTTTAGGACCGGACATGGTACACACATCATTCCAGTATCACTCTGTAAACGGATCCGATACCGTTACACTGTCAGGTGCGGTCTGCTGGCCTGTAGGTATGGAAATCTGCTCCGCGATTTGGCTTGACAGCCACATTTTCAGCACTGGTTGGTACGAGTGTCCGTCACAGACCCCGCAGCCGGGAATGATAATCAGTTCATGCAATAACTACGTTTTCATTGGAGCGGACTACCAGGGTCAAGGACTTTCCCGGAACCTTCCGCACCCATATCTGAACACGGTGCTCAAGGCCAGTCAGAGCATAGACTGTTTCAAAGCCGCATTGACACTGATTAGGGATACGGGACCGACACTGGAACGTGACTATGACACATACAATGTAGGTTATTCCCTGGGCGGAGCAGTCGCGATGGGTATAGCCCGGCAGGTAGAACTGAATCCGCAGCTCCAGTCAATCATGCATATAAGGAAAAGCTTCTGCGGCGGTGGTCCGTATGACCAGAATGCTCTGTTCCGGCATTTTCTTAAAACGCCTGATGAGAATCTTGACTACCCCATAGAATTCCTTTGCGCCGTAATAAGTCTGCATAGGTCCTACAACTCATGTATCAGACAGTACAGCTATTCCAGCCTTTTTACGGACAAACTGTTAAACAGCGGTGTCATAGAGCAACTGGAAACCCATGAATACACCACTTCACAGATTAACAACATGCTGTCACGCTCCGGATGCACCTCATTAAGGGACATCCTGACGCCTCAGGTACTGAATCAGGAATCAGAAGTGTATCGGGATATCATAGATGAGATTAAGAAACTTGACCTGACAACAGGATGGAGCCCAAGCATCCCCATACTTTTCCGGCACTCCAAAGCAGACACATATGTTCCCATAGAATGTATGGAGAGCGTACAGGCTAATATGCATGACAATCCGAACATCACATACCAGACAATTGAATCCGGATCGCACTTTGAGGAAGGAATAAGGTTCTACATTAGCTTCCTGGCCGGAGCGTATTGAAGGTTTTTGTAACTTTGCAGCAGGATGACAGACGGTTTCTTACATAAAGTCAAGGAATTCATAGACAGCAACAGCCTGCTTAAGGATGGTGCACAGGTCATAGTGGGACTGAGCGGAGGAGCAGACAGCACAGCCTTGCTTATGGCTCTGTTGCGTCTGGGCTATCATCCACATGCAGTGCACTGCAACTTTCACCTGCGTGGAACCGAAAGCGATCGCGACCAGAAGTTTGTGACAGAGCTCTGCAACCGGCTGGGGGTGGAACTTTCCGTATGCAGTTATGATACACGCCTGTACGCTGCAGAGCACGGAATATCCATAGAGATGGCAGCCCGTGATCTCCGTTATGCCGATTTCAGCCGAATCATGCAGGAATGTGACGCAAGCGCCGTCTGCATAGCCCATCATCGCGACGACTCTGTCGAGACTGTACTGCTCAACCTTATCCGAGGTACCGGCATTAAGGGTCTGACCGGCATCAAGCCCCGCAACGGCTATATAATCCGTCCCCTGCTCTGCGTGTCAAGACAGGAAATAGAAGATTGGCTCAAAGGCATAGGCCAACCATATATTACAGACAGCACCAATATGGAGGCCTGTTACACCCGTAACAGGATAAGGCTGAAGCTGCTGCCTCTTATGCGCGACATAAATCCAGACGCAGACAACGCGATAGCCACAACTGCCGCAAATCTTACGCAGGCGTATTCCGTTTACACGGATTACATTGAGAATGCAAGCAAGCTGATTGTCAAAGCTTCAGCCCAGGAGATGACAATTATTATTCCTGAACTCAAAAAGAGCGTTTCACCCAAGTCTGTACTGTTCGAGACTCTTTCGCCATTAGGGTTCAACAGTTCCCAGATAGAGTCAATAGCCGGTTCCCTTGACGCACAGCCGGGGCTCCTGTTCCGTTCCGCCACGCATCAGTTGCTTAAAGACCGTGACTGCTTCCGGATTTTGCCCATAGACAAGCCTGACTCAGGTCCGATCTCAACAGATATAAGCAAAAGCACATCAGTCACCTTACCAGACGGCAGGATCATCAGCATTACCCATGCACCCGCAGGAACGCCAATCCAGGCAGACCCGTCGGTAGCCACAATGGATGCGGCGCTTCTTACCTGCGGCCAGATTACTGTAAGGCGTTGGCAAGAAGGAGACTGGTTCATTCCGTTCGGCATGAAAGGCCGCAAGCTTGTCAGCGACTATCTTACCGATATCAAGACCAGTCAGGCTGAGCGCCGTGGACAACTGGTTGTAACACATAATGATGACATCATATGGGTAGTTGGCCGCCGCAGCGACAACCGCTATCGCGTAACATCCCGAACGCTCAATCAGATCATACTCAAGTTAGAATGAGCCGCTTTTTTGATTACCTTCGCGTCCGATGACAAAAAACGGCAACAATACTGTCCCCAAGCTGATGCTTCAAAAACGGTTCCTGCTGTGTACCGTTCTGTTCGTGTCACTCTTCTCCATGCTGTTCATGGTCATATACCAACCGTTTTCGGCCACCACATGGTTCGGGTTCGGTTCCATGAAGAAAGCAGGAGTGACCGCTCTGTTCTACCTTGTAGCAGTTCTTTCACTGGTTATCAGCAAGCTCCTGCTTGTAAAATACGGGAACGACCATATTGTAAGCACCAGGAGATTCCTGCTATGGCATTTAGCCGAGTTCTTTGTCATAGCCACGGAATACTATTTCTTCACGGTCTATTTCAAACTTGGACTCTCACGAGAACTGCCGCAGCTTCTCATACGCATCCCGTCTTGCGTGGCTCTGATTCTGGCCATACCCTACTCTATGGTATGGTTTTATGCGCAATACAAGGCCAAGAAAGAGGAACTTGAGCTGTTCAAGGTTACCCACAAGCGTGAGGCCATGGAATCCGGCCGTCATCTCATCCGGTTCCGTGACAGCCAGGGCAAGCACAAGATGTCATTGAGTGAAGATTCAATCTACTACATAGAGTCACAGGACAATTACGTGCAGATATTCTATGACCTGGAAGGCAAGCTGTCCAGTTATCTGCTGCGTTGCAGCACACAGAGGATTGAAGAGGACCTGGAATGCACTTCAGTTGTCCGTTGCCGCCGTTCCTTCCTGGTAAACACCACCAAGATAGTCCGTTACGGTAAAGAGCACGGCCATTTCACCATCACACTTGACCAGCCGTCAGGCAAGACGATAACCGTCACTCCCGCATACTACCGCACCATACTCTCAAAGCTTGACAAGCGCTCTTGACCAGACAGGATTTATCCTTACATTTATAATGCCTGTCACTTAAACGGGCAACTATTTGCCGTCTTGACTTTTATCCTTGAAAATGAGTGCGAACAGTATAGCCACAACCATCATGTAGGCAGCAAACACGAACCATGCCCGGCTCCAGTCAGGACGTACTGCATTGAACACGTAATGGTCCATGACAGACCCGGCACCTATCATGCCTATGGTGGCGCCTACGCCGTTAGACATCATCATGAAGAGTCCCTGGGCACTGGCACGGATGCTTTTATCAACATTCTTCTCTACATACAGGGAACCGGCGATATTGTAGAAATCAAAAGCTACTCCATAAAGGATGCAACTCAGTATAAACAACAGCACGCCGGGCATATCGGGAGTACCTACACCCAACAGGCCGAACCTGAGCACCCATGCCGCCATTGACATGAGCAAAACCTTCTTCATACCGTAACGTTTCATACAGAACGGCACAAGCAGAAAACACAGAGTCTCGGATATCTGTGAAAGGGACAACAGGGCATTGGAATTCCTGACAGCGAACGTATCGGCAAACGCGGGATTTGACGAAAAAGAACCCAGGAACGTATTGGCATAGCCGTTTGTTATCTGCAGCGCACTGCCCATGAGGATGCAGAACATAAAGAATACTGCCATATATCTTTTCCGGAACAGGCTGAATGCATTAAGCCCGAACGCATCCCTGAGGCTTCTCTCCGCCCTGCCACCGGTTGGGCATTGCGGCAGGGTAAGTGCGTACTGGCATAGGATTATTGATAAAAATCCTGACAGAATCAGCTGAGTGAAAGAATCCTGCATACGCACCCCGTCAACAGAAATATAGTTAACGGCCAGCATGCTGCATATAAAACCAACAGTACCGAACAACCTGATGGGAGGATAATCCTTGACAGGATCTCCTCCGGTCCTGGCAATTATGCTATAAGATACGGAATTGGTAAGAGCTACAGTAGGCATAAAGAACACTATGCTTGATGCATAGAGTGAATAAAGCGGCAAAAACTGCACCTGCCCTGCCCTAAGACAGTACATGCCGGCCGACAGCATAAGCAGTCCGGCCAATGCATGGCATAATGACAACAGACGCTGAGCCTGGATATACCTGTCCGCCACAATTCCCACGAGTGCAGGCATGAACAGCGACACGATACCGTTTGTGGCAAAGAACCACTTTATCTGGCTGCCCAGTCCCACACCGGCAAGATACCTTCCGATGGAGATGAGATAGGCACCCCAAACCGCATACTGCAGGAACACCAGGATAATAAGTCTTAATCTTATACCTTTTCCTAACATATTAACAACTTTTTAACCGCAAAAATACCATTTTATGGCCAATCCTGACTATCCTCAGAGTCATTTTTCATATCTACCGTAACAAGTTATCAACATAATCGCGGACAAATTTTCAACACCACAAAAAATAGTTATCAACATGTTGAAAACTACCCGTTTTTTTTGAAAAATTAATTTGGTTGTTATATTTATTTTTGTATCGACTATGATTCAAAGGGTAGTTTACGCTTTCAAAAGGACTCGGCTCTTTAAGCCGTTATTGTTCCTCATATCGGTCTTCATAACCGGTAATGTGCTACCTGTCACCGCTCAAATCCCAGGTTATTCTAACAGACTCCTGCCCGTAGGAGACACAGTAGTAAAGCGTATATTACCCAAACCGATGACCGAATGCATGTATGTGGCCACCGACTATACGGAGATCCACTTTGAGCTTGATAAAGCAAAACTGGACATATCATACATGGACAACGGACTCTCCTTCCTACATCTGGACCATGTCATTGACTCTATCGGAGCTGAGAACATAACTGCAATTGAGCTTATCTCCCAATCATCACCTGAAGGTACCCTGAAACACAACGAATGGCTTACCGAACACCGTTCACAGGTCATGATGAAATACCTGAAACGGGTATTCCCTGAACTGGTTGACAAGATTACGGTCAACAAGATATCGGAGTCATGGGAGAACCTGTCGCAATATGTGGCACAGGACCCCAACATGACCCAGGATTCCAAGCAAAGGGTCCTGGACGTAATTGAATCCGATGAACTGAGCGTGGTTAAAAAGAAACAACTGCTCAAGAGCACGTTGGGCAACGATCCCAACGTCGGAGACATTTATGACTATCTTTTCAAATACTATTACCCTGTAATCCGTAACTCCGGCATATACATACTCCACATGGTTGAGCCCGGGACACCTGTTGAAGAAATCGAGCCTCAGACACAACCTCAGACGCATGACACCATAACTGCTCTTACGGACACAATCCCCTACCAGCCGGAGGGACAGGCAACAACCCTGTTAAGGAAGCGTCCGATCATTGCAGTCAAGACAAACCTGGCTTACGATGCATTCTTTACAAAGGAACTGGGTTGGGCACCTATTTATAATATAGAAGCAGAATTGTACCCGACAGAGAACGGACATTGGTCATGGCTTCTGGAATATGAATTCCCGTGGCATTCAATAGACAGCAAGCACCAGTATCTCCAGATACTCAATCTCCAGCTTGAGAGCCGCAGGTACTTCAAATATGCATCACACCATTCAGGCCACTACATATCAGCATACGCAGGCATAAACCTTTATGACATATGCTTTGACAGGGTTGCCGGCCATGGTTATCAGGGTGAAGGTTTAGGCGGTGGCCTGGGCTACGGATATGTTCTGCCATTAGGCAAGAAACCAGACACTCCATGGAAACTGGAACTGTTCATAAAAGGCGGATACTACGCCACATTCTATGACCCGTACGATGCAGGTTCACCGTATGCAGGAAAGTACTACTATGAATGGTATGACAACCCCAAACTGTTTATCAGGCGTAACATGCTGTTCCAGTGGTTCGGTCCTACGGGTGCCGGTATAACCATAAGCTACGACCTTTTCAAAAAGACCATCAAGTCCGAAAAGTAGGCCGCCACTACCGATTGACCCTTTAACAACCATATTTCAACATGAGCAGATCTTACATATTACTTCTGTCACTGCTGTTGTCATGCCCGTGCTTGGCACAGAAAGATGAGATAATAAAGACAGGATGGAACTTCGGACCGTTACCCGTGATAGGGTTTGATTCCGATCTGGGTTTCCAGTACGGACTGTGCTGTGACATCTTCAATTTCGGCGACGGCTCAAACTACCCTGTTTACGACTACAAGATCAATGTGGAGGCATCGACATACACCAAGGGCTCCAGCATACTGCGTACATACGGTGATTTCAAGACGCTTATACCGGACGGCAAGCTGTTTTTTGACATCACATATTTCAATGCACCCAAATTCGGATTCTACGGTTTCAACGGGTTCGCACAGGAATATGACCCTGACAAGATTGTCTGGTATCCCTCGGCCACACCTTCAAATAATGCCAAGTCCGGCTACAACCTGATGTCTAAAAACCAGTTTCGTGTCATGGCAAGCGTGAGCAAAGAAATAGCCGGCAACCTGAGCGCCGCGGCAGGTGTCGCATTCTATCATATCACGACTGACCGCCTGGGTATCAGTGACTATGAGGGACAATACACACTCTTTGATGAATACGTGAGCAAAGGTCTTATACGTCCAAACGAGAAAAACGGCGGCAATGTGACACAGTTCAGGGCCGGTCTTGTCTATGACACACGTGACCACGACAGTGACCCCACCAGTGGAGAGAACATTGAGGCCTCGCTGGTCTATAGCCCTGACCTTATTGACGGCAACGGATATAGCAACCTGGGGTTGTATCTCTGTATGAGCCAGTACAGGTCCATATTCTCTGACAGACTTACATTCGCCTACCGTTTCCTTGTCCAGTCCAACCTATGGGGTGAGATACCTTACTGGTTCACCAACAACATCAACAGCATGTTCTTCCGCAAGCTTTACACGGAGGCAATAGGCGGGAACGCCTCTGTAAGAGGTTTGAACCGAAACGGTGTTCTAGGACAAGGAATCGTCATGGTCAACGGTGAAATACGCTGGAGGATATATGATTTCAAGTTCATAAACCAGAACTGGCAGATAGCCGCCAATCCGTTCTTTGATGCCGGTCAGGTCATACAGTCATACCGCCTTGACGAGCAGAAGGCTGCCGGTCTTCATTCAGGGAATGACGATGGCATCCACTGTACCGCTGGAGCCGGTTTCAAGCTTGTAATGAACCACAATATGGTTTTGTCATTCGAGGCAGCCAAGGCTCTTGACAAGAATGACGGCAACGGTCTCTGGACCAATATAGGATTCAACTATCTGTTCTGAACGATATGCCACGCCGTCTGCTTACCATCTCCATTCTCCTGTCCGTATTGTTCACTACAGGAATTGAAGGTGCAGACAAAGGCACGGCAAAAGACGGATGGTCTGTCACCCCCCTGCCTGCGGTGGGCTATGACTCTGATTTCGGTTTCATGGGCGGCGGATTCATTGACATAAACTACTATGGCGGTCTGTACCCCAACTACAGACACCGTTTTTGTCTTGAGGCCCTGGTCTATTCCAAGCATGCAAGCTATTACATGTTTCAGTATGACTCCCGATATCTGATACCCGGCATAAGGACACAGGCCAAACTGTTCTTTGACAACAACCCTCTCTACTGGTTCTACGGTTTCAATGGTGCGGTACACGATTATGATGCGGACCTAAACATGAACCGTGACAAAGGGATTGCATACTACAGCTTGGACCGCAAGTTCCTGAACGGACGTCTGGAATTTGAAGGTGACCTTTCAACCCACCTTGACTGGTCTGCCGGTATCTCATACTGGCATTATTGGATAAAGGAGCTTAACTGGAAAGGATACGACCCTGATTTCACTCTTTTCAGGGAATACCGGCAAGCCGGCCTTATCGATGATGACGAAGCTTCAGGAGGAAACGTTGCCGAGTTCCAGGTCGGTCTAAAATATGACACCCGCGATATTGAAGCAGCGCCAACCCGTGGTGTATTTGCCGACATGAACGCCGTCTATGCACCTGACCTTTTCCACACAGGACATGATTACCTCAAGCTGGCCGCACGCCTGCGTCAGTATATAAGCCTTGGAACTGAAAGACTGGTTCTGGCATACAGTCTGGCATATCAGGGTACTTTTGCAGGCAATCCGGCCTTTTACTCCCAACCGTCACTGACGTATTTCAAGCCATCGGACGGTTTGGGCGGAGCCACCACGCTGCGAGGCGTATTATACAACCGTGTGGTTGGCAGTGACTATCTGTGGGGAAACTTTGAACTGCGTACCAGAATTATGGATTTCACGTTTCTGAAACGGCGCGTATTCGCAGTCGTGACTCCATTCTTCGATGCCGGAATAATAACTCAGCCTTTCCGTTTTGACCGTCAGACACAAGCGTTCCATGCCAATGACAATGTGTCAGCCATTCCCTATGACGATTACCGTTCATCAATGCTAAAAAAAGCCCGGGAACTCCACATGAGCTACGGAATCAGTGCTCAGGCTGTCATTGACTACAACTTCATCCCTACGATAGTGTTTGGCATACCTTTTGATAAAAGAGACGGTGAATACGGTCTGTATATGACCCTTGACTATATTTTCTGACTTTATTATACATATATGACAGACAAGACTCCGGTCCTGCTGCTCACCGGTTATCTGGGCAGCGGTAAGACAACCCTTCTGAACCGCATCCTGAGCAACAGCAAAGGAATAAAGTTTGCTGTAATAGTAAATGACATAGGTGAGGTAAACATCGACGCCAGCCTGATACAGCAGGGAGGCGTGGTAGGCATGAACGATGACAGTCTGGTAGCCCTGCAAAACGGTTGCATCTGCTGCACCCTAAAGATGGACCTTGTGGAGCAGCTGCACCAGATAATAGCAATGCACCGTTTTGACTACATAGTCATCGAGGCCAGCGGTATCTGCGAGCCCGGCCCCATAGCACAGACTATAGAATCCATCCCCCGCATGGATCCCAAATACACAAAAGACGGAATACCCCAGCTGGACTGCATAGTAACTGTCGTAGATGCCCTGCGCATACGCGACGAATTCGGCTGCGGCGATGACCTGGTAAAGAAGAATATTGGCGAGGAAGACCTGGAGAACCTGGTAATCCAGCAGATCGAGTTCTGTAACATCGTACTGCTGAACAAGGCATCGGAAGTAAGCGCCCAGGAGTTGCTCCGTATCCGCAAGGTTGTCCGCGCACTTCAGCCACGCGCACGCATACTTGAGTGTGACTACGGTAACATTGAACTGGAGAACATCCTCAATACCGGCATGTTTGACTTTGAACGTGTTGCCACCAGCGCCACCTGGATCCAGGAAATCGAAAAGCGCGGTGATGAGTTGGAGCACCAGGATGACGATGATGATGAGCATGAGCATCATCACCATCACGATGATGACGATGATGATGACGACGAACATGAAGAGCATCATCACGAACATCATCATGACCATGAACACCATCATCACCATCACCACGATCACGAAGGCGGTGAGGTTGAGGAGTACGGAATAGGCACATACGTCTATTACGCCCGCCGTCCCATGGACCTGAACCGTTTTGACTGGTTCGTATCAAAGAAATGGCCCAAGGGCGTGATCCGCACCAAAGGAATGTGCTACTTCACCGATGAGTTCGATATCTGCTACCTCTTTGAGCAGGCCGGAAAGCAAATGAGCCTTAAGAACGCCGGACAGTGGTACGCCACCATGCCCGAGAACCAGCTGGCCAACATGCTGCGTTCCGACCCCACCCTTGCAGCCGATTGGGACGAAACATACGGAGACCGGATGCAAAAACTGGTATTCATCGGCCAGAACCTGGACAAAGCATACATCAAAAAAGAGTTAGACGCTTGTCTGGTGGATTAATACCCGCGACATTAAAAAAGGTTCGGAAAGTTTCCGAACCTTTTTTACAATTCTCAATTTTCCGCTCGGCCCGAAGGGACGCTTTCACAAAGCGAAGCGACTGAAAGAATTTTCAATTCTCACTTCTTTGCAGCGAGAGCTTGAGCTACGTCAACGGCGCAAGCAACTGAGCAACCTACCATCGGGTTGTTACCGATACCCAGGAATCCCATCATCTCAACGTGTGCGGGAACTGAAGACGAACCTGCAAACTGAGCGTCAGAGTGCATACGACCCATGGTGTCGGTCATACCGTATGAAGCGGGACCTGCGGCCATGTTATCGGGATGCAGGGTACGGCCTGTACCACCACCTGAAGCTACTGAGAAGTAAGGCTTGCCAGCCAGGACACGCTCCTTCTTGTAAGTACCTGCCACGGGGTGCTGGAAACGTGTGGGATTGGTTGAATTACCTGTAATAGATACGTCAACACCCTCCTTCCACATGATAGCTACGCCCTCACGAACGTCGTCGGCACCATAGCACCTAACCTTGGCACGGGGACCGTCGCTGTAAGGAATGGTCTTAACGACCTTGAGCTTACCTGTGTAGTAGTCAAACTTGGTCTGAACGTATGTGAAACCGTTGATACGGCTGATGATCTGTGCGGCATCCTTGCCCAGACCGTTCAGGATAACGCGCAGGGGCTGCTTGCGAACCTTATCGGCCTTGGCGGCAATCTTGATGGCACCCTCGGCGGCAGCGAAACTCTCGTGACCGGCCAGGAATGCAAAGCACTGTGTCTTCTCAGAGAGCAGACGGGCAGCCAGGTTACCGTGACCGAGACCAACCTTACGGTCATCGGCAACAGAACCGGGAATGCAGAAACTCTGAAGACCGATACCGATGTTCTCGGCAGCCTTTACGGCGCTCTTGTCACCGGTCTTCTCACCCTCCTTGAGAGCGATGGCGCAACCTACAACGTAAGCCCACTTGGCGTTCTCAAAGCAGATAGGCTGAGTCTCCTCACAAGCCTTGTAAGGATCTATGCCGTAGCTGTCACAAATCTTGTTAGCCTCTTCAATTGAGGAGATTCCATGCTCGTTAAGAGCAGCGAGGATCTGCTTCATGCGGCGATCCTGTGATTCGAACTTGACTTCTCTGATCATAGTAGTATCTCCTTATTCTTTACGGGGGTCAATAAACTTAACTGCACCGGCCTCCTTGGTGAAGCGTCCGTAGGTTGAAGTAACCTTCTTCAGAGCCTCGTTGGCATCGGTACCCTTCTTGATCTCATCCATGAGCTTACCGAAGTTGATGAACTCATATCCGCAAACCTGATCGTCCTTATCCAGAGCGATGCGGTTTACATAACCCTCGGCCATCTCAAGGTAGCGGACACCCTTGGCCTTGGTGCCGTACATGGTACCTACCTGGCTGCGCAGACCCTTACCAAGGTCTTCCAGACCGGCACCTACAATCAGACCACCCTCTGAGAAAGCGCTCTGTGAACGGCCGTAAACGATCTGCAGGAACAGCTCGCGCATGGCGGTGTTGATAGCGTCGCATACCAGGTCAGTGTTCAGATGTTGAGTGACAGTTTGCATGCACCCTGCTGAGGAGCGCACCAACCAATACCGTGGGTATAGCCTGAGATATCCTTGATCTCCTTGGCCTTGATCCACTTACCCTCTTCCGGAATGGGAGCGGGACCGTGCTTGGGACCTTTCTGGACCACGCACATGTTTTCAACTTCTTTTGAGTAAATCATAAATGGAATATGGTTTTTTATGATGATTTTCTTATCAGCCGCGAATTTACTCAAAAAACAGACCACATTATTATATTTGGTCAAAAATAAAACAGAATCTTTGACCTTCGGTCCAAGATAAGCTGCGCCTCGGGATAAAAAATAAACAAGTTTCTTTTTTCTCCTCTCGGATATATCTTTGACCTTCGGTCCAAGATAAGCTGCGCCTCGGGATAAAAAATAAACAAGTTTCTTTTTTCTCCTCTCGGCTTGCATTATCTTTGCCAAAACAAACAAAAGACTTGAATTATGAAAAGCAAGACCTTTTTCTCTTCATTGGTAGCATTACTGTATGCAGGAATGATATTATCTTCCTGCGAGCCGCTTGAGCCGTCAACATATACTGAAAGTTTTTACCGTATTGCTTCCGTCCGCTACAAGGACGGCAAGGCATCGCTCCTTATTGACTACACGGGAGAGACATACTATTTCAGCAATTTCTCCACCCAGGCCGACATGAACAGATTCAATCTAAAGGACGGCGACCGCGTGATAGCGGGAATGACTGTATCGGCCGTAGGCAATATTGCCAATAACAAACTTACCCTTGATGAGGTGTCAAAGTTTGCAAAGAATGCCGTTGCCCAGTCGCGTCCGTCAGACACGCTTAATTACAAGTTTCAGTTTGACGTACTCAACATCATAAAGATCCAATACCCCAAGATATGGTCACAAGGGCACCTTGTCAATATGGCCCCCACTTATGAGGTCTCTTCACAGGGTAAGAGTGTCCAATTCCACCTGTATCCCTTGGGAGCCAGCAATGACACCCTGACCATGAAGCTGTTCGCCGACATTCCCGATACAGTGTCTTCCCAGAATATTTTCTATGAGCAGAAACTTCTGTGCTATGACATATCGACAATGAGAGATTCGGTATCCGATCCTGCAGAATACGCATATCGCGACAGTCTGCTGACCCTTCTCGCTAACGCCGGAAAAGATTCCATCACGGTCCAGATTCTTGCTGCCGATACACTGCGTCAGATATGGAACACCTCAAACGGAATCAAAGAAAGAAAATATTTCCCCATACCAAGGGCTGCCGTTTCAGTCTCCATCCCGTTTGATTTCTGATTACCGATGGCCAAGCGCACCGCTTCAAAAAGCGTCAACATAAAGAACAAACGTGCCACGTTTGACTATGAACTGATTGAAACATGGACTGCCGGAATTGTGCTCACCGGTACGGAAATCAAATCAATACGTGATTCCAAGGCCAGTCTGGCCGACACCTACTGCACCTTCATAAACGGCGAACTGTGGGTAAAGGGAATGCATGTGGCGCAATATTTCTACGGCTCATACAACAACCATGAGGCCAAGCGTGACCGCAAGCTTCTGCTTACCAGGAAGGAACTGCGCAAACTTGCCGCCGAAAGCAAGAACCCAGGCTTTACCATCATCCCCACCCGACTCTTTATAAATGACACGGGCCTGGCTAAACTGGTAATAGCTCTTGCCAAAGGCAAGCACCAGTATGACAAACGCCAATCCATTAAGGAGAATGAGGACAAGAAGGCTATCGCCAAAGCCTTTTTGAATTGAGAATACTCAATTATGCTTGGCGCTGAGCATAACAGCATGCACGGCCTGCAGCCACCCCTGGCGATTGCGGATACGTTCCTCCGGCTTCATCTCCGGCAGACAGATCTCACTGATCTTGCGTAGCTCCTTTATTTCCTGTACGGATGTGTAGATACCGCAAGCGCAGCAGTTCAGTATTGCGGAACCTAAGCCGGAAGCTTCCTCCAGTCCAAGCCTCTTGACCGGGAATCCCAGGATATCAGCCTGAAACTGCATCAGGAAGTCATTCTTGGCAGACTCACCGTCTATGCAGAGTTCACGAAGCGGTGTAGAGAGGTCGCGCATGGCCAGTTCCACCACATCGGCAACCTGATATGCTATTGATTCAAGAGCGGCCCTTACAACATGGGCACGGGTAGTCTGCATGGTCAACCCGGTTATCATTGCCTTGGCATCAGGTACCCACCAGGGAGAACCCAATCCGTTGAATGCCGGCACAAAATAGACACCGCCGTTGTTGGGCACGCTCTGCGCAAGAGTCTGAGTGTCTTCGTTCGAATCCACCAGACGAAGGTTATCGGTAATCCAGTCAAGGACTGCTCCCGATGAATGCACATGTCCTTCAAGAACGTAATAGTTATGGTCAAACAGAGAGAATCCTACAGAACAGACCATACCATTTGGTGCCGGAACGGGACTCTCGCCAATATTGAACATTACCGATGAGCCGGTACCATAGGTAGCCTTGCCCTCACCAGGCTCAAAACAGAGTTGTCCTACCAGGGCACCGTGCGAATTTCCCAACACACCGGCTATCTGAACAGGATGAGGCAGAAGGCCCTCCAGATCAGTCTCGCCAAACACGCTGTCCGATGGCTTTGTCTCCGGCAGCATACTTGCCGGAATGGTAAACACCCTCAGGATATCAGGATCCCACTCCAAAGTATTGATATTGAACAACAGTGTACGTGAAGCATTGGAATAGTCAGTTACATGCTCCTTGCCACCGGTAAGTTTCCATATGAGCCATGTATCAATAGTGCCAAGCAGGATATCGCCATTCTCGGCACGCTCCCTTACGCTTGGTATGTTGTCCAATATCCATTTCACACCGCTGGCAGAAAAATAGGTGTCCGGGAGAAGTCCGGTACGCTCCTTAATTGTAGCCTCGTAACCCTTGTCTATCAGTTCCTGGCAGAATGCTGCGCCACGGCGACACTGCCACAAAACGGCCGGATAGACAGGCTTACCTGTATTCCTGTCCCATACCACAACCGTCTCACGCTGGTTTACCAGCGAAATGGAGAATGTTGCGTCAGCGTCCTTAGGAAGGTCCAGCTGCTTTATTGCAGCTACGGTATTGTCATATATCTCCTCTGCATCAGCTTCAGCCCAGTCTTCCTTGGGATGGTTAACCTTATGGGGAATTATCCTGTGATCGATCAGATTAAGCTTGTCGTCAAACAACAGCGCCTTTGATGATGAAGTGCGCTGGTCTATAGTTATGATATACCTCATTTATTCTTATTGTTATCTGCTAATTTCTCAAAAGCCCGGAACAGAAGGTCCTGACTCTTGTATTCATTGTATTTTCGGGTAACACATCTGACATAGTTCAACGTCTCGGTTGCATCGAAAAAACCATACCGGCAAATGCTGTCGGTATAGACATCCGGGTCGGACAACGAAACCAGAACAGGTGTAAGACTGCTCCAGCTGTAACGGTTCACACCTTGTTTGCGTGCTACCCTCATTGCGTCAAATATATGGTTTGAACCGCCGTTGTAACTGCCCAGGATATAGTTTATCCTCTCTTTCTCATTAATGAAAGTGAACAGACTGTTCAACTGGCCGATATAATTAACCGCCACCATCACATCCAGTTCAACATTCTGTGCCATTGTGTCGGGAACACCCATCTTGGCCAAGGTGTGACGGTATGTGGACGGCATTATCTGCATAAGCCCCTGCGCCCCCCGGTATGAATGTGCCGCAGTGTCAAACTTGGACTCCACGTAGGCAATGGCAGCCAGCATTTTCCAGTCACATACGCTGTCTGCATAGAGACGGAAAAGGGAATCATAAGGGGAAATGTAAAGGAACTGCTCTTGGAACGGAGCTTCCTCAACAGGTGCTTCAGGCTGATGATTGCCACACCTTGTCCTGGAAAGGAAAAGTATCAATAGCAAGGCTGCGGCAAGAAGCAGGACTGTAAGTTTCCTTGCATTCATTTCTGGCCCGTTGTATTTTGTCTCTACCATTGCAAACGTCGCGTCATCGGGCGACAAAAGTGTTCTTTCAGGCTGCAAATTTACTGCATTATTATCAATCTTCCAAAATACAAACTGCAATTAGTTTATTTTCACCTATTTATAAAATTAATAAAATTCAAAAAAACACGCCCAATTGTTGCATATACAAAACAAAGAGAGTATTTTTGCAGTCGAAATGAATAGAACAGCAACATATCACCATCACCATACCTGCAGATCCTAATCGGTAGGCTATGAATGGCGTATATTTATACAAGAGGCTTGCCGATACACGGTGAGCCTCTTTTTGTTGAAATGATTAAAAACAAAATAAAATGTTGAGAATAGCAGTACAATCCAAAGGGCGCCTCTATGACGAGACAATGGCGCTGCTCCAGGAGTCAGGCATCAGCCTAGGAGTATCCAAGAGAACTCTTCTGGTCCAGGCCGGAAACTTCCCCGTCGAGGTCCTGTTCCTGCGTGACGATGACATACCCCAGTCTGTGGCCGGCGGTGTGGCCGATGTAGGCATTGTAGGTGAAAACGAGTTTGTGGAGCGTGCCGAAAAGGCCGATGTTATCAAGCGTCTGGGATTCAGCCGTTGCCGCCTGTCGCTTGCTATACCCAAAGCTGTTGAATATCCTGGCGTTGAGTGGTTCAACGGCAAGAAGATAGCCACCTCCTACCCCGGAATCCTCAAAGCATTTCTCAAGCAGAAAGGCATAAAGGCTGAGACTCACGTAATTACAGGCTCAGTAGAAATCGCCCCCGGAATAGGTCTGGCCGATGCGATATTTGACATTGTAAGTTCAGGCTCCACGCTGGTAAGCAACAACCTTCGCGAAGTTGACGTTGTGATGCAATCCGAAGCACTTCTTATTGGCAACCCCAAAATGGATTCGGAAAAGAAAGCCATACTTGAGGAGCTGCTGTTCCGCTTTGATGCAGTCAAGGCCGCCCAGGGCAAGAAATACATAATGATGAACGTACCTGATGACCGTATGAGTGAGGTCCTGGCCGAGCTCCCCGGCATCAAGAGCCCCACAGTGATGCCACTGGCAACCAAGGGCTGGAGTTCAGTTCACACTGTACTGGATGAGAAACGTTTCTGGGAAATCATAGGCAAGCTCAAGGCTGCCGGTGCTGAAGGCATATTAGTTCTTCCCATTGAAAAGATGATTCTCTAATAATTGAGAATTGAAAATTGAGAATTCTTGGAGCAGCGAGAGGAGAGAAAGTTTACTTTCTATCCCGAGTCGCGACAAGAATCATGGAACGAAGTGACATAATTGAGCAAGGCTGAGTGGAAGCAGTTGTTGAGCCGTCCCGCGCTGAGCGTGGAGGGTCTCTACGAGCGTGTCCAGGCTGTGCTTGACACTGTGCGCAAAGGCGGTGACCAAGCACTAAAGGATTATGAGCTGCAATTTGACAAGGTACAGCTTCACTCACTGGCAGTAAGTCAGGCCGAGCTTGATGAAGCCGCAGCACTTGTACCGTTGGAATTGCGTGATGCAATTGACCGCGCCGCCGTGAACATCCGCAAGTTCCACACCGCACAGCTACCATCACTGAGCAAGGTTGAGACTACTCCGGGCGTAACCTGCTGGCAGAAAGCAGTACCCATCACAAAGGTAGGTCTTTACATCCCCGGCGGCACAGCTCCTCTATTCTCGACCGTCCTGATGCTTGCCATCCCCGCCCGTACCGCAGGCTGCACGGAGATTGTTCTATGCACTCCTCCCGGACGTGACGGAAAGGTCAACCCCGCCATACTCTACGCCGCACAAGTGGCTGGCGTAAACCGCTTCTTCAAACTGGGCGGATCACAGGCAATTGCCGCCTTGGCATACGGCACCGAGAGTGTACCCAAGGTATCCAAGATATTCGGCCCCGGAAACCCATACGTTACCGCTGCCAAGCAGATAGTTTCACTCAAGGATGTGGCAATAGATATGCCCGCCGGCCCGTCGGAAGTTGAGGTTATAGCCGATGCACAGGCCAATCCCGCTTTCGTGGCAGCCGATTTGCTTTCACAGGCCGAGCACGGACGCGACAGCCAGGTGCTGCTGGTTACCACATCTGCAGACCTCATTAACAAGGTTCAGGCCGAGGTTGACCGCCAGGTTGCCCTGCTTCCCCGCAACGAGATTGCAGAGGCTGCACTCGGCAACAGTCGTATGCTTCTGCTCAAGAACGATGATGAGATCATTGAGATGACCAATGAGTATGCTCCAGAGCACCTGATTATCCAGACTCAGAACGCCTCTGAACTTGCCGAGCGCGTAGTCAACGCAGGCAGCGTGTTCATCGGCCCATGGTCACCAGAGAGTGCAGGCGATTATGCATCTGGTACCAACCACACTCTGCCCACAAGCGGCTATGCCAAGGCGTATTCAGGCGTAAACATTGACAGTTTCATGCGCAAGATAACATTCCAGGAGCTCTCACGCGAGGGTCTCAAAGCACTTGGTCCCGTAATCGAGACTATGGCTGCCGGCGAGTATCTGGATGCACACAAGAACGCAGTAAGCATCCGCCTTGTGGAAATTGAGAATTGAAAATTGAGAATTCTTGGAGCAGCGAGAGGAGAGAAATTTTACTTTCTATCCCGAGTCGCGACAAGAATCATGGAACGAAGTGACATAATTGAGATATGAAAAAGCTTGAAGAGCTGGTTAGACCCAATATATGGTCGTTGAGTCCGTACACATCGGCCCGTGACGAATATCAGGGCAAGGATGCCAAGGTGTTCCTGGATGCCAATGAGAACCCCTACAACGACCCGGTGAACCGTTACCCTGACCCGTTGCAGCGCGAGCTCAAGCAGCGCATATCGGTAATCAAGGGCGTTCCTGCAGACAGCATTTTCTTTGGCAACGGCAGCGATGAGGCCATTGACCTGATGTACCGCATATTCTGCCGCCCGGGTATAGACAATGCCGTAGCCATCGAGCCCACCTACGGAATGTACGGAGTGTGTGCCGATATCAACGACGTGGAGTACCGCCGTGTGCTTATGGATGAGAACTTCCAGCCCGATGCTGACAAACTGCTTGCAGCCGTTGACGCCAACACAAAGCTGATATTCTTCTGTTCACCCAACAACCCCAGCGGCAACAACATTGACCGCAGTGTCATTGACAAAGTACTTGACAGTTTTGACGGTATTGTAATTGTTGATGAGGCCTACATTGACTTTGCAGGCGTACCCTCATATCTCAGGCAGTTGGAGTCCCGCCCCAATCTGATCGTACTACAGACCTTCTCCAAAGCATGGGGAATGGCCGGAATCCGTTTAGGAATGGCGTTCGCGCAGCCGGAGATAATAGGTATAATGAACAAAGTCAAATACCCATATAACATAAACATGCTCACGCAGCAGCGCGCCATAGAAGAGGTGATGCAGCATGACCGGGTAAAGAATTGGGTTGATTCCATCCTGAAAGAGCGCACCCGCCTGATGGATGAATTCAGAAAACTGAATTGCACCATTAAGGTCTATCCGTCCGATGCCAATTTCTTCCTGGCACGCGTAAAGGATGCCACCGCCACCTACAACTACCTTGTTGACTGTGGAATCATAGTCCGCAACCGCAGCAAGATAGCTCTGTGCGGCAACAGCCTACGCGTAACGATAGGCACTGCCCCTGAAAACAATGCCCTTCTTGACGCACTGAAGAAAGTGTAATAATTCCATATTTCAACATTTTAAGCGCAAAAATTATTGTATTTCAAAATATAATAATACATTTGCGGTCAGTATGAGAATTGTATCACATAGGCGATTGGTTGAGTTCTATAGTTCAGAAGGGCACAAAGACTCACAAGCGGCATTGGAAAGATGGTATGATATCGCCGAAAATGCACAGTGGCATAATCTGTCAGAGATAAAAGTAGATTTCCCATCAACAGATTATGTAGGCAATCAGCATTACGTGTTCAATATCAAAGGCAACAAATACCGTCTTGTGGTAGTTGTCAAATTTACTATCAGCCACATTTTCATACGTTTTGTGGGAACACATGACGAATATGAAAAAATCGACGTTTCAACAATATAATATAAAAAGGATAAGTCATATGAAGAATATCACCAAAGAACAATATGAATTCGCGCAAGCCAGAATAGAGGAACTTCTTCCGCTTGTTGACGACAACACTCCAGCCAATGACCGTAATGCCGTAGAACTTACTATGGTATCGGATGTTGTAATAGAATATGAGAAAGAGCACTATCCTATAAGTAAGCCCAGTATATCACAACTCATCCAGACCTCATTGGATGAAAAGAACATGAGCCAGAAACAGCTTGCCACAGAGATAGGTGTAAGCCCTTCACGTATAAGTGATTATGTATCCGGCCGCGCAGAACCTACGCTCAAGATAGCCCGTATGCTATGTTCTATACTCAACATTCCTCCTTCTGTAATGTTAGGTTTCTAAGTACAGATTATTCATGTAATATCAGGAATTAACCAACTTCGCATCGTTAACAAAAAAATGAAAAAGAGAGTCCTATTCATTGACCGCGACGGAACAATCATAGTTGAGCCGTCCGACGAACAGCTTGACAGCTTTGAAAAGCTTGAGTTCGTGCCTGGAGTATTCAAAAGCCTGTCATTCCTTAAGGAACACACAGACTTTGAGTTCGTAATGGCCAGCAACCAGGACGGTTTGGGCACCCCGTCATACCCTGAAAAGGACTTCTACCCCACTCACAACTTCATTCTCAATACATTGAAAGGTGAAGGAGTATCATTCGATGACATACTCATAGACCCGCATTTTCCGGAAGACAATGCCCCCACGCGTAAGCCTGGTACCGGCATGTTCGGCAAATATATGACCGATGAGTACGACCTCAACACCAGCTACGTAATAGGTGACCGCGCTACAGACGTGGAGCTGGCCCGCAACCTTGGTTGCCGTGCCGTCCTGCTACAGGACAGCGCTGATTCCCTGCCCGCTGATTTGCAAGCCGTATGTGCCTTTGCCAGCCGTAACTGGTGGAAGGTTGCTGAATTCATCTTTGCAGGCGAGCGCCGTGCATCAGCCCACCGCGCCACAAAAGAGACTGACATACTGGTTGAGCTCAACATAGACGGCTCAGGCAAATGCGACATCAGCACCGGCCTTGGATTCTTTGACCACATGCTGGAGCAGATTGGCCGTCACGGAGGTATGGACCTGACCATCAAGGTAAAGGGTGACCTGAATGTCGATGAACACCACACAATTGAGGATACAGGTATCGTGCTGGGAGAGTGCATACGCAAGGCTCTGGGCGACAAGCGCGGCATAGAACGCTACGGCTACGCCCTACCCATGGACGACTGCATGGCTCAGGTAGTCCTTGACTTTGGAGGCCGCAGCTGGCTTGTCTGGAACGCTGAGTTCCATAGGGAGAAGGTTGGTGACATGCCCACTGAGATGTTCCTGCATTTCTTCAAATCACTCTCTGACGCCGCCGCCATGAACCTCAACATTCAGGCCCAGGGTGACAACGAGCATCACAAGATCGAGGCCATCTTCAAAGCCTTTGCCCGCGCCCTGAAAGCCGCCGTCCGCCGCGACATCCGGAACTACAGTCTTCCTTCTTCGAAGGGAGTCCTATAGTCCCAATCCTCCTTTTATTTTGCTACGTAAAAGCGCGTTGCAGAAACGTTGCAATAAAATGCAACGGGTTTGCAACGCTTTTTTCTTGGTGCGCAGGCGGCCGATGCTGATATTTGCAGCAAAAACCAAACGATATGAAACGATTTGTATTGATTTTTGCCACGGTGGCATTGCTCATGAACTCAGAGGCATGGGCAGGTAAGAAAAAGGATGTGATAAGTAAGGAGCCGGGCTCCGTAACATTCCGTGTGGATCTGGATTTGCCCAAGCCGGAGAATCTGTACTGGGCATACCCTGGCCGCAGCAATATCAGCAGTATCCTTAGGGACAAAGGAATAAACAGTGATGATGAAAGGGTCATAGCATCCAGTTATGCCAATGATACCCTGTGCGGCTTTATGAACAACCCCTTCTTTAAGGGAATGATTGATGCCTTTTCCAATCATCGGCCGGTGGTTCTTACGCCCGATGTCATCTGGATACTGATAAGTCAGGGATTTGCACATTATATAAATGACAATCCTGAAGAAATGCGCCATCTTATAGTGGAGCATGAGGATAAGATGAGTCTTATTGTTGAGTCCAGCGTGGACATTCTCACACAGCCGGTTGATTGGGACAGTATAATAGGTGTGTTTGCGGATCAAATCCGGGCAAATACGCTGAACGGAATAGCAGATCTCATGGAGGCCGATTTCACTACCACGGGTGTCACTGAACGCACCGTATCAAGGGCTACTCTAATGGAGGGCGTCAAGGCTTATTTTGAATACATCATAATGTATGCGGCCTGCGGAATTCCGGACATAACCCTTAAAGGCACCCCTGATGATTGGCAGAAGGTCCTGGACAAGACGCTCCGCCTGAGGGAATACGGATTGGGATGGTGGGTTGATGATCTGGAGCCGATACTCAAGGAGTTCATCAATGCATCAAAGGGCCGTCCCGACCGTAAGTTCTGGATGAATATAGTCAAGAAATACCGTCCGGGCGATGTCCGTGGTGGAGGCTGCAGCATGGATACTCCCACCAAGTTTGACGGTTGGTTCCTTAAGTTCCTGCCTTTTGACAAGAATGGCCGTACGCCTGAGAAGGTGACTGCCGGCCATAACATGCTGCCTGAGATGGTGAGAACTGAATTCAAGTATATCAAGGTGGATCCTTTTACCGGAGAACAAGTAACTACCGAGATGGAACTGTGGTCAGGCATAGCAGGCATGGAACAGAACCCTGAGACATACGCATTCACTCCCAAACTGGGCTGGTTCGTGCGTGTGGCCAAGACCGAGGAACAGCTGATAGAAGAGATTATGGATAAGTCAGAAAACGGTTATGACGGCCTGTATATCAGGGTAAAGCAGGTGCCTGAGATATTCCGTAAGATACACCGTCTTGACAATCTGCATCTGGTATTCATGGGCAAGGTTGTTATACCTGAATGGATGGATAAGATGAAAATAGGTTCATTCGCTATAGAGGGTGACATGACGGTTGATGAGGCCAAGGCCCTGCACGAGCGTTTTCCAAAATGCCAGATAAGGACTACTAAGAAGGGATGGTTGGACTTTGACAGAATGGAACAAAAATGAAACGCACCTTATTATTATTGCTGTGCGGTATTGCAGTCAGTGCCGCCGCAAAGAATACACGTGACAGGCATGAAAGTGTTGACCTGGGCCTGTCGGTCCGATGGGCAACCACGAACGTAGGTGCACGCAAACCATATGATTACGGCACATACTATGCCTGGGCCGAGGTGGAGAGCAAGGAATTCTTCAGTTCAGGCAACTACAAATACGGAAACGGGAATTCATATACCAAATATGAGTCCAGGGAGTTTTGTCCCACGTATGATGGCCGGAAAGTTCTTGCGCCCGGCGATGATGCAGCAGCCGTAAATTGGGGTAACGGCTGGCGTATGCCCACCAAAAAGGAGATGGAGGAGCTGATAGCGTACTGCACCTGGGAGTGGACCACCGTCAACGGCGTATATGGCGCCAAGGTTTACTCAAAGGCCGATGGAATTGAGGACCAGTACATATTTCTGCCTGCATCGGGAAGCATGGATGGCAATGAGCCGCTTGAAAGGGGCAATAATGTTCAGTTCTGGACTTCAAGCCTGAATGGGGCAAGCGCCTACAACTGCGAGATGTTCAAGGTTGATGATACCAAGGATATTCCGCTCAACATGTTTTCAAACAGATGTCTGGGTATGACTATACGTCCTGTCCGCAGCCTTGAGGAGAACGACCTGAAATCCATCAGCCTTGGCGGTGATATTGATATGGCTGTAGGCGGAATGAAAATCATGAAGGTCATTACCGCTCCGCAGCATCCCGTGGGAGGTGGATTATTTAGCTGGGAGACATCGGACCCTGCGGTTGCAACGGTTTCAGAAACCGGTGTGGTTACTGCAATGTGTGCCGGTTCCTGCTGCGTGACGGCGCGTTTGGGCCAGTTGGAAGCAGTATGCAGGATAAACGTGACATTTGTAGAGCCTGAAGCCGTGGATCTGGGACTGAGCGTGCTGTGGTCATCGGTCAATGTGGGCGCTTTAACCCCGTATGAGCTGGGAGGTTTGTTCCATAAGGGGGAGACGGCACCGTTTGAGTGGCTGCTGGAGAAGGGGTGGAGGCTTCCCACATATACTGAATATGAGGAACTGCAGCATGAGACCCGTTCCAACTGGAGATATAATGTAAAAATGGCTGACAGCCTGGGAATGGAGTGTTTATTCGGCTGGAGATTCAGCGAGATGCAAGGATATGAGGACCGGAATATTGTGACTTTTATGGATCTTGAGGATCTTACGGATGTGTTTGGAGAAGACTTTGAATATTCATATTATTTCCGGATGACCGCCGATGGATCAGAGCCGGGTGATTTTGAATACGACATGAAGCGTAGTCCGTTGTTGCCGGTAAGACTGGTGCGCGATTACCGCCCAGGCGATATGACCGTAGAGCCTTCCATTATGATCTTTGATGAAAATGTTTGCCTGGAGCCGGGTGAGGCCCGTGTTGAATACGCATTGGCTCAGCCGGGTATGGTGGCTGACAACACTATGATAGAATGGGTATCGTCCGATGCCCGTGTGGCAACTGTGACGGATGGCGTGATTACAGCTGTATCGGCCGGAAAGTGCAGCATTACGGCATCATACGGGGGTGCAAGTGCATCCTGCAATGTTACGGTTGTCAAGCCGGGATCGGGCCAATCGGACTATCAGTATGTTGATCTGGGACTGAGCGTAAAGTGGGCAACCGTCAATGTGGGATCTACAGCGGAGAATGTTTACGGTGACACGCATCAGTGGGGTAAGCCTGTAATTGATATTCACGAATATGTAAACCGCCAAAGATACGATATTGATGCTGATACGGCCGATGTGGCATCATTCAATTGGGGTGGTGATTGGCGTCTCCCTTCAAGGCAGGAGATGCAGGAGCTTATTGACAGTTGTGATTGGGCGATGGATGAATCCGGCGGCATAAAAGGCTGGAGAGTCACCAGTCGCAAAGAGGGTTTCACTGACCGGAGCATTTTCCTGCCTTACAGAAACAGCTACGCCAATTATATGTGCGGTGACATTGCAATGGATTGGAGCAAGGAATACACAAGGTGTGCGTCACTGTACATTACTGAGAGTGCTACGAGTGTCAGTGATGGCAGTGGCAAAAGAAAGAAAGTGCACTACCTGATTCAAGAACCCAACCGCACAAACTCCTACTACGTCCGCCCGGTGCATCCATAAAAAAAGTTGTACTTTTTTCTTACTTTTGCATAAAAATCAGGACTATGGAGCGAAGCATAGAATATCTGCAGTTGCTGGCCAAGAGTTTTCCCTCTATCGCGGCGGCATCGACTGAGATCATAAACCTTGAGGCAATACTTAACCTGCCCAAGGGAACCGAACATTTTGTGACCGATATTCACGGTGAGTATGATGCGTTTGATTACGTATTGCGCTCCGCATCGGGCGTGATACAGCAGAAGATAGAGGCGGTGTTCGGCGATGACCTAAGCGTGGAGGATAAGCGCAGCCTGAGCGCTCTTATCAGTTACCCGGAGGCAAAACTGCGTGTTATCAAGGCCGAGAGCAGCAACCTTGACGAGTGGTACAAAGTCACTCTGATGCAGATGATTGCGGTACTCACCCGCGTATCGTCACGCTATACCCGTTCCAAGGTGCGCAAGGCCCTGCCCAAAGACTACGCATACATTATTGAGGAGCTGATGCATGAGACCCGCGGCACTTTCCTCTCCAAGCATAATTACGTACAAGCCATTGTAGATACCATCATATCAACCGGCCGTGCAAGCCATTTCATAATTGCCATTGCCGATGTCACACGTAATCTTGTCATAGACCAGCTGCATATAATAGGTGATATATATGACCGCGGCCCGGGCGCGCACCGCATAATGGATATGCTCTGCAATTACCGCGACTTTGACATTCAGTGGGGCAATCATGATGTTGTCTGGATGGGAGCTGCCACCGGCAGTGAGGCCTGTGTGGCCAACGTAATCCGCAACAGCATAAAATACGCCGATATGAGCACTCTTGAAGACGGCTACGGCATAAACCTGCTGCCGCTTGCAACTTTTGCAATGGAAACGTATGCCGATGATGACTGCGCACTGTTCCGTCCTGTCAAATCAGACCAGACACCGGCCGAGGACATTCCGCAGATACGCCTTCTGTCACAGATGCACAAGGCAATAGCCATAATCCAATTCAAGATTGAGGCTGCGGTCATAGCGCGTCATCCGGAATTCAGGATGGAGCACCGCAACCTGCTTGACAAGATTGATTTCAAGAAAGGCACAGTTATATGTAACGGTAAGGAGTACAAGCTGCTTGATACCAACCTCCCTACTGTTGACCCATCCCATCCGTTCAGGCTTACACCTGCCGAACAGAACGTAATATCACGCCTGGTACACAGTTTCACAAACAGCAAAGCGTTGGCACGCCACATGGAGTGCCTCTTTGCACACGGCTCACTGTACCTGGTTCACAACAACAACCTGCTCTACCACGGCAGCGTACCGCTTAATGATGACGGCACGTTTGCATCATTGGAGATTCAAGGTGTGGAGTACAAAGGCCGTGAACTATTTGATACAATTGAGAAGCTGGTGCGTACCGCATATTTCTCCACAAGTGATGATGAACTGAAAGATTACGGCAAAGACCTGTTCTGGTACCTGTGGTGCGGCCCGGTATCACCTCCTTTCGACAAGAAGAGCATGGCCACTTTTGAGCGTTATTTCATAGCTGACCCAACTACCCACGTTGAGGAGAAGGGCAACTATTACCGCCTTAAAAACCGTCGTGACATCTGCGAGATGATACTGCAGGAGTTCGGTATCACCGATATGGAGCACGCCCACATCATAAACGGACATATTCCCGTAAAGGCTGCAAGTGGAGAGAGCCCCATCAAGGCTGAAGGCCGCCTGCTGGTTATTGACGGCGGATTCTCAAAGGTCTATCACCAGCAGACAGGCATAGCCGGCTACACACTGATCTACAACTCTCACGGAATGCGCCTGGTGCAGCACCGTCCGTTCGAGTCTATTCACCAATCAGTTGCCCAGGGCATGGATGTCATCGCCGCGACCCAGGTTGTGGAATATACCGATAAGCAGATTCTGGTACGCGATACGGACAAGGGCAAGCGCCTTATGGCCCGCGTAGAAGACCTCAAAGCCTTGCTTCAGGCCTATCGTACCGGCCTTATCCGCAACTGACAGACAATAAACCCCGGAAGCCTTTAGAAAACTTCCGGGGTTTATTTCACTTATAGGTTATCCTGTTTTATGCTCATTTGGCAGGAATCGCTGCAAGAACAGCCTTAAGGTAATCCCAGACTTTCTGAACCGACGGGATGTAGCAGCGCTCATCGGGTGAATGGGGGCTCATGAGTGTGGGGCCGAATGATACCATATCCCAGTGGGGATATGCTCCGCTCAGGATACCGCACTCCAGGCCGGCATGAATAGCCATAACCTTGGGCTCGGTGCCGAACATCTTCTTGTACTCTGTCTTCATTACGTGCAGAATGGGAGATGCGGCGTTTGGTGCCCAGCCCGAATAACCTCCAGCAAGTTCAACCTTGCAACCGGCAAGATCACCAAGGCTTTGCATACGCAGTGCCAACAGTTCCTTGGCGGTATCAACTGAGCTGCGCAGCAGGTTCACGATAAAGAACTCACCCTTGTAAATCTTGACCATGGCCATGTTGTTCGATGTCTCCACCAGGCCCGGCATCTGGTCGCTCATGCGCTCCACGCCATCGGGGCATGCCAGGATGGTCTCAATGAAACGCAGGGCTGTACCCTCCTCCACATAGAGGCACTCATCGGGATCACAGGTCTCACCCGGAGCGCACTTATATGGCTCAAATACGTAGTTGCAGCCCGGATCAGTGGCGGCATACTCTGCCTTAACCTCGGCAAACACATCGGCCACAACCTTCTTGGCAATTTCCAGCTTGGCGGGATCAACATAAACGGTTGCAAAGCACTCACGCGGTATAGCGTTGCGCAGGGTGCCACCCTCCATGTCTATCAGCTTGACATCGGCCTTGGTGAGCAGGGCGTACATAACGCGTGCGCCCACCTTGTTGGCGTTGGCACGACACAGGATGATATCCATACCTGAGTGACCACCCTGGAAGCCCTTTACAGCAAGGCTGTAGCAGAGCCAGCCCTTGGGCTCCGGCTTACGGTCATACTTGCCCAGAATTGATACATCCAGGCCACCTGCACAACCGATATAGAGCTCACCCTCGGTCTCTGAGTCAAGATTGAGCAGGATATCGCCCTTGAGAACACCCGGCTTAAGGAGATTTGCACCGGTCATACCAGTCTCCTCATCGTATGTAACCAGCAGCTCCAGCGGACCGTGCTTGATATCCTTTGATTCCAGCACTGACAGAGCCAGAGCTACGCCCAGACCGTTATCGGCACCAAGAGTGGTACCTTTAGCCTTGAGCCACTCACCATCAACCCAGGTCTCAATGGGATCCTTTTCAAAGTCATGCTTCACATCGGCGTTCTTCTGCGGAACCATATCCATGTGTCCCTGCATGATAACGCCCTTAAGGTTCTCCATACCCGGAGTGGCGGGCTTACGCATGATCACATTGCCGGTCTCGTCGGCAAAAGCCTCTATGTTACGCTGTTTTGCCCAGTCCAGAAGCCATGCACGGATCTTCTCCTCATGCTTGGACGGACGCGGCTGACGGGTAATCCCGTAAAAGTTATCCCATACGATTTTGGGCTGTAAGTCTTTGATAGTCATATTCTCTTTACTTTAATTGGTTATTCAGTATCTTCTTGCCGTTTATTATGACGATGCCTTTATAGTCATCGCCTACTATGGAACCGCCCAGATTGTAGCGGGTACCATTGGCGTTCCTGTCATCGGGAGTGATGTAACTTACCGCATTCGGGTCAAGGGTAAGTTCAATCCTGTCTATATTGCAGTACGCACCGTCTATGGTAACGCGAAGTATCTGGAGCCCTGCATCAAGATAACCCAGGTCACCTGTTACAGACTGATAGTTGCTCCAGCTGTTATCGCCTGTCTGCGGAATATTGACCTTGCAGATATTGTTTACGCCGTTGTTCACTATGCCAATCTGGAATCCGCTGTTCGATACGCCCGAACTTGCTACCACAGAATACTTGTAATTACCTGCAGAAAGTACATTGACGGTATATTCAAGCCACTCGCCATCGGCGGTATTGCCTATCACTATTCCGCCGTTACGGGCCTTAAGGTCAACGCCACCGTTGTCTGTACGGTAATCGGCATCGCCCTCGTCGTCGGAGTCCGAATCGTGGAAAGCCACTCCTTCGCCGCCCCTGTCAAAATCCTCTATCTGGATGGTTCCCGGAATCACAATCGCACTGCCGCTGAACGGCTCACTCACCTTAAGGCTGTAAGTTACTATGTCGGATTGACCGCCGACAACGTCGGTGGCAACGGCCTGAAAGGAATAGTTTCCTCTCCTGGAAGGTTTGAACACATACTCATAAGGCGCCTGAGTGAAAGTCTTGAGCAATGTGGCTCCCTGATACAGCTTTACGTTGGCAATTGAAACCACATCGTCATTTACATCCACTCTTATTGTGGTGTTTCCGTTCACAATGACAGGATCGGAACTAATGCTCAACTTTATATTCTCATTGTAATCTATCCTGTCCAGCACTATCTTGTCTATGTTGCAGTTGCTGCCGGTTATGCTCAGACGTATTATGTTCCTGCCCTCATTGAGAGCTGCCTTGAAACGGCCGGTGATAGTGGTATATGTACTCCAGTCGCTGCTTCCCGTCTGAGGCACCGATATGGTTCCTGTCAGATCCGTAAGGTTATCATTATCATTCAGTGAAATACTGAATGATGAACCTGTGGTGCCCGATGATGCGTATGCCGTGTAAGTATAAACGCCGGCCTCCTTAACATTCACCGTATATTCAAGCCATTCGCCGTTTGAGGTATAGCCAATGGCGTGACCGCCATTGCCTGTCACAATATCTACTCCTGTACCGTCAGAACGGTAACTGTTGCCATCACCGTCGGCGTTGGCATCAGAATCATGATATGCTATGCCCTCGGGGCCTTCGTCAAAATCTTCGGCCTGTATGGTACCCGGCAGCTCTATCGTCTTATGGGGCATACGCGGATTATAGGCTGTAAAACCGGACAGACGTTCGTATGTGGTACCGTCATCGGCATAAACCACAGCCCTCAGGTTGTACTTGCCGGTTGTTACAGGTACGTATTCCGTCACATAGGGTGATTCGGTCAATGTGGCTATCAGGTCATCGTTGACATACAGCTCAATATAGTCTATTGACTTGGTCCTCATGCTTGCCCTTACTGTGATAGGCACCAATTCACCCTTGGTTACGGTTATGGATGCCGGCTTGACATAGACCGATGCCTCCTTCTTCATTCCGGGGAACGGACTTTTGGCTGTCCTGGCAGCCTCCGATTTCATGTAGGTGCGCAACCACTCCATTGCGGGGCGGTCCCTGCCGTCACGGATGATGCCTGAG
>CADCBO010000018.1 GCA_902799685.1 uncultured Bacteroidales bacterium
TGCCACAGCGGCGGGGGTCGAAACCCCCGAGAGCGTCCATCCGCCTGCATACGCAGGAGCTGTACATTTCTTTGGGATTTCAAACATAGGAACTTATCGCCCCCTGTGGGGTCGAACGTTCGTCAGACATGCGCCGTTCTTAACGGGATCCTTCGTGGCTCTACGCTTACGCCTCTTCACTGATGCTCCCCAATCTGAAAAACCGGCTACTGCAAAGGGAAAAATCCGCTCGTTGGGAAGCTGCAGATCAGATAAAGGAGCAACCGGATATGGTGCAGCCGCAGAGGAAGGCGGAGATGGGCATGCGTTTCTTGCCGGCTAGCTGAACGTCAAGAAGGCGGAGGGCTCCGTCGGCGGTAGAGACGATCAGGTTTTTGCGGCCATCGCAGGTTATTGTGCCGGGCTTTTGTACGGATGCATCTGCAACGGGTTCTGCTGCGTAGATTTTTAAGTCCTGCTCAGTGCCTTCGGCAGTACGCAGGACAGTCCAGGCTGCAGGATATGGGGATAGGCCACGGATAAAATCGTTTATGCGGGATGTAGGCTGAGTCCAGTCTATGCGGCAGGTCTCCTTGAAAATCTTTGGGGCGGGACGCAAAGCATCAGCTGGAATATCGGACTGCGGGATGGACTTGACGTTACCGGCAATGATATCATCCAGAGTCTTTACCGTGAGGCTGGCTCCAAGTTCCATCAGCTTGTCATGGAGCGTGCCAACGTTATCGGTGGGCAGGATTGGAATACGCTCCTGACGGATTATATCGCCGGTGTCTATCTCATGCTTGAGGAAGAATGTGGTAACACCTGTCTCCTTGTCACCGTTTATTATGGCCCAGTTTATGGGGGCTGCACCGCGATACTGCGGTAACAGCGAGGCGTGAAGGTTAAAAGTGCCCAGGCGGGGCATGCTCCATACTATCTCAGGGAGCATACGGAAAGCCACCACTATCTGAAGGTCTGCCTTAAGAGCCTTAAGCTGTTCTATGAACAACGGATCTTTAAGTCTTTCCGGCTGCAGCACAGGTATGCCCTGCTCCACGGCGTATTTCTTTACAGGGCTGCTCTGCAGCACGCTGCCGTGACGCCCCATAGGTTTATCCGGCATTGTAACCACACCTACTATATTATACCGGTCATCGACAAGCCGGCGCAGGATGAACTCCGCAAATTCCGGAGTACCCATAAACACTATCCTCAACTCTTTTTTCTCCATTTCAGGCATTATATCAAACAGATTGGGGATATCTTCTTTTTTCCTATCACTCCTCAGAAAGTTCAAGTAAGACATTACGGTATGAATTAAATATCTTTGACTTGGAAACAAAACCCACATAGCGTCCATCCTCATCCTCAACAGGTAGATTCCACGCGCCGGTCTCATCAAACTTTTTCATTACGGTATCCATAGGATCCTTTACCGACAAGCGGGCTGGAGGGAGCTCCATGAGTTTCTGGACATTGAAACGATGATACAGTTCCTGGCGGAACATGATGTTACGTATGCTCTCCATATTTACAACACCTACCAGACAGTCCGTATCATCAACCACAGGGAACAGGTTACGCTTGGAACGTGCTATCACGTTTACCAGCTGGCCCAGATCCATATCAGGGCGGACCTTGAGAAACTCTTTCTCTATAAGGTTGTCCATACTCATGAGCAGAAGGACAGACTGGTCCTTGTGATGGGTCATAAGCTCTCCCTTCTGTGCCAGACGCATGGAGTATATGGAGTGTGACTGGAACAGCTTTATGGTCAGGTATGACATGACGGAGACCATCATAAGGGGCAGGAACATTGAGTAGCCGCCGGTAAGTTCAGCTATAAGGAAAACGCCTGTCAGTGGGGCGAACATAACACCGGACATAAGACCGGCCATACCCAACAGGGCAAAGTTCTGTACCGATATGTCCGCGCCGGGTGAAAGACGGTTCATGAGCGTGCCGAAAATGAATCCGGTAAGACAACCCAGGAACAGGCTGGGTGCAAATATACCGCCACATCCTCCGCCTGCATTTGTGGCAGTGGATGCAAACACCTTGAACAGCAGCACGAGCCCCAGATAGAGCAGTATGTTACCACCGTAAAACAGGGAGCCTTCCATCACCTTATCAGGGTTCTCTCCTGCATTGAGCAGCATTCCTATGGTATCATATCCTTCACCAAAGAGTGACGGGAACAGGAATATGAGCACACTCAATATAACGGCTCCTATCACGAACCTGACCCAAGGATTTGCAAACCGCTTGAACCAGGTTTCGAACCAGTGCATGGTCTGTGAGAAATAGAGTGATACAAGTCCGCAGGCAACTCCTAACAGCAAGGCGTATGGTATGCGTGAAAGGTCAAAACCATGCTCCGACACAAAGTGGAACATGGAATCCGTTCCCGTAAACACGTATGATATGGTGGCAGCTGTTACCGATGACACCAGCAACGGCAGAAGCGAGCCCATACTGAGGTCAAACATGAGCACCTCCAGCACAAACACAAGACCGGCTATGGGAGCCTTGAAGATACCGGCAATAGCGCCTGCCGAGCCGCAGCCCACAAGCAACATCAGTGTGCGGTGCTCCATCTTGAACATACGGCCGATATTGGAGCCGATGGCCGAACCGGTGAGTACTATAGGAGACTCTGCACCCACCGAACCACCCATACCGATGGTTATGGCACTGGCAATGACCGATGAGTACATGTTATGGGGCTTGATGCGGCCGTTCTTCTTGGAGAGGGCGTACAGTATCTTGGTTACGCCGTGACCTATGTCATCACGCACGATGTAACGGATAAAAAGCCCTGACACCAGGATACCTATGACAGGATAGACCAGCAGGCTGTAGTTCTCCTGACTGATGAACAGATGCCCTGATATGAAGCCGTGAATGACTGAAATCAGGTACTTGAGCAACAGCGCGGCAAAGGCGGTAAATATGCCTACGACCAGGCTGAGCAGCAGTATGAACTGACGCTCGCTGATATGATCCTTACGCCACAGGTTGAATCTGTTTAGCAATGATTCGGTCTGACGTTCTATTTCATCTGTTGTATTATCCATTATTCCCTGATTACTTTTACCAATCCGCCGGAACCAAGCTTTATTATTCCCGATGCAACAGAACGGGTCTGCTCCCCGCGACGGTATTCAACAATATAATCCACACCTTTCAGTATCTCATCCGATATCTCACTGTAATTGGCCGGCGACGGTTGTCCGCTTATATTGGCCGATGTGGAGACCACTGCCCCACCCATGCGGCGGCACAGCTCACGCGAGAACTCCTCTTTTGTGACACGGATGCCGGCACTGCCATCATCGGCAATGAGTTCCGGTGCCATATGACGGACATTGTCATAGATGATGGTAAGCGGCTTTTCCGAAAGGTCCATAAGGTCATAAGCCACATCGGGGATATCCGGTACGTAATAGCCCAGTTTGGCATCGGAATCTATGAGCGACAGCATGGACTTGCTGTCACTCCGGCGCTTGAGCTCAAAGATGCGGCGTACGGCGGCGCTGTTGGAGGCATCACATCCTATTCCCCAGATTGTATCGGTGGGATAAAGGATTATGCCACCATTACGCATTACCTCTACGGCCTTCATTACATCTTCAACATACTCCTTCATCTAGAACTCACTTGTAAAGTGGAACTTAATGTGCTTGAAGTCTATCTGGGCCATCTGCAGCACATAGCCGCTGTCGGCCAGGAAGACGTCACGGCCCTCCATATCTGTAGCCATAAACTGATACTTGCGCTTCTTGAACGCCTCCAACTCGGCCTCATCATCACTTTCTATCCAGCATGCCTTGTAAAGGCTGGCAGGCTCCCAACGGCACAGAGCGTTATACTCATGCTCCAGACGATACTGGATTACTTCAAACTGAAGTTGACCTACGGTACCTATAAGCTTACGGCCGTTGAACTGACTCACGAACATCTGGGCCACGCCCTCACCCATAAGCTGGTCAATACCTTTGGCCAGTTGCTTGGCACGCATGGGATCGGCGTTCTCAATATATTTGAACATCTCGGGCGAGAAGCTGGGCAGGCCCTTGAAGTGAAGTTTCTCTCCCTGTGTCAAGGTATCACCTATCTTAAAGTTTCCGGTATCAGGCAGACCGATGATATCGCCCGGCCAGGCCTCTTCGATGGTGCTCTTGCGCTGCGCCATGAACTGGGTGGGCGACGAGAACCGGAAAGTCTTGTCCAAACGAACATGATAGTACGGCTCGTTACGCTGGAACCGGCCAGAACAGACCTTGCAGAACGCCACAGATGAGCGGTGGTTGGGGTCGATATTGGCCGTAATCTTGAATATGAACCCTGTAAACTTGCTGTCCTCAGGTTCCACGATACGCTCCAGTGCCTGCGTGGGACGCGGGCTGGGTGCAATCTGCACAAAGCAGTTGAGCAGTTCCTGCACGCCAAAGTTGTTCAAGGCAGAACCGAAGAATACCGGAGCAAGCTCACCGTCCAGATACTGCTGTCGGTTAAATGGCTCATATACCCCGTCTATCAGCTCCAGATCAGAGCGCAGTTTCGCAGCCTCGCGCTCACCGACATGAGATTCCAGGTCAGAACTGTTAATGTCAACCTCAACCTTATCGGTAACCTTCTGTTTATCGGGGGTGAAAAGGTCCAGTTTCTGCTCATATATGTTATAGACGCCCTTAAAGCGTGCGCCTTTCTCTATCGGCCAGCTAAGGGGCCTGACATGAATCTGCAACTCCTCCTCAAGTTCATCAAGCAGGTCAAAGGGGTCATTACCCTCGCGGTCCAGCTTGTTGACGAACACTATGACCGGAGTCTTGCGCATTCGGCATACCTCCATAAGACGGCGGGTCTGCAGCTCAACACCCTTGGCGCTGTCAATCACTATGATGACACTGTCAACAGCAGTCAGGGTACGGAACGTATCCTCGGCAAAATCCTGGTGACCCGGAGTGTCCAGGATGTTTATCTTATAACCTTCATAATCAAACTCCATGACCGATGTGGTGACAGAGATTCCACGCTGTTTCTCTATGTCCATCCAGTCTGATGTGGCGGTCTTGCGTATCTTGTTTGACTTGACCGCTCCGGCCACCTGAATCTGACCGCCGAACAGCAGGAATTTCTCGGTAAGAGTTGTCTTACCGGCATCGGGATGCGAAACTATCGCAAACGTACGTCTTCTATCTATCTCTTCCATAACTATTCTAATACCAATGTGCCTTCCCTGTCCTCACGGTAAAGCAGAGCCAGCTTTCCGATGAAAGCCGATACAGCCTTTACGGCCTGTCCGGTTGCAGCACTTACAGGTTTGCCCTGCACTTTCAGCAGCCAAACTCCGTAAAGCAGGTTGAAGCAGTCACGCAACTCCTCATTATCAGTGCTGTGGTTCTTGGCTCGGAACTCTACGATAAACGGCAATGCCTTGTAGTACAGGTCCCTGTACTCCTCTTGCTTATGAGAATCCAAAAGACGCTGATGCAGATCCTCAAGCAGGATAAGCACGTTTTCATTGATTTGAAGATGCCCCTGAGCGGTCTTTCCCTCAGTGCGCATCATCTCAATCAGGTCTTCATACCACTGACGCCACTCACGGCACTCGTCATCACTGCGTCCACTGCCTTTGATTACAGCATCATAGAGCCGGTCACTGTCCAGTCCGACAGCACGTATCATATCCTCAACCTGCCACATATAAAGCAGGTATTCGGCAATATTCTTCTCTCTAAGTTCTTTCTGTACAAACATTCTACAACTTAATCAAAATTGATGTACACCACGCCACGGCGGCTACAATCAGTATGGTGCCCAACACCCTGTTTATCATCCACAGGCCACGCAAATCAAATCGGTTACGCAGTTTGTTGATCAGAGTTGACAAGGTAAGCCACCAGCAAACATCGCCCATAAGGACAAACAGATATGTCTGCATCTTTACGGCGGTACTGAGATCATCCACCGGAAGTGAGAAGAATGCAAACAGGCCCATATAGAAAAAGACCACAAGAGGATTTACAATGGCCACTCCGAATCCGGTAAGCATTATCTGCCAAAGAGAATCCTTTTTGACCTTAACCTCTTTTGATGCCGCAAGGGGGTTGTTCCTCACGGTCGTGATGCCGAACACCAGCAATAGGGCGCAACCTACAAGTTTGACCACCAAAGCAATGGTAGGATCCTCCAGATAGCCCAGCACCAAAGACAGGCACATCATGGTAACCATGATATATATGGCATCACTAACAGACACTCCAAGGCCGGTAAGAAATCCTTTCCACCGGCCTTTGTTAAGTGTACGCTGAATGACAAGCACCCCCGACGGTCCCGTCGGGGCTGCTGCCAGAAATCCTATAGCCATGCCTTTGAGAAATAACTCAAAGACTGATATGTCATTCATCAATCGTTACGTTTCTCTCCTAATGCCAGGTTGAAACCTAAACTGAAATTCAGGCCAAAATCGTGCAGAGGTATGAATTGTTTGTTAAAATCGGCATCAAGGCGGTCAACGGCCAGGAAGAAATTAAAGCCGGCCGGATGCAGGTTGATAAGCAATCCCATGGAAGTTCCCATGCTGGATAACGCCAGATTACCGGTTACATCAAACCAGCTGCACGGTGACATGCAAATGGACGTACGCGACTCAGCATACGGGTAGAGGCCGGTCTGATACGTGAACAGTTCACCGAATGACAGCCAATCCACATAGGGAATTGCATATTCCACGCCCATACGGAAGGTTGCATCAAGACCAATGTCCTCACTCTCCACATCACCGGTGCGATAAAGTTTGATCATCTCCTCAAAGTCATCACGGACCTTATCAATGACCGCATCGTTGTCATTACCGGTCACATCATAGTCCTTGAAACCGGCAAACTCCACGTACCTGTTCTTGTCGGTTTCAAAGGTGGTGGTCTTACCCCAGTTCATAAAACCTAAATCCGTGATAGAAGCCGATACCTTAAGGCCATCAACCAGATCCTTGAAATCATACTCCGCTCCCAAATCAAATGCTACACCGAAACTGGAGGGCATTTCAAATTCATATTTGTCAAACCCGTCAAGAGTATTGTCATCCTTCAGTTTATACTTGGCACCCGGAACAGAAGCGCGGAGCATGCCATTGGAACGTACAATCCATTTATCCTCATTCAGTTTGGCATCTATCTCATTGATATTCAGATTGGCATATGCCAGTCCCTGTAATACCTTGAGTGAACCGCCTATAGTAAGATTGTCACCTATCCTGTGAGAATGTGATGCTGAATACTCAATGTATGATATAGAAGTTACATTTGCGTTTTCAATGAGATAGTCTCCCTTGGACAAGCCGGCTTTCATGAAACTGAACAGTTCCTTGGGCAATGACACCTTCTCTGTGTTCCTAAGTTTCATATTGAGCATAGTGTACCAGTTAGTGGAGCCGAATCCCACACTTAACAGGTCCATATTCACCCCTGCCCTTATCTGAGCGGCATCCGGTAAAGCATCCAGAAAATCCTTGGCATCGACATCGGAACTCATGAATGTGGTCAACATTTCCGGTTTGGATTTGGATTCATACAGGAAATTAGCCATACCCACATTGCTCTGGGCATCAACCTGAGTATTGCTCAGGAACGGGATAGCAAAAAACAGACTGCTCTCGGGAGCGAATGCAGGATTCAGTTGGTAACGCTGGTTATAACCCTCAAGGAAATACCCGGAACTTGAACTCTGCGCGTAAGACATGACCGCAAGAAGCAACATGGCGGCCATAGCCGATAATTTGTAGATATTATGCTTTTTCATATCAGTATTTCTTGTTGGGTTGTTTATTGTTTGTTCTCAGTAAAATCAACGTTTACTCCACCGGGGAATTTCAGGCAGACTTTGTCAAGTTCCAAATACTGTCCTTTCCTGAGGCTTGTCTTGGAGGCATTGTCGTCAGACTCACATTTGGCGGTGAACTCGATTGACTCAAGTTTGGCCAGAGCGCCTTTTTCAACTTTGGCCTCAAGTTTTACCTGGAACGAGCTACCTTGGTCATTACCTGCAGCAATCAGGCACTGACCTATGGTTATGCCATTAACGGGCTTGCCATCCTTGTCAAGTGCCTTAGCGGTAAGCCTGACGCCAAGCGGTATGGTGCTCGTGGCATTTGCATGAAGTTCCATTGTCACGGCATCAATCTTATCGGCAATATCCTTAAGCTCTTTACCAAGGTTGTCTATCTTATCCGAATATTCAACATAAACGCTTTCAAAGGACATGGGTATTGAAACATCGTAACTGCCTGAAACCGAGAATTCACGGGACAGGTCAATAAAATGGTTGTCTTCACTCTGGTCAACACTGGCATTAAGGTCAAACAGTATCTTGTCCGGCACCGTTGACATAAGGTCGGACAGATGGCTTATGCGTACCAGGATCGTATCCTCCGAAGCCGGGGCCGGTCTTGGATTCTTATGGATTACCAGCACCTTCTTATGTTCCGAAGCCGTTGCGGGACATGCCGGCAGATGAATCGGTCCGGCATCAGGTGTTATCCTGGCCGATTTGCTGTTGTCCGAAAATACAGATGAGATGCCAAGGTCAATGGCAACAGGTACCGTCACATTGCTTACAAGGCTGATGACAATCTGAGGATCGCTCAATACGAAATGGTTTGCAGAATCTTTCAGGAAGCCGGCATCATCGCCCAATGAAACCTTCACCTCCTCCTGATGCCCTTCAATTTCAGGATTCACCTTTCCGGTTACGGACTTTAGTACAAGCTGACCGGAAACCCTGAAACTGATATCCTTGTCGTTCAGTACATCCAAGGCACTTTTGTCAATACCGTTTGTTGCAGATACACCTATATTGGCACTGTATGCCACATCATTATTGACCTCTATCGACTTCTTTGTCTGGTCAACAGTCTTGTTCAATGTCAGTGAACTGACCCTGAGAATGACTTCCTTTCCCTTGACCAGTCCGGGGTATATATCCAGTTTATTGCCGTCTTTCCACTGACCTACGGCCACATCGCCGGCATAGACATTGCCGTCGCCCTGGTCAAACCCGAATCCCGATGGGAACGTGACCGTAATTGCGCTGTTGGGAGTAAACTCAAACGGAGCAATGTCGAAATCAGATAAGGAGAAACGGATGAAACTTGCGGATTCATCAAAATCAATCCTGTCAATTCTCAATATATTGTCCAGACCGGTAACCTCGTAAGATGACGGAATGACTTTCTCCTCAATGTTCAGCTCCTTACCGTTGGTGTCAACCGAAAAGTCGCGCATCTGCAGTTTCTCATTCATCCCGATATTGACATAAAGGTCCTTATTTCCAAATTCGGTAGATTTTCCTGAAATGGAAATGTCCAGCTTATATGAGAGCCTATCCTTAAAGTCTATGTTAGTTCCGTAATGGGAGAAATCAATTTCATCCAAGTAGATTGAAACCGGAAGTTTGTAATCATTTCCTATCCCCGATATTACTGCATCGTTTATATTGATTTTATTACCTGACACAAAAACATTCTCGGGCTTGATATAACTGTCCAGTCCCGGATCCTTGGAGATCTTACAGTTACTTGGGAACACTATCTCCAACGAGTTGATTTTAATCTCCGGACTGTTGCTGATGGAATATATACTGGTCAAATCCACATTCAGTGTCAGTTTCTGTCCGGCATCAGACCCGTCCTGACCGAAATATACCTTATTAAGGCTTGCCACATCGGCCGGTAGGTCATACTTGACATTAAAATCCACATACCGTATCGGCACAGAGATACTGGTACCCTCCGGAATGTCAAATCCAGGCCAAACCATAACCTGAATAGGGTCTGTCACGAAAGAACTGGATAATGAAGGCAGACTGTTGTTGATAGTTGTGAGATCAACGGAAGGAATCTCAAGCTTGGTTTCCTGAACCTTCTCGGATATCACGATATCAGAGACACTGAAACCGTCCGCCTTGATATTATCAATCTCACCATTCATGGAGAACCCGTACATTCCGTTACCCAGAGTGACGAGCGAAGAGGCGTCGCCTGTCTTGATGAGGGAATCAATATAGATCTTCTTCAGATTACCGAGCGGGACTGTAGGTCCCTCCCCTTCATTGCCGATCTGCATATCCAGGCTGATTTTTTTATCCAAATCCAACTCATTGGATGTTGTAATACATGAGCAAAGACAAGATGCGGCTGAAACGACGCATAGCGCCAAATACCAGTTGTTTTTTCTCATAATCTATAGTTTTTGGTTGTTATCCGGTTTTGTCAACACTTTATAAAGTTGCAAATATATAAAAAATACATATGCGCGCGAATACACGCATGAATTTATGGCAAGTAAACAAGTCACTCAATCCTGTCAGCAGGTCTGTCGTTGCGTCTGACAGTTACACGGATGCCGGAGAGCCTACGTTCTTTCTTTTCCATCACCTTGAATATCAAATCTTTGCAAACAAGTTCCTCATCCTTTCTGGGAAAATCTCCTTTAAGTTCAAGCAGGAAACCGGCCAATGTGTCGGCCTCACCCACATACTGGGCATAATCATCCTCATCAAGCCCTATAATCCTGAAAAAGTCAGAAAGAAGGGTCTTTCCTTCAAAGACATATGTATCAGGCCCGGTCTTGCGATAACCCACTGAATCATCGTCAAACTCATCGTTTATCTCGCCAAGGATCTCCTCAATCACATCCTCAAGTGTCACCAGTCCGGATGTACCGCCGAACTCATCTACAACTATCGCCATGTGAATGCGCCCTGTCTGGAAATCATGCAGCAGGTCATCAATCTTACGTGTTTCCGGCACAAAGAAAGCAGGACGGATAAGGGACTGCCAGCGGAAACCATCGCCTTTCTCAAGATATGGAAGCAGGTCCTTAATATACAGAATTCCTTTTATGTTATCGGAGGTTCCGGAATAGACCGGCACTCGGGAATAGAAATTCTCCTTGATGCATCTCATGACATCACCATAGGTGGCCTTGATATCAAGCATTATCATGTCTATCCGGGATGTCATTATATCCACAACCGTTTCGTCGCCGAAGCGGATTACTCCCTCCAGAAGCTGATGCTCATCCTGAATGTCCTCCGAGTCAGTCAATTCAAGTGCATGTTCCAGCTGATCGACCGATATATTGAAGTTCTTTTTGGTCTGTACACGGTCGGAAAGGGCCTTGGAACGCATCAGAAGCGATGACACCGGACGTAGTATGACCGTCAGCACCGAAAGCAGGGGTGCCGCCCTGAGGCTGAATGAAAGCGAATTATGTGCAGAATAGAGCTTGGGGATTATTTCACCGAACAGAAGCAGCACAAATGTAAGGATTACCGTGAGTACCACAAACTCCACCCATTCGGCACCGAATGAGAGCATCTGGGAGAAAGCCAGGTCAAGCAGAAGTATTATGGCCACATTCACCAGATTGTTTGCAGTGAGGATTGTGGCAAGAAGCCGCTCGGAATCGGAAAGCAGCGTTGCGGCCTTCACACCACGAGGCGAACTATCGTCAGACAGACGCTTCAGCTCATCAGGAGAGAGCGAGAAGAATGAAGTCTCGGATGCGGATACGAAACCTGAGAGGAACAAAAGAAGCAGGGCCGTCACAATTGCTATGACGGACCCCGCTGTCGGAGCATTGAAATCGACCGCCCATCGGGCCATCGTTCCTGTAAAAACAAGACCGGTTTCTATAATCTTGAGGTTTTAAGTCAGAATGGGATATCGTTGTTTTCGGGTCCCGGCTGAACAGGAGCAGGCGCAGCCTGGGCATCCTGTTTCTGGGGCTGTCGTGATGAAAGCATCTCCATAGTGTCCACAAAAATCTCGGTCACATAGCGTCTTACACCGTTCTGGTCATCATAGTTACGCGTTCGGATGCTCCCCTCCACGTAGAGTTTGTCACCTTTGTGAACGTATTTCTCAACGGTTTCGGCCAATCCACGCCAGAAGACGAGATTGTGCCATTCGGTACGGTCCGGCACCTGAGTGCCGTTCTGGGCAGTGTAGCCACGTTCTGTCGTGGCAAGGGTAAGGTTAGCTACACAAACATGGTTATCCAGATACCTTACGTCCGGATCCTTACCCACATTTCCAATCAAAATAACTTTGTTAACTGACATAATTTATAGGTATTAATATTTCAGCAGCAAATTTAGTCACTAGAGCTTACGCTTCCAAAAATATAGCCAAGTTTTTTGCCGACCGGCAATTGCAAGGCGCATTTCGTATGAAATATGAAAAAATTTTAGAACAAAAAGAGAGAAAAATTTTTCTGTATCACCAAAAAAGAACTACATTTGCAACTCGAAATCAAAAAGCGACATTTTAGACTTAAATAATTGACAATATGACAAAAGCAGAAGTTGTTAGCGAGATTGCCAAGAAGACCGGTATAGACAAGACCGACGTTCTTGCATGTGTAGAGGGTTTCATGGAAGTAGTGAAGGATTCCCTTGAGAACGATGAAAACGTTTATTTGAGAGGTTTCGGAAGCTTCATCACCAAGAAGAGAGCAGCCAAGGCCGCCCGTGACATACTCAAGAACACCACAATCACCGTTCCTGAGCACAAGATTCCTGCCTTCAAGCCGGCCAAGACTTTCGCTGCTGCCGTAAGAAAGTAATAGTTAACCAAAATACATAACGATTATGCCAAGCGGTAAAAAGAAAAAAAGACATAAGATGTCAACGCACAAGCGTAAGAAAAGACTGAGAAAGAACAGGCATAAGAGCAAATAAGCCTTAAGACTGACAACAACTTTCAGAGAACAAACTTGCCGCAAATGATTTCCTGCAGGTTTGTTCTTTGCTTTATCAAACAATCATTTTCAACCGATGACAAGCGAACTGACAATAAACGTCCAGCCCGACAGCATACAGATAGCCATTACCGAGGACCATAATCTGGTTGAGTACCAGAAAGACGCCCAGGAAGTGACAGTCTCGGTCGGGAACCTGTATCTGGGCCGTGTCAAGAAACTCATGCCCGGACTGAACGCCTGCTTTGTGGACGTTGGGTCCGAGAAGGAGGCATTCCTGCACTATCAGGATTTGGGGCCACAGTTCGCGTCATTGAAGAAATACGTCAAGCAGGTGCGTGCCAACCGCAGGAAACTGGCACCGTTCAGCAAAGCCCAGCCAGTTCCGTTTGACGAGAAACAGGGAAACATAAGCACAGCACTGGAGCAGGGAGACGAAATCATTGTCCAGGTCACAAAGGAGCCGATATCCACAAAAGGTCCGCGACTGACCGGCGAGATATCGTTTGCAGGCAGGTTCCTGGTGCTCATTCCGTTCGGCGACAAGGTATCGGTATCGTCCAAGATAAAGTCCAACGAGGAGCGCGCCCGGCTCAAGCAGCTCATACACAGCATCAAGCCCAAGAACTGCGGAGTGATAGTACGCACTGTGGCGGAAGGCAAGCGCGTGGCTGAACTGGACAACGAACTGTCCATACTCTACCAACGCTGGGAGGACAGCCTGTCAAGGACACAGAAAGCCGAAAAGGCACCGGCATTGGTGTTTGAGGAGACCAGCCGCACCATAGCCATACTGCGAGACATGCTCAACTCTTCGTACGAGTCCATTCACGTAAACGACGAGAAGACATATCAGGAGATACGTGACTATGTGTCGCTCATCGACCCTGAGAAGACAAAGATTGTCAAGCTCTACAAAGGCGAGCTGCCCATATTTGACAACTTTGCCATAACCAAGCAGATAAAATCATCATTCGGCAGGATAGTATCATACAAGAGCGGTGCTTACCTGATCATAGAGCACACCGAGGCACTGCATGTGGTGGATGTGAACAGCGGTCACCGTGTCAAAGCCGGAACGCAGGAGGAAAACGCGCTTGAAGTGAACCTGGGAGCTGCCGATGAACTTGCCCGCCAGTTGCGTCTGCGCGACATGGGCGGTATAATTGTGGTTGACTTCATTGACATGGCGCTGGCCGAAGACCGTCAGAAGCTCTACGAACGCATGTGCCAGAACATGGAACGCGACCGCGCCAAGCACAACATCCTGCCTCTGAGCAAGTTCGGCCTGATGCAGATAACACGCCAGAGAGTACGTCCAGTGATGGATGTCCCGGTTGATGAGACCTGCCCAACCTGTTTCGGCACAGGAACCATCAGGCCGTCAATATTATTCACCGATCAGCTGGAGAACAAGGTCAGCTGCCTGAAGGACCAGATGAAGCTGAGCAATTTCACTCTGTTTGTGCATCCGTATGTGTATGCATATCTTACCAGAGGAATGTTCTCAATAAAACTGAAATGGCAGTTCCGATACGGATTCGGCATCAATCTGCTGCCAGACCAGAATCTGCCTTTCCTTTCTTACAGGTTCATTGACCTGAAAGGGAACGAGATTGACATGAAGGAGGAACACGAAATCCTCTAAATCCACAGCCGTTACATCTTTTCATTTACCTGCCGGAAAAACCGGCCGGTCAAAATATTCTGCATTTTTTTGCCGGGAGGCATTAACACATTTGGTATTTTTGCGTCCATATATCGGAAACGGTCCAGAACAGACATGACACCAGAAGTCCTTACAGAATCATTCAAAGCTCTGAGCGACGGGCTCTACAGGGTTGCATACTATATCCTGGAGTCCCGGACTGACGCCGAGGATGCCGTACAGGACCTGTTCATAAAACTCTGGGGAAGCCGTGACCAACTGGATACGGTACTCAATTTCAAGGCCTACTGCACAACGCTGATGAAAAACCTGTGCATAGACAAACTCAGAAAAGAGCAGAAAGTGCAGGCCATGGAACCGGGGCCGGACATCGCAGAGTCCAGACTTGTTGATGATGACTATGATGCACGTGAGAAACTGGAGCGTGTGCTTGCCGCTATAGAACGGCTGCCCGCCCGGCAACGTGACGTAATGAAGATGTATGTGCTGGATGAGATGTCATACGATGAGATTGCAGAGAGAACAGGAATGTCAAACCTGACTTTGAGGGTACTGCTAAGCAATGCCCGGAAGTCACTAAGGAGCCAAATATGAAACGATTGGAAGATATTGAAAATCTGAGCATGCTTGAACTGGACCGGATAGCGTCCGATGAAAGCATCAAGGTTCCTGCCACGCTCAAGCACGACATATCCGTTACGGCACGTGCGCTTGAGATGGCATCCAAAGAAGAAGATGATGAATCAAAAGAGAAAACCGTATCACACAAAAGATACAGGAAATTCCTGAGAATCATCTCCTATCCTGCAGCGGCAGTGGCCATAATCACTATTGGCATGCGCCTGTCATTCCAGGATTCCATTACCAAGCCCAAGGATACGTTTGACGATCCCATGATGGCCTACGTACAGATGGAGCAGGTATTCGGATTCATATCAGAGAAAATGAACACCGGTATAGACCTGGCCGATGCGGCAGAACCGGTAATAGACAAAACCATAAATGCATTGATAAGATGAAAAGGATAGCAGCGTTTGCAGCAGTATTGTTACTGCTCACTGCCGGAGCCTGGGCACAGGACGGCAAAGGAATCTACAACAAATACTCCGACAACGAGGATGTAAGTGCGGTATATATCTCATCGTCCATGTTCAAGCTCATGGGCAATAAGGTCCCTAACATGGATCTGGGAGAAGGCTCCATGAATCTTGGACCCATAATCAAGAACCTCAATTCCATGTATCTTCTTGACTGTGATGACCCGGACTTGTCCAAGGAGATTAAAACCGATGTCAGCAAGTACATCAAGAAATATGACTTTGAGATGCTGATGGAGATCAAGGAAAAAGGTGAAGTAGTGCAGATTTTCACTACAGGCAACGAAAAGACGGTAACCCAGTTCATATTGACGGCTGCTGAATATGAGGCATTCACTTTCATCTGCCTGGACGGTACGATGAGCCGGGCCGAACTGGAGAAAGCCATTGCCAAGGCCACCAGTAAAATGGAATAGTCAACGTAGCAGGAGAGTCATTCCCACAGTAAGAGGATTGTCATCCGAAAGGCGGTTACGACGGGCAAGCGCATTCATCCTGATTCCGAACTGCTGGGAGATTGACCAGAGACTGTCACCTTTCTTTACCACGTAAGTCCTGTGCTCACGGTCAGCACGGGACTTTTTCCTTTCAAGATAGATATTTGTTCCTGCCGGCGGCGTGAACTTGCGTTCAGCCTCATTGAAACGGCGCAGCAGGCTCAGTTGCATTCCGTACTCGCGGGCAATATCCTTGAGCGTCTCTCCCTCACGGATACGGACACAACGCTGATTATTCACCAGCAAAGGCTGATGAGGCAGCTGCCCAGCCTTAAGCCTTCCGGGACCCTTGCTGTCAAAACGGTCCAGACCGTACCGTTCAATTATCTCAATCAATCTGGTGGCATATGTTGGACTGGTGGCATAGCCGGCAGCCTTAAGCCCCCTGGCCCACCCTTTGTAATCAGTCCTGCCCAGTTCAAACAGAGACTTGTAACGGGCGCCGTTCACAAGGAATACCGAATGGTCGCGGAAAGAGTCATCGGCATCACGATAACAGCGGAAACACTCCTGTTTGGCATCATCGTCATGGTACATCTTACGGCCCGTCCAGTCAGAGTGGCACTTTATGCCGAAATGGTTGTTGCACTTGGTAGCCAAAGTACTGCGGCCGGCATCGGACTCAAGCAGGCCCTGAGCAAGTGTTATGCTGGCCGGAATGCCGTATTTCTTCATCTGCTCCACAGCCATGCCGCTGTATTTGGATATATATGCCGCGTACGCATCCTTGTCATTAACACTTAGAGACTGCCTTGACACCGAGCACGAGACCAAAGCCATGACCGTTAAGACGATTGCCGTATGACGGAACCTGACAAAGACGCTGGATATCTTTTTCATTACGTTCTGTTTGTTTTGCGAAGTTAATCCAAATCAGCGACAAAGCAATTGGATTAATGCGGAAAATGACTATTTTAGCGGTTGTATTATCAAATTAAGCATTATGAAGAAACATAGCCGCAAAATAGAGTGGAGCGTTTTGGACCAGGATGAGCTGGAAAGTAATGACCTGATGCTGGTAAACGCCGCAAAAGAGGCCACTAAGGCAAGCTGGTCACCCTACTCAAGGTTCAAGGTGGGTGCTGCACTGCTGCTGGAAGACGGGACGGTTGTAACGGGCAGCAACCAGGAGAATGCGGCATACCCTTCAGGACTGTGCGCCGAAAGGACAGCCCTGTTCGCTGCAGGTCACTCCCACCCCGGCAAAGCCGTGACGGCCCTGGCCATTGCAGCCAGAAATGAAAAAGGCTATACCGCTCAGCCCATCACTCCATGCGGCGCATGCCGTCAGGTGCTGGCTGAGACCGAACAACGCGGCGGCCGTCCCATAAGGTACATACTGTATGGCACCGATGGAACCATGATAATTGACGGTGGCACGGATTCAATCCTGCCATTCTGTTTCGGTGCCGGTTCCATGAAATGAGTTTTTGTCTTTTTTACATGACACTGTGTCACCGCAACCGCTGTGGCACAAAGTTTGCTGCATTAAGAATGATGTTTCAAACATTGGGAGAATGAGTAGAGGAAACAAACATAAAATGTCAGAAAAATTCAAATCCACAAAGAACAAGGAAGAGATGGACAACGCCGGACAGGAGTCTGCTCCGGCACAGGACGAAAACGTACTTAAGGAAACTCAGGACGGGAATCAGGAAGACAAGGATGCAACTACGGGACAGGAAACTCAAGAGGAGACCTTAGAGAACAGACTGGCCAGGAGCGAGGCCGAGGTAGCCGACCTGAAGGACCGCCTTCTGCGTCAGATGGCTGAATTTGACAACTATCGCAAGCGCACCATGAAAGAGAAGGCCGAAATCATCCTTAACGGCAGTGCAGGCGTGGTAACCGACATACTTCCTGTCATTGATGACATGGAGAGAGCTATTGCCAATTCGTCCAAATCGGAGGATTTCAGTGCGCTTAAAGAGGGCATTGAGCTTATCTACAATAAGTTCATGCATATTCTGGAGCAGAAAGGCCTGCAAAAGATTAGCCCTAAGAACGAACCTTTCGATACGGATTTCCATGAGGCGATAGCAATGATCCCCGCACCCGACGAGGCATCGAAGGGACTGGTTCTGGACTGTGCCATTGACGGATACAAACTTAACGACAAAGTGCTGCGCCATGCAAAAGTGGCAGTAGGAGAATAACCATATGGCTAAGAGAGACTATTATGAGGTGCTTGAGGTCCCAAAGACCGCAACAGCCGATGAGATAAAGAAGGCTTACCGCAAGAAAGCCATCCAGTACCATCCTGACAAGAACCCCGGCGACAAGGAGGCTGAGGAGAAGTTCAAGGAGGCGGCCGAGGCGTACAGCGTACTGAGTGACCCTGACAAGCGTGCCAAATATGACCAGTTCGGATTTGACGGCCTGAACGGTGCAGGCGGATTCGGCGGAAGCGGCGGATTCGGCGGTGCAGGAATGTCAATGGACGACATATTCTCCATGTTCGGCGATATATTCGGAGGCGGCGCCTTCAGCAGTTTCGGCGGATTCGGCGGAAGCCGTACCCGACAGCGCGGAGAACACAAATCACGCGGTTCTGACCTCAGGGTAAAGGTTTCACTTACTCTTGAAGAGATAAATACAGGCGTCACCAAAAAATTCAAGCTAAAGAAACTGGTACCATGCCAGCACTGCAAGGGCACCGGAGCAAAGGACGGGTCGGCAGCGGAGACATGTCCTGACTGCCACGGATCAGGTGTGGTGATGCGTACCCAGCAGAGTTTCTTCGGCATGGTGCAAACCCAGACTGTATGCCCGCGTTGCGGCGGTGAAGGCAAGATCATAAAGGACCGTTGCCCGCACTGCAGCGGTGACGGAGTAGTCTATGGCGAGGAGATAGTGGAGGTAAACATTCCCGCCGGCGTAGCCGAGGGTATGCAACTGTCTGTCGAGGGCAAGGGCAACGCCGGAAAGCATAACGGCTACAACGGGAACCTGCTGGTTCTGATTGAGGAAACACCTCACAAGGATCTGGTACGTGATGAGAATGACCTGGTATATAACCTGCTCCTTACCGTGCCGCAGGCGTCATTGGGCGGAGCCATCGAGATACCTACGCTGGACGGAGCTGTAAAACTCAAGATAGAACCTGGCACACAGCCAGGAAAGATGCTGCGTCTGCGCGGCAAGGGACTGCCCGAACTGAACAGCAGCCGCCGTGGCGACATGATAGTGAACGTAAGCGTCTATATACCTGAGACTCTTTCACGCGACGAGAAACAAGCCATGGAAAAATTCCAGGCATCGGATCATTTCCAGCCCACGCAATCTGTAAAGGAAAAGCTGTTCCGCAAATTCCGCAGCTACTTTGAATGATAAACATACAGGCCGATGACATATCAGGAAGCGGTAGAATATCTATACACCCAGACGCCCCTTTTCCAGAACGTAGGCCAGGAGGCATATAAGGAGGGGCTTTACAACACGGTCACCATAGACCGCCATCTGGGCTGTCCCCACCGGCTGTACAAGACCATCCATGTGGCCGGCACAAACGGCAAGGGAAGCGTATCGCACACACTGGCTGCCATACTGCAGGCTTCCGGCTTCAAGACCGGCCTTTACACCTCACCCCATCTGACCGATTTCCGCGAACGTATTAGGGTTAACGGAAAGCCTGTAAGTCCGGATTATGTTGCAAAGTTCATAGAGAAAAACCGGGAATTCCTGGAACCGTTGCATCCGTCATTCTTTGAAGTGGCCACGGCAATGGCATTCAGCTGGTTTGCCGAGCAGGAAGTTGACATAGCAGTCATAGAGACCGGATTAGGCGGACGGCTGGACTGCACCAACATCATCAGGCCCGTTCTTTCAATCATAACCAACATAGGATTTGACCATACCAGGTTCCTGGGTGACACACTGCCAAGGATTGCATTTGAGAAAGCCGGAATCATAAAGAAGAATGTTCCGGTAGTCATTGGTGAGTATTCCGAGGAGACACGTCCGGTGTTTGAGCGCAAGGCCGAGGAGGTAAGCACAAGAATCACGTTCGCCCAGGATAATTGTAAGATTATTTCGCAAAACTACATAAACCCGTCAAAAGTAATTTATGAGACAGCCGCCTTGCCTGCGCTTGAAAGCGGACTAGCCGGTTTGTGTCAGGAGAAAAACGCCAACACAATACTGACAGCCATTGACGAACTCAAGCGCAGGAGGTTTAAGATACCGGAGGCCGCCATCAGGAAAGGATTCAGGGATGTATGCCGCATGACCGGCCTTCGCGGACGCTGGCAACTGGTAAGCAAGAAACCGGACATCATCTGTGACACCGGACACAACAGCCACGGACTGAAATACATAGCACGGCATCTTGAGGAACTCTCATCCAAACCGGGCGCAGGACAATTACGCATAGTAATGGGCATGGTAAACGATAAGGACATCACCCAAGTGCTGGCGCTGATGCCCAAAAATGCGCATTACTACTTTACCCAGGCGTCTGTCAAAAGGGCCCTTGACGCCGGTTCATTGAGAGACCTGGCACGCGATGCAGGGCTTGACGGCAGGGTTTATCGGACTGTGGCACAAGCAGTGAAAACCGCACAACGCGAGGCCTCTCCTCAAGATCTTATCTTTGTGGGCGGCAGCACATTCGTAGTGGCAGACCTGCTCACTATGCCGGAATTCTTTATCCACGGCTAGAAAAAATGTTGTAATCCCGCTCATATTTTTGGGCTTTTCGCTTGCAATAGTATCTGAAATTGGCTTAATTTGCGTTGTTTTATTTTTAATAACCAAATTAAACTAATCATACTATATGAGTGATTTCTTTGTTAAAGACAATCTGGCCGGCCTCAAAAGAGAGGATTTCCAGGCCACAGTCCAGGGTAAGAAGACTGATCTTTACATACTCAGGAACAGGAAGGGAGCAGAAATAGCAGTAACCAATTTTGCAGGTGCCCTGTGCGCCGTCATGATGCCTGACCGTAACGGCAAGATGGAGAGCGTAGTCTGGGGCCATGACAGCATCCAGCATGTAATGGACAGCGAGGAGACATTCCTGAGCGTTCTTATAGGACGTTACGGCAACCGCATAGCAAACGGAAAGTTCTTTCTTGACGGAAAACAATATACACTGGCCATCAACAATGATCCCAACAGCCTTCACGGAGGTCCTACCGGTTTCCACAAGCGCGTTTTCGATGCCGAACAGACCGATGCCCAGACCATTCACCTGCACTACCTGTGCAAGGACGGTGAGGAGGGATTCCCAGGCAATCTGGACGTGAACGTTGTATATCGCCTTACCGATGAAAACGAACTGGCCATAGAGTATGAGGCAACGACTGACAAGAAAACCGTAGTTTGCCTTACCCAGCATGCCTACTTCACCCTGAACGGCATGAAGAAGAACCCGCTCACGGTTCTGGACTATGACCTTACAATCAACGCCGACCATTATATTCCAATAGACAACACAGCAATTCCTCTGGGAACAATCGATAAAGTTGAGGGCACACCGTTTGATTTCCGCACACCGCACAAGGTGGGTGATCGCATTGAGCAGGGCCAGCAGACCAAGAACGGCAACGGCTATGACCACTGCTGGGTACTCAATAAACGTGAGCCGGGAGAGCTTAGCCTGGCCGTAAAATGCGTGGATCCCGCCAGTGGCCGCACCATGGAGTGCTACACCACAGAGCCCGGAGTACAGTGCTACACCGGCAACTACTGCAGCGGCAGCACCTGTGCCCACGGTTCTACGCTTCCCAAACGCTGTGCCATCTGCTTTGAGGCTGAGCACTTCCCCGACAGCCCCAACCATCCGTATTTCCCCACTACGGTACTGAACCCGGGAGAGGTTTACACACAGACAACTATATATCGTTTCGGAGTGGAATAATCCCCTTATATGGATACAACCATTCTGAGAAACAGGTTCCGTCGGCAGTTCGGCACAAGCGGTGACCTCTACTTTTCGCCCGGCCGAATAAACCTGATTGGCGAGCACACCGACTATAACGGAGGTTTTGTGTTCCCTGGTGCTGTGGACAAGGGTATCACTGTTGAGATTTTCCGCAACGGCACGCGTCAGGTCAAACTGTTGGCAATAGATGTGGAGGATACCCCCTATCTGGAGTTTTCACTGGATGACTCACAGAAGCCTGAGCGTCATTGGGCATGCTACATCTACGGCGTTTGCAAGGAACTTGAAAAACGGGGCGTGAATGTAGGCGGTTTCAACGCGGCATTCACAGGCGATGTACCCCGTGGCGCAGGCATGTCGTCATCGGCAGCACTGGAGAGCGCATTCGCGTTTGCGCTCAACACGATGTTTGCCGACGGCCGAGTAGATAAGTTTGAGCTGGCCAAGATAGGACAGGCCACAGAACATAATTACTGCGGGGTAAAGTGCGGCATCATGGACCAGTTCGCATCCGTGTTCGGGCGCGAGGGATGCCTAATCCGTCTGGACTGCCGTTCACTGGAGTATGAGTATTTCCCGTTTGACCCGCAAGGATACAAACTGGTACTGGTCAATTCAATGGTCAAACATTCATTAGGCAACGAATACAACGAGCGCCGTGAGAGCTGCGAAAAAGCCGTAGCACTCATGAACAGGCAGTTCGGAAACGTTGAGACCTTGCGCGACGCCAACTACCAGATGCTTGATGCCGCAAAGAAAGACCTGTCCGATCAGGACTACCGCCGTGCACGTTATGTCCTGGATGAAAAAGAACGCGTGCTGTCCGTGTGTGATGCGCTTGAAGCCGGTGATTACGAGACCGTGGGCAAGAAGATGTACGAGACCCATTGGGGCCTGAGCCGCGACTATACCGTAAGTTGCCCTGAACTTGATTTCCTGGTTGAGACGGCACAGGCCATCGGAGTGACCGGCAGCCGTGTCATGGGCGGAGGATTCGGCGGATGCACCATCAACCTGGTGCGTGACACCATAGCTGACAAATTCATATCGAAAGTAAAACGCGACTATGCACGCAAGTTCGGAATCATACCTGAGATTTACAACGTGAGCATAGGCGACGGTTCCAAAAAACTGCAATAATTCAACAATCAACTAATAACAACAATCAAAATGAAAAAAACTGGTTTTATCGCTCTGATGGCAGGTATGCTTGCATTGACAGCCTGCTCACAGAAGCAGGAGGCTCCGGTCCTTAACAAGGCTGACTTCCAGATGGAGTTTACAGGCAAGAAAACTGACCTGTACAAGCTCACTAATGCAAACGGCTGCGAGGTTTGGGTTACCAACTTCGGTGCCCGTATCGTGGCAATCATGGTTCCTGACAAAAACGGCAAGATGCAGGACGTAGTCATCGGATTCAAGAACATCAAGGACTACACCACTCTGGCCAGTGACTTCGGATCGACAGTAGGTCGCTATGCAAACCGTATCAACCAGGGTAGGATCACTCTGGACGGCGTAACATACCAGCTGCCCCAGAACAACTTCGGACACTGCCTGCACGGAGGTTGCGACATAACCATTCCCATGGGATGGCAGAACCTGGTCTGGGATGTCAAGGAGGTCAAGGGCAACAGCATCACTCTGGTGATGAACTCACCTGACGGCGAAGCCGGTTTCCCGGGTAACGTCGTAGCCACCGCCACCTACACCCTGAATGACAAGAACGCCATTGACATTGTATGGAAAGCTACCACCGACAAGAAGACCGTGGTCAACATGACCAACCACAGCTATTTCAACCTGAATGGTGACCATTCAATTCCCATCACCAACCACATGCTCACTCTGAATGCAGACAACTTTACTCCCTGTGACGACACTTACATGACCACGGGCGAGATTCTGCCGGTAGCAGGCACTCCGATGGACTTCACCAAGGCCAAGGCAATCGGTAAGGAGATAACCAACTTCGGCTACGAGCAGCTTAAGAACGGCAACGGTTATGACCACAACTGGGTGCTCAACACCAAGGGTGATGACACCAAGTGCGCCGCCAAGCTGTACAGCCCCATCACCGGTATCTACGTTGAGGTTTATACCAACGAGCCGGGTATCCAGTTCTATTCAGGCAACTTCCTGGATGGTTCAGGCATAGACAAGCAGGGCAACAAGATGGAACAGCGTACAGGCTGCTGCCTGGAGACACAGAAGTTCCCCGACAGCCCCAACAAGTCAAATCTGCCCGGATGGTACAGCGCAGAACTCGTTCCTGGCCAGCAGTACTACAGCCACTGCATCTATCAGTTCGGCGTAGAATAATCACGAAAAATCAATCAACTAATTACTAAATAAATGAACAATACAGACATTATTGGTGCATTGTCAAACAACGGTTTCAAACCCATTGACTATGTAGTATTCGTTGCCTATCTGGCAATTCTGATTTTCCTGGGATTTTTCCTGTCCCGCAGTAAAGACGGTAAAGAAAAGGACTCAAAGGACTACTTCCTGGCCGGTAACACCCTTACATGGTGGGCAGTAGGTGCTTCACTGATTGCCGCAAACATCAGTGCCGAGCAGTTCATCGGCATGTCCGGTACCGCATTCGCATCAGGTATCGCAATCGCCGCTTACGAGCTTATGGCTGCAGCCACCCTGCTTGTTGTAGGTAAGTTCCTGCTCCCTGTCATGATTGAGAAGAAGATATTCACCATCCCGCAGTTCCTGCGTGAGCGTTACAACCCGGGCACCGGTCTGGCATTCTCAATCTTCTGGCTGTTCCTGTATGTGTTTGTAAACCTGACATCTGTTGCATGGCTGGGTGCTCTGGCCATCGAGCAGATCCTGGGTCTGCGCGGATGCGCTCTCCTGATAGGTTCAACTGAGATTCCTGTCCGTCTCATCATCATCCTCCTGCTGTATCTGATTGCAGGTGTATATTCTATCTACGGCGGTCTGTCATCAGTTGCATGGACAGATGTAATGCAGGTTACCTTCCTGGTAGGTGGTGGTCTTATTACCGCTTATGCAGCTCTGGACGTTATTGCTCATCAACTCAATCTTGAAGGCGGCGCTATGGCTGCTTTAGGCAAGGTTTACCAAGAACTCAAATCATTGCCTGGAGACTCTCACTTCAACCTGGTTGTGAACCAGGCAAAGACGCCCGATGCATACTTTGACATTCCGGGTATAGCCGTTATCGTAGGTGCCCTGTGGCTGACCAACCTGGGTTACTGGGGCTTCAACCAGTACATCATCCAGAAGGGTCTTGCCGCAAAGAGTCTTGACGAGGCCAAGAAGGGTATGGTATTTGCCGCATTCCTCAAGATCCTGATTCCGTTCATCGTTTGTATCCCCGGCGTATGCGCATTCTACATCAAAACCTGTCGTCCTGAAATGTTCGCAACTCTGGCTGGTGGCATATCGGTATCAGATGACGCTTATCCTTTCCTGATTCGCAACTTTACTCCGGTATTCATCAAGGGTCTGTCATTCGCAGCTCTGTCTGCAGCCGTTATCTCATCACTGGCTTCGATGTTCAACTCAACATCAACCATCTTCACGATGGATATCTACAAGCAGTATTTCAAGAAGGATGCTTCTGAGAAGAACCTTGTAAACGTGGGTCGTATCACAGCCGTATGCGCTCTGATTATTGCTCTCTGCAGCGTATATCCTATCCTGGGAAGCATGGACCAGGCATTTCAATTCATACAGGAGTATTCAGGATTCGTATATCCAGGTATCGTAGTCATCTTTGGTCTGGGTCTGCTCTGGAAGCGCGCTTCCGGTCCCGCAGCCGTTGTAGCCGCTATCGGTACATTCGCATTCTCAATCCTGTTCAAGTTCATCATGCCCAATACGCCGTTCATGCTCCGTATGGGTTATGTGTTCATGGTTCTTGTTGCCATCTTTATCCCGATGTCACTCTACAACAAGAGCAGAATCGTTGAGGCCGACAAGCTTGACCAGCACACTATTGACGCTCAGATGAAGTGGTCACAGATTCTCTTTATCTGCGCTGCCATCAGCCTGATTTTCGCCATCTATGGTGTAATCAACCCGGTTCTGCGCGGTTGGGGATTCGAGGCTCTATTCTTCTTTGCAGCCATTCTGGCTGTCCTTGGTCTTTACCTGCGTTCCAACGCCAAGGATAAGGTTCAGGATGCCAAGGCTGTAGGTATTGACCTTGAGCTCTTCAAGACCGACAAGTCATTCAACTGGGGTGCTCTCGGCGTTATCGTGATTCTGGCTATTCTCTATATCTTCCTCTGGTAATATCATGCTTGAAGAACTTAAAGAGAAAGTATTCCGTGCCAATCTGGACCTTGTAAAGCAGGGTCTGGTTATATTCACCTGGGGCAATGTATCAGGCATAGACCGTGAGAAAGGTCTTGTTGTGATCAAGCCCAGCGGCGTGAGCTATGACGAGATGAAGGCAAGTGATATGGTTGTAGTCTCCCTCCAGACCGGCAAGGTCGTGGAGGGGGATCTCAACCCTTCATCGGACACTCCTACACACCTGGTGCTTTACAGGGCTTTCCAAAATATCCAGGGCGTGGTCCACACCCACTCCACCTATGCAACCGCCTTTGCCCAGGCAGGTCGTGACATCCCGAATATCGGCACTACACACGCCGATTACTTTTACAAGGACATACCTTGTACGCGTGACATGACCGAGGCTGAGGTTAAGGGACAGTATGAGCTGGAGACAGGTAATGTCATTGTGGATGAGATACTGAACATCCGCAAGATCAACCCAGACCACACTCCGGCTGTACTCGTCAAGAATCATGGTCCATTCTCATGGGGAACATCACCTGACAACGCGGTTTATAACGCCAAGGTGATGGAGCAGTGCGCCAAGATGGCGTTCGTGGCTCTGACAGTGAATCCGGAACTCACGATGAATCCGCTTCTTATAGAGAAGCATTACAGCCGTAAGCATGGACCGAATGCTTACTACGGACAGAAAAAACAAAATCATTAATCCCCTATATGAATAAAGTGCAGCCATACTGGAACCATTTGGAGTTCTACATCTTCTCAGACCCTGGTTGGAACAAGTATGATTACCACATCGTAGGCGATGACATTCATGCAGGCGATGACATCAACTGGTATCTGCCCTGGCATTTCGCCCTGGAAGATGATGCCGAGTGTCCGGTAGCCCCTATCATTGTAGAGCGCGCCGATGAGAATGGACTTTTACTCTCATACCGCAGCCGGCATATTGAGTTGAGTCTGAAAAAAGGCAAGTGCTGCGATGCAAAGATAGAAGACGAAAAGCAGGTTAAACCCACACATACCTGGGATGGTTTCACAGAACGTCCTGTCTATCGTTTTTCACTGAGGCTTATCTTATCACACAGAGATAAACTTTACGGATCTACCGACAAAGAGCAGTTCCAAAGCAAGCCCCATTACATACGGACAAGCGATCTGCCTCCAGGTGTGCGCACCATGCAGCAGATAGACCACGATGCGTGGGAAGAGGCTGTAGCAAGAGGATTAATCTGATATACTAACTCAAGACCCATAGCCCCGTTAAGGTCTTTCCTTGTCCAGAGGATTAACGGCGGGGCCAGACAAACAATGAAAGCATTTGAGAATTATGAGATTTGGTGGGTGACAGGTGCACAGCTCCTTTACGGAGGCGATGCAGTAGTTGCAGTGGACGGTCACTCAAAGGAGATGGTTGAAGGTCTGAACAAGAGCGGTAACATCCCCGTTAAGATAGTTTATAAAGGTACTGCCAACAGCAGTAACGAGGTTGAGGCCGTAATGAAGGCTGCCAACAATGACAGCAAGTGCATAGGTATCATCACCTGGATGCACACCTTCAGCCCCGCCAAGATGTGGATTAAGGGCTTGCAGGCTCTTGAGAAGCCTCTGCTCCACTTCCATACCCAGTACAACACCGATATTCCTTGGGACACCATCGATATGGACTTCATGAACCTGAACCAGAGCGCCCACGGCGATATCGAGTTCGGTCACATATGCACCCGTATGCGCGTGGCCCGCAAGGTTGTGGTTGGTCACTGGAAGAGCGTAGAGGCTCAGAAGCAGATTGCCGTTTGGGCCCGCGCCGCTGCCGGCCGTGCCGATGCACACAACGTACGCTGCCTTATGTTCGGTATGAACATGAACAACGTGGCCGTTACCGACGGTGACCGCGTTGAGTTTGAGCAGCGCATGGGTTACCATGTAGATTACTACCCCGTATCATCACTGATGGACTACTTCAAGAAGGTTACCGATGCCGAAGCAGACGCCCTTGTTGAGGAGTACAAGAAGCTCTACACCATCAAGATAGATGAGAGCGGCGAGAAGGTATATTGGGAGAAGGTTAAGAACGCAGCCAAGGCTGAGATTGCACTGCGTCGCGTGCTCAAGGATGAGAACGCTACCGCTTTCACCACCAACTTTGACGATCTGGGTGATGCCGATATCGACGCCCCTGATTTCTGCGGATTCGACCAGATTCCGGGCCTGGCATCACAGCGTCTGATGCAGGAGGGTTACGGCTTTGGTGCCGAGGGTGACTGGAAGACAGCCTGCCTGCAGCGTACTCTCTGGGTTATGAACCAGGGTATGCCCAAGGGTTGCTCATTCCTGGAGGATTACACCCTGAATTTTGCTGCTGACTGCACTTCAAGCCTGCAGAGCCACATGCTGGAGATCTGCCCGCTGATTGCTACCGGCAAGCCCAAGCTAGAGGTTCATTTCCTTGGCATAGGTATCCGTAAGCAGCAGACCGCACGTCTGGTATTCACATCCAAGACCGGCCGCGGTATCAAGGCAACCGTTGTTGACCTGGGTAACCGTTTCCGTCTTATCACCAGCGAGGTTGAGTGCATCGAGCCCAAACCAATGCCAAAACTGCCTGTTGCATCGGCCCTGTGGGTTCCGCAGCCCACTTTCGAGATTGGCGCAGGTGCATGGATTCTTGCAGGTGGTACACACCACAGTGCATTCTCATACGATATCACTGCCGAGTATTGGGAGGATTTTGCCGAGATGTGCGGTATAGAGTACATCGGAATCGACCAGAACACCACCATAAGCGGTTTCAAGCAGCAGCTCCGTAACAACGAGGTTTATTACATGCTCAATAAAGCCCTGAAGTGATATGAACGCACGTAGAACTATAGAAGCCGGCCGCGCTGTACTGGGAATTGAATTCGGTAGCACACGTATTAAGGCTGTGCTGATTGATGAGGACCAGAGACCTATAGCCCAAGGCAGTCATACCTGGGAGAACCAGTTGGTTGACGGACTTTGGACTTACAGCAACGAGACTATATGGTACGGTCTGCAGGACTGCTACGCCAATCTGCGTGCCGATGTACTCAAACAGTATGACATTGAGATAGAGGACCTGGCCGCAATAGGCATCAGCGCCATGATGCACGGCTATATGGCTTTTAACCGTGAGGGGCATCTGCTGACACCTTTCCGTACCTGGCGTAACACCAACACCGGTGAGGCCGCCGCCGTACTGTCAAATCTGTTTGTATATAACATACCTCTGCGCTGGAGCATATCACATCTCTATCAGGCTATCCTGAACGGCGAGGAGCATGTTCCACAGATAGGCTATCTGACTACTCTTGCCGGTTACATCCACTGGAAACTCACAGGCGAGAAGGTGCTGGGTATAGGCGATGCATCAGGTATGATACCTGTAGATCCCGAGACCAAGACCTACCGTGCGGATATGGTGGAGAAGTTTGACAAGCTGGTAGCTCCCAAGGGTTATCCCTGGAAGCTAGGTGAAATACTGCCCAAGGTGCTTATGGCAGGCGACAAAGCCGGCGTGCTTACAGAAATCGGCGCAAGACATCTGGATGTATCGGGCCACTTGAAACCCGGAATTCCGTTCTGCCCGCCCGAAGGTGATGCAGGTACCGGTATGGTGGCAACCAACTCTGTCAAGCCGCGCACCGGTAACGTATCGGCCGGAACATCATCATTCTCAATGATTGTTCTTGAAAAGGACCTCAATAAGCCGCATGAGGTTATTGACATTGTGACTACTCCTGACGGCAGCCCCGTTGCCATGGTACACTGCAACAACTGCACCAGTGACCTGAATGCCTGGGTCAACCTGTTCAAGGAGTTTGAGGAGGTTATGGGTATGCCCGTTGACATGGGTAAGATATTCACAAACCTGTTCAACACCGCCCTGAAAGGTGATCCGGACTGCGGCGGCATCATCAGCTACAACTACGTATCGGGTGAACCTGTTACCGGTTTTGCCGATGGCCGGCCGTTGTTTGTCCGCTCTGCTAATGACACTTTCAACCTGTCCAACTTTATGCGTGCCGTTATTAGCGGTGCCGTAGGCGTACTCAAGATAGGTAATGACATACTGTTCAAGGAGGAGAAGATCAAGGTGGACCGTATTACCGGTCACGGCGGTCTGTTCACCACTCCGGGCGTTGGTCAGCGCATACTGGGTGCTGCCCTTAACTCACCTATCTACTGCATGAAGACAGCCGGTGAGGGTGGCCCATGGGGTATGGCAATTCTGGCATCATACCTTATCAACGGAAAGAAGAACCAGACTCTGTCTGAGTATCTTGACGAGGAGGTATTTGCCGGTGACACAGGCACATCGGTTGCTCCCACCCCCGAGGATGTTGCAGGTTTCAATGCCTATATCGACAACTACAAGCAGTGTTTCCCCATAGAGGAAGCCGCTGTCAAGTTCAAGAAGTAAGCGCTACAAGGTAGTACCGTATTTAATAGATAGGCTGGCTAATGTTTTGTTAGCCAGCCCATCTTGTTTTATCGTCATTGTTTCTGAAATGAAGCGACCTCAATAGGGTTTTTTAATGCCGTTTTTATCTCATGTTCATGTATAAGACAGGTTTGCTTGAATATTTGTCTGACAGCAGGCTCCTTATCTGCTGATAATTGTCGTCGGAGAATGGTAGGACAACTGCGGGACGGCGGCCTTCAAACAGGTCTTTCACAGCCGATTCCATATCATCAGGCGAAACTGTTATGCCTTCTAATGGATTGCCGGTGGTTAATTTAGTGCAAACGTATGCTCCGTTTTTTGATATTGACCGCCAGGCATCTTTTATTTGGGATTGCAAACCGTTAATGGTCTTATCACTCCATTCACGAACTTTATCCTGGCGTTCCTGTAATTTTTGCGTTATTTCTTGATGAGTCTTTGTTAAAGACTGCTCATAGTCGGAACGCATGCTTTCAGATAAGCTTTCCCGCAGTTTCTCATATTCCTGAGTCTTTTTCGTTAAATCATCCCTCATCACCTGCAGTTCCTCTTCATATTTCTCGGTTAATGATTGAGCCTCTTTCTGGGCTGATCTGAACGCATTGATGAAAGTCCTCATCTCCGGTGTATTCAATGCACCCAGGTCCTCGTTGCTGTAGGCTACAGACACTAACAATGAGCTCACATTATCATCAGATTCCACCTCGGCTTTTGCATCATACAGATAAATCCATTGTGGAGTCTGAGGTGCACTCCCATCGTTAAGTCTGAAATTGATGGGAACCGAATATCTTACCTTGACATTCTTGCCTCCGATTTTTCCCGGAGTCCAGGCTGGCATCTGGCTTATTGCCCTCAGAGCCTCGGCATCAAGCAAGGGATCTACGGATCGTGCCACCTCGGCATCTGTAATTGTGCCGTCGGTATCAATAGTGAATGATATCACTACCCTTCCCTGTATTTTATTTTCTCTGCATAATACGGGGTACTTGATGTTATTGGTAAGATACTGGAGCAAACCTGCCATACCGCCCGGGTATTCGGGCGCTTCTTCGGCAGTCAGGAAAACGTCATCCTCAACATCGTTTTCTACTTCCCATTCAACATCTTTTAGTTTAGTCAGGGTTATGACCGGTTCATCCGACCGTATGTAACCTTTGAATTCCTGATATCCGGTCTTGATTATCCTGATCATGTATTCCGGATTGTATTCTCTAAGAATAAAATTACCGTCTTCATCGGTAAAACTGCTATAGAAAACCGTTCCGGTCAGGTTCATGACACTTATACGTGCATTGACCACGGGACCGTCATCGTCTATAACCTTTCCGATGATATAACCGTCTTGGGCTATTTTTGCGGAAATATTTGCGTCATTGGGATAGTAGTTTCCCAGTTCAATCATGTCAGCCTTGATTTCGGTACGGGCAAACAGGACAGATGTCATTCCCAGCATGGGAACAAGGAGCAGAAGCCATATAAGGCGACTTTTCCTGGTTTGATTCTTGTTCAACATAATAATTCTCTTTTTAATGTTAAGGTTAAATGAACTGGCAAGCGCATAGGCCTCTGCACCTACAGTCCGCATTATTAGTAGTTTCTGATAATCTCCGTTGCGTATGCCATAGCGTTTGATCACTTCGCTATCGGCTTCATATTCGTGGACTATCTTTATCTCCTGCAGAACAAACCAGCAAGCCGGATTCACTATGGTGCAGGCCATTAGGAACACCAAATCGGCAGAATGCAGCAATCTGATGTGTGAGTATTCATGCCTCAGGCTTGCCCGGCGGGCAAATCCGTTTTCTGCATCTGATATTACAATGTAATTCATCCAGCTGAACGGCCCGAAATCCTCATCGTGTGTGACAAGCCATACGGTGTGGTTAAGATGACGCCGCTTTTTACCTTGCAGAAACCTACGGGTCCGGACTGTCTGGCGGCCCCAGCCAATCATCAGCATCAATACATATACTGAATAGGTGCTGATTAACATGACCGCCCAAAGGGTGGTTTTACTGTTACTTTGTGGTTGGGTAATGGCATCGGCTGTCACCGTTATCGGTTCACTGCTGAATGGGAGTGTTCCTGACAGTTCACGGGCAAAAACGGAATCCTCTATAGAAAGGTTGCTTGCCAAAGGATTGCCGTCAGGGATACTTATGTGCACAAGGGGAAGAAGCGCTGAGAGCACCGTTGCTCCCAGCAGGTAAAACCGGCTGAAGCGGTAGAACGTGGTTCCGCTGAATACCGCCTTATAGATGGTAAGCAGAACTATCAGGGCAAATGCCCATTCCAATATGTAAAGAACTATACTACCCATGATTTTTACTTTGCGTTTTCGGCCATATGGATAAGGTCCTTCAAATCATCAATGCTTACCTCCTGCTGCTGTACAAGGCAGGATATGAAATCCTTATATGATCCGTTAAAGAAACGTGCCACGCTCTCCTTGTTCATCATCTCAATGTATTTGTCACGGTTAACAGCAGGCTCATACATAAAGAACCGGGCTCCCAACTCTTGGTGCTTAATCATTCCGCTTATCTCCAGACGGCGCACAAACGTAGTCAGCGTATTGAAGTTAGGCTGGGGCTCCGGCAACCGAGCCAGAATATCACGCATGGAGAGCGCTCCGTTATCCCAGAGCACATTCATGATTGCAAGTTCTTTATCTGTCAGTTTCTTCATACCGTTTTTTTACGTAGTCCTATAAATTATTTCTATCCCTCATCAGGTTTTCACTGCAAATAAATTACATCTTGTAAAAACAACCAAACATTTTGACAATTTTTTATACTTTCGTTGTAAATATAAACATACAGTAAAATGAATGTTTTTATGCCTTTTGTAGAAAATCAATAAGATTTAATGACTATCTTCGCAGATGGTATGGCTAAGACTTTGTACATAATTGCAGGCTGTAACGGGGCTGGAAAAACAACGGCTTCTATGTTGTTGCTGCCTGAAATCTTGGATTGTCAGGAATTTGTCAATGCCGATGAGATTGCAAAAGGTATATCTCCGTTTCATCCTGAAGAGGTTGCTATTCAGGCCGGTAAGTTGATGTTGGAAAGAATTGACGTTCTGGTAGAAGGTGAAAAGTCTTTTGCAATAGAAACAACTTTGAGCACCAAGAGTTACAGGTTGCTGGTAGATAAGGCTCACCAAAAAGGTTTTAAGGTTCAATTGGTGTTTTTTTGGCTTCCTAATCCCGTACAGGCAGTAGAGAGGGTTGCGGTCAGAGTCCGTGAGGGAGGGCATGATATTCCCCTAGATGTGATATTGAGGCGCTATAGTTCAGGTATTAACAATCTGTTTAACATATATATGGATATTGTTGATTCTTGGATTGTAGTAGAAAATTACAATACCCCTAGAACTGTAATAGCGGATGGTGGTATTAACGGTTCTTTAAATGTTTATTCAGAAGAGTTGTTCTTAAAACTAAAGTCTTATGTCAGAAGAAGAGAGAATTAAATTGATTAAAGGTCTTGAATGGGCTGAATATGAGACTCTTAAAATGAAGGCTATGCGTGGTGAAATGGTTCTCCAGGACAATGAAAAAGGAGAGATTATCCGCGTGCCGGCACGTGATGTCTTTATGAAACTCTATAACGAACCGGCTCCTACTTTCTGAAAACCATTTAAAATAGTATCTATGTTTAGTACAATTGGGGAGTGTCCCCAATTGTACTTTTTTAGTAGTGGGCAATGACTATGGGAGGATTTCCGCAATTCTTGGCTTTGCGATAGAAGACCTCAACTTCCGGGGTGTAGCGGTGGTCGTAGTTAGGGCTGTCCATCAGTTCCAACGCATCGGAAATAAAGAAATCATCAACAAATCCTATCAGGTCATTGTTGCAGACAGAAAGGATACGGGTGTCGGGAAATGAAGTGTTTATGGCGTCATGGTCCGTATGATACAACTTGGAGGTGGATTTGTCAAACAGGTATATGCCATCAGTGTACCCCATACGCAGGTAATCTTTCATGTCTAAGAAATAGAATGTTGAATAAGGATCCGTGTCTTCTTCAAAATCCAGACCTTTTTTGAACTTTTCAGGTGGATTGGGAATGAAAGTCAATTCTGCTATACAGTCAGCCTTGTCACCACAGATACAATAGATGTGGTTATCCAGTGCGCGAGTGAGATACGTGGTGTCAGAGTGTAGATTGAAAACACCGGAAATTACCTCATACCCCCAGTTCATGTTCTCTTTTTGGGGTAATCCTCCTGGTTGACGTATCACTGCAGGGTCAACAGGAGCATGCATCTGATGATATTCTGACATCTCAAAGAGAGGGCTGGCGCTACCATCTGTATGAAGAATGAAATAGTCATACGTAGGGAATGAATGCATATAGTCTTTCATGAGCAGGGAACCGTCTGAATAACATTTGGCAAAACCGTTCACTGTAACGTATTCCTTACCTATTGAATCTATATCAATCTGTCCCAGAAATTTGCCCTGGTAGTCAAAACGCTTTATCGTAGCCTTTCCGTCATAGCCGTCACCATTTACTATAAGCACCTCATTCCGATGGGTGTCCAGATTCCAGCTGTCCAGAGAGAGATATTCATTGCGCGCCCTGCCAATCCTGCCTATGTCATTAAGGTAATGGCCGGATCGGTCAAAAACCTTTATCGTTGATGCCTTATCCATATCGCTGTGTATAAAGAACAGGCCATCGTCATACCTTATGGCATCGTTGATGGTACCCAGCAACGCATCGGCACTTTCATCAAGCAGGATGTACTCCCAACTTTTCATGAAATTGTCTTCAAGAGTTCCGTCCAGATGGATTACATCATCTTTTGTAATCTGCATTGTCCCGCCAGAGTGAATATTACTCTTGCATGCGCACAACAATGATGTTGTGAGCATAGTGCCAAAAATGGTTTTGTAAATAGAACTATTCTTCATATTCTGTTCAGATCAAAAAAAATAAAGAAGTAATGTCGATAAATCAGAACAATTGGGGTTTGTCCCCCAATTGTTTTTTTCTACTGAGTTAGGATGTTATTCTTAAGGTAATACTTTATGATGTAGGCGTTTGTATCGTCATTTCTCTGTTTCAGTATTTGCTTGCTGCGCTCATCAAGAAGATCCGGATCCACCATTATGTCCACATCATCCAACATGTAACCTTCAACCAATGTGTATATAGCTTCGTCATCCAGCCAGTCTATATAACACAACTCCTTCCCATTATCCATTTGAGTATTAATTAGTCTGTGCTTTCCGTCTTGGGGAGAATAGAAAGAGAGATAAAGATTCTTGTTTGCTTTCCGGTCACTTAAATTCATGCCTCCTAAAACGGCAAGCATGAAATGGTTATTCACATGCAAATCCCAAAGTGATGTGTATTCGGCAAATAATTTGTGAAGTTCTTCCTCATGTTTTCTCCCGTATGGTTCTCTTATTGAAGAATAATGAGATTCTGTAAACATGTTATTACCTGTATCATATCTGTAAGCCTCAGTTATGGTCTTGTCTTTAGCATTCAGTCTGAAAACCGAGAAATCGCCTATACGACATAGTCTATACAGGACTTCCTTGTCATTAGCAACAGGATTATGAATTCTCTTTATTGCAAACTGCGTGGTGTGGATGTTTTGAAAGGGAATGCCTGACCCACCAATGGTTTTATTCAAAGCCGTAGAGTAGAACTCAACCTTCATGCTGTCTTCAGAAACTTCTGCAAAATAAGCCAATATGCCATCAGATACAGGTATTGGTTTTGTGGGGAAACTCAGCTTTTCAACTTTTGCGTCATTCAGGGTGGAATTAATAGTCTTATTGTAGCTGACTGTATTCAGGGCCGAATCGTACCTGACAAGACCGGTAGCATTACAGTAGATATTTATGCATCCATTTTTGTCCACAAAGAAACCGTTTAAATAGAGATATTCATTATGTCCGTTACCTTTACGGTAAGAAGTGTTGAACAGGAATCTGCCGTCACTGTCAAAAGCATAGACTGTTTCTGTATAACGGCAGTCCATAAAGTATTTACCGTCGGCTACCTGGAACCAACGTGGTGACCTGAAATATGAATCCGGCCTCCCTTCCAGTTCTACAATTTCAATCCTGGAAATGAGATCTTTCATAGAGACTTTCTGAGACTTATTAAAATCAACAGAAATAACCGTTACTCCGTTTTCATCAACATGGGCTTTTTTGTTATTGCAACCGGTAAAGAGGATAATTCCGGAAACAAGGGTAAGCAGACATACTAAATTTCTCATAAGCAAGGACTTCAGATTTCAGTACAATTGGGGACTGTCCCCAATTGTACTTTTTTTGCTCAGTTGGCAAGCCGGTATCGGGCATCCAGTTTGCCTTCTTTCTGGAGTTGACTGTACATTTTAGGGCTTATTACCTCAATTACGCCGTTTACACCCTGGGTACCCCATACAGCGGTGGCATCGACTCCTTGCAATACCATAAACGCCTTTACCTGATTTCGTTTTACGCCAAGGATGTCAGCCAATTCTTTCTTGGAGTAATAGCTATTGTCTAAATCAATTGCATTTTTTGAACCATTGTTTTTCTCAATGATAGCGTGATCATACACCATCAATACCGGAAATTCAGTTATGTCTGTTGTAAGACTCATCTGTTGTCCTGTAGATTGATTTTGGAATGTTACATCAAGGTCTTTGTAGCTTTCCTGGACAATACTCAACAGCATTCTGTTGCGGAGTGTTTCTTTTAGGTCAGATATTGGTCCCATGGGAACATCAGGGTGCATTGAAAGGCGGACTTTGCGGATTTTCATTCCGTCTGATATTGCCTTGTCTATGTAATCATCAAGGCCCTCCAGACTGATTTGTTTCGGGGTGGTCTCACTCCTGAAACGATCCTGACCGTTCTCATTATCAAACATTACTGTCGATACATATAACCTGACGGGAGAATTTGCGACCCTGATACGCAGATCCTTATTGACTTTGTCGTCCTTGACCACGTAATTGCCGGCGGCAGATTTGACCTCTTTTTTGATGAGTTCGCCTTGAGCATTATACTCTTTTGGTTGTGCTTCACTTATTTTATTGGCATACATGGCACGGGCAAACCGCTGCTCACTATCAGTGCATTGTTCATAATCTTTTCCGAATTTGCTCACACACAGTTCATTGCGTACTTCATTATATGCTTTCATCAACTCATACCTTACATCACTCCAAATGGCAGATGATGTACCACGGTCATACTGCAATGAGAATACATGTTTTACAGTAGTCTGAACAGTTCCATAACCATCTATGTCATAATCTTCAATAACAGGGAGACGGGTGTCATTATTAGGATTTTTAATGAATTGCTTGGCAAGGTCCTTGAGTTCATCAATTGTCACTGTTCTTGCCATTATTCCGCTTTTTACATATATCTCATTATTTTTGTTGATCTGTATTGTCATGACATTCCTTTGACGAATGAGCATTTCATCGTTTCTTTCAGCTTCACGTGATAATTCTTCAGTTATTTCCTCATCATCTCCAATAACCCTTATATACTCGGCACGCGTCACAGCAGCAGGAGGAGGCGGGACAGTCTTTAAAGAAGCAGAAGAGCCAGAAGAATAATCAATCATAGGTGCAGGTAACCTGAAAGACATTTCAACTTTACTTTGCGTGAAACGTAATTTATCATCCATATTTACGGCCTTCTCTGTACGCGCAAACAGGACAGATGTCATTCCCAGCATGGGAATCAGGAGCAGAAGCCACATGAGGCGTCTCCTCCGGGTTTTGTTCTTGTTCATCATAATGATTCGCTTTTTAATGTTAAGGTTAAAGGAGCTGGCAAGCGCATAGGCCTCTGCGCCGACAGTTCTTAGGATAAGTAGTCTCTGATAGTCCTGCTCTTGGATGCCATAACGGTTGATCACTTCGTCATCGGCCTCATATTCGTGGACTATCTTTATCTCCTGGAGTACCAGCCAGCACACGGGGTTTACTATGGTGCAGGCCAGCAAAACAACAAGGTCTATCGAATGAAAGAGTTTTACGTGAGAGTATTCGTGACGCAGGCTGGCGCGACGGGCAAATCCGTTCTCGGAGTCCGATATCACTATGTAGTTCATCCAGCTGAACGGGCCGTACTGCTCGCTGTGCGTGACCAGCCAGACGGTGCGGCTCAGACGGCGGCGGGGTTTGCCGTGCAGGAACTTGCGGGCACGGATTATTCCGCGGCTCCAGCCTATTATTAGGGTAAGCACATAGATTGAATATGTGCCGATGAGGAATACCGCCCAGAGGCTGGTCTTGCGTTCGGGTTCAGGCGATGGTGTTGCCAGGTCGGGGGCATCGGCCCACATGGTCTCTGGCTCAGGGGCAAACGTGAATGTCCCTGACAGTTCCCTGGCGAAATAGGTCTCCTCTATTGAGAGGCCGGCCGCCACGGGGGTGCTGTCAGTGATAGTCACGTGAACAAGGGGAAGAAGGGCCGAGAGCAACGTGGCTCCCAGCAGGTAAAACCGGTTAAAACGGTGCAGAGTGGTTCCGCTGAAGGCCGCCTTGTAAATGGCCAACAACACCAGCAGGGCAAACGCCCACTCTATTATATAAAGGACTATGCTACCCATAATTACTATTTCTTTTCTACCATTTTAATTAGCTCCTTAAGCTCTTCCACGCTAACCTCCTGCTGCTCTACCAGACAGGAGATGAACTCCATGTAGGATCCGCCGAAGAAACGGTTCACGCTCTCCTTGTTTACCATCTCGGCGTATTTCTCGCGGCTCACCGCCGGCTCGTAAAGGAAGAATCGGGCACCCAGTTCCCTGTGGGTTATCATGCCGCTGCTCTCCAGACGGCGCACAAATGTGGCCACCGTATTGAAGTGCGGCTGCGGCTCGGGCAGGCGCTCCAGAATATCCCTCATTGACATGGGCTCCCCGTCCCAGAGTACGTTCATGATTGCTATTTCCTTATCGGTAAGTTTTTTCATATAACTGGTTTTGTCAAGTTTTAAACTAATCTCTGCTGCAAATAAACTACATTTTGTAATTACCTCCAAACATTTTGCAGTTTTTTTTTAAATAGTACAATTGGGGTCAGGCCCCTTTTGTATCATTTTGGCAAAATAGTACAAAAGGGGCCTGACCCCAATTGTACTATTTTGCTAACTTTGCTGCAAAATTTGGAAAGATGGCTAAGATTAACAGTATAGGTGTGCTGACATCGGGCGGTGATGCCCCGGGTATGAACGCTGCAATCCGTGCGGTCACACGCTCGGCAATATTTGCAGGCTGGAAGGTTTACGGTATCTATCGCGGCTGGGAAGGCCTGATTGACGGCGAGGTCAAGGAGTTCACCACCGAGAGCGTACGAGGTCAAGGAGTTCACCACCGAGAGCGTATCGGGCATAATATTTGAGGGCGGCACAATCCTGCGCACTGCCCGCAGCAAGAGGTTCCTTACAGTCGAGGGCCGCGCCCAGGCGTACGAGACCATAAAGAAGTTCGGAATAGATGCCCTTATAGTAATAGGTGGCAACGGATCGCTGTCCGGCGCACAGGAATTGTCGGCCGAATACGACATCCCGGTTATCGGCCTGCCCGGAACCATCGATAATGACCTGTACGGGACCGATAACACCATCGGTTACGATACGGCGCTCAACACCATAGTGGAGTGCGTGGATAAGATTCACGATACCGCAAACTCGCACAACCGCATATTCTTTATAGAGGTAATGGGGCGCGATGCAGGATTCCTGGCCATGAACAGCGCAATAGCAGCCGGAGCCGAGGCCGCAATCATCCCCGAGAAGTTTACCGATATCGACCAGCTGGCCGCCTACATCGAGCGCGGCATCCGCAAGTCCAAACGCAGCTCGATCGTTATTGTATCGGAGGCCGATGGAGGCGCCATGCACTACGCCGAGCGTATGCACAACGAGTATCCGCAGTTTGATGTGCGTGTATCCATACTGGGTTACGTGCAGCGCGGCGGACGTCCCAGCGCACTGGACCGCATCCTGGCAAGCCGCATGGGTGTAGCTGCAATCGAGGCCCTCAAGGAGGGCCAGCGCAACATCATGATAGGCGTTGTCAACGACAAGATGGTCAACATTCCAATAGCCCAGGCCGTCAAGAAAGACAAGCCTATTGGCGAGGAACTCATCAACGTACTATCCGTACTCTCCATTTAAATAATACAACTATGATACAAGCAGGAGACAAGATGCCGCAATTCAAGACTATGGCCCATGACGGCCGGGAGTATTCATCAAGTGACCTTATTGGCAAGAAGACTGTAATTTACGTATATCCCAAGGATAGCACACCGGGATGTACGGCCGAAGCCTGCAACATCCGGGACAACTACCACACATTCCTGGCGCAGGGTTATCAGATATTCGGAATAAGCCGAGACTCAATACAGAGTCATATTAAGTTTGCGCAGAAGTATGAACTACCCTTCCCGCTCCTGTCAGACCCCGACCACGCAATTCTGGAGCAACTGGGAGCCTGGGGCGAGAAGAAAAACTACGGTAAGGTCACGATGGGCACCCTGCGCAAAACCTACATATTCGACGAGAACGGTATCTGCACCCGCGTTATAGAGAAGGTGGACACCAAGAACCACACTGCCCAGATACTGTAATTACACAAACTCTTTCAGGAAGGGCTGGAAGTTGTTGCTGGAAGGTGAATCTATGATTGCAAATACAATCTTACTGAACCTGCCCTGAAACTCATTTTCGTCAAGCACCTGATGGAAAAGGCGAGCCATCTGGGCGGGCGGTGTACAGAACGCTCCGCAACCCAATGCGCCCAGCACAAGGCTATCGTGGTTCTTGAGCGCACCAATCCTTAGGATAGTGCGTATTTTCTCTTTCAGGATTGGCTTGTCACTCTCCGGGATATTGCCGTTATCAAGCTGGTTGTGCCCGTGCTTGGGGTTGTAATTCAATGATGCTACCGATATTACCGCAGCCCGGAACGGCTCGTCCAGCAACGCATAACCCTCATCTTTTGTGGCACGGAAAAAGGTAATATCCGGGCTGTAGATACCGCCATAAGTATTGTCCATCGGATACCGCTCGGCACGCCGTTTTACGCCCACCATATCGGCCAAATCACCGTATCGGCCCCCGGGCAGTGAGAACTGGTAGAGCGATATTGCCAGCGTACTGCGACGGCACAGGTCCTCCTCCTGGGCGCTGGAGCCCTGCAGCACCCCGCCTCCGGGATGATACAGGCTGGCAATATTGAGCAGAGCCGGATTGTACCCCTGCTCCACCAGATCCCGCGTGGCCAGGATGCAATCCTGATTCAAAACGTCAAAATGATACAATTGGGGCCTGACCCCTTTTGTATCATTTTTGATTTCGATGGGCGCGGAGAACATCTCAGAGTCTTCTACGAACGCTCCGCTGACGGGAAGAGTGACCACGCGGTCTGTCTCAGTGCGGTAGGCTCCGTCACGGAAAATGTCCAGATTGTGCGTGAACACCTTGGTCAGGAGCGCCCGCTTGGCATCACCGCCGCGCGAGACCGATGCTTTCCACCACCCGCTGAGCCAGATCTGGCTGTTCCACTGCTGCGCCCTTAACATCAGCCTTTGTCTATGCTCTCCTCAACCAGTTTGAGCAGGCCCTTTGAGTCCAGCTGACTGCGCAGGGTCTCGTCATGGAAATCGGTCAGGAACTTAATAAGGTAATCCACGATGTTGTCCGAGAACACACCACGTGAGGTATAGATGGCGCGGTCTTTCTGCAACTCCTTAGCAGCCTCAACGCAGCAGCCGGGCAGCTGCTCCAGAGCCTCCTGAACGGCGCGGTTCTTCTCATCGTGAATGTTCACGCCCAGACCTACGTAAGTCTTGTCGGCCACTGCCAGAGCATCGGACATCTCAAATCCGTGACGGGCGGCGCAGCAGAGTGCGGCCATCAGCAGATAGGTATCGGCAAAACCGTCGCTGGCACGCCATTCGAATGTCTGCTTGTAGCTGAAATCCTTGTCCTGCGCCTGCTCAAGCGGATTGCACTTGGCTGCCATATCCATGCGCTTGAGCCAGCCCAGCGGAACGCGTACCAGAGCGCTGCGGTTGGAGAATGACCAGCAGAGTGATGTGGGAGCCTCCTGATGCGGAACCAGACGCATGAATGAGAGCGGATGCGGGTTACCGAATGCAGGCAGTGACGTACCGGCCACCATGTAACCGGCAATAGCCTTGCGGCACTCATCGGTAAGCTCTCCGTCACGGGTCATCACAGACTCTCCGTTACGTGTAAACTTGCAGTGTACGTGCATGCCCGATCCGGCCTTGCCCACGGTAATCTTGGGGGCAAACGTAAGGGTTACACCGTACTGGTAAGCCAGCTGACGCATCACCCACTTGGCCACCACCAACTGGTCGGCGGCATCCTCTATATCGGTAGGCAGGAACTCAATCTCGTTCTGCTCATAAATCTTGCCGTCCTGAGTAAAGTTACCCACCTCACTGTGACCGTACTTGATAAGACCGCCGCACTGGGCAATCAGCTTCATGGCCTCGGTGCGCAGATCCTGGAACTTGCAGAACGGAGCACTCTCGTGATAGCCGCGCTGATCAGGTGTCAGGTAGAGGTCCTCAGCCTCTGATATTACGTAGTACTCAAGTTCACCCATAGCCTGCATCTCCAGACCGGTCACTGCCTTGAACTCACTGTGAGCCTTGTGCAGTATGTACTGGGGGCTGCTCTCAAACTGGTTGCCCTCACGGTCAAAATATGAGCAGAGCAGGTCAACCGTGGGAACCTCGGCAAACGGATTTACGAATGCGGTCTTGTAACGCGGCAGCACGTAAAGGTCACTCTTGCCGGCCTCGATAAAGGGGAAAAGGCTGGAGCCGTCCACACGCTCACCGGCCTGCAGGATGTTCTCCAGATGCTCGGCGCTGTTGATGACAAAGTTCAGGGTCTTGAGCTTGCCGTCCCATCCGCAGTAGTGCAGGTTGATGAACTGCACCGCATTCTCACGGCAATAGCGGACAATATCCGCACAGGTAAATTCGGCTGCGGGTTTACCCAGAAAGCGCACCAGCAGGTTAGGGTTCATTTCAATTTTCTTGTCCATTATTTCTGTATTTGATTCGTATTTGCAACTAAACCGCAAATTTAAGGATTTTCATCAGATTTTCTCCTTACACTTGAACAATTACCCGGAACTTAACGCCCGCCACACAAGTCAGGTTATTCAAAGCTTACCTGCAGGGCAAGGCCGCGACACAGAATCGTCAACCTGTCTGAAAAAGCGATAAAACGAATAAGTATTCAAAAAAATATATACCTTTGCGGCATGATATGGTGATGCCGCCACCCTCGGTGACGGCATAGAGGGAATCCGGTGAAAATCCGGAACAGTGCCCGCTACTGTAAAGTCTGAAATATCCCGGAGATATCAATTTGCCACTGCTTAACAAAAAGACAGGCGGGAAGGCACTCCAGGGAGGGACCAAGTCAGGAAACCTGCCGCATCATTTTTTAATGGACTAAGGCTCCGGGACAGAACCGGTCCGAACTGATTTTTTCATTTTTTATGCTAAAGAAGATTATTCTTTCTATAGTATCACTATGTATGGTTGTACCTGTATGGAGCCAGGTAACAGTAAGCGGTATTGTACTGGACGCCGAGAGCGGCAAGCCCATTCAGGGTGCCAACATCCGTGTTGATCACAGTCTGTCAGGAACATCCACAAACAGCAAGGGTGAATTCTCGCTCCAGAACCTGCCCCGGCAGAACGACTACCGCATCAGGGTAACCCACGTATCATATCTGCCGGCCGACTATACCGCCTCATCGGCCGACAACGGCATAATAATCAAGATGCAGCAGAGCTACATCAACCTTGGGCAGGTTGTGGTTACCGGAACCGGAACACACCGCCGCATGTCAAACTCTCCCGTCCCTATCCAGGTGATAACCGCCAAGGATATCCAGAATGCCGGAGTAACATCGGTCGAGGAGGCACTGACCAGACTGACGCCCAACATAACCACCGTAACCAACGGCATGGGAACCTTCCTGAACCTTAACGGCACGGGTCAGGATTACATGATAGTGATGGAGAACGGGCACCGTCTGGGAGGCGACCAGCGTCTTAACCGCATCAGCGCATCAAACATCAAGCGCATTGAGATTCAGAGCGGTGCCGCATCGGCCCTGTACGGAAGCGAGGCCATTGGCGGCGTGATAAACATCATCACCGACGATTCCAACAACGGCGTAGGCGTGACCAACTACACCCATTATACAAGTCACGGCCGTTTTACCGAGAGCATAGACGCCGACATCAACACCGGCAAGTTCTCATCAACCACATCGTACCAGCGCAAGGAGGCCGACAACTGGCAGGTCAATGACATTGATGAGGACGGCTACAAGACCGGCCGCCCCATGTCGGCAGGCTATATCCAGGACAACGTTAGCCAGAGTTTCACCTACAGGTTCAGTGACAAACTGGATGTATCTGTCCGCGGCAACTACAACGTCTATGATACCCACCGTCCTCAGACCGCCAAGTATTTCAAGAAGTCATCCGAAAAGGACACTGACGGCAACTACATATACAAGGAGACCCAGGCATACACATACGACCTGAACCATGTAACCTGGCTGTACGGAGCAAGTGCCAATTACATGATAAGCCCTAAGGCATATCTGGAGGCCGATTTCTACAATGACAACTTTACGTCGTCATACCGTTTTTTCCTCAAGAGCGGCAGCCAGATGCCCGGTGACCTGCAGAAGCGCAAGGAGACACATTACTATGACGGCAACATCAAGGCCATACTCAAGCCGGATAATATGAACAAGGTGTCAGTGGGTATACAGTATATCAATGAGCAGCTGCGCAGCGAGACGGACAATATAAGCTTTGAGAGCATGTTCACCGCTGCCGCATTCATACAGGACGAGCTTTCCATTACAGAGGACCTGCAGGCTGTGGCCGGAGTCAGATACCTGTACAACGAGAATTTCAAGAGTCATGCCACGCCCGATTTCTCACTCATGTACAAGCCGGGCAGTTTCAGGTTCAGGGCATCGTGGGCAACCGGTTACCGCTCTCCCACCCTGAGTCAGATATTTGCGACCGACCAGACCAAGACAGCCAGCCGTGCGACCGTTGGCAATCGTGACCTCAAACCTGAGAAGAGCCGTTATGCATCACTCAATGCCGAATACGCCACCCAAAGGCTTTCTTTGTCCGTAACAGGCGTGCTCAATGACATCACCGACATGATTAACTACCGTGTCCTTTCCGATGCAGAGATCACTGCATTGGGATATGATGATCTGCACTCCGAATTCAAGACCATACGCCAGCGTGACAATATTGACAAAGCAAATATCAAGAGCATAAGCGTGAATGCCAACGTATATGTAGGAGGCGGCATCAACCTGGCCGGCAGCTACATCTATACAGACTCCAAGGCTGAGAGTGACGGCAAGTCCAATCCGGTTGACAAGAGCGTAAAACACAGCGGCAACGCTACCCTGCGCTGGGACCATGACTGGGGCGGTTACCACCTCAACGTAAGCCTGAACGGCCACATGCAGGGCGAGCGCTACTCCAGCACATACGGATATGCTCCCGGTTACAGCCAGTGGGACCTGAACACCAAGCATACATTCCTTATAGAGGACTACATTATTGAACCGGGCATAGGAATAGAGAATATATTCAACGAGCGTGACACACGTCCCTGGAATACCAATTTCTCCACCATCAACCCCGGCCGGTCTGTATATGTAAGCCTGGCAATAAAACTAAAGAAATGACCGGACGCTACCTGTATATATTGCCCATACTGATTTCATTGCCGGTTATGGCTCAGGAAACAGTAATTCCCGCAGAACAGCTTGACGATGTGGTAGTAACAGCCACAGGTACGCCCCACACTCTCAAGAACGTGCCGGTACAGACCGAAATCATTTCCCGCAAGCAGATAGAGCAGTTGGGGGCCGCATCGTTTGAGGACATTCTGTCACAACTAAGCGCCGGTTTTGATTTCAACGCCGGTGACATGGGCAGTCAAATGACACTTAACGGACTGGGCAACAACTACATCCTGATAATGATTGACGGCAAGCGCCTTAACGGCGACAACGGCGGTGAGAATGACCTGGGCCGCATTGACCCGCACAATATAGACCATATCGAGATAGTGAAAGGTGCCGGCAGCGCACTTTACGGCAGCGATGCCATGGCCGGTGTAATTAATATCATAACCCGCCGGCACGATGACCAGGCTCTCTATCTGGAGAACACCACACGTGGAGGTTCATACCTGGACCTAAGACAGCATAACAGCATCGGGTTCAGCATAGGTAAGTTCACATCACTTACCACATTCCAGCTGCAGCATACTGACGGCTGGCAGAACACCAGCGAGGAGGATCCCGCACAGACCGAGTTCCATATCTATGATTCACGCAACAAGACCGTCAACATGTACACCAACGGACAGTTGAGCCAACGTATTACATACACGCCATCTGACAGGCTCTCACTTACCGTTGACGGTTATCTGTATCGGAAACGCATCTTCCGTCCCACCAACGGACGCTATCCCTCATGTGACGTTAACACTTTCGATATGAAATACCGTGATGCAGGTGCATCAATAGGAACGGAATACAAGTTGAACGGAACAGACCGCATAACCTTTGATGCCAGCTGGGACCGTCACGCATATTATTACCATTATACCGCCACCACCCTTGAGGACGGATATGACCCCAACGGAAAGTTTACCCATTACTATCCCTATTTTGAAGGACAGGAGCATCTGCAAAGCGACCAGCAACGTACTATGGCTGAACTTAAAGGAATATTCAGCCTACCTGCGGCCAATCTTCTGAGCGCAGGTGCCGAGTACCGCTATGATTACCTGAATGCCCCAATGCGCGTCAAGGACGGCAAGGCCAATGACTGGACTGCCGCACTCTATCTTCAGGATGAGTTTACAGGTCTGGACTGGCTGAACGTAACCGCAGGAATAAGGTTTATAGAGAACAAGGCTTTCGGATTCCATGCCACACCTAAGGTCAGTGCAATGTTAAAGGCCGGGGAATTCCGCCTGCGTACAGGATGGAGCAAGGGATTCAAGTCTCCCACTCCCAAGGAACAGGGCTACCACTACCTGCGCACGATGGGTGCCACCACATTCCTCTATCTGGGCAATACTGACCTCAAGGCCCAGACATCCGATTATCTGTCGGCTGGTATGGAGTTCAGTCACGGAGGATTCTCGGCATCGGTAACAGGTTACAGGAATGTATTGGACAATATGATTACCATCGTGAACCTACCCACCAGCCAGATTCCTGAAGGTACCGCCGAGTATATGGGTGACGGAAGCGCCGAAATCATACCCCGCATGTACATGAATATGGAAGATGCCAGGACATCGGGCATAGACGTTTCGCTGACTTGGCGCATCAACTCTGAATTCACGGTTGGCGGATCATACAGCTGGCTTGACACAAAGGCACATGTCTATGATTCCAAACATGAGCGTTTGAAAGAAGTTACCATTGATGGTATGGCCAATCATAAAGGCAACGTCTATGGAACATGGCAGCATAGGTACAATGATGCATACCGTCTTGGGCTTGGTCTCTACGGACGTGCCAGCAGCACCCGCTATTATCAGAACAACGGAAACGGCAAACCGTATCAGATATGGAAACTTACCACAACCCATGACATAGGCAGGAGCAATAAAGGTCTGGTATGGAGAGTTGAAGCAGGAATAGACAATATACTGGACTATAAGGAGACTACACCGCATGGGCTGCACTACGGGACTACCACTTCCGGCAGGACTTTCTACTGTACGCTTAGCGTAAAGTTCTCCAAAGGAAAGAAGATGAACACAAAAGACATTGAACGTAAAGATGTAGGAGATGATGACTAGATGTATAATTGAGAATTGAGAATTGAGAATTGAGAATTGAGAATTGAAGATTGAGAATTGTAAACTTATACACTAACTTTTTTAAAAAACAAGATGAAAAAATTCAAAGTAATTCTGGCGGCTATTATTGCCGCAGCAAGTCTCAGCTTTGTAAGCTGTGATAAAGAAAAAGAAGAAACACTTGACAACTACACACGCTATCAGCGTGCCGTTGACTCTCAGATCCAGAACGACAAGAAGAATGACAAGGTTATTCTGCTGGTCGCCTTCGGTTCAACATGGCAGCAGGCTTTTGATGCATTCGATGCAACAAAGGCTGCATATAAGAAAGCCTTCCCCGGCTATGATGTTTATGTAAGCTACAGCTCAGCCATCTGCATCAACCGCGCAGCTGCCGGTGAGCACAAGGCTGAGGGTGCCGAGGTTCGTAACTACTACGCTCCAAACTTCTGGCTCCACGGATTCGGTGCAGCCCAGTATAAGGAGATTGTAGTCCAGTCACTTCAGGTTATCCCGGGCGAGGAGTTCACACGCGTCATCAACTACATCAAGGACTTTGCAAACAACAGCCTGGGTGACATTGACGACAAGTATCTGAGCACCGTTACCATTAAGCTTGGATTGCCTCTGCTTGCTGCCGAGGAAGATGTTACCACCGTCGCTACAACACTTAACAGCATCTACAGCGCAAAGGCTGCAGAGGGCGTTGTGGCATTCATGGGTCACGGCAACCCTGACAGCTATGACACATACAAGGCAAACGTCCGCTACAACGAGCTTGAGGAGGAACTCCAGAAGTTCAGCCCCAACTATTTTGTAGGTACTGTCGATGCTCCTGACAACTATAAGGTTCAGGTTCTTGAGCGTATGCAGGAGGCTGGAATTACTGAGGGTAAGGTTTATCTGCATCCTCTGATGTCTATTGCCGGTGACCACGCTCACAATGATATGGGCGGTGATGATGACGCTTGGGAAGAAGGTAAAGGATATGAAGAAAATGAAGAAGGCGAGGTAGAAGATACCAGCTGGAAGTGCTACTTCAAGAACAATGGCTATGATTGCAACGACAACACCGTTATCATGAAGGGCCTGCTTGAGGTTGAACAGATCCGTAACATTTGGGTTGAGCATACCAAGGATGCTGAGACTCTTGAGGATTACTACCACAGTATGTATCCCGAGGATTAATCAACATTGATTCCTTTTTTCAAATCTGTTATCCGGTACGTATGATAGGAGCGCGCCGGATAACGGATTTGGTTTTAAATTATCTTTGTGTTATGAAAAAGACAGCACTCCTCATATTGATTACATCTCTTATTGTAAGCGGTTGCAAGGGCAGACAAAGCGGCTCGCGTGCAAGCATCGACGGTGTTGCAGACACCACAACCATCAAGTATGCACAGGGATTCACTCTGACATACAGCGGTGATATACGTCTTATAGACCTGCAGGACCCGCAGAAAGAGGAGAGCCAGTCTTTCCATTACGCACTTGTTCCCAAAGACGGGACCAGACAGGACATTCCGGAGGGTTACACCCCCATTCCTGTTCCAATCAGCAAGGTTATCTGCATGACATCACTCCAGCTTTCCAGTTTCATAAAACTGGACGAACTTGATGCCGTAGTGGGTATAACCAGCACCCGACACCTCTTCAATGAGGAGATGAACCGCCGTCTAGATGACGGCCGCACACATAAGATAGGCATCGAAGGCAATTTTGACAATGAAGTCATCATGGCGGTAAATCCCGATATCATACTCATTTCACCCTTCAAGCGCGGAGGCTATGATGCCCTTAAGAATGTTGACATAACCCTTGTGCCCCATCTGGGCTACAAGGAGACCACACCTCTGGGCCAGGCAGAGTGGATCAAGTTTGCAGGTATGCTGTTGGGATGCGAGGAGAAAGCCGACAGTATTTTCAGAGGTATAGAGCAGCGTTATCTTGCGCTTGCTGAACTTACCGCCAATGTTGAACACCGTCCGGTGGTATTCAGCGGCGAGCTTCAAGGCGGCAACTGGTACGCTGTGGGCGGACAGAGTTTCCTGGCCCGCATATTCAAGGATGCCGGAGGTGACTATTTCCTAAAGGACGACCCCCACTCCGGCGGATTCACAATGGATTATGAGGTGGTCTATAGCCAGGCTGCCAATGCCGACTACTGGCGCATAGTAAACAGCTATCAGGGTGATTACTCATATCAGGTTTTGGCCGATGACGACACCCGATACACGGATTTCAAGGCATGGAAAGAACACGGCGTGGTATATTGCAACATGAGCAAGACACCGTTCTATGAGAGCATGCCCATGGAGCCGGAACTTGTACTGAGTGACTTCATCAAGGTATTCCATCCGGAACTACTACCTGATTACACGCCCCACTATTACAAACTTCTTACCGAATAAATTGTTATTTTTGTGCCACGATGAAGCGATTCGTTATTTTAAACATGCTCGTCATTATGGCACTGATCCTAGTGCTGTTTCTGCTCAACGTGGCTCTGGGCTCGGTGAGCATCCCAACCCGTGCGGCTTGGAATATACTGTGGGGCGCAGCTGACCAGGATCCCATCTGGACCAATATCATCCTTAAATCAAGGGTACCGCAAACCCTTGTGGCCATAGTGGCCGGCGCAGGTCTGGCCATCAGCGGTCTGCACATGCAGACTGTTTTCCGCAACCCTCTGGCAGGTCCTTCAGTTCTTGGTATCTGCTCAGGCGCCAGTCTGGGTGTCGCATTCGTGGTGCTGCTCTCCGGCAGCATAGGCGGCGTGGCTCTGAGCCGTCTGGGATTTGCAGGTGACATCGCGCTCACAGTGGGTGCAATAGCAGGAGCTCTTGCAGTAATGGCGCTTATAGTTTATGTATCACAGCGTGTCAAAGGTAATGTAACACTGCTCATTATAGGCGTGATGATTGGCTATGTTGCCAATGCCATCATCGGCGTTCTTAAATACTTCAGTGTTGAGGAGGATATCCGCGCATACGTGGTGTGGGGCTTGGGCAGTTTCAGCCGCGTATCGGGTAATCAGATGTCACTCTTTGTGACCATGATGTGCATCCTGCTACCGCTTTCTTTCCTTCTGACCAAGACACTTAACCTGCTCCTGCTGGGTGACGCTTACGCCCGCAACCTGGGGCTTAACATAAAACGCGCACGCCTGCTGGTAATCAGCTACTCGGGTATTCTGGTGGCCGTTGTAACTGCGTACTGCGGTCCCATCAACTTCCTGGGACTGGCTGTACCTCATCTGTGCCGCGCGGTATTCCGTACATCAGACCACCGTATCCTTACCCCTGCCTGCGTACTGATGGGGGCGCTATTTGCACTTGCATGCAGTCTGATCGCACGTATGCCGGGCATTGAGGGCGCCCTGCCTGTCAACTCGGTTACTGCACTTGTGGGTGCGCCTGTAGTGATATCAGTTTTGTTCCGTCGCCGTAAAGAAGATACTGCCGAATAATATGAAAGAGCCAACCATTCAGATTGAGTCCCTGAGTACGGGATATCGTGGCAAAAACAACGTGACCGTTGTTGCCCGTGACATCAACGCCACCATACACGGAGGTGAACTTACCTGCCTGTTAGGCCCAAACGGAGCCGGAAAATCCACCTTGCTGCGTACTCTGTCGGCTTTCCTGCCACCCGTAAGCGGCAATATCACAATAATGGGCCGCAACCTTAACGGCTATTCCGATAAGGAACTCGCCAAGACCATCGGTGTGGTGCTGACCGAGAAAACGGATTTAAGGAACATGAGTGTTGAGGACCTGATAGGTCTGGGCCGAAGCCCTTACACCGGATTCTGGGGTACACTGCATGAGGATGACCGTCGTGTCGTGGCCGAGGCTATCGAGATGGTTGGCATAGACCCGCTTAAGGACCGCATGATACAGACTCTTAGTGACGGCGAGCGCCAGAAGGTTATGATTGCCAAGGCGCTTGCACAGCAGACACCGGTTATATTCCTTGATGAGCCCACCGCATTCCTGGATTTCCCCAGCAAGGTTGAGATAATGCAGTTGCTACACACTTTGTCACGCACCACCGGCAAGACTATTTTCCTTTCTACACATGATTTGGAGCTGGCTCTTCAGATTGCCGATACCATCTGGCTTATGGACAAGGAGAAAGGGGTAATGATTGGCACTCCTCAAGAACTGGCCTCCAACGGAATGCTTAACAGATTCTTTTCACAGCGGGGCGTCTCTTTTGATATTCACAACGTAGAGGGCTCGCTCTGCATCATCCCCAAAACTAATTAAGCACCGCCGTACTATCCCCTTTGGGGACCAACGTTCCGTGGCTACTCCGCCTCCCTACGGACCCTAAACGGCGAACTCCTCCATCTTAGCCCCCTACGGGGTCTAATCGTCGTCAGACAAGCGCCGTTCTTAACGGGATCCTTCGGGGGGCTACGCTTAACGCCACTGCACTGATGGTCCCCAAAGGGGATAGTACGGCTACTGCAAATGGAAACATTTGCGTTAGTAGAGGCTTCCTTCTTCGGATATCAGGATGATAGTTAGGGTTCCGCTGCAGAGGAGGGAATCACAGTGAGTGTGGCAGTATCTGATTATGGTCTTTATGAAAGTGCCTATCTGTTCCGAAGGAATCAACGTCCAGAGTTCTCGGGCAAGAGTGATACTGTATATACTATCACAAATTGTTTTGGGGCAGCCGGATTCACGGGCCATTTGTTTTATGAATTCCTTGTCCATAACGCCTTCGCGGCTGTGAGTATCGAGCATTCCGGCTGCCAGTTTCACGGCCTTTCCTATCATCAGGCCCATAGTGACCTCACGGAATCCAAGTTCCTGGGCAATCTTTATGGTATCACCTATGTAGTTGCCGTAGTGCACGAATGCCTGCGGAGGCAAATCAGGATACAATGATTTGACAAACCTTTCGCTGCGGGCACCGGAGTTTACTACAAGTCGTGGTGAGCCCACGGCCTTTGCCACCTCTACCTCACGGCGTATAGCCTCAACGAATGCCTCGTCCGAGAATGGACGCACTATCCCTGATGTTCCAATTATGGAGATGCCATTCTCTATTCCCAGTTTGGGATTAAAGGTTTTCAGAGCTATTTCCTTGCCCCCGGGAACAGAAACAGTTACATCCAGTCCACCGTCATAGAGTGCCGCAAGTTCCTGTTCAATCATCTTGCGGGGTACGGGATTGACAGCCGGCTCGCCGATAGGTATTCCCAGTCCGGGTAGAGTTACTCGCCCCACCCCTTCGCCTTGCAGGAAATGTATTCCAGGCTCATGGCTCAGCTCAACTTTTACGCTTACCGTACAACCGTTTGTTACGTCAGGGTCATCGCCTGCATCCTTTACTACCGATGCCTGAGCCCAATCCTTCCCAACCATACAATCCTCAATAGGAAGCGTAAACACCTCGCCATCAGGGATACTGAACTTTACGGAATCCTGCTCCTCGCCGGTTAGCAAGGCTGTCAGAGCAGCTTTTGCTGCCGCTGTGGCACAGGCCCCGGTAGTAAAACCGGTACGCAGTTCATAGAATCCTGGAACAAGCCGTTCAATCTCCTTACGCAGCCCGTGTTCTCCGGTAACAGTTATAAAACCGTCGGGAAATTGCGGGCGGCATACCGCATACAGCGGAATGCCAAGTTCACGGGCAGCAGTAGCCTTGTCCATAAAGCCTCCGCTCAGACCGCTCTCTTTGGTTATTATGGCTTGAGGCTTAACTTCACGCATAAGTTCCAGGTCAGAACCGTTTCCGTAAAAAACCAAATTATCCGGATTGAAACCGGCCTTGCGGGCCAGCTCCACAGACTCTTCGCGATCCAGCACACGGAATGTGCACTTATGTTTCTCCCAATACGGTTTAAGTGCAGAAATGGTCTGAACACCTGTCAGCGCCAGAAGGCTCTCCACCCCAGCCTTATCCAAACGGGATAATGCATCATCATAATCCTTGCACCAAATTATGTCATCAGTATGATTGGGGTAAGTGCGCTCATATCGGACCACGTAAATGGCAAGTGTTTGGCTTACCTCACTGACAGTCTTGTGAAGACGTGCGGCAAAGGGATGTGCAGCATCTACTATCAACTTGATTTCATGTTCGCGGCAGAATGCGGTCATTGCATCTGTATCCATTGCACCGGTCACGTGAACTCCGTTATGGCTCTCAACCTGCTGCAAATCACCCCTGGTAGAATACCAGAAGCGGCGACCGGCTTCATCGGCCACCTTTACGGCCATACGGCCCTCGGTAGTTCCTCCCAGAATCAGTATCATTTACGGAACATGTGTTTGAACTCGTGGGCATAAAGGCGGGACAGCCCTTGACGGTTATCTATGGCATCGCCCACAACGAGCAGGGTTGTGAGAGTGAGGTTATGTTCACGTACAATCTTGGCCAAATCCTTAAGTTGACCGCGATAGATGCGCTCCTCTTTCCAGGTCAGTTTGTAGCAGGCCGCAACAGGGGTCTCCGGCGGATAGGCTTGCAACAGTTCCTCTTGCACCTGCTCAACTATTGCGGCACTCAGGTAGATGCACATGGTGCTCTGTGACTGCGCAAGTTTGTGCAACTGCTCCTTCTCGGGCATAGGAGTACGCCCACCACCACGAGTAAGGATTATGCTCTGGACTTTTTCCGGAATGGTAAACTGTGAACGCAATGCTGCGGCAGCTGCCTGGAACGATGATATGCCCGGGGTAATATGATAACGCATTCCGTATTTGTCAAAGAACGCCATCTGCTCCTGTATTGCTCCGTAGATGCAGGGGTCACCAGTATGCAGACGCACCACAAAAAGACCCTTGTCATAGAACTCTTTCATCAGGGCAAACTGCTCCTCAAGGTCCATATCGGCCGAACTCCTTACCGTTGCGCCCGGCTTGGCATAATATGTCAGTTCCTTGGGTACAAGGCTTCCGGCATAGAGTATAAGGTCGGCACGCTCCAGCATACGCTTGCCTCGCACTGAGACAAGTTCCGGATCTCCTGGACCGGCACCTACAATCTCTATGAATCCGCCACGTAAGGTACTGCCATCTTGCGCCACAGCGAAAGTGAAATCATTGCCCTCAGAAAGTTGTCCTTTCTGCTTTTCAACAAGCAGGATTCCGTCACCGCTTGAACGCAGTGCCGCCCCTTCGGCAACGCCATAGACTCCTGTAACCTCAAATGCCTTTTCTGACGGATTGGGTACCTCTATCCATTCAAGGTCTGATGCCGACCAAATGTTTGTTCCGGCCCAGGGCCAACGGCTCTGCAATGCGCCCAAAAGCGGTTCATCCTTTTTAAGTTCAATGGTCCCTATGCTGGCTATTGACAGCGGCGAAAGAGTGTTTTGCTTAAGGCAGTTTTCAATATGCTCTGCAATGCCATCAGGCTTGCACTGTTTACGGCAACCAACACCTATATGCAGGACCTGCGGATAGTAGCTCAAAACAGGTACAGGGGCATCAAACTCATGCGGTCCAACGGTAATGAGAAGTTCAAACTGAGCAAAATCAATATCGTTGTAATGGCAGAATACCTTTACGTGCTCTGGCAGACTACTCTCCAGATAGTCAGTGCCGCTATCACGGATTTCAAGCAACAGAGCTGTAGGGCGTTTTTCTACAAACAGCGCGATTGCCTTGTTCATCTGTGCGCGGCTCAAATCCGTTTTCCAGCCAAACCTGGCTGCAATGGTATCAAGAGCCCACAGTCCGGTGTTGTCACTTTGCGTCGTAACCACAGCCTCACCGCCCGTCAGTTCAGCAATCCTGCGGGCCAGATCATTTGCACCGCCAATATGCCCTGACAAGACCGGAATCACAAACTTTCCTGTGCTGTCCACACAAACTACAGCTGGGTCCTTATACTTGTCCTTTACACAAGGAGCAATGCTACGTACGCATATGCCCATAGCGCCTATGAATACAATCTGCTCCAGACTGCTCCAGTTTTCTTTTATGAACTGTGCGTATGATTTGATTACAGTACATCCCTCCAGTTCCTTCTGGCAGTATATGACAGAATCCTGCAACAAGACTTCAATCTTTTGCGCCAACCGTAACGAACTCTCTGAAACCAGTATTATCGCTTTCATTCCGCTTTCATTATTAAAATCGGGTTATGCTCATCGACCGCTATGCGGGTGCAGCCTGTAATGTGTTTTCCTATATGTTCAATTCCCTGACGGAACATCTCCGCACTCTCATCAGATACCGAATTGAATACTATCACACCACCAGGCAAAAGCACATTGTTTATCTGTTCCAGCATATCGGCCATATGTCCGCCGTGTCCGCCTATAAAGACCGCATCTGGTGCAGGATATACCGTAAGGTCCAGCTCAGTGAAATCAGCTATGACACCGTTTATGCCGGGAGCGCCAAAGCGGCGGCTGTTTGTAAGCATAAGATTCTCACCCTCGGGCCGTTTCTCAAATGCCGTAACAACCAGATGCGGGAACTGCAAACGGGCTTCGATTGATACCGATCCCGTGCAGAAACCTATATCCCAGAATGAACGGCGGCGCCCAAGTTCAAGTGCGGCAAGCGTGGCCAATCTCACAGGCATTTTGGTTATCATGTTTACCCGGCCGTCAAGAAGTTCAAAACGCTCCTCGGGAATTCCCATCAACCGGCCGCGCGGTTCATTCATCTGCAATATCATACAGTTGGGCGAACAGGCCTCATAGAACATTGTCTGGGCGACGGTCATCGTGGTTACCTTCTCCCTTTCGGGATTGCCCATGCATTCACCTACTGTGATGGTATAGTTGTCATAACCATACTCCTGCATCATGGATGCAATTGCGCGTGGCGTGCGCGTATGGTCGGTCAGCACTCCTATGAGTTTCTCCCTGTTTATCAGCGCATCCTGGAAATCTTTCCATGCCCGACCCGTGAGAGATACCGCATGCATATCCTGATAGGGCAGCAGCATCCTGTGGGCCAGCATCTGCAGGGAGTTGAAAGTTGGAAAGACCTTAATCACAGCATCCGGAAGTTCACGCTGAACTGTTGCCGCAAAGCCGTAGAACAATGGATCACCGGATGCAAACACCACAATCTCCTTATGTCCTTTGTACTGTCTGAATACATCTGCCAAAGGAACGGTTATCTCAATCCACTTAGCCCCCTGCGGCAGCCGCTCACGCATAAGCTCATAATGCCGCTTTCCCCCCGAGAAAACCTTTCCCTGGGCAATAGCCTCCAGCGCATCACTCTGCAACTCCTGCTGCGGATTATCACTGATTCCGATTATTTCGAATACCTGTCTAGACATCTCTTCCCGGTTTGAGCCCAGCCGCATCATCAAAAGTCAGTATGGCATTGGTCAGGGTAGCGGCCAGGTTGCTGCCTCCCTTGCGGCCTTCTATGATAATCTTTGGTATATCGGTGAACGGCTTTACCATATGCTTGCTCTCACGCACATGGACAAACCCTACCGGAGCGGCTATCACGCCGGCAGGATGCGCCTTGCCCTTGCGTATGAGCTCACATAATTCCATAAGCGCGGTAGGCGCATTGCCGAATACGAACAGGGCATCCGGATGTTCTTCTACTGCCAGACGTATCCCGGCCTGCGTACGGGTTATTTCCTTATCCTTAGCTATCTGGGCGGTTCTTTCATCGGTCAGGTAACACTTGACAGTTATACCCAAACGCTCCAGCGCACCTTTGCGTATTCCCGATGCCGCCATCGTGACATCGGTCACAATTGTCCTTATGGCACCGTCACGGAACTTTCCGTACAATGTCTCCACCGCACCGGGATCAGTATAAAGGATATCCTCCATCTCAAAATCGGCGGTAGTATGGATTGCGTGCAGCAAAGCCCACTTATGACCTAGTGACCAGTCTTGCCTCTTGAGCATTCCGTCAATTGTGCGGAAACTCTTAATCATTATCTCCTGTCCTACTCCCACAGCATCACTTTGTTCCTGGCGGTAATACCCGCGGGGAGTAATCATCCTGCCATTCCAGTTATAAGACTGACTGTTGCCGATAAGCACGACCGTAAACATATCAACCAACTCCGGATCAAAATCCTTGAGAACAGTTACGGTCACCTTTTCCTCATCACGTCCGGCCTGACGTACAAAACCCACTGGCGTATCGGCGGAACGTTCCTTCAGGAACAGCTCCTTAAGCCTGTACAGTTGCCAGTATCGCTCATTGCTCTTGGGATTGTATATGGCTGTGACAAAGTCTGCCTGCGCTGCGGCAATGATACGCTTTTCTATCAACTCCCACGGAGTCATAAGGTCTGACAGCGAAATCACGCAGAAATCATGACCTATCGGCGCACCCAGCAGTGAAGCGGCTTTCTGAAATGCACTGATTCCGGGCAGAACTTCAACATCAATATCACTATTCCTCTCCCTTTTCATCTCCCAGATAAGCGGTGCCATACCGTATATACCGCTGTCGCCGGAACTGATGACGCATACCTTTTTACCCTGCTCTGCAAGTTCAAACGCCTGCCTGGCACGGTCACGTTCACGTTTCATGCCGGTGTCTATGCACTGGGTATCGTTAGAGATGAACCTCTCCACAAACTTGAAATAGTACTTGTAGCCTACCACAACATCACATTTGCGCAACGCATCGGCCACCGCCGGAGTGACATCAGCATCACATCCGGGCCCTATACCAACAACTGTTATTTTCATAGAACAAATGTACTCATTATTTGCCACCCATGACGGTTCTTTACCAAAAAAATAAACCTTCATTATATATAATGAGCTATTCTTTTATGTAACTTTGCAGCCGGAATTGGGTATCTGTTAATTCAGATTTAATAGGGAACACGGGTGAGACTCCCGGACAGTCCCGCTGCTGTAATTCTCAGATATCGGTTCAGGATGAGCAACCGCACCCATGGATGCAACATACGCCACTGACTGCAAAGTCGGGAAGGTTCCTGAAACCGTGAGATAAGTCAGAATACCTGCCCAATATTCTAAGTTTTACTTCTGCCCCGTGGATAGGGCTGGTACGACAAATGTCAGAAAAGATAGAAGACAGTACTGAGATGAGCGGAATCTTACTCCATTGGGCCGTATGCAAAAAAATGCGTACGGTTAGAGTATCGTATCCCCACTCTTTATCCCGGCAAGAAGGAAGCTTTGAGAATGAGTTATTGTTTAGCAATAATACTTGTTTGATAGCAGCCCTCCGGGCTGGAATGCAGCGGACTTCTTATACAAGAGACCCGCAGATTGAGTGGGGAGGCCGTGAGGTTTCCCCATCTTATCGTCTATGTCGATTAAAATATATAGAGTAAGTAATGTTGAAAAAGACAACCGTTATTGCAGCCATCACTTTGGCATTTGCTGTTTCATGCAATGAATCGCCCAAGTCTCCGTTTTCACGCAACGTTGCCGATTATGCATTGGTAGAGCTTGAAACGCCTGACCTGAGCGGCATTACGGACAACGGCAAAGAGGTTCTTAATCTGTACCGCTTTATTGCCGATGAAGTGGATGCGATATATTGGGAACAGTATTTCGGCGATAAGGAGGCCCTTATGGATAAGATTACAGATCCGTATCAGGAGACCTTTGCCCAGATTAACTACGGCCCTTGGGACCGCAGTACCGGCAAATCATTCGTGAAGGGTTATCTTGACCTTGCTCCCGGAGCACACTTCTATCCTTTTGACATGACTGCCCAGGAGTTTGCCGCTTATGACAACCCTGACAAGAACAGCCCCTACACCCTTATACGCCGTGCACAGGACGGCTCGCTTGAGACCGTATGGTATCACGATGCCTACAAGGAGCATATAGACAAAATTGTAAACTATCTGAATGCCGCTGCCGACATTACCATTAAACCAAGTGTAAAGAAATACCTTCTTGCCAAAGCCGATGCACTGCGCACCGACAACTATTACGAAAGTGCCCTTGCATGGCTTGATATGGATGACAGCAAGATGGACCTTGTTGTAGGACCGAACGAGGCAGCCGATGACCAGATGCTTGGTCTGAAACGCTCATATGAGGCATTCGTACTGCTCAAGAACGAATCACGCACTGAAGAACTCATGAAGTACGTGTCACGTATAGGCGAATTCCAGCAGGATCTGCCAGGCGATCCGGCCTACAAGACATTCCAGCCGGGTACAGGTTCAAACATATTCTCCTGCAACGCCCTCTATTACGCAGGTAAGGCCAATGCCGGTGTCAAGGTAATAGCTTTGAATCTTCCGTTCGATGCCGATGTACAGCGTGACCGCGGCACACGTACCATCCTGTTGGAAAACGTAATCAGAGCCAAATACAACCATATAATCAATCCCACAGGAACGGTGCTTCTGGAATCAGATGACGCGGTTCACCTGTCGGGTGACGCGTTCTTCTGGAACATCGTATTCCGTGAAGTAGCCCATGGACTGGGAGTAAAGGAGACTATCGGCCAAAATGAAAGTGTAGAGGATGCTCTGGGAAGTGCAGCCCTCACATTTGAGGAAATCAAGGCCAATGCAGCCGGAGTACTGCTTGTCTGCAAGCTCCAGAACCACTATGATATCCGCAATATTTTCACAAAAGAGGATGCACTGACCACATTCTTTGTTTCGCTGGTACGGTCAGAGCGCTTTGGCGAGGGCTCGGTACTGGGACGTGCCAACATCATCATTTACAATTATCTGCAAGAGGCCGGGGCATTCAAACGTAAGGAGTCAGGAAAATACTCTTTGGACCTTGAAAAGATGGAATCAGCCCTTTCGGACCTGACAGCACTCGTGCTAAAGACACAAGCTACAGGCGACAAGGCCTTTGCCTCTTACTTTGAAAAAAGTTACTCAAAACGCAGCGAGAACTATGCTGCAGACATAAGGAATCTGGGATTGGAAAATATCCCTACCGACATCCGATTTAAATGACCTTATTTAATATGAGCGACAAGAAATTCAATTTCAAGTTCTGTGTCCTGCTGCCTATTGTGCTGGCAGTGACCATTTTCCTCTGGGCTGTTCCTGTCAGTTTCTATGGCATTGAAGCCCTTACCGTAGTCCAGCAGCGCGTTATTGCACTGTTCGTATTCGCCGCACTCATGTGGATGTTCGAAATCATCCCCAACTGGACCACATCACTGCTACTTATAGTGTTGACTTTGCTGACCATATCGGACAAGGGTATCAGTCTTTTCTGCGATCCCAAATACGGTACGCTGGTAAGTTACAAGAGTCTTATGGCTTCATTCGCCGATCCGGTAGTAATGCTGTTCATGGGTGGATTCGTACTGGCTATCATGGCCGAAAAATACGGACTTGACGTTACATTGGCCAGAATACTTCTCAAGCCCTTCGGCACCAAGCCGAATATGGTTCTGCTGGGATTCCTGGTGGTGATTGCCATATTCTCAATGTTCATGTCAAATACAGCCACTGCCGCCATGATGCTGGCATTTCTGGCACCTGTGCTGCAGGTCCTGCCTTCCGATGACAAGGGCCGCATAGGCCTGTCACTTGCCATTCCGGTTGCAGCAAACATAGGTGGCATAGGTACTCCCATCGGTACACCTCCTAACGCAACAGCCGTCCGTTTCCTCACGGAGGCAGGTTATGAAGTTACATTCTCCGAATGGTCCATGAGAATGATTCCGTTCGTGCTTATCATGATTCTTGTTGCATGGATCCTGCTCCAACTTATATTCCCATTCAAGACCAAGAAACTGGTTCTTGACATTCCTGAAAACAAGCGTCCCGTTGACTGGAAGACATACGTGGTATGGATAACATTCATAGGCACTATCCTGCTCTGGGCAACCGAGAGCCTTACCGGCATCAACTCAAACGTAGTTGCACTCATTCCGCTGGGCGTACTTACCATGACAGGCATATTCACCAAGGATGATATCAAGGAGATCAACTGGACGGTGCTATGGTTGGTGGCCGGAGGATTCGCATTAGGTACAGCCCTGCAGGGAACAGGTCTTGCCAAAACACTTATCAATGCCATTCCGTTCGGATCAATGAGCGTGCTGAGCGTGCTGCTCATAGCTGGTTTCGTATGCTATTTCCTCTCCAACTTCATCAGTAACTCAGCCACAGCAGCTCTGCTTATTCCTATTCTGATAGTAGTTGCCGAAGGTATGGCCGATCCTGCTGCATCAAACAACGCCTCGTTCGTTGCTCTGGGTGGTACACACGCCATGATATCATTCATAGCAGTCTGCGCATCAATAGCCATGCTGTTCCCCATATCAACACCTCCCAATGCCATTGCATCAAGTACCGGATTGGTTCAGACCAAGGATATGGCCAAGGTAGGTATAATTGTTGGTGCAATAGGATTTACCCTGGGTTTCTTCTGGCTCACAAAGATTTTCCCGTTTGCTACGGCATGATTCTAAAAATACACTAAATTTGTAGACTTTAAAAACTACATTCATCCATTATGAAAAAGATTCTTTTAACGGCTGTTTTAGCAAGCCTTACAGCCATTTCCGTTATTGCACAGGATACACAATTCGGCCGCAAGGTTACCGATAACACAACAGGTCCCAAGATAGGCGGTTTTTTTATCGGAAAATACACATATACAGACCAGGACGGCCAGAACAATGACAACGGATTGAGCCAGCGTATGGTTCGTCTTTATGCCGACGGAACCATTCTTACGGATTTCAAGTACCGCGTCCAGTTGCAGGTAAACAATGCGTCATTCCACATGAAGGATTACTTCATTGAGTGGGCACATTGGAAAGAGTTCTCGGTCAAGGTTGGACAGTACAAGCGCGCCTTCCTGTTTGAGAACCCTTATAATCCCTGGGATGTAGGGTTCGGTGATTATTCACAGATTGTAAAGAAGTTCTCAGGTATGGGTGACTACTGCGGTGAGGCAAGTTCAAACGGTGGCCGCGACCAAGGTATCCAGTTCCAAGGAGACCTGTTCCCGGTATCAGACGGTGATTATCGACTCGTTCACTATCAGATTCAGATGATGAACGGACAGGGAATCAATACTGCCGATGCAAACAGCACAAAGGATATCATCGGAACACTGCAGATTCAACCCGTCAAAGACCTTTACATAGGAGCATTCGGATGGAAAGGTGATTATGTAACAGGCACAGAAACAATAGGACGTGACCGTTGGGCCGTATCTGCCAAATATGAGCACGACTCATGGAGCGCCCGTGCCGAATATGCACATTCCGAAGGAAAAAACATCAGCGAGGCCGACGGTTGGTACGCTGCAATAGGCGTTCCGGTAAACGATTGGCTTAAGGTTTATACCAAATATGATGTGTATCGCAGCAACGCTTCCACGGAGTCTATGAAAGCCATGTATTCAATTGCACCCAACTTCCAGATTCACAAGAACCTGATGCTTCAGTTGCAATACAATTACGTTGACAATCGTCCCACCTCATCACATTGGAATGAACTCTGGGCAGAGTTTTACGTAAGATTCTGACACAAAAAGCGGCGGCCCCATCGGAGCCGCCGCTTTCATATTCAGAAAGCTTTGTTTCTTCTTAAAGAGAGAACAAGACTCAGGGTGACGGAAAGCAAAGCTACCGGGATAATCAGGTATTGCTTCCAGGTTTCTATAAAAACAAGTGCATTGTAAAGGGATCCCTCCTTCATCTGATTAAGGTCAAAGGGATGCATATAACCTATCAATACCGCGAACGCACCTATAACAATTCCTATCACAAGAGTCACGATTAGCGCCATATGGCCTTGGACACGCTGACGGTCCACTTCGGCCTTGATACCCTCAACGCTTTTCAGCCTGCGGTTGGTCTCCAGCAGGAATGTGGGGTCATCCTTTACTACGGGCCTGTTATCACGCAGGAACTCCTCTATGTTGTCCTTTTTATTCATACGCTCAAATGTTCTTTAAGGTGGTTACGGCCTACAGACAGCAGATACTTTACCGTTCCTGACGGTATCTGCATTATGGAGGCTATCTCCTTTATATCGCGGTCCTCAAAATAGTGCAACACTATTGCGGCACGCTCCTTTTCCGGAATCCTGTCCAGTGCCATATAAAGCTGCTGGTAGCGGAAAGATTCATCAGTTGAATCATCAGACAAAACGCCCTGCGCTTCGAGTGATTCATCGGATACTGTGTCATAAGATGCTTTGCGGCAGTGGTCTATAAAGCAGTTATAGGCAATCCTGAACAGCCAGGTGCTGAATTTGGATAATCCCAGGAATGAGCCCGATGCCACATATGCGCGCACCAGAGCATCCTGGGCCAGGTCATCGGCCAGCGATTGGTTGCCGCTGCACAGCCCAAGCAGGAACCTCCTAAGTGGCTCCTGCTCAGTTCTAACAAGGTCGATGAACCGCTCCCGAGTCATTTATTCAGCTTTATTCTCCAATGACTTCTCTTCGGCCTCAATCTCCTTGGCAAGCATTCTCTTGCCTACAAAATAGGCTACGAACAGAGCTATGCCTACTGCCAGTATTATTGCACCAAAAGTAACTGTCCCAAAAAACAAATCAGTTTGAACGCTACCTATATAGGCCCATAACACCATCACTATGATTGCAGAAAGACCGATAGCTGATACGATGCAAGCTGCGGTAAGTCTGGCCAGCAGTTTCTCTTTGATTGTCTTGGCGGGAGCCAGCTGCGTCTTGAACAGATCAGTGTCAATGGTTGCACCTGATTCTATGGCCTTAAGCATAATCTCTGTCTTCTTGTTGGTCTCATTCCGTGCCTTAAGTGTATTCAACAATACAACAACTATAGGAAGAACTACACAAACTCCGATTGGGATTAAATTGCTACTCATAATTCTTAAAATTTTAATTGTTCAACAATTCCACTTCCTTTTTCCTGAGCGGTTTCACACGTTAGACGTAACACGCTCACAAAAGGTTGGGCTAAGGACAACTTTTTTTGCTACAACATAGATAACAACTTAAGAAAGAGAAGGAAGAACCTGCAAACCACAACAAACGCCAGCAGTACCAGCCCAATCAATGTGGATTTCTTCATACCGCAAAGTTACATATTTTGACCGTTTGGCTCGGTATTTTCACTATCTTCGCAATTAGTATGAGAAAGGTAATTCTTATAACAGGTGGAGAGAGGTCAGGCAAGAGCGCATATGCCGAAAAACTTGCTCTTACTTTGACTGAAAGGCCGGTTTATCTGGCTACGGCGCGGGTGTGGGATGATGAGTTCCGCGAGCGCGTACGTCAGCATCAGCTGCGGCGCGGGCCGGAGTGGACCAATATTGAAGAAGAGCTTAAGTTAAGCCATCACGATGTTTCCGGCCGTGTGGTTTTGATTGACTGCGTTACGCTTTGGTGCACCAACTACTTCTACCGAGACCAGCAAAGAGCGGAGCAGGACCCCGCATGGGTGGGACAATGCCTTAATGATGTCAAGGCAGAGTTTGACCGCTTTACGGCCCAGGATGCCACATTCATATTCGTAACCAATGAGATAGGTATGGGAGGCGTATCGGTCAATGCACTTCAGCGCCGTTTCACCGACCTTCAGGGGTGGGTAAACCAGTACATAGCCTCAAAAGCCGATGAGGTAACCCTTATGGTAAGCGGAATTCCCGTAAAGATCAAATGAGAGAATACAATATATCATCAACCCTTGAGCCGGAGTTCCAGGCTCAGGTGCAGGACAAGATAGACAACCTGACCAAGCCCAAAGGTGCCCTTGGCCGTCTGGAATCACTTGCCGCGCAGATATGCATGATACAGCATACCCTTAGCCCGGAGCTCACAACACCCTATAACATACTCTTTGCGGCCGACCACGGAGTGCTGGTGCAAGGCGTTAGCGTATCGCCCAAGGAGGTAACCTGGCAACAGTCATACCATTTTCTTGAGGGCGGTGCCGGAATCAGTTTCCTGTGCCGTCAGCACGGATTCCACCTGATGGTTGTAGATGCGGGAATAGACCATGATATGGATTACAGCAGCGGAATCATCAACATGAAGGTACGCAAAGGCACACGTGATTTCTCTGTCGAAGCTGCAATGACGCAGCAGGAAATGGAGCTGGCAATGGAGCGCGGAGCAGAGTGCGTGGATATGGCCCGGAAAGATGGCTGCAACGTAATCAGTTTCGGAGAGATGGGATGCGGCAACACATCGGCATCATCAATATGGATGTCATTGCTGGCCGGTATTCCACTGGACAAGTGCATCGGTGCTGGAGCCGGTCTGGACAAAGGCGGAGTAAGCCACAAATATGAGGTCCTGAAGCACTCCATAGAGATATATCCCGGCCAGCATTCAACGCTGGAGATTATGGCCCGTTACGGAGGTTACGAGATGGTAATGGCTGTTGGAGCTATGTTCCGCGCCGCCGAACTCCGTATGGTAATCCTTGTGGACGGATTCATAATGAGCGCCTGCATGCTTGCTGCATCCAAGCTCTGCCCGGCGGTTCTGGACTATGCCGTATTCGGGCATCAAGGCGATGAAAGCGGCCATAAACTGCTGCTGGAAAGTATGAACGCCAAGCCCCTGCTGCACCTGGACCTGCGTCTGGGTGAAGGTAGCGGAGCCGTATGCGCCTACCCCATTGTGCAATCGGCCGTGAATATGATAAACCAGATGGATTCCTTCAGGAAGGCATCCGTAACCAAATACTTCTAAAATGAACAACCTTCTTGCTGCCTTGATGTTCTTTACCCGCCTGCCGTTCCACAAGATAAAGCAGGTGCCGGCGGAAAGTTTCAGCCACGTGACCGGCTGGTGGAGCGTGACCGGATGGCTTACCGGCGGAGTATCGGCATTGACCTTCTACATATTCCACCTGTTTGTGCCTATAGAGTTAGCGGTGATCCTGGCCATGCTCTCAAGAGTACTGATTACCGGAGCCCTTCATGAGGACGGATTTGCCGATTTCATCGATGGGTTCGGCGGTGGTTCAGACCGCGAAAGCACTCTACGTATAATGAAAGACTCGCACATAGGTACATACGGAACCATAGGACTCATATTCTATTTTCTGCTCACATACATATTGATTTTAAGCACTGAGGTCCGGTATATACCTATCCTGCTCATCACATCCGATGTATTCAGCAAATGCGTAAGCAGCCATATAGTTTATTTCCTGCCCTACGCCCGCCCCGAGACTGAGAGCAAGAACCGCACGGTATATACACATCCCACAGCGCTTGAGGAGACTCTGACACTAGTATCAGGATTCGGAGTACTGCTTCTCATTCCCTCCAGCATCGGGTTTATAGGAGGCATTCTTCCCGTACCCTATTCTCTTGTTTTCACCGTACTGCCCGTAGGAGTGTTTTTCCTGCTCGTGTTACTGTTCAAGAAAAGGATTGGCGGCTATACCGGCGATTGTTGCGGAGCCATGTTCCTGCTCACAGAACTCTCATTCCGTCTTACGCAAGCCTTTTTCTAAAAAAACCGCAACCGTGAAAGTCTATATAATAAGACATACCACCCCCGATGTACCCACAGGCACCTGCTACGGCCAGACTGATGTTCCCCTTAAAGCCACATTCCAGGCCGAAGCCCAAGCCGTAAAAGACTCCATACCGGACATAAAGTTTGACGCCGTCTATAGCAGCCCGCTAAGCCGATGCCGCTTTCTGGCCACTTTCTGCGGCTACCCCACTCCCAGGCTCGATGACCGCATCAAGGAGATAAACTTCGGGCGCTGGGAGATGCAATTGTTTGAGCAGATTGACGACGAGTATATCCAGAACTGGTATGACAACTTTGTAGATGCACCCATCCCCGACGGAGAATCATTCCGCGGAATGTACAACCGCATCTGCAATTTCCTGGACGATCTTAAAACGCGCAACTTTGAAAACGTGCTGATATTTGCCCACGGAGGAGTCCTGGCCTGCGCCCGCGTCTATGCCGGCCTCTGTGACCTGCACCACGCCTTCGAGAACCTGATTCCCTTTGGTGGCATGCTCTGCATAGAACTCTGAACTGGCTTTCGGAACCTAATGTCAGCAAGCAAAAAAATAGCTCTGACGGCTTTGGAATATTGTATGTTATGTTTAATTTTGCATTTCAAAATTTGTTCTCACTTAGAATTAAATCACTTTATGGAAGACAACCTCAAAAAGTACAATCCTCCTGTTACGGAGGTCATCGAATTAAAGGCCGAAGGCATCATCTGTGCCAGCGGAGAAGTGCCTGGTATGGAACACGGCTGGGACTTGGATTTTTAATTTATTAATTGTCCGCAAGATGAAACGCATTATAACACTTTTCGCAATGGCGGCCTTTACAGCCGTTCTGATGAACAGTTGCCAGAAATCAATACCCGAAACACCGATGCCCGAGACTAAGACAGGCGTCCCGATGACGATCCAGGCGTCCGTCGTCACTCCGGCGGGCACAAAGACGCTTTATGAATACGACACGGAAAGCAAGACGCTGGAAGGGTTCTGGAATTCGGAGGAAACCATTACGGTGGTTTCTTTCGGCGAGGGCGGCATCTCGGCCGTCGATACGTTCACTTCTACCGGTGAGGAAGGCCGCAGCAAGGCGGAATTCTCCGGGACCTGGACCGGAAACGCAGGGGACAAGGTTATCTGCCTGTATCCGTCGGTGGACTCGTACGCTGGCAATTCGATCTTCGACGCTGTGCGGGTAGGATCTCCGACCATTTATATGAGAAACCTTTCGACCGCTTCGGGCGCCCTGCAGCACGATGATCCGGCTTCGGTCTCCGACGTCGACCTGATGCTGGGCGAGGTGAAAATCAACGGGGATGTTGCCCACGTGTATCTGGAGCACCAGTTCGCCGTGTTCCGCATTGAGGTGACTCTCAGGAACTTCCCGTACGAGGCGCCTCCCGGTTCTCC
>CADCBO010000019.1 GCA_902799685.1 uncultured Bacteroidales bacterium
AGCAGCGGGGTTCCACCTCTTCCCATTCCGAACAGAGAAGTTAAGCCCGTTCACGCCGATGGTACTGCGCAAGTGGGAGAGTAGGTCGCCGCCGTCTTTCAGGAGAGCTGAGGATTTTATCCTTGGCTCTCTTTTATTTTGTAGTATCCCCACTTGCGCAGTACCATTAAGATTATTTTAGTTCCGCATCCGCGGAACTGGGCAAGTGGGAGAGTAGGTCGCCGCCGTCTTTAAAAGCGCTTCAGAGCACAATCTGAGGCGCTTTCTTTTTTTGTATGTGCAGGATGCTGGCAGTGAGCCAAAGGGGACGGTTCTGTTTGGCTCCTTTGTGCAATCTGGTTGCTGAGTGCGTATCAGGGCCAAACAGAACCGTCCCCTTTGGCTCACTCCGTTCGCTTGGCGGCCCTCCGGGACCGCGGTCTCGCTCCAGGCATTCGCTCGCACCAATACGCTTGTACGTGCGTATTGAAAAGAAAGTTTGATTGAATTGATAAAGGATTCTGGGTGCATAAACATTTTAAGGGTATCGGTATCGGAAACCATGGCCGCCCGTGGGCTTGTGAACGGGAGGGGCCCGTGCCTAAGAAGATGCTCTGGAAGGTAGGAGTTTACTCATGCCTCGCGTATTTTCAGATACTGATACCCTTAAAATGTTTCTTACTATTCTTAGAAGTGGTTGAAAGTGAGCCAGCGGTAGAAGGATTCGCGCCAGGTGCCGCTGGTGTTGCCGGGATCGTCGGGGCCGAAGGGGCCGGTGCCGTCATCGTACAGATGCATCTCGGCATTGGCTCCGGCGCGTTTCCAGTCAAGGTAGAGGGATACTAGGCCGGCTGCTACGTTATGGTGGTCGCCTCGGGTGGCTATGAAGAGTTTTGGAGCGTTCTGCGGTACCTCCACGTCAATGAGGGAGGGACCGTAGATGGTTGCCATGAATGCAGGACGGTGAGACTCATCAGCCCTTACGGTTGCTCCTATTCCAACTCCTCCGCCTGCAGAGAATCCTAAGTACCCTATTTTATCCGGATTGATATGCCATTCCGCGGCATGTTCGCGTACTATTTCCATTGCGCGAAGGGCGTCATTTATGGCATTGTCAATGTTCTTTACACCGCTCTCGGATGTATCGGGATTAGCATTGGACTTGGTTATCTTGGAGAATTCTGTGACTGTGGCGCTGAGTGCCATCTGACGGTTGGAGCCACCGCCGGTTGGTCTGCCTGTGCCCATTCCTGAACCGCCTCCCATGGTGCGTGTGCGGTATTTAAGCCCGATTGCCGCTATTCCCCGTTCATTGAGCCAGCGTGCCATATTAATTACATCCGTACCCCAGGAATGTGACATCAGTCCTCCGCCGGAGCAGAGGATGACTGCAGTGCCAGTGGCTTTGGCAGCATCGGGCAGATAAACTGTTATGGAGGGTGTAACAACACCGGATATGCTCTGAATATTGCCGTCGGGACCGCGTGATATACGCTCATTGTCCTGTACTCCCTCACTGCCGGGTGCAACGCCGTCATACAGGCGAATCTCCTGTTGGGCGGATGCTGCTGTGGTGAGAGCAAGGAGCAGAATAGTTATTGCTTTTTTCATTGTGTGGAAATATGTTTGCTGTTTTTGATATTTGTGGTTTGTGGCTCAAATATATGTTTTTTTGTGACATGTAGGTACATAATTTGCTTTGTTGAAACAATTTGGAGGTGACAAAAGAATAATTATTGTTTAAATGATTATATTTGCCTCTATGAAAAAGCAGTTTTTGAACATCATACTGTCTGTCATTATTATGATGACGGGTCAAGGTGTGTTTGTCGATAAGGCAAATGCACAGGAACCGGATCCTGATTTTTATGTTTTCCTGGGTATCGGACAGTCCAATATGCAGGGAAAGGCTCCTATAGAGAACCAGGACAGGAATAGCACAAAGAACTTTACCAATGATGACTGGGCCCGGTATAAGAAGATGATAATTGTGGACAGCAATTCATCAAAGGTAGGTACATGGACCACTGCCAAGCCACCCATCGTACGTCCTGATACGCAGTTGGGCGTAACTGACTATTTCGGCCGTTATCTTGTGAAAGGGCTTGACGAGCGTTATAAGGTAGGTGTGGTTGTGGTTGCCGTGGACGGATGTTCCATTAAGGCGTTCAGCAAGAACAAGACAGTTTGCACCAATTATCTGAATGATTCGGGAACGGGATCCTGGGTAAAGGAGGCTGCGGCGCAATACGGAAACTATCCTTACGGAAAGCTTTTGGAGATGGCTAAAAAGGCCCAGGAATCCGGTGTCATAAAGGGTATAATATTCCATCAGGGTGAGACCGATGCCTATGATGAGGCCTGGCTGGAGAGTGTGTATCAGCTTTATACCAATTTGCTTGCCGATTTGAGCCTTTCGGCCGATTCGGTTCCGTTCATAGCAGGTGAACCTGTTCAGCAGAGTGAGGGTGGCGCATGCTATGGAGCCATTCCTTGGGTTGACAAGATTCCTTCATATTTCAAGCAGAAGTCAGGAAAAGACATTGCTTATGTGGCATCATCCGAAGGGTGTACAAAGATAAGTTCTGATGTATATCATTTCTCGTCGGCCGGATACAGGAAACTGGGTGGACGGTATGGTGAGATCATGCTTCCGCTGCTTCTGGCACAGGGGGCTGTGCCAAGCGCTGTGATGACGGTAATGGATGACAAACAGGATGTGATATATGATTTGCTTGGCAGAAGGCTGGATGCTCCACAGAAAGGCATTAACATAATTAACGGCAAGAAAGTTGTAATAAGATAAGTACAGGTTGCTTTCTTACGGATACAATTTAAAAACAGATACTTATGAGTGATTACGAATGGAAATTCTCTACCATTGGTGGAAAGAACCGCGTGAATATCCAAAGCGGTGAGGATATCAGGCATCTGGGTGAACTGGATCAGAAGTTATGGACAGTATTGAGCAGTCCTGTCACGGGACTGGAGTTCGATGAAAAGACTCTCAAGATGCTGGACAGCAATAATGACGGTCGTATCCATGTGAATGAGGTAGTGGAGGCTGCCCAGTGGATTACATCTATCATAAATGATCCGGACCTGTTGCTCAAGAAGGAGGATGTGCTTCCTTTCTCTGCTTTCAATACTGAGAATCCTGACGGAGCCAGATTGCTGGCATCGGCCAAGCAGATCCTTTCCAACCTTGGACTGGAGAAGGACAGCATATCGGTAGCCGATACAGATGACAGTGTGGCTATATTTGCCAAGACTGCATTGAACGGTGACGGGATCATAACCGAGCAGTCAACCGATGACGAGGCACTTAAGAAAACCATTGCAGAATGTATTGCTTCAATGGGCTCAAAGACTGACCGCAGCGGATTGCAGGGCATAGACACGGATCTTATAGAGGCATTCTATGGAGCTCTGTCTGCATATGCGGCCTGGAAAAAGACAGCCGAAGATGATAAGGATGCTATTTTCCCATATGGCGATGGAACAGCTGATGCTTATGACACAGTCAATTCCATCAAGGCAAAGGTGGCTGACTACTTTATGCGCTGCAAACTGGCTGCATTCAGCGCTGCCAGTGCATCGGCATTGGATGTATCGGTGAGCCGTATTGAGGCTATCAGTGATCAGGACCTGTCTGCCTGCGAAGATAAGATCTCGCAGTATCCGCTTGCAAGCATTACACCCAACAACGCACTTCCTATTGACGAGAGGGTCAATCCCGTTTGGCAGGCTACCTTTGCCAAGCTCAAGGCTGTCGTGTTTGACAAGGACTTCAAGGGAGCCAAGGAGATTACTGAGGCCCAGTGGAATGATGTGCTTGCCAAATTCGGTGCATATGAAGGTTGGATGGGTGCCAAGGCAGGAGTTGAGGTTGAGGCCCTTGGACTGGATGAGGTAAAGGCTCTGCTCAAGGCTGACCGTAAGGCCGACCTGCTAAAACTGGTAGAAGATGACAAGGCCCTGGAGTCTGAGTCACTCTCAATTGATGAAGTTAACAAACTGACACATCTGTATAGAGATTTCTATACATTCCTTTGCAACTATGTTTCATTCAAGGACTTCTATAACCCTGAAGAGAAAGCTGTGTTCCAGGCAGGCCAGCTCTATATTGATGAGCGTTGCTGTGACCTCTGTATCAAGGTGTCTGATATGGGACCTCATAATGCAACGGCCGGCTTGAGTGGAATGTATATACTTTACTGCAACTGTGTGGACAAGGTTACCGGTGCAACAATGATCATCGCGGCTGTGATAACCGATGGCGATATATCCGCTTTGCGCGAGGGCAAGCACGGACTGTTCTATGACCGCACAGGTAACGAGTGGGATGCGACGGTATTCAAGATTATTGACAATCCCATAAGCATACGTCAGGCATTCTGGTCACCTTATCGCAAGCTTGGAAGGTTCATTGAGAAGACCATTGAGAAGAACGCTGCCGATAAGGATGATAAGGTAACTGCCGATATGACGGCCAAGGTTCCAACGTCAGGTGAGGGTGCAGAGAAGAAACAGGTGTTTGACATTGCCAAATTTGCCGGAATATTTGCTGCATTAGGTTTAGCATTGGCTGCTATAGGTGGGGCTTTGGCTGTTGTTGCCAAGAGCCTTTCAGGTTTTGTCTGGTGGCAGTGGCTGGTGCTGATTGCCGTAATTATGCTTGTCATCTCAGGACCGGCCATGATTCTGGCTTGGCTCAAGTTGCGCAAGCGCAGTCTGTCGCCTCTGCTCAATGCCAATGGCTGGGCAATCAACGCTGCAGCTAAGGTGAACATCACATTCGGTGCAACCTTAACTGAAATCAGTAAGACTCCTGTTAAAGCAGAACCAGACCCGTTTGCCGACAAGACTCCGTTCTGGAAGAAGCTTCTTGGCTGGCTCATTGTGCTTGGTATCATCTTCTGGATATGCTATTCCAACAACTGGATAGAGAAATGGACTGATAATTCCAAGTGGCATTACGAAAAGAAAGATAAGCCCAAGGAGGAAACTCCAGCTGAGAATGCAGAGTCCATGCTGATTCTCACAGTAAAAGACTTCCGCGCTTAACACAGGTTCAAACGTATTTCCGCAAAAAAAAGTCGGGGTCCCAAATAGGGGCCCCGATTTTGTTGCGGAGGATGGATTCGAACCACCGACCTTTAGGTTATGAGCCTAACGAGCTACCTCTGCTCCACTCCGCGATATCTGTTTTGCGAGTGCAAAGATAGTCCTTTTGTGTCTTATAAGCAAATCTTTTACTGTAAATATGATTTTGATACACATTTTTAGTACTTTTGTAACCCCAAATGGAAGGCTATGGAAAATCCCAAGACAAGACTTCAGTTCATCAATGCCGCCAAGACCCTGTTTGTAAAGAAAGGCTATGACGAGACTACTATGATAGACATAGCTCAGGAGGCAGGGTTAAGCCGCAGGACCTTGTATGCATATTTTGAAAGCAAGGTAGAGGTGTTTCAGGCCGTGATAAACAGCGAGGTGGATAAGATTCTTGTACAACTTACAGACATAGCCGAGCAAAACATACCCCCTCAGCAGAAAATTGTGGAGTTTGTGTTCGGATATTTCCGCCTGGTAAAGGAGACGGTTGACAGGAACGGAACATTGAGGTCCGGTTTCTTCCGTAACATCTGGGGATTGGAACATTTCCGTAAGGGTTTTGACGTAAAACAGAAACAGCTTCTTCAGGATATTATCACCGAGGGAAAGACATCGGGGGCATTTGATGTGGTCAGCGTGAGGCGAACCGCGGAGATCATGCACAACTGTATGCGCGGATTTGAGGCCCCGTACATCAGGGGTAAACTCTGGCAGGGTAATACCCGTGAGGAGATACGTTTTGAGGCTCGCCGTCTTATATACGGAGCCTTGGGATGCAGCAGTCAGGAATCTAATAAACAATAATCATAATAATGGGAAAACTGGAAGGAAAGACGGTGCTCATAACCGGAGCAACCCGTGGAATAGGTCTGGCTATGGCCAAACTGTTTGCCGCCGAGGGCGCAGACCTGGCATTCGTGTATATTAACAGCGTGGAGAAGGCTCAGGCTCTGGAGAAGGAACTCAGTGAGAATGGTATCAAGGCCAAGGGTTACCGCGTGGATGTATCCAGCTACGAGGGTGCCGCACAGATGGTGGAAGAGGTGGTCAAGGAATTCGGAAGGATAGATATTCTGGTAAACAACGCAGGCATAACGCGTGACGGACTTCTGATGCGCATGAACGAGCAGCAGTGGGATGAGGTGATTGACACCAACCTGAAATCGGCTTTCAACTTCATAAAGGCATGTACTCCGCAGATGATGCGTCAGCGTAGCGGTTCAATACTGTGTGTTTCATCTGTTGTGGGACTTCACGGTAATGCCGGACAGACCAACTATTCAGCTTCAAAGGCAGGCTTGATAGGATTGACCAAGTCTGTTGCCAAGGAGATGGCATCCCGTGGAATCCGTGCCAATGTGATTGCACCGGGTTTTGTGCTGACAGAGATGACTACCGGCAAGATTCCCGAAGACAAACTGGCGGAATGGTGCAAGTCAATTCCTCTGCAGCGCGGAGCTCAGGTTGAGGAGATTGCACGGGCCGCCCTGTTCCTGGTATCCGATGACAGTTCATACGTGACGGGGCAGGTGCTTCAGGTTGACGGAGGAATGAGCATGTGATGCAGGTTCTTTACGAGGATAACCATATTATAATTGTCTCCAAGAGGGCAGGCGAGATTGTGCAGGGAGACAAGACCGGCGATATTCCTTTGTCGGAGACTGTTGCTGCATACCTTAAGGAAAAATACTCCAAACCCGGTAATGTGTTTGTCGGTGTGCCTCATCGTCTGGACCGTCCTGTGAGCGGGGTGGTGGTGCTGGCCAGGACAAGCAAGGCGCTGGCACGCCTGAATGAGATGTTCAGGGTAGGCAGTGTTGACAAACGCTATCTGGCTATCGTAAAGAACAGGCCTCTGGAACCTGAGGGCAGACTTGAGAACTGGCTTGTGCGTAATGAAAAGCAGAACCGCTCATATGCATATGACAAGGAGGTGCCTAACAGCAAAAAGGCTGTCCTGAACTATAGGCTGGTGGCAAGTTCGGTCAATTACCACCTGATCGAGGTGGAACTTCTTACCGGACGGCATCATCAGATACGATGCCAGTTGGCCAAAATGGGCTGTCCCATCAAGGGTGACCTTAAATATGGCGCTGAACGGTCAAATCCTGACGGAAGCATATCCCTGCATGCATTCCATGTAACCTTTGAACATCCCGTATCACATCAGATGATAGACATAAAGGCACCTCTGCCAGAAGATCCGCTATGGCAGAGTTTTGTGGAGGCAGCTAATAATCTTTAAGTTATTTCTGAGATGCCGTTTGGTCAAAATCTTCTAAGACGTACGCCTTGATGATCTTGACATCCGGGTTGGCACGTCCGTTCTTTCCGGTGGCATGCAGGTTTGATATCTCCTCAACTACGTCCATGCCTTCGATAATCTCTCCGAATACGGTGTAAAGACCATCCAGTGAGGGGGCACCTCCAATCTGGGCATACACGTCAGACTGCTCTTTAGAATACTGGAATGACTTGCGCTTGGCCATAATGGCATCAGCCTGGTCATTGAGCTGTTCGTTGAGTTTGCTTATCTTCTTCTTTTCACCATATTTCTGCCATGTGAGTATGTCTTTGGCATGCGGCTGGGTAATTGAGTCCTTGACTTCCTGGCGGTAACGCTTGTTTATGACCTTTTCCTGGTTTGCAAGTGCCTGGGCATTGGCTTTCTTTCCGGTTATTATATAGAACTGCTGGCTAGTGGAGAAATTGAACTGTTTCAGGCTGGCCTGTCCCACGGCTCCGCGCTTGTGATAGAACTTCCATGGATTGACTTCGGATGCTATGGTGTCATTCACCTCGTCAATTCCTATTTCCTGATCCGGTTTGGCATTCTTGGACTTTACGTCACCGCTCTGGATCTTATATCCTTTCTGGATTCCGAAAAACAGCTGGTCGTCATAGAATCCTTTTCTGGCCTTACGTACCATGTTGTGGCGGTGCAGAGGGGTTTCACGGTATAACTTTATGGTGAAGTTACCCATTGTGGTCTCGAAACGTACATACTGGTCGGCATCCAGGATGATGGTATCGGCATCAACTTCCTTAACCGGAGCACTGCCGCTGTTGTTCTTGCAGTTTGTGGCGAAAAGTAACGCCAACACAAGCGGAATACCTATAAGATATCTTTTCATAGTTACATATTTTTATTGACTGCGAATATAATAGTTTTTTAAGCGAATAGCAACGCCAACGCCAACGTAAAAAGTATTACCTTTGCAAATTAAAATTGGATATTAATCAAATTAGTATAATTATGAAACCTGCACTCGTTGTTCTGGCCGCCGGTATGGGCAGTCGTTATGGTGGACTCAAGCAGTTGGATGCTCTTGGTCCCAGTGGTGAAACCATTATGGATTACTCTGTGTTTGACGCTATCCGCGCCGGATTCGGCAAGGTGGTGTTCATTATCCGCAAGGACTTTGAGGATGATTTCCGTCGGCTGGTGCTCAAGAAGTATGAAGGTCACGTTAAGACAGAGGTGGTGTTCCAAAGCATCAATGACCTGCCCGAAGGCTTCACCTGCCCGGAGGACCGTACCAAGCCTTGGGGAACCAACCATGCAGTTCTGATGGCCAAGGATGTGATAAACGAGCCTTTCTGCGTAATCAATGCCGATGACTTTTACGGTCGTGACTGCTTTGCGGTGATGGGCAAGTTCCTGAGTTCTCTGCCGGAAGGGTCAAAGAATGTCTATTCAATGGTAGGTTTCCGCGTAGCCAACACGCTGAGTGAGAACGGAAAGGTGTCACGCGGTGTATGCGAGGTCAATGCCAAGCGTCATCTGACAACTGTGGTGGAGCGCACTGAGATACTGCGTCGCGAGAACGGCGTCTGCTACAAGGATGGCGAGGACTGGGTTCGCATTGATGACAACACACCCGTATCAATGAACGTATGGGGATTTACTCCTGACTATATGAAATACTCCGAGGATTTCTTCAAGGGATGGCTCAAGGCCAATATCAATGTTCCCAAGTCAGAGTATTTCATTCCGCTCATGGTAAATGAGCTCATCAACAACGGCACCGCAACGGTAGAGGTGCTTGATACCACCGCCAAGTGGTTCGGCGTGACATACGCCGAGGACCGTCAGGGTGTGGTAGATAAGATTGCTGAACTTGTAAAGGAGGGTGTATATCCCGCCAAGCTGTTTGCGTAAGGGAAAGTGTTTTCGGTAGAGAATCTTAAGGTTGAGTTCGGGGCCCGCCCCCTGTTCCATGATGTCAGCTACGTGGTAGGTGATAAGGACCGTATTGCCCTGGTGGGTAAGAACGGCGCGGGCAAATCCACCATGCTTAAGATCATTGCCGGACTGCAGCAGCCTACATCGGGCACGGTTTCCATACCCAAGGAGATGACCATAGGTTATCTGCCTCAGGTCATGAAACTGGCCGATACGCGTACGGTAAGACAGGAGGCTGAGACCGCATTTGAGGATATACACAAGCTTAAGGCCGAGGTTGAGCGCCTGAACAACCAGATGGTTGAGCGTACGGATTATGAAAGTGATGATTATCACGCCCTTATAGACCGTTTTACCCGCGAGAGCGAGCGCTACCAGATGATGGGCGGAGGCAACTATCAGGCCGAACTTGAGCAGGCCCTGCTGGGTCTGGGATTCCGCCGCGAAGATTTTGACCGTCCCACAAGCGAGTTCAGCGGAGGCTGGCGCATGCGTATTGAGCTTGCCAAGATCCTGTTGCGTCACCCTGACGTACTGCTGCTGGACGAGCCTACCAACCATCTGGACATTGAGAGCATACAGTGGCTTGAGGAGTTTCTGGCAAAGCGTTGCAATGCCGTACTGCTGGTAAGTCATGACCGTGCCTTCATAAACAACGTGACCACCCGTACCATAGAGATATCGTGCGGTGTGATATATGACTACAAGGTCAAGTACAACGAGTTTGTGGTCTTGCGCCAGGAGCGCCGTGAGCAGCAGATGCGCGCATATGAGAACCAGCAGAAGGAGATAGCCGATGCCCGTGAGTTCATAGACCGTTTCCGCTATAAGCCTACCAAGGCCGTTCAGGTGCAGAGCCGTATCAAGATGCTGGAGAAGATAGTGCCCATTGAGATTGATGAGGTGGACAACAAGACCATGCGCCTTAAGTTTCCGCCGGCCATACGCAGCGGCAACTATCCGGTCATCTGTGAGGGCGTGGCCAAAAGCTATGGTGAACATTGCGTATTCAGCGGGGTTGACCTGACCATCAAACGCGGTGAGAAGGTGGCTTTTGTAGGTCGTAACGGTGAGGGTAAGACCACACTGGTAAAGTGCATCATGGGTGAGATTCCGTTTGACGGAACGCTTACCATCGGCCACAACATACAGATTGGCTATTATGCACAGAACCAGGCACAGCTGCTGGATGAGGAGATAACCGTACACGATACAATAGACAATGTGGCTACCGGGCCTATCCGCACCCGTATAAACGATATACTGGGCGCATTCATGTTCGGTGGTGAGGCAGGGCAGAAGAAGGTCAAGGTACTTTCGGGCGGTGAGCGTTCACGTCTGGCTATGATCCGCCTGCTGCTTACTCCAAATAACCTGCTTATCCTGGATGAGCCTACCAACCATCTGGATATGGCATCCAAGGATGTTCTCAAGGAGGCAATACAGGCCTTTGATGGCACGGTTATTGTAGTAAGTCATGACAGGGAGTTTCTGGACGGGCTGGTGAGCAAGGTGTATGAGTTTGCCGACGGCAAGGTTCGCGAGCATCTGGGAGGAATATATGATTTCCTTCAGAAAAAGAATCTGGACAGCCTGGCCGACATAGGCCGTATGAAAGGAGCTCCCACAGTGCAGATACAGCAGGACAAGGCATCGGCAGGAAAGGAGGATTATGAGGCCAAGAAGGAGCAGGAGCGCCGCAAACGCAAGGTCCAAAAAAGGATTGATGACTGCGAGAAGGAGGTTGAGCGTATATCGAAAGAGATAAAGGAAATAGAAGAGTGGCTTTCTACACCCAGTGGAGCGCAGAACCCTGCTATGTTTGAAGCTTACGGCAAGCTCAAGAATGATCTTGTTGAGGCAGAGAAACGTTGGGAGGAGGCCATGATGGAAGGAGAGAGTTTATAACTAACATAATTATGAAGAAAGTAACTTTATTTACAATTGCATTTGCAGGAATGGCTATGATGTCATGTAACAATTCCAAGCAGGGTATAGGCATCAAGATGGAGAATCTTGATACCAGCGCAGTACCCGGTGATGATTTCTTCCAGTTTGCAGACGGTGGTTGGAATGCCGCTCATCCGCTAACCGACGAGTATGCACGTTTTGGCAGTTTTGACCAGCTGGCTGAGGATAACCGTCAGCAGCTCAAGGGACTGATAGATGATATCGTGGCTGCTGATAATGAGGTCGGCACAAACGCTCAGAAGATAGCCGATCTCTATAAGCTGGTGCTTGACACTGCACGCCGTGAGAAGGAGGGCCTTGCTCCCATGAAGCCCTGGATTGAGAAGATAGAGGCTGTAAAGGACCGCAAGGAGATATTCCCGCTCATGGTTGAGATGGATGTCAACGGTCTGGTAAGTAACTACTTCGGTGTAGGTATCGGTGCCGATATGATGGACAGCAAGTCTAACCTTGTAAGCATAGGTCAGGGTGGTCTGTCACTGGGTGAGAAAGAGTATTACCTGGACAACGATGAGGCTACTACCGCTATCCGTGAGGCCTTCAAGAAGCACATAGTACGTATGTTCACTCTCTGCGGCTTTGATGAGAAAGTTGCTCAGAAGAAGATGGAGGACGTTATGCTCATCGAGACCCGCATAGCAGAAAAATCATACAGCAACGTACAGATGCGTGATCCGGCTGCCAACTATCACAAGATGTCGTTTGAGCAACTCAAGAAGGATTTCAAGGGCATAGACTGGCAGGCATATTTTGATGTACTAGGCATTGGTGACTGCGACTTTGTAGATGTTGGTCAGCCCGAGCCTATCCATGAGGTTGAGGCTATCCTGGCCCAGGTGCCGGTTGAGGCTCACAAGTCATATATGGAGTGGCAGCTGATTGACAATGCAGCTTCAAAACTGACAAAGGAACTTGATGACGCCAACTTTGATTTCTATGGCAAGATCCTGAGCGGACGTCAGGAGCAGCAGCCCTGGTGGAAGCGTGCTACATCAACCGTTAGCGGTGTTCTGGGTGAGGCCATCGGCCAGCTTTATGTTGAGAAGTATTTCCCCGCTGAGTCAAAGGATCGTATGACCACACTGGTCAAGAATCTTCAGATTGCTCTTGGTGAGCGCATTGATGATCAGGATTGGATGAGCGACGAGACAAAGGCACGCGCTCATGAGAAACTGGATGCATTCTATGTAAAGATAGGTTATCCCGACAAATGGAAGGACTACTCAAAACTGAAAATCGATCCTTCCAAGAGTCTGTTCGAGAACAATATTGCAGTCAGCCGTTTCTTCTGGCAGGATGCAATTGACCGTAAGTATAAGAAGCCGGTTGACAACACCGAGTGGTTCATGACCCCGCAGACCGTCAACGCTTACTATAACCCCACTACAAATGAAATCTGCTTCCCCGCAGGTATCTTGCAGTATCCGTTCTTTGACATGAGCGCCGATGATGCTTTCAACTACGGTGCCATCGGTGTTGTCATTGGTCATGAGATGACTCACGGATTCGACGACCAGGGACGTCAGTTTGACAAGGACGGTAACTTTGCCGACTGGTGGGCTCCTGGTGATGCCGACAAGTTCAAAGAGCATGTGCAGGTTATCGTAGATCACTTTGACAACATCAAGGTGCTGCCTGACCTGAACGCAAACGGTTCACTTACTCTGGGTGAGAATATCGCTGACCATGGTGGCCTGATGGTTGCTTATCAGGCATTCAAGAATGCCACCAAGGATGCCCCGTTGAAGACTATCAACGGATACACCCCCGAACAGCGTTTCTTCATGGCATATGCAGGTGTCTGGGCCGGCAACATCCGTGACGAGCAGATACGTAACCAGACCAAGAGCGATCCCCATGCACTTGGCCGCTGGCGTGTAAACGGTACCCTGCCTCACATCGACGCATGGTATGACGCATTCGGCATCACGCCGGATAACAAGCTTTATCTGGCTCCCGACAAGAGGGCACGCATCTGGTAATCCAAGTGGGAACATCGGCTGGAATTAAAGAGGAGAACCTGGACCGGAGTGTAAGCCCCGGCCAGGATTTCTACCGCTTCAGCTGCGGGGGATGGCTTGACGCTAATCCTCTTCCCGATGAATATCCCAGTTACGGAACATACGATGAGTTGGCAGAGCAGAACCGCCGCCGGCTCAAGGACCTTATAGACGGCATCACCGCACAGGAGAACACTCCTGGCAGTGATGCCGCCCGTATTGCCCACCTGTACAACCTGGTAATGGACACTGACCGCCGCAACGCGGAAGGTCTGGCTCCCATAAAACCGTATATGGAGCGTGTTGCGGCCATCAGGAGCCGTGAGGAGCTGATAGATGCCATGATAGAGCTGGATTCATATGGAGTGACCGGCTATTTTGATGTAGGCATAGGGCCGGACCTTAAGGACAGCAGGAATAATATTGTCGGTTTGAGTCAGGGCGGTCTTACTCTTGGCGACAAGGAGTATTACACTGACCGTGACCGTCAGACTCAGAACATACGCAAGGCATTCAAGAAACATATGGTACGTATGCTCATGCTGGCAGGATATAGCCGTTGGGAGTCCCGCTCCCGCATGCGTACCATATGGCGCATTGAAAAGCGTCTGGCTAAGGCATCTAGGAATAACGTGCAGCTTCGTGACCCTGCCGCTAACTACCACAAGATGTCCATAGACCAGCTATATGAGCAGCTTCCCGGATTGGACTGGAACAGTTTCTTCAGTAAGCTGGGCCTGAAAGGTGTGGATTGGGTTGATGTAGGTCAGCCCGAAGCCATAAGGGAGGCAATCCGTGTACTGAACGAGGAGCCGCTCGATGACCAGAAGATACTGATGGAGTGGCAGATGCTGGACTCTAACGGAACCCGTATCGGAAAGGAGGCCGATGATGCTGACTTTGATTTCTACGGCCGGACACTGAGCGGACAGCAGGAACCCAAACCAATGTGGAAACGTGCCACCGCCGCTGTCAGCGGTACGCTGGGTGATGCGATTGGCCGGTTGTATGTTGAGAAGTATTTCCCGGCCCAGGCCAAGGAACGTATGATTCAGATGTTCCATAACCTTAAAAAGGCATTGGCGCATCGTATTGAGGCGCAGGAGTGGATGAGTAAGGAGACCCGAAGGCTGTCACTTGAAAAACTTGAAGCATTCAAATTCAAGATAGGATACCCCGACAAGTGGCGTGATTACTCCAAAATGATTATTGACCCTTCAAAGTCGCTGTTTGAGAACAGTGCCTCCATAAGCCGTTATTTCTGGAACGATATGGTGGAGCGCAAGTTCAAGAAACCGGTTGACCCAACCGAGTGGTACATGAACCCGCAGGAGATTAACGCCTATTATGATGTATCCACGAATGAAATCTGTTTCCCTGCAGGAATATTGCAGTATCCTTTCTTCAGTCCGGATGCCGATGACGCTTTCAACTACGGAGCCATAGGCACCATCATGGGACACGAGATGACCCACGGATTTGACGATGAGGGCCGTCAGTTTGATAAGGAAGGTAATATGTGCAACCTTTGGAAATCCACTGATACACGTCGTTTCAACCGTCGTGTCAAAGTACTTACTGACTGGTTTGACAGCATAGAGGTCCTGCCTGGCATTAAGGCTAACGGCAAACTCACTCTAGGAGAGAATATAGCCGATCATGGTGGCCTGACAGTGGCTCTTGAGGCTTTCCGTGAAGTCTGCAAGGATAATCCCGGCGAGACAAAAATGGGCCTTACCCCGTTGCAGCGTTTCTTTATAGCGTACGCCTGCACGTGGGCCGAGAACTGTCGTGACGAGATGATTCTCCAGCAGACCAAGAGCGATGAGCATTCCATAAGCCGCCTTCGCGTAAACGGAGCCTTGCCGCATATTGACGAGTGGTATGAGGCGTTCGGAATAACAGAAAACGATCCAATGTATATTGCACCCGGTAAAAGGGTACGTATCTGGTAATCCAGTATGAAAAAGGGTAAGACCATAGAACTGCTTTCTCCTGCCAGGAACCTGGAGTGCGGAATCGAGGCCATCAGGCACGGGGCCGATGCCGTATATATCGGAGCAGGACGCTTCGGAGCGCGCCAGGCTGCAGGTAACAGTCTGGAAGATATAGCTGAACTTACCAGGTTTGCACATTTTTACGGTGCAAAGGTCTATGTGACCGTAAACACCATACTAAAGGACAGTGAACTGGCTGATGCCGAGAAACTGATATGGCAGCTCTACAATGCCGGAGCCGATGCCCTGCTGGTGCAGGATATGGCTATACTCCGCATGAATCTGCCACCTATAGCCCTCCATGCAAGTACACAGTGTGATGTGCGTAGTGTGGAGAAAGTTCGGTTCCTGGCCGGATGCGGCTTTACCCGCGTGGTGCTGGCCCGTGAACTTTCTCTTGATGAGATCCGTACTATACATGAGGCTTGCCCTGATGTGGAGCTGGAGTGTTTTGTACACGGGGCCCTGTGCGTAAGTTACAGCGGGCAGTGCTATGCATCACAGTACTGCTTTGGCCGTAGCGCCAATAGGGGGGAGTGCGCCCAGTTCTGCCGCCTCAAGTTTGACCTGGTTGGCGCCGGTGACAAAGTCATTGTAAAGGGCAAGCATCTGCTCTCCCTACGTGACATGAACCGTCTGGACAGTCTTGAAGAGCTTATGGACGCAGGTGTCTGCTCGTTCAAGATAGAAGGCCGTCTAAAGGAGGTATCATATGTAAAGAACGTGACTGCCGCTTACAGCCAGGCGGTGGATAAAATATTGGAACGCAGACAGGAGTTCCGCCGCGCTTCATCGGGGCACAGTGAGCATCTTTTCAGGCCTGATGTAAACAAGAGCTTCAACCGCGGATTCACCGATTATTTCTTGCATGGCAGGAGTGCAGATATCTGGTCTCCAAATTCCCCCAAGTCCATAGGTGAGTTGATGGGGCAGGTGCGCATAACAGGCCGTGGTTTCATTACTATCACCGGAAACAAATCCTTTCATAACGGTGACGGTCTGTGCTATTTGAGCCAGGACGGAGAACTGAAAGGATACCGTGTCAACCGAGTGGAGAACGGTCGCATATTCCTTTATTTGGAGAACTCTGATATGCCGTCCATACAGGCTGGCACCCGGGTTTTCCGCAACTTTGACCAGGAATTTGAGAAGACGCTGGCCAAGGAATCGGCCATAAGGAAGATAGGTGTTGATATCCTGTTTGATGAGACTCCCCACGGTTACCGGGTGAGTATGACCGATGAGGATGGCAATGTGGCAACGGTGGAATCTGACTGGAAGAAGGAAGATGCACGCTCGCCGCAGGAGAGCAATATCCGTACTCAGCTAAGCAAACTGGGCGCAACCCGTTTTGAGGCGCAGTCCATAGAGGTGAATCTGGAAGGAGAACGGTTTATCCCGTCATCCTTATTGTCTGATATGCGCCGTCAGGTGACTGTCCGACTGGAGAGGATCCGCATGGAATCATACGTTCGTCCGGCACAGGGAAAAGCACAGGATGCGGAGATAGAGTACCCCGTCAGGGAGTTGACCTACCTGGGAAATGTAATGAACGCCCAGGCCAGGACATTCTATCAGGACCACGGAGTAACCAGTGTTGATGACGCGTTTGAGAAGACTGCTCCGGACAACGGTGTGATAATGTTCTGCCGCCATTGCATAAAGAACTCCATGGGACTCTGCTCCAAGAACCGCAGAAAGGATTTGCAGGTTCGTGAACCGTTGTACCTGATTTCGGGCGATGGCCGACGTTTCAAACTGCGCTTTGACTGCGCCCATTGCCAGATGGAAGTTTTGGCGGAGTGAATGACATTTAACAGGAACTTTTTTTATTTTTGCGAAAGTGATTTGACAAACCTTTTAAACTTAATTGAAATATGAAAAAGATTGGAAAGATTCTGGCAATTGCCGCATTGGCAATGGTTTCGTACAGCGCATCGGCTGAGCTTGCTCCACAGTGGTCCAAAGGCACTATGATTGCTAATGCTAATCTGGGCGTCCAGCCTTTTGGCGGTTCGGTTTCATTGGACTATGTACTTATTGATGAGTGGTGGAAGGGTCATTTTACCGTTGGTGGTGAGATAGATTTCAGGTCAGAGAACCATTGGACAGCTTTCGGTGCAACTCCCCGTGCAACATACGGACTGAACTTAACAGAGCAATTTGAGGTTCATGCTGCAGTTGGCGTAGGTTTTGGCTTTGCAAACTATAAGTATAATGATATCAAGTCTGATGATAATTTCGTAATGTGGAATGAGTTTGTAGGATGTCGTTTCTTCTTTACCGACAATCTTGCAGTTATGGCAGAAGCCGGCTATTCAAACTGGTTCCCCGAGTTGCGTGCCGGTATCTCATTCAAATTTTGAGTAGAATCAACTTTATTTATGTTGAGGGGCGGGATTTTCCGCTCCTCTTTTTTTGTTGTGTTTTACTTAGTCTAATTCCGTTGAATTGCATATCTTCGCAGTATTATGAGAAAGATTGCTTTTGTTGTGCTGGCTCTGTTGTGCATTACGGGCCGCGCTGAGAGTATCAAGGTTACAGTTTCAATGGACAATGCCATCCAGACCAACGGTGGACGTTGGGAAGGGTGGGGTACCAGTCTGTGCTGGTGGGCCAACCGCATCGGTTATAACGAGACGCTTACAGCAAAGAGCGCCGAGCTGTTCTTTGATGCCGATAAGGGACTTGGCCTGAACATAATGCGCTACAATGTAGGTGGAGGCGATGACCCGTCGCACACACATATTGTCCGTACTGACAGCAATATGCCGGGCTGGATGTACCTTGACCCCGCTACCGGAGAGCGTAAGTATGACTATGAAGCCGATACCCGCCAGCTCAATGTGCTCAGGGCAGCCTCAAAGGCAGCCGGGAAAGATGCCTATATTGAGATCTTCTCCAATTCGCCACCTTACTTTATGACCGTGAGCGGCTGTTCTTCGGGTAACACCAAAGCCGATGAGAATAACATCCGTGATGACGAGTATGACGATTTTGCCGAGTATATGGCACATGTGGCCAACTATATGACCCGCAATATGAAACTGAAGGTCAAGAGTATGTCACCTATGAATGAGCCCAATACCAATTTCTGGTCGGCCATGAGCAACAAGCAGGAAGGATGCCATATCGATGCCGGTGAGGCCCAATCAAATCTGCTGGTCCTGACCAGGCAGGCGTTAAACCGTTATGGTCTTAAAAAGATACTCCTGACCACCAGCGATGAGACCAATCCGGGCAACCAGATAGGAGAGGTCCGCTCCCTTACACCCGCCGCCCGTTCATCTATAGACCGCATAAGCGTTCATACCTACGGAACCAACAGCATACGTGAAATGGGGCAGCTGGCCAAGGACGAGAAGATAAACCTGTGGATGAGTGAGGTGGACGGCAACGGAACCGCCGGACAGAACGCCGGTGAGATGGGTGCAGGGCTCTGGCTGGCCGAAAAGATAATAACCGACATCCAGGCGCTGGAGCCTTCGGCCTGGGTGTTGTGGCAGGTCATAGATACCCACATATCAAAGGATGGATACAACGGCCGTCGTGACTTTGGAGCTATCCGTACACAAGGTGGCTACTGGGGTACAGCATGTGCCAATCACGATACAGAAGAGATTCAGCTTACCCAGAAGTATTATGCTTTCGGCCAGTTCAGCCGATATATCCGTCCGGGTGCCACGCTGATAAACTGCTCTACAGACAGTAACTCGGGCTGTAAGGTACTGGCTGCAAAAGACCGCAGGAAAAAGACTCTGACGCTGGTCTGCGCCAACACTACTGCAGAACCTAAGGATGTGGAATTCAATATGGACGGATTGAAACTGAAAGGTCAGGTGCGTCAGATACGCACCAGCGGCAGGCTCTCCCGTGGTGAGCATTGGGCAGAATCAATACTCTCCAAAGTGAAGGGATACCAGCTCAATGTGACGCTAGCCCCTAACTCCGTCACTACATTTGTTGTTCGCTGCAGAAGGTAGTGTTATATTTTTGTCTATTTTCGCGATGTTATGAGAAGATTTGCCTTTGTCCTGTTGCTGGCTGCAGCGATAGTTGCCGGTCATGCCGAGAGTACAGTAATAAAAGTGTCAATGGATAACGCCATCCAGACCAATGGAGGATATTGGGAGGGATGGGGTACCAGCCTGTGCTGGTGGGCCAACCGTCTGGGCTATAACGAGACGCTCACGCAGAAATCGGCCGATCTTTTCTTTGATGCACGGAAAGGCCTGGGCCTTAATATAATGCGCTACAATGTGGGTGGAGGTGATGATCCTACACATCACCACATAACCCGTACAGACAGCGATGTGCCCGGCTGGATGATAATAGACCCAGCCACCGGCGAGCGCAAGTATGACTATACGGCCGATGCCCGCCAGCTGAATGTGGTCAAGGCCGCCATGAAAGCCGCAGGCCAGGACGCCTATCTGGAGATATTCAGCAACTCTCCCCCTTACTTTATGACCAACAGCGGCTGCTCCACCGGTAACTTCAGGTCCGAGGAGAACAACATCAAGGATGATGAATACGATGATTTTGCCGAGTATATGGCTCACGTGGCCAACTACATGACCCGTAACATGAAGCTCAAGGTCCGTAGCGTATCGCCCATGAACGAACCCAACACCAACTACTGGCCCGCCATGAACTACAAGCAGGAGGGCTGCCACATTGATGCCGGCGAGTCACAGTCCAAGCTGCTGGTGCTTACCAAGGAGGCTCTGAACCGTTACAACCTGAATGACATAATCCTGACCACCAGTGATGAGACCAATCCCGGCAAGCAGATAGAGGAGATAAAGACTCTTACTCCAGCCGCCCGCGCCGCCATAGACCGCATCAGCGTGCACACATACGGCGTAAACAGCATCCGCGAGATGGGCCAGCTGGCCAAGGACGAGAAGATAAACCTGTGGATGAGTGAGGTGGACGGCAACGGAACCGCCGGTCAGAATGCAGGTGAGATGGGTGCCGGCTTGTGGCTGGCAGATAAGATAATCAACGATATCGAGGCCTTGGAGCCGTCTGCCTGGGTGCTGTGGCAAGTAATAGACACCCACATAAGCCAGGACGGCTACATGGGTCGTAAGGACGGAGGCCCTCTGCGTACCCAGGGAGGCTATTGGGGCACAGCCTGCGCCAACCACGATACCGGAGAGATTCTGCTCACCCAGAAATACTACGCCATGGGTCAGTTTACCCGTTACATCCGTCCCGGCTCCCAACTGATACTCTGTCCCACGGAACGTCGCTCAGGTATCAAAGCCCTTGCCGCCAAAGGCAGGAAGCAACTCACCATAGTCTGCACCAACACCACTGCCCAAGAAAAGGAAATCAGTCTTGACCTGTCAGACTTCAAAGTAAAGGGCAAGGTAAAACAGATCCGCACCAGCGGTCAATTCCAAGACGGAGAACACTGGGCGGAATCAGATTTGGGAAAGATCAAAGACTCAAAGTTGGAGGTGACGTTATCACCGAACTCGGTAACAACCTTCCAAATCAGTACAAAGTAGCCAAGAGACAATTGGGGACTGTCCCTTTTTGTCACGCTTCAGATGTGCAAAAGGGGACTGTCCCCAATTGTCTCTTTAGCTTTAGCTTCATTCCATAAGGAGTCCATCTCCTCAAGTGTCATATCTTTGAGTTGTTTCCCCTGGCTGATGGCGGCCTCCTCAACGTAGTTGAAACGGCGGATGAACTTCTTGTTGGTGCGCTCCAAGGCGTCATCGGGATGGATCTTGTAGAGGCGGGCCACGTTGATGATTGAGAACAGCAGGTCACCCAGTTCCTGCTCGGCTTTTTCCTTATCGTGGGCCGATATCTCCTGCTTGAGCTCTGAATACTCCTCCTTCACTTTGTCAAGAGCAGCCTCAGGGGTGTCCCAGTCAAAGCCCACATGAGCAGCCTTCTCCTGGATGCGGAAAGCCTTGATAGTTGACGGCAGGGCATCAGGGACACCGGCCAGCACACGTTTGTTGCCGCCTTTTTCCTTGAGCTTGAGCTGTTCCCAGTTCTGAAGTACCTGCTCGGCGCCATTTACGTTGGTAGTGCCGTATATGTGGGGGTGACGGTATATAAGTTTGTCACACAGCTTGTCACAGACGTCCTTGATATCGTAATCACCCGTCTCGCTGCCTATCTTGGCGTAGAAGACCACATGCAGCAGCACATCGCCCAATTCCTTGCAGATATCGGCCTTGCTGTCCTTCATTATGGCATCGCATAGCTCATAAACCTCCTCGATGGTATTCTGGCGGAGTGAGTCATTGGTCTGTACACTGTCCCACGGGCATTTGGCCCTGAGTTCATCCATTATGTCAAGCAGGCGTCCGAATGCCTGCATCTGCTGCTCTCTTGTATGCATGATTTCCCTATACTAATACTAAAGATACTGCAAAGTTAACCTTTTTCATGCCATCAGGGATGCAAGTTTAGGGATTTTCCCCCCTAAAGTTTAGGGATTTTCCCCGCGTGATGCTTGGATATAAGACATATATTTGTAAAAGAATTTGAAGTCCTTTTGATTGATTTACATTAAATGCTTAATAAACAACATTTTAATAACAATAGATATGAAAATAAGTAAACTTCTCCCATTCATTGCCTTAGCAATGTTTGCAGCATTCCTGTCATCATGCGGTGACAAAGATTCGGACGCGGTTATTGAGGTGCCTGATCCAATAACGGCTGGTCAGATAACCCCGTCAAGTTTTTCGGCAAAGGTTACCGGAACATTCATAGACATCAACAAGGCCGACATTGCGCTGGGAAAACACGGCGTGCTCTATTGCCCCAAGACAGATAAGGCCGCCCAGATATTCCAGTCATGGAAGAACGGCAATGACACCCCTGATTGCAGCATATCAGGAAAGGGAACATTCGCGGGCGATTCTTACACATGCACAGTCTCAGGCCTATGCCCTGAAACCGAATACAGCTACTGCCTTTTCCTGCAGAACATGGACAACACCGCACGCGATATAAGCGCAGTAGGTACATTCACCACAACTGCCTTCAATCCCGGTTTTGAGGCATTGAAATTTGAAAACATCCATTTCATAGATGCCGAGGCTATCGTGAGTGCCACAATGAGTACAATCGATGCCGCAGGATGCACCATAGGCGTCATGCTGTCACAGACATCAGGTTTTGATGCCAGCAACGCACAGCTTATATTTGACTATACCGGCAATTTTGGCCGCAGAATGGTTGTAAAAGCCACAGGTGTAAAGCCGGACAGCACCTATTATTGCCGTCCGTTTGCCAGATACAAGACAATTAGCGGTGCCGATGCCTATGCTTATGGCCAGGAGGGCAGTTTTTCCACAATGACAACGAGCCAGCTGGCAGTTGACCTGGGTTTGCCTAGCGGCATAATGTGGGCTAAGTGTGATCTGGGGGACTACAAGTTCTCAGTCAGTCCATATGCAGCGCCCTATTTTTATTGGGGCTCAATGCAAGAAATTGTTGCTGTCTTTAACGAGGATGAGGGTTATAGGGAATATGTATATCCTGAGTATGAGCATTATGACAAGGCTACCGATACCTATGCCGATTTAGGCACGGAAATAAGCGGAACCCAGTATGATGTGGCCCACCAGAGGCTGGGCGGTAAATGGCGTCTGCCCACTCTGGCCGATGTGGAGGAACTTATTGACAACACCAAGCAGACGGCAAGGAACACCACCTATAGAGACTATATTATAAGTGGCGGCGAAAGATATGATTATGATGTGGAGACTTACGTCCATGATTTGACCGGCCCCAGCAAGAATTCCATCAGTTTTAGAAGATATGAGGACTACTGGTGCGGCACAGCTTCTACTGATGATCCGTCGTATTCATATCCATATGGTTTTTATTTCAGCAACGGTAGTGGCGGCAATACAATCTGGTTGGGCCGTTATGGTCGGCAGTCCAGCTGCAAGGTCCGCCCCGTCTGGGATCCCAACATGACAATATAATAAGGCAATCCTTGCCTACCATAAAAGAGAGTGTTAGAGCACTCTCTTTTTTTTGTTTACTATGCCGTAAAAACAGCCCCATGCTCTACATATTTTTCATTTCCTGCCTACGGATTCTTTATTTTACGACGTGAAATATACATTTTACGTCGAGAAATATACATTTTACGTCGTAAAATGTACGTTTTACGTCGTGAAATAAAGTTTTCCTGCCTGTCCGGACTGATTGCTACAGCGCTACAGTAATAAACTTGCAGTTTCTTTTCCGGGCCATATATTTGCTTATTGTTCAGCAAAAACTTAAATTTGCTATATAATGAGCAATATCAGGTATATTAGGATTCTTATAGTGTTGCTGTGGGTTCCCGTACTGGTTTCTTGCGGTGAACGCAGCATTTTGCGTGATGCCGAATCATTGCTGGAGACAGACCCAGCGGCCGCCGATTCCATACTGGCCAGTTTACCCGAACTACGCTCCCGCCGCGACCGCGCCTGGTACACTGTGCTCAAGACACAGGCGGACTATAAGAACTACCGCCCCCTAACTGACAACAGCCTGATACTTTCGGCCACAGAATATTACGGTACCAAGCATAAGGGCTATCAAGCCGCTATGGCTTGGTATAGTCTAGGTTGCTCTTATACTGATGCCAATAATGATTTGGCTGCCATAGATGCATACCTTAAGGCCCGTGATTTGTTCCCGGATACACTAATACGTTATTATGCACTTACCGAGCAGAATCTGGGTAAACACTATCTGAACCGTATGATGCTGCCCGAAGCCACAGAACAATTCAAGTGTTGCCTTGCCAATGCTATCAGGTTAAATGACGGTATTGTTCAGAAAAATGCCATATACAATTTGGGACGTTGTGCCTTATACAGCAAAGACTTTCCTACAGCCGACAGTATTTTCAGCCATATTCTTACAGACAGCACATCTACTTGTGATCAAAAAAACATTGCCATATTCCAATTGTCAAAAATCAGACTTCATCACGACAAAGATTACCCTAAGGCTTTAGAGTTGATAAATGAGCATTTACATTATCTCAAAACCCTTGAGAACTATGGTGCTGGCTTAAGTGTAAAAGCAGACATTTTTAATGAAATGGGGCAGTTTGATTCTGCGTATCATTACTACAGCAAGTCTCTTGACTACAATAATGATATAAACACATTATGTTCAAATTATGACCACCTTATGCAGATGACTATAGAATTAGGACATAAAGATGAAGCTACTCAATACTACAATGGATATAAAAACACGGCAGATTCCATCTATGAATTGCGCAATCAGGAACAGATAAAAACGTTAGAGAGTGAGCATAAGACAGAACTAGCAGAAAACCAGCTTTATAATAGAACGGTCAGGCTTACAATAATAATTGTATCATTTATTCTGATATCGATAATGTTGGCTATCATTGCCGTAATATATTACCGCAACTGGAAGAAAGAGAAAATATGGCGTATACGTGATTCTATCAACCAGACGGAATCAGATCTTCTAAATAAGAAACTGCCTCAGACAGAACCGGAATCTGCCGATAAATCCAAATTAGATTACGCGATAGACAAAACTGGAATTGTTGAGTTATATAGCAAAGAGCTAAAGGAATGTTGCTTGCTGTTCCAATTACAAGACGTGTACTCCCTGATGTCTGGCAAGTCCGCCTTACGTGACGTAGAACTAACACATGATGAGAAAGTTCAGATAATAAAAACTCTGAATGACTGTTTCCGTCCAGTTCTGCAATTCCTGTTTGATGAGATTCCAGACATAAAGAGAGATGAAGCGTATGTATGCATACTCTCATATATGGGATACAATTCCGTCCAGATCTCAAGATTGTTGGATGTAACTGATGGATGTATAAGACAACGCCGCAAGAGAGCACAAGATAAGGACTCAAATAATGTGACACACATTTTCTTTACTGAAAAAGCGTAGTTTCTCGGTTCCTGTCACGGGGATTAATGCATTTGTCACGGAAATTAACGCGTCCGTGCCTTAATGCTAACATACATTTGCAGAAAAAATTCATTTCTATGAAAAAGTTTTTTTCCGCATTAACAATTTTGTTATTCATGTCATTGAGCGTTGGAAGGAGCCCTTATTCAGTTATTCTTTCCACGGCACAAATAATGACAATTATAACTAGCGATGGAGAAGGTGCCGTCCGCATGTATACAGAAGATATTTCTCGTAGTCCTGATTATGTTGATAAAGAAACTTTCTACTGCCCAAACCCAAATTGAAACGATTAAAAAATTATCGAATAAATACCTGATGTACAATGCAACACATGCAGTTGACAATGTTATTGAGTGTGCTATTGTTTTCGAACAGTTGCACTCTATCAGATAATGTCTCATCTAGATATAAGATTGATTTTTATGAGGTCGGATTCTTTACAGAGGATAATAAACCGGACCATTATCAGCGTATGTGTGGCAATATTCCAAATACCGTTTCAGTAAGTGACAAGAAAGACGGTGGCAGTGGAGAAAAATGGGCACTTGCATTAATTGAACAAAAAATACGTGAAACAGCAGTAAGGGACGGATTTAACGGAGTGATTTTAGGTGGATTTCATTGTAAGACAATATTGGCTCTATCAGGGAATATCCGTGACAATGAAACAACATATTACCAAGTCTATATTCCAATTAATTACGACCCAGAGTTGTATCAAGCCCCGCTGACTGATTTTCAGAAAAATAGCAGGTATTTTAAGCGCAAAACCAAAAGAAACAACAAACGATAAAGAATAAGCAACTGGTGAGAGCCATTTGTACGCATAAAAATATAAGTATGAAAAGAATCTTTTTTCTTATATATTTACTGATTGCTGCAGGTTTTCTGTTCCTGTCATCGTGCGGCGACAAGTCAACGGACCCTGTAATTGAAGAGTCAAGCAACGCTTGATATAAAGCGTATTACGGAATAAAGAACTAAGCGATATGAAACATTTTTCTATCTTGGCAACAATTGCAATCTCACTGATTGCCGTGTTATCATGCACAAAAGATGATGCGGATAATATATCTTTAGCAACCAAATCAATTGTTGTGGATCAATGTTCCACATCGTCTTTCACTGCAAATATAACCGGCCATTTTGTTGAAGTTGACAAGGCTGACCTGGCTCTTGGCAAGCGTGGCCTGTTCTATTGCCTTAAGACTGCCGATGCGGAGAAGCTGTTCAACTCATGGCTGGAAGGGAATGACAATCCGGGGTGTATGATGCTTGACCGGGTGACTGTAGAAAGCGAGACCATGCGCTGCACCCTTACCGGCCTTTATCCTGACACTGAATACAACTATTGCCTTTATCTGCAAAAAAAAGACGGGACCCGTGAGATAAGTGCCGTATCATCATTCAGGACACTGCCATTCAATCCTGACATAAGTGAGGTTGCATTTAATGGAATCCAGTGTTTTTTGGCTTTTGCCGAAGGCCGTATTGTTATCAACGTAAAGGATGCCACCAATTGCGAGACTGGAATTATTGTTTCCGGTCAGAATGACTGCAATATCAATAACTCCACCGCATATAGCTGCAATATAGAAGATGACGATATGGTCAGGGCAAGGATAAGTGACCTTGAATCCAGCAAGGATTATTATTGTCGCTTATATGTAAAGTATCTTGTCTCTTCCGGCCAGTCTGAATACGTGTATGGCCCGGAAAAGGTTTTCAGGACCAAGGACTTCCAGCAAATGGCGGTTGACCTGGGTCTGCCCAGCGGACTGCTTTGGGCAACATGTAACGTGGGGGCAGAAAATCCGGAGGATTATGGTGACTATTATGCATGGGGCGAGACCGAGACATATTACGAGCCCGGCTATGCACAGGTAAAGGAAGATGTCATTTGGAAGCCAGGCAAATCAGCAGGATACGATTGGTCAAGCTACTGGTATTGCGACGACGGTAAACATGACAGGCTGACCAAATACTGCACTAATAGTAATCTAGGTTTTAGCGGCTTTACCGACAACAAGACTGTTCTTGACCCGGACGATGACGCTGCCCATGTGAGATGGGGCGGCGGTTGGCGCATGCCCACAGTTGAAGAGTTGGATGAGCTGAACAATCCTGACTACTGTACCTGGACATGGACAACTCTGAACGGCGTAAAGGGATACAGTGTAACAAGCAAGATGTCTGGTTATACTGACCGTTCCATATTCCTGCCTGCTGCCGGGAATCGCAGCGGGACGAACCTTTATGATTGTGGTGATTCTGGTGACTACGGGGCAAGCTCGCTTCACACATCTTGGTCAAGCTCCGCGAAGGACTTCGTATTTGGCTCTGACTACCACCGCACATCTTGGAATGGTCGCTGCAATGGTCATTCCGTTCGTCCCGTGTACCAATAGTATGAAGATAAAGAATTGCTGAGACTCTAAGATTGGGGACAGTTAATATAGGGCGGGCTTCGGTAATCCGGAATTCGCCCTATGTTTTAATACAGCAACCCTATCATTTGTCCCGTTTTTGTCCCATCTGCTTTTTGCTTTTTTATAGGTGAATACATATTTTTGCCGATATACGCAGAAAAAATATGGGTAATAACAGGTTGATAGGTTTTCTGGTAGCGGTGTCGTGTGCTTGGGTGATGGCCTCCTGCGGCGGGCGCGGAAGCCTTCGTCATGTGGAGTCGTTGGTGGAGACTGACCCTAAGGCGGCGGATTCCATACTGGCTTCTATGTCCGAGCCTGTTTCCCGTAGTGAACGTGCCTGGTATGCGGTGCTGAAGTCTCTGGTTGACTACAGGAATGAAAAGAGTTTCAAATCTGACAGCCTGATACGTACTGCCACAGAATATTATGGTTCCCAACACAAAGGTTACCGGGCAGCTGTGGCCTGGTACTCGCAAGGATGCGTCTATAGCAGAATGAAAAAAGATTTTGGGGCCATCCATGCTTTTATCAAGGCAAAGGACCTGTTCCCCGATACTCTGGTGCGGTATTATGCGCTTACTGAATACGAGTTGGGTAAGAGATACTTGAACAGGAATATGTTCAATTTGGCAATGGAGCAACTTATGTGCAGCAGGATCAATACTGACCGGCTGCAGGATTCTGTCACATCCTATTGGGCAAACGTCAGTTTGTTTAGTTGTGCGTTTCAACTTGGGCAGAACCGTGTTTCAGACAGCATATTCAATACAATAGTGGTAAGAAATGAAAGATATGTCCATGAATTCCAGTTGGACGATCCGTTGTATGAAGGAAGTGGGGAAAGGCATTTCACTATAGGTGTTAAAGATGACTTTACTCTGTCAGAAGAGGCTGGTTACGCGTATAAGGCATCATTCTATTTCTCCAAAGAGAATTATGATTCTGCTTACTGTTATTATATGAAATCAATGGATAACACGACATATCCGTACGGAAGGCAGATACTGGCCAATAAACTTGCAAGGGTGTCCATAATGATGAACAACCAGGATAAAGCCATCTATTGGCATGATTATTACGCCCGACTGTCCGATTCCATAAGGATTGTCGAGAAAACTGATGCCAAGGATATTGCCGACCTGCAGATTATCCACGGTCAGGAACTGACCGAGGAGAGGATGCAGAACAGGCACAAACGCTTCATGATACTTGGCATATCATCAATGCTCTTGCTTGTGGCTTTGACGTTCCTGGCCTATATGTTGTTCAAGAACAGGGAAAAGAAAAGGATTATCCGCAGGCAGCAGGAATTGCTTAATATGGAGCAGGAGATACGCAAGGGGAGTATCGCTATCCTGGAAACTCAGGTAAGGGAGCAGTCGCACACCAATCCGCAGGCACGTACGGCATTGCTTAATCTGTATGCGCACAGATTAAGGACGGGCGGTGACTATTTCCGTAAGACAACTGAATATAAGAGCCTGTTGTCGGCTGCATCGGGCGCCAGTCTGAGTGCCGAAGAAAAGACTTCTTTGATGGCCGCATTGGAGCAGTCATTCGGCGATTCCATTGTTGATATGCAGACGGAATATCCGGGTTTGGACAAGGAGGAATCGCTGACCCTGATATTGTCATCGCTTGGTTTCAAGAACGAACTGATTGCAGAACTGTTCGGCAATGTCACAGCCGAAGCTATCCGTAAAAGGAAGTACAGGTTCGGTAAGTCTAACCCCGATTTCTTTGAATTGTTCCGCTAACCGCGAGCGCAATAAAACGCTCATTTTCAATACAAATCCCATTTGTCCCGTTTTTGTCCCATGCCTTGTGGGGGCATTACCGTAATAAACCTGTATATTGCGGTCAATAATTTGTTTCGTATTATTATTATTATTATTTATGGGCGAAACAGTATGAATATACATGGTATGAATAGAAAGGAAAGAAAAATGTTCATCGCACTTGCGATGTTTGTTTTGTTGTTTGCTTCGTGCGATGGTGATAAACCGGGAGATCCGGAAGTTGAGACTTCGGATGAAGTGCTGTTAGGAAGTGTCAAGACTACTGCTTTTTCGGCTTCTATCAGTGGTTCGTTCAATGGTATTTCCAAGGTTGACCTTGCGCTGGGTAAAAGTGGCGTGCTCTATTGCCCTAAGTCAGATGATGCTGCATCTAAATTCAAGTCCTGGCTTGACGGTAATGACAATCCGGATTGCATTGTATCTACCAATGGTGTTATTCAGGTCAATGAGTATAAAGGCGTTATAACAAATCTTTATCCTGAAACAGAGTATGACTATTGCCTGTTTCTTCAGAGTCAGGATTCAAAGACAAGAAAAATCAGCAGCATATCTACATTCACTACCGGCAGTTTTAATCCGGTGATTAAGGCTATTGATGAATGTATCGGATTATATGTGGGTGTTCTGGTAACTTTTGAAAAGGTTGAAATGAATGAATTGGATGAATCCGGTTGCACAATCGGGTTGCTGGTATCGGAGAAATCGGGAGGTGTGGCAGGTCCCGGATCTACATTGACACCGCTTAATGGAAATGTCCAGTATTATGAAGAGTGGAGTAATCGATATACCATGACTGGATATGGTGTGAAACCGGATAACAGTTACTATTGCCGTATTTACGTAAAGTATAAAGACCAGGATGGCAACGATGCGTACAAGTATGGGCCGGAGAAGTCATTTTCTGCAAGATCTTCTGAGATGCTTATTATAGATTTGGACCTGCCAAGCGGAATAAAGTGGGCGCAATGCGATCTTGGTGAAACGGGTGTTCGTGCGATATCGGATGAGGGTTATCAGTATTTTCGTTGGGGATCGTTGAAAATGTTCAATGGAAATAGGAATGTGTCTGCAAACAAGGGCCAGTATGAGTACTGGGATGAAGCCAGCAAAAGTTATATGAATATAGGTGATGATATAAAGAATACGGAATATGATGCTGCTCATATAATGCTGGGTGGAAAATGGAGAATGCCTACTAAAGCCGAGGTTCAGGAGTTAATAGATAATACTACTATCCATACCTGGGGTGTAGGAAGTGAATCTTCAACTGAAGGCAAAAAGAGAGGAAGCGGTTGGCGCATGACACGTAGAATCGGTGATAAAGAAATATCTGTATCATTTGTTATTGGAATAGGTGGTTTCTGGACTAGTACATATGAAGATGGCTATCCTGTGGCTTTTGATTTTACTCCGGATTCCTATAATGATGGATATGCAGTTGGCGGAAGTATGATTTTTGTGACTGGGCTGGGAGGAGAATATGCAAGGCATATCCGTCCGGTCTGGGATCCGAACATGTAAATAGACGGATTTGGGATTTAACGTATTGCTATTATTTACTTACCTTTGAGAATTTGATAATCAGTTGATTTTCTGCTTATGAGAAAGACTTGGCTGTTTGCTTTTGCTATGCTTGCGGCGCTTGGCCAGGTCAGGGCCGATAGCAATGCGATGATGCGGTTTGCCGGGAACATTCACCAGTTCAACCAGCTGTTCCCGCAGGAGAAGGTATATCTGCAGTTTGACAATACCGCTTATTTTGAGGGCGATGACATCTGGTTCAAGGCGTTTGTAGTCAAGTCTTCAACCTTGGGCAGGACAGAATCCGGTGTGCTTTATGTGGACCTTCTGTCAGCGGACGGGGTACTGTTGCAGCAGCAGAAAATCAAGATTGTGGCCGGTCAAGCCGACGGGCGCATACAACTGGTGGATTACGCTACAGAGCAGGCGCGTAAATTGCGTGGCGTGCGTCCTTACCCCAGTGGATATTATGAGGTTAGGGCATACACCCAGTATATGCTTAACTTTGATCCGGGCATAATTTTCTCTCGTGTCCTGCCGGTTTATCAGACTCCGGAGCAGGAGGGAAACTACAGCAACCCGGTCATAGCATGGGATTCAATCGCTTTCAAAAAGAGCCGCCAGCATCAGGAGAAAGTACGTAATGTGAACGTTCAGTTCTTCCCCGAGGGCGGCAACATGGTGCGTGACCTTCCGTGCCGTGTGGCTTTCAAGGCCACAGACGGTAACGGGGCTGGAATTAAAGGTACTCTTACTGTTCAGCTGGATGATGGCAGTAAGGTCGTTAAAGAGAGCGGTCATGAGGGTATGGGCTCATTTGATTTCACGCCAGGCCGTAAACAGGTTTACGCCACGTTTGAACACGGAGGCAAGAACTATAGGGTAAAGTTGCCTGAGGTACAAGGCAGTGGCTATACCATGATGGTACATATGGATGACCGTAATGAGAGCCTGAATCTGGCGGTTAACCGCTCGCTTTCACGTCGGGAGGGAACCATAGGAATGACTGTGACCTGTAGGGGTGAGCTGATTATGTTCCAGGAACTGGCTATGGACGGCAGCGATGGCAAGTTCTCTTTTGACATAGACAAATGGCCTGCAGGCGTATGCCGCATAGTGCTGTTTACGGACCAAGGTGAAGTGTTGGCAGCGCGTAGTGTCTATAACGGTAACCTTAAGTATGTAGCACCTGTAATAGACGTTAAAGCAGACAAACAGCGTTATGACGCTTTCGGTAAGATGCATCTCTCTTTCCAACTTAAGGGTAAGGATGGTAAGCCGATACGTGACCGTTTCTGCATATCGGTACGTGATGCTGGCGACTACGGCACACAGTATGCCGATAACCTGCTTACGGATTTCCTGCTTACATCGGACCTTAAGGGCTTCATACACAATCCGTCATACTATTTCGAATCATCGGACAATGAGCACCTTCGCAATCTGGACCTTCTGTGTATGGTGCAGGGCTGGGAGCGCTATGAGTGGGATTATATGACCGACAACAAGGCGTTTCAGGAGACACACCGTATGGAAACCGGCTTGAGTTTGAACGGAATGATAACGACTAACCATATAATTTTAAAAGACTTTGCTAAGGATAAAATAAAGGTATATGTGGCACTTTCTCCCCGTACCGGCGAATATGTGGAATACGGGCAATATATTACAGATAAGAATGGTTATTTTGGGTTTGATACACGGGAGTTTTATGGTAAGGTGGATGTGACCATGCGTCTTACCAAAGCTAAAGATAGTTATGAACCACGTGCTAAAATACTTATGCAGCGCGCCCAGCTACCGGAAGCAAGGGTGCTCAGCAAGCAAGAGCTATTGCCATGGTGGTCAGCTAGGATTCCAACAGCCCAGACAACCGCTGCAGAACCTGGCACCACACTCTTTGACTTTCCTGCCGTGATAAATGAGGCTGAGGGCATTACGTTGCCTGTGGTGAGAATTGACGGCGACCGCAAGTATGTGGATTATTTCACTTTCAAGTCATACGATGTTGAAAAGGATGTGGATTTGGAACTTGATCTTGGAAAATATTCTACAGATGTTGCAGGCTATCTAATAGACAAGGGATTCTCCGTTTGGTATCCTGTGGAATTAGGTAGTGATTTTACAGAACCGGCTCCTGTCAGTTTTAATAATGATGAAAATCATTCTTCCGGATACACCTCCAGCAGTATCGTTCCACCGGAATATAATTATTTCGAGCTGAACGACCACAATGTAATGTGCTATGTCCATGATGACAATATATGCTATACAAGCGGCAAATATTCGCGTCCTTGGAGTATCGACACTCAGGATGTTGAGAGCATCTTGATATTTGATGATTTGCACAGTATATCAGAGATAGCAGATTATGCTCCGGAATATTTAGGCTATCTAAGCCGTTACAGAGCAGTACCTTCCCGGCTGCAAAGTAATTCAAGTGTATTGAGCAAGAAATGGGTGCTTATGGACATAAAGCTTAAGCACAATCATACAATTACAGATACCCCTGACCGTTTCAATCTGGGCAAGAGGGCCACCACGATGCAGGGCTTCAGCCAAAGTTATGAATTCTTTGCTCCTGAATATCCCAACGGAGCGATTTTGGGCGATGTTGATTACCGCCGCACCCTCTACTGGAATCCCAATGTGATAGCCGATGAGAACGGCCGCGCCGAGATAGAGTTCTACAACAATTCATACAGCACCCGCTTCAACGTAAGCGGCGCCGGCATCACCGCCTCCGGCATGCCGTACGTTTTGGACAAGGATTTCTAAAGATAGAAGAAAGGTCTCTAAGCGAGCAAAAACTTGAAGGATATAGTATCCAAAACCGTCGCCACCCTCGGCGCGTCAGAGGGAGGGGCCCAAAATCTTGATTTTGGGAGGGATAGGCCCTGAAAGGGCCGTAGTTTTGGATACTATATCCTTCAAGTTTTCTCTAAATATGAAAAAAAGAGTACCTTTGCACCCAATTTAGATATAGAGGTATTTCTTTATGGAATTAGCAAGCAAATACAACCCTGCCGATGTGGAGGGTAAGTGGTACAAGTATTGGGAGGATGGCAAGTTTTTTCACTCAGAGCCCGATGGCCGTGAGCCTTACACTATAGTCATTCCGCCACCAAACGTGACCGGTGTGCTGCACATGGGTCACATGCTTAACAACACCATCCAGGATATTCTGGTGCGCCGCGCCCGCATGATGGGTAAGAACGCCCTGTGGGTACCAGGAACCGACCATGCATCAATCGCTACCGAGGCCAAGGTTGTGGCCAAGCTTGCAGCCCAGGGAATAAAGAAAACTGATCTGACACGTGAGGAGTTCCTCAAGCACGCGTGGGCCTGGAAAGAGGAGCACGGAGGCATTATTCTGAAGCAGTTGCGCCGTCTGGGTTGCAGCTGTGACTGGGACCGCACCGCATTCACCATGGATGACCTGCGCTCAGAGAGCGTAATCAAGGTGTTTGTTGATCTCTACAACAAGGGCCTGATCTACCGCGGCGTACGTATGGTAAACTGGGATCCCAAGGCACAGACCGCTCTGAGTGATGAGGAGGTGGTCTATAAGGAGGAGCACAGCAAGCTGTACTACCTGAAGTACTACGTTGCAGACCAGGAGACCGTAAAGCCTACCGGCGCAGAGGGTGAGGTGGTTCACAAGGATGCCAAGGGCTACTACGCTGTAGTTGCCACCACACGTCCCGAGACCATAATGGGTGATACCGCAATGTGCATCAACCCCGCCGATCCCAAGAACGGCTGGTTGAAGGGCCACAAGGTTATTGTACCTCTGGTTAACCGCGTGATTCCTGTAATTGAGGATGATTATGTTGACATAGAGTTCGGTACCGGTTGCCTTAAGGTAACTCCCGCTCATGATGTCAATGACTATATGCTTGGTGAAAAGTACAACCTGGAGACCATCGACATATTCAATGACAACGGTACTCTGAGCGATAAGGCCGGCCTTTACATAGGCATGGACCGCTTTGCCGTAAAGAAGCAGATTGCCATAGACCTGGATGCCGCCGGTCTGCTGGAGAAGATGGAGGACTACACCAATAAGGTGGGCTACAGCGAGCGCAACCCAGATACCGTTATTGAGCCCAAGCTCTCAATGCAGTGGTTCCTCAAGATGAAGCATTTTGCCGATATGGCTCTGCCTCCCGTTATGAACGATGAGCTCAAGTTCTATCCGCCCAAGTACAAGAACACATACCGCAACTGGCTGGAGAATATCAAGGACTGGTGCATAAGCCGTCAGCTTTGGTGGGGACACCGCATCCCGGCTTACTTCATGCCCAAGGGTGGATTCGTGGTTGCCGAGACAATCGATAAAGCAGTTGAACTGGCACGCCAGAAGAGTGGGGATAACTCTCTTACAGCAGCCGACCTGCGTCAGGATGAGGATGTGCTGGATACATGGTTCAGCTCATGGCTCTGGCCCATAAGTCTCTTTGACGGCATAAACAATCCTGATAATGAGGAGATAAAGTACTACTATCCCACAAATGACCTTGTGACCGGCCCGGATATCATATTCTTCTGGGTGGCCCGCATGATCATGTCGGGTTACGAGTACAGACACGATATGCCTTTCCGCAACGTCTATTTTACCGGCATAGTCCGCGATAAGCTGGGCCGCAAGATGAGTAAGTCACTTGGTAACTCACCTGATCCCATAGGCCTGATTGAGCAGTATGGTGCAGATGGCGTTCGTATGGGACTTATGTTATCAGCTCCCGCAGGTAATGACATACCGTTTGATGAGGCTATCTGCGAGCAGGGACGTAACTTCAACAACAAGATATGGAATGCGTTCCGTCTTACACAGACCTGGACCGTATCCGATATTGAGCAGCCCGAGAGCGCCAGGGTGGCTGTGGAGTGGTTCCGCAACAAGCTGAACAGCACGGCTGCCGAGATGGATGACCTGATGTCAAAGTACCGCATCAGCGAGGCCCTGATGGCTGTCTATAAGCTGTTCTGGGACGAGTTTGCAAGCTGGTATCTGGAGATAATCAAGCCGGTATATGGCCAGCCTATCGACTCAAAGACATACGCTGCCACACTTGAGATGTTTGAGCAGCTGCTCATGCTGCTGCATCCCTTCATGCCGTTCATTACCGAGGAACTCTGGCACGCCGTACGCGAGCGCAAGGACGGCGAGAGCATAATGAACCAGACTATAGTTGATTTGGTAAAGGGTAAGGCCGATTCCAAACTTCTGGCTCAGTTTGAGTATGCCAAGCAGATTGTGACCGAGATCCGCTCGGTGCGCAAGGCCAAGAATATAGGCCCGCGTGAGCCGCTTACGGTTGAGGCTGTGGGTGCAAACCCGCTTGCAGCGCTTGACAGCGTGGTTTTGAAGATGGCCGGACTGGATGATATTGTAGTAGTTGCTGCCAAGAGCGAGGGTACAGCCGCATTCATGATAGGAACCCAGGAGTATGCAGTACGTCTGGGCGGACTGATTGACGTGGAGGCCGAGCTTAAGAAGATGCAGGCCGAGCTGGAGCACCTGGAGGGATTCCTCAAAGGTGTGAACGCCAAGCTGCAGAACCAGAACTTTGTGGCACACGCACCTGCCGCCGTAGTAGAGAACGAGCGCAAGAAGCAGGCCGATGCCACTCAGAAGATTGCAACCATAAAGGAGAGCATGGCCGCTCTCAAGAAGTAAATGGAAGAAGAGAAAAAGAAATCCGGTAAGACCGGGCTTATTATAGCCATCGTGGCAATTGTATTGCTGGCCGGGGCTGTAGCATATCTGTTCAAGGACGGACAGGACAAGGGTCGTGAGATAGAGGAGATGACCCAGCTCTTTGAGATAGAGAAGGAGGAGATGGAGAACGAATACTCCGGATTTGCCGTACAGTATGACGAGATGCAGAGGCATCTGTCAAACGACTCCCTGATACGCCAGCTGGATAAGGAAAAACAGCGTACACAGCAGCTTCTGGAGGAACTGCGCCAGACCAAGGCTACCAATGCAGCCGAGATTACCAGGCTCAAGAAGGAACTGGCTACCGTTCGTGAGGTGATGCGTTCATACGTAAGGCAGATAGACTCTCTTGACCAGATTAACAAGAAACTGGCACAGGAGAATACCCGCGTGCGCCAACAGTATCAGGAGCAGACCAGGGTGGTTGAGAAACTTACCGTCGAAAAGGAGAAGGCCGAGGAGAAGGTGGCTCTGGCATCACAGCTGGATGCTGCCGCCATCACCGTAACTCCACTCAACAAGCGTAATAAGGAGGAGAAGAAGGTTAAGAACGTTACACAGATCAAGGTAAACTTCACCATAGTCAAGAACATTACCGTTCAGACAGGTGAGAAGACAGTTTATCTGCGTATTACAAAACCTGATGGTGAGCCTCTGGTAAAGGACAGGAGCAACACGTTCCGTTATGAGAACGTTAATCTTGAATATTCCGCCAAGAAGTACATTGAATATACCGGCGAGCAGCAGGAGGTAACCATGTACTGGGATGTGGAGGAATACCTGAGTGCCGGCACATACACCGCTTATCTGTTCGTGGACGGCGTGATGATAGGCGAGCAGAGCGTGACACTTAACTGATTTCCGTTTCATTTTGATGAGTACTTTCCGCGAACTTGGGGTATCGGACCGGATACTCAAGGCAATTGAAGAGTTGGGATTCGAGACCCCCATGCCCGTGCAGGAGGCGGTCATACCGTATCTTCTGGAGGAGGGTAGCGGCGATGTGGTGGCTCTGGCGCAGACCGGAACGGGCAAGACAGCGGCATACGGCATACCTGTGATTCAGCGTACCGATGTGGATAGCCGTGACGCCCAGTTCCTTATACTGAGCCCCACACGTGAACTCTGCGTGCAGATAGCCAGCGATCTGGCCGATTTCTCCCATTATATTGAGGGCCTGCATGTTATCCCTATGTACGGCGGTTCATCCATTGAGAATCAGATACGCAACTTCAAGCGCGGCGCACATGTGATTGTGGCTACTCCGGGCCGTCTGATAGACCTTATGGAACGCGGTGTGGTAAGTCTGGAAACCATACGCACAGTAATACTTGACGAGGCCGATGAGATGCTCAACATGGGATTCTCAGAGGATCTGGAGAAGATTCTGTCATCGGTCCCCGTAGAACGCAAGATGCTCATGTTCTCGGCCACCATGAGTAAGGAGATACAGGCCATTTCACAGAAATACCTGAATAATGCCCGCGAGATTGTCATCGGCACACGTAACGAGGGAGCCGAGAACGTGAACCATGTCTATTATATGGTTCACGCCAAGGACAAGTACCTGGCTCTGAAACGTATTGTTGACTACTATCCGTCCATATACGCAATCATATTCTGCCGTACCCGACTGGAAACGCAGGAGATTGCCGACAAGCTGATGCAGGACGGCTACAATGCCGATTCACTGCACGGTGACCTTTCACAGGCGCAACGTGACCTGACCATGAACAAGTTCCGCAAGCATCAGCTGCAGCTTCTGGTGGCAACCGATGTGGCAGCCCGCGGCCTAGATGTGGACAATCTTACTCATGTCATAAATTTCGGTCTGCCCGATGACATTGAGAACTACACGCACCGCAGCGGCCGTACAGGCAGGGCAGGCAAGACGGGAACATCAATATCGATAGTGAACCTGCGCGAGAAAGGCAAGATCCGTTTCATAGAGAAAGCCATAGGTAAGACATTCGTTCAGGGAACTATGCCTACCGGAACCCAGATATGCGAAAAGCAGCTTTATAAGGTGATTGATGACCTGGAGCGTATCCAGGTGAATGAGGAACAGATTGAAGGTTTCCTGCCAGAGATATTCCGCCGTCTGGACTGGATGGACAAGAATGACATCATAAAGCGTATAGTGACCCGTGAGTTCGGGCGTTTTGTGCGCTATTATCAGGATGCTCCGGAGCTGGAGGAGGTTACCCGCCGTGATGCCGATGAGGAGAAACGCAAGAAGAAAGACCGCCGCCGTGCGCAGAAGGGCTATACGCGTTTCTTTATAAACATAGGTAAGAAGGATCATGTGCAGCCCGTCCATATAATTGAGATGCTCAACCGCAACGTGGCCGGACGCGTGGATGTGGGCCGTATAGACCTGATGCAGAACTTTTCATTCTTTGAGTGCCCCGAGGAGTTTACCGAAGAGATCATCCAGGGCATGAGCGGTGTGAACTACAAGGGCCGTGAGGTAAATGTTGAGGTTGCCGAGACCCGCTCTGAGGGTGAGGACAAGGAAACGTCAGAAAAACCGGTAAAGGAACGCAGGCCCCGCCTTGAAGAAAGACCTCGCAGAGAGGAACGGGATATTTCGGATAAAGGAAAGCCTTCAAAGGGAAAGAAGAGAGGGGAATCCCTTTATGAAGGAAAGACTCCAAAGAAAGTGAAGAAATCAGGACGCAATGATGAGGTTATAGCCAAAGGCTCAAAGACAGAGCGTCGCAGTCCGCAGCGAGCACCGCAGGTCCAGATAGCCCAGGATGATGATTTCTGGCGTGACTTTGAGGACGGAGACTGGCGCCAGTTCTTCCGCAGCGATAACGGGAAACCCCGACGCGGTGCAGGCCGAAATGAGGCAAAACCATCCAAACGCAAGGATAAGAAACCTTCCCGCAAGGAAAAGGTTAACGGCCGGAAAGCCTCCCGTACGGTGACCAGACAGCGTAAACGAAAATAAAAAAGAGATGGGCCACATTCAAATGGTCCATCTCTTTTGGTTTTGTTCGGGATGATGGCGTTATGCCTTCTTGCCCAGGAAGATATGCAGCAGCAGACCTGCAACCATGATAACCAAGGCACCTATCTGGACGCCGTTGTAGCTGTTCCAGCCCAGGAAGAAACTGCAAATAAGCAGGATAGCACCAAGTATTACCACTATGGCTCCCAAATACTTTGTAAAGCTGTTCATTGTTATATTGTTTTTTGTTTGTTTTTCTCTGACTGCAAAATAAATGGTTTTTATCCGAAAAATGAAACATTACGCTGTTTTTTCTGTTTTGCATTAGCAATTGATTGTTAAAGTGATGTTTTACATAATCCGGATAGCTGATAATAATTTTGTTTTTATCTGAAAAAGATTGCTGGGGTTAAAAATTTTTGTACCTTTGCATCCGCATTTTTGCAAACGCTATTTATTTAATAATTAAAAACAAATGAATCAGTACGAAACCGTTTTCATTTTGACTCCCGTTTTATCTGATGTTCAGATGAAGGAAGCGGTAGAGAAATTCAAGGGCATTGAAGAGAACTGGGGCATGCGTAAGCTGGCCTATCCCATTGAGAAGAAGTCAACCGGCTTCTATGAGTTTATCGAATTCAATGCTGAGCCTACAGTCGTAGAGAAGCTGGAGGTTAACTTCCGTCGTGACGAGCGCGTCATCCGTTTCCTGACCATCAAGCAGGACAAGTACGCAGCTGAATACGCAGCAAAGAGAAGAAGTCTTAGACAGTCTAAACAAGAGGAGGCATAATTATGGCAGAGCAGACATCAGAGATCAGATATCTTGCACCTCAGACTCAGGATATCAAGAAGAAGAAATATTGCCGTTTCAAGAAGGCAGGTATCAAGTATATCGATTATAAGGATCCCGAATTCCTTAAGCGTTTCCTTAACGAGCAGGGTAAGCTTCTGCCCCGTCGCATCACCGGTACTTCACTCAAGTTCCAGCGTCGCGTGGCTCAGGCTGTTAAGAGAGCACGTCACCTGGCTCTTCTGCCTTACGTAACCGATATGATGAAGTAATAATCTTTAAAGAACAGAAAGACTATGGAGATTATACTGAAAGAAGATATTGCAGGTCTTGGATACAAGAACGATATAGTAAAGGTAAAGGACGGCTATGGCCGTAACTATCTGATTCCCCAGGGCAAGGCTGTCATCGCTACAGAGTCAGCCAAGAAGGTTCTGGCAGAGAACGAGCGTCAGCGTGCTCATAAGCTGGCTAAGATCAAGGCCGATGCTGAGGCACAGGCTGCTAAGCTGAACGGTGTTAAGGTTACCATCAGCGCTAAGGTTAATGAGGACGGTACAATCTTTGGTGGCGTAGGCGCAGCTCAGGTTGCTGAGGCTCTGGCCGCTAAGGGCTTTGAGATTGACCGCAAGGCAATCGTTGCCGAGACTGTCAAGGCCGTTGGTGAATATACCGCTACCATCAATCTCCACAAGGAGGTTAAGGCAGAGGTTGCCTTCGAGGTAGTTGCCGAGGCTGCAGAATAACAGAATTCTGTAACACACAGATAAGAAGAGGATGTTCTTTTTTAGGACATCCTCTTTTTTTGCTAATTTCGCAACAGATATATGGGTAACGCGGAATTTACTTTGGAGGGCCGTAGCGCCTCGTTCTACACTCTGGGATGCAAACTCAACTTCTCGGAGACATCGACCATCATGCGCCAGCTGATTGAGGCCGGTGCGCATAAGGCCGTGCGTGGCGAGAAGGCCGATATCTGCGTGATCAATACCTGCTCGGTAACCGAGGTGGCCGACAAGAAATGCCGCCAGGCCATCCACAAGATTGTTCGTGAGAACCCTGATGCCTACATAGTGGTTACCGGCTGCTACGGACAGTTACAGCCCGGAGTTGTGGCCGATATCCCCGGTGTGGACATAGTGCTTGGACAGGATCAGAAGGGCAATATCCTGGAGAACCTGAACGGACTGCAAAAGCGTGATCATGGTATATCCAGGACCGTGGGTACTAATGATATAAAGAACTTTGTACCGTCATGTTCACGCGGTGACCGCACCAGGTTCTTCCTAAAGGTGCAGGACGGCTGTGACTACTATTGTACATACTGCACCGTTGCATACGCCCGCGGACACAGCCGCAACCCGTCTATCGGAAGTCTTGTGGAGCAGGCCCGTCAGGCTGCCGCAGAGGGTGGTCGCGAGATTGTCATTACAGGTGTCAACATAGGTGATTTCGGCAAGAGTACAGGTGACAGTTTCATAGACCTGATACGTGAGCTGGACAGGGTGGAGGAGATTGCACGGTACAGGATTTCGTCCATTGAGCCTAATCTGCTTACTGATGAGGTGATTGACTTTGTGGCGCAGTCGCGTGCTTTCATGCCGCATTTCCATATTCCGCTGCAGAGCGGATCCAATCAGGTGCTTAAGCTTATGCACCGCCGTTATGAGCGTGAACTGTTTGCCGGGAAGGTGGCCCGTATCAAGAGCGTCATGCCCGATGCGTTCATCGGCGTTGATGTGATAGTGGGTATGCGTGGTGAGACCGATGAACTCTTTGAGGATGCATACCAATTTGTTGAGGGCCTGGATGTTACGCAGTTGCATGTGTTCAGTTACTCTGAGCGTCCGGGTACGGCTGCGCTCAGGATTCCGTACAAGGTGTCGCCTCAGGTCAAACATGAGCGCAGCCAGAGGCTGCTGGAACTGTCGGACCGCAAGACCCGTGCGTTTTATGAGGCTCACATAGGTAGTGAAGCAACTGTTCTGGTGGAGCGTCCTCGTCGCGGAATGCCTGCCCACGGGTTTACAGACAATTATATTAGGGTGGAGATGGATTCGGCACAGGTACAGGAGAACAGTCTGGTTCGTGTTCGTCTGGGTGGACTGAATGCTGCAGGCGATGCTCTGACCGCCACATTATTGGAATAGTATGAAGATTGCGATAGTGATATTGAACTGGAACGGCAGCGGGATGCTTAAGCGTTATATGCCTACGCTGCTCAGGTGCTCACGCATGGAGGGCGTTCAGGTGATTGTAGCCGACAATGACTCCAAGGATGATTCCATGGAAATGATGCAGCGAGAGTTTCCTGAGGTACCGCTTATCCGACTGGAAAAGAACTGGGGGTTTGCCAAGGGTTACAATATGGCTCTGCGTCAGGTTGAGGCTGAATATTATATACTGCTCAACTCCGATGTCGAGGTATCCGAAGACTGGCTTGTGCCGCTTGTAAGCTACATGGATGTCCACCCTGAAGTTGCAGCCTGCCAGCCTAAACTGCGTGATTTCAAGGATCCGGAAAGGTTTGAGTATGCCGGCGGTGCCGGCGGATATATGGACCGCTGGGGTTATCTGTTCTGCCGCGGCCGCGCATTCGAGACCGTAGAGAATGATAACGGACAGTATGATACCATAGCTCAGGTGTTCTGGGCAACAGGAGCCTGCCTTATGGTTCGCAGTGCCGATTTTTGGGCCGCAGGCGGACTGGATGACCGTTTCTTTGCACATCAGGAGGAGATAGACCTGTGCTGGCGTATGCGCAGCCGCAACCGCGGTATTGTGTGCATACCGGAGAGTGTGGTCTATCACGTGGGTGGCGCTACACTCAACAAATCAAATCCGTACAAGACATTCCTCAATTTCCGCAACAACCTGCTCATGCTCTACAAGAACCTGCCGGAGAGTGAGTTAAGTAAGGTAATGCGCGTACGTTTCTGGCTGGATGTTCTGGCTGCACTCATGTTCCTCATGAAGTTCCACTGGGGGGATTTTAAGGCCGTGCTGCGTGCCCGCCGTGAGTTCCGCCGCCTCAAGCCCCAGTTCGCTGACAGCCGTGAGGAAAATCTTCAAGAGGCTTCCATCACAGAGATCCCCGAGCGCGTAAAGTTCAGCCTTTTGTGGCGTTACTACGCAAAACGCCGGAAAACCTACAATCAGTTAATGGTAGAATAGGGGCACTAAGGGGACGGTTCTTGGACAAGCCAAGCGGCAAAGCCGAGCGCTTTCTGTGCCCTTTTTCCAAGAGAACTTTTGGGGTATCAGTATCTGAAACTACGGGCCTAAAGGCCCTATCCCTCCCACGCCTACGGCGCGGGCCCCTCCCGTTCACAGCGACACGGGCGTCGATGGTTTCCGATACCGATACACCAAAAGTTCTGTGCACCTGGGAGGGTTATCAAAAGGGCACAGAAAGGACCGTTCCTTTTTTGTTGGGATTTTTCTAATTTTAATGGCGGGTTAGGGTGAGGGTGTGGTCGATGGTGGAGGGGAGTTCTTCGGGGTAGTGGGTTACGATTATGAGGGTCTTTTGCGGATTGGCGCAGAAGGCTTTTATTATTTCCATCACCAGGGTGCGGTTGCGTCGGTCCAGTCCGTGAAGGGGTTCGTCAAGGATGAGTAGGGAGGGGTTCTTTACGAATGCGCGGGCCAGAAGGATCATGCGCTGCTCTCCGCTGGAGAGTTCCGTGAAATCTCTTTCCTCCAGTTTCTCTATGCCGAAAATGCTCATCCATACACGGCATTTCTCACGTTCTTCGATGGTGATTTTTTTATACAAACCGATGGTGTCATGAAGGCCCGATGCCACAATGTCAATGGCCGGATAGCGGCGGCAGTATGAGCGGTGCATCTCGGGTGATACGTAGCCTATGTGCTTCTTGATTTCCCAGATGCTTTCGCCCGTTCCGCGGGGGCGGCCAAAGAGGGCAATGTCGCAAGCGTAAGATTGCGGGTTGTCGGCATAGACCATACTCAGCAGGGCTGATTTGCCGCTTCCGTTGGGGCCCAGGAGTGCCCAATGTTCACCTTTGCGGATGGTCCAGTCAAGAGGCCCCAGTATGCGGCGGTTCTCATATTGCAGGCTTACCTGATTGCAACGGACAATCTCATCGGACTGCATTCCGTTCTCGGGGAGGTTGTGCATCAGTTCTACAGTTTCTTTTGGCAGCAGAGGCTGGGGGAGTGGGTCAAGCGGCTGTTCCAGATACTCCTCAACGGGCATTACATCAGTACAACAGCGGTCTTTAACCTCTATTATATGATTAATGAACTGCGGGATATCCTCACGGCGTGAAACTACCAGCACAATCTGTATCTTCCATTCACTGATAAGGTTCTCAAGCAGGCGACACAGCATATCGCGTGTCTGTATGTCCAGACCTATGAACGGACTGTCTATTATCACCATCTTGGGGCGTACGGCAAGGGCTCGGGCCAGCTGGTATTTGCGCATCTCGCCGCTGGATAGTGTTACAAGCTGCTTATCCCATATGGAAGGCAGACCGAACAGCGTATGCAGGCGCTCTTTCCACACCGGATCCTTTACATCGGGGAATGCGTCACGCACAATGGCCGATTCGCCCATCTCAGTCATGTTCCAGCGCTGCTGGTAGAAGTAGGTGGCATCGGCACTGCCGTAGCTGTCACGGAAAGTTATGTTGCGGATATCTGCCCCGCTCATGCCACAACCGTATTCCACCTCACGGTTGTCCAGAAGCGGATATTGGCGCAACATGGTATTAACGAGCAGAGTCTTGCCCGCACCATTAGGGCCCACAATGGCTGTCTGCCGGCCCGGAGCCAGGCATACGTTGATGGGGGAAGCCAGACGGTACTTGGGGTTGCAAGCCACGCCATCCGATATTCTGAGCACGAATCCGCTGTTCTGTTCCATTTTTGCCTAATGACGGTGCTAAGTTAATGCAAAATGCGCTACCTTAGCATCATGATTCCCGCTTTATATTTGATTCCGAACCTATTGGGAGAGACTCCGGTGGAGCAGGTGCTTCCCGCATACAACCACGAAATTATCATGGGCATACGCCATTTCATAGTGGAGGATGTCCGCACCGCCCGCCGTTTCCTGAAGCAAGTAGATCGCAGCATCGACATAGACCAACTCACATTCTACACCTTGAACAAACATACCAACCCCGAAGAGGTGGCAAGCATGCTGAAACCCCTGGAGGAGGGCAATCCTATGGGAGTGATATCCGAGGCCGGATGCCCCGCTGTGGCCGATCCCGGAGCCGATGTAGTAGCCATAGTGCAGCGCAAAGGCCTGCAGGTAATTCCCCTGGTAGGTCCCTCAAGCATAATCCTGGCAGTAATGGGCTCCGGATTCAACGGCCAAAGTTTTGCCTTCAACGGCTACCTGCCCATAGAGCCCGATGAAAGAATCAAAACCCTAAAACGCCTTGAGCAGCGAGCCTACACCGAGAATCAGACCCAACTCTTCATAGAAACCCCATACCGCAACGCCAAAATGATGTCCGACATCCTAAAAGCCTGCCGTCCCCAAACCCATCTGTGCATCGCCGCCGGTCTCACGACCAAAGACGAATACATCAAAACCCACACGATTAAGGAGTGGAACGGCAAACTTCCTACACTTGAAAAGATACCCTGTATTTTTCTTATTTACAAGTAATTATTAAAGGTCTCCTTAGGCGATAATCCTCCTAGGTGCACAGAATTTTTGGTATATCGGTATCAGCAAATGTCTCCATTTGCAGTAGCCGGACTATCCCTCTCGGGGAGCGTCAGTGTAGTGGCGTAAGCGTAGGCCCCCGGAAGATCCCGTTAAGAACGGCGCATGTTTGACGAACGTTTCGGCCCCAAAGGGGTCGAATAAGTTCCTATGTTTGAAATCCCAAAGAAATGTACAGCTCCTGCGTATGCAGGCGGATGGACGCTCTCGGGGGTTTCGACCCCCGCCGCTGTGGCAGC
>CADCBO010000020.1 GCA_902799685.1 uncultured Bacteroidales bacterium
CCATTGACACCTTGGTCTTATATCTGTATTCTATAAAAACGTCACCATTATCATCCATACTAACACCTGGCAGCTTAAGCAGGACATCGCCAACTCTATTCAACTCTGCCTGCCCAATAGGCATTGTAACAGTGTCATTCAAATGGAAATATAAATCTGATACAAATTCCGTATCAGCAACACACTTGATGTCTACTTCCTGTTGCCGACTTCTGGAAACAGAATCTTTTACAGCCCAATACAACAGCCAGAATTCCACATCCTTGGTGTTCATCTTCTTTTTCTCACCAAAGAATTGAGAAAAATAATTTCCCTCTTCATCCTTATACACATCGTGCTTAAGCAAAAACGATTCTATTGTTTCACCTTCAGGCAGTGAGACCGGCAGAGTTATCTGTGCCACGGAATCTGCAACCGTTTTAGCACTGGCAGCGGTTGCAACTGGACTCTTAGGTTGTTGTGCACTAGCGGTAATGCAGAGCGAAAACAATAAAGATACCATTAAAAACAGATAGACGTTCCTTCTCATAACGTATTTAATTTGTTTGTCTGCTATCTAAACTGAAATATCTGGAAAATGCGTCTTGATAAAAAAGAAAAACAACTCCCCAGAAACTTTTTTTATTAATCATTTTTGAGGTATAAATTTTTATACCTACATTTGCCATAAGGTATGGAGACCATTGCAAAACTTTGGTTCGCTGACGGCAGGATATACATTCTGACCGACAAAGGCAACACCTACAGCCGTCCGCTGGAGGCGTTTCCTCTATTGCTTGAGGCCACACCGGAGCAACGCCGGGAATACAATATTGGACTGGACGGAGAGGATATACGCTGGGAAGAGATTGATGAGGACATTCACATAAGCAGTTTCTTCCACACAGAAGAACCTAATCCAAACAATGTCATAGCAGACATGTTTCGTCGTTTCCCTCAACTAAACGTTTCAGAGATGGCACGTTATATCGGAATAAATAAGAGCCTTCTGTCCCGTTACATTTACGGTATAAAGAAACCTTCCCAGAAACGTACTGACCAGATTCTTGATGCAATCCGTCAATTAGGTAGGGAAATGTCCGGTATTTAGAGTTTAGTATAGACAAAAGGCTAATTTATCCTTTTGATGATTCTTTCAACTTAAGGCAATCTTGCTTTCAACAGATGATATCAGCCGCTTTATATTTTTACGGACAGACGGGACGGACAGATAGACCGCACATTCGCATTTGATTTAGCACTCCTTTGCCTCCCCAGAAATCTATTGACAGATAATAGGCGTAATCATCAATATCAACGTAGATATCATATTCATCCCAAGGATACCATATGCCGAGCGTGCTTGACCAATAATTACCTTGGGTACCACCTGGATTAGACAGGAATGTACTTCCAGCAAAAGGCAGAAATATGGAGCGACCCTCATATCCCAGGACCTTGCTTGTAAAAAGAGCACCCCATACGCCATTCTTTGTTCTTGGGCTCATGGTACAGCTGTCCAACAGCTCCCGCCATTCATCCGCAGTTGGAATACGCCATTTGCCACCCCATAGGATATGGGCCACATCATCCTTGGGTTCAAGCGTTGTCTTGTCATCAGTGAAACCCTCATAACCATAATGACTGTTTTTGCAGTACTTGGTCATACTGGTATCAGAACCGTTGCAATAGATGTAACTATCCCAAGAATAACCAGTCTCATAAGATGTAACAGTCATCCCCCAGGCATATAAATCACCATACGATTCAGGTGTCTCTGCACCTACATTACATGTTGCCCACTTGACGCTCAACCCCAAATCAACATACTCATGTTGGGCACTTGCTGGAATGCAAAGAGTCATCATTATTGATGTCAAAGCAAGCGACGGTATTATTTTTCTCATAATGCAACTGATTTGGTTTCCTGTTATCTAAACTGATCTATAAGGAAAATGCATCTCCTGTTAAATAGAAATTTTTGTCATCATTGCTTAGTGGGATACTGATTTAGCCGCCTCACGTAAAGGTATGGGTATACCTTTATACGGAGAACCTGAATCTGTATTCATTTCTACTTGAGGCAGATAATCCCATTCCTTCATCTTGATCTCAAAGAAGGTCGTGTCAATAGGAATATCTACGGTCTCATAACCAACAAATGGTATCTGCATCCTGTCATCAGGGTTGACCAGACGGAAATGAAAATTACCACCAAAATCAGTGACTGTGTGAGCTACAACACAGTCCAAAGAATCAAGCTCCACTACGTTTACCCAAATCATGGGGCCTATACTATCACGAATGATACCTGATATCGTATCACCCGCCTTAGGCTTGTCCTGAGCAAACACGGTGGTTACGGCTGCCTGAAAGAACAGCAATACCATGAGGGAAATGAGTTTTGACGCTTTCATATACTTTTGTTTTTGTGACAAATGTAAGTATAGATAGATTGTCAAAACATCAATTAGCCGTTGCAATATCGTTGCATTTGAGCTTGCGGACAATTTAGTTCAGGCGGAAATTGATAGGGAGGTTAAATCTGACGCGACAGGGTTTGCCTTCTACTTTTCCGGGATTCCATTTGGGCATTACTGAGATGATTCGGATTGCTTCGGCGTCTAGTTGATTGAAAATGCTTGAGTACACTTGATCCCTATTCTGACCAGAGCTTTTCACGACCACAGGATTGGTTATGGAACCGTCTTCCTCAACGATAAACTGGACAATGACTCTTCCTTGAATGCTGTCCTTGACCGCTGCGGCTGGATATATCATAGTATTTTTAATAAACTCAAACAGAGCCGAAGAGCCCTCGGGATATTCCGGTCCTTCTGGAACTAAAATATATACTCCATCCTGGCCCTGTATAATACCCGGATTTCTTTCCTTTTCATCAGTATCTATTATTTCAATCAAAATATCATTGCTTGCTTTAGGATCGTTTTCCGCCTGCTTGAATTTTACAACTTCATCCATCCAGATTTTATCAGGAATATCTGTAAACTCACCTGTCTGGCATTCTGCAATCTTATCCGGAATAAGGGCATAAGCATAATTGCCATCATAGATTTCCACCCAAATAACTTCATCATTATTATTATCGGTTTTAGTGTAAGGGACTGATGCATTCTTGAGAATGGTCTTAGCCGATGTCTCCAGTTTATCTGCTAGCTGCTGCTGGATGCTCTTAGTCATAACTTTGCCGGCATTCTTGTAAACAAGATTGTACTTACCTCCTTGTTTTACAAGAAATATCCCATATATAAATGAGCCGTACGGGTCTTTCATCACATAACCGCAATCATAACCTTTGGGAGCATATTTCTGCAGCTGCTCCTCTGTGTATGGCATGTTATTTACTACTATAAATATTGGAGGATAAACGGATGATGTTTCATTTTCTAATGGCTGATTGCTCTGTAAACCGGATGCTGAGCATACAACAGCAAACGTGCCTAATACAGCGAAACCTAAAATTAAAAGGATTCTTTTCATACCGCTTTCATTTTATTGTTCACTCTCTAAACGGCATGATATTGGGAATACGTCCCGATTTCTGGAATTATTTCATAAAAGGTATGTAGATCACACCTGACTGCCTACAGGAGAGTTTTTTCTCGTTTTCTGTCCCATTTTCAGGTTAGGAACAATTTGTGTAGTGTCGGTGCTGTAATCGTATATTGTTATATATAAGCCTTTTAGGTGAACAACAAGTTACCAGTCATTCCAAATCCAATTATTCCAGTTTATTTTCGGGATATGACAACATCCCCAATTTTCATATATAAATATCTATATATTAATTAGTTATATAATATTAATAAGGGGTTATTGTACCTCAAATTTTAATTGGAATAACTGGAATTGGAATGGAAACCGTTTTCTAGAGCTGAATGACACCCGTAATTTATAACTGAGATTTGTGACTGTTATTACTCGAGTTCGCGGGTTTTTAAGAAAGCATTTATTTATTCTTGAACTTAAGGTATTCTTCCTGCCAAATTTCATCAGGAATATCCTCAGAACCATTAGTCCAGAAATAAGCAGCATTATCGGGAGTAACAACGTAGGCGGTATTGCCATCATAGAAGGTTGCTACATGAATAACCACTCCATTGCTTCTTACTGTATTGGCTGTATTATTGGGAACCCCGACATAGGCAATCTTGCTTTCAACGGATGACATCAGCTTTTTTGCCTGACGGGACTTGATGCTTCTGCTCTCTGTGTAGTCAAACTTCTTATACACCATGCTGTATTGCTTTCCTTCCTTGACAAGATATATGCCGTATAGATAGGTTCCCCATGGATTCTTCATGACGTACCCGCAAACGTAATCCTTTGGAGCATTCTTTTGAAGTTCCTCCATTGTGTATGATTCGCTTCCGATTATTCCACGGCCACGAGGACTGGTATCATGTGTTGCAGAATTATCCAGCACCAACTCTTCTTCTTTCATCTTGATTTCAAAGAAGGTCTTGTCAATAGGAATATTTACCGTTTCATAACCAACGTAGGTTATCTGCATCCTGTCATCAGGGCTGACCAGACGGAAAGAGAAATTACCCGCCAAATCAGTGATGGTGTGAGCTACAATACGGTCCGATGAATCACGCTCCGTTACGTTTACCATCATCATGGGACCACCTTCTTCACGAATGATACCGGAGATTGTATCACCCGCCTTAGGCTTGTCCTGAGCAAACACGATGGTTGAGGCTGCCTGAAAGAACAGCAATACCGTGAGAGAAATGAGTCTTGAAGCTTTCACTACCACTTTCCTATTTGTTTTCTAGGAATATAAGGATCTCCTGCTGCCAAGCTTCATCCTTTATTCCAGTGTATTCTCCGTTGGAAGTATCCCAAGTCCAGAAATGTGCCGCCTTATCGGGAGTAACGGCAAAAGCAACATCACCGTCATAAATTATATCCACCTCATCAAGTCCATCATATACATTTACAATAATTGGAGTACTCACGGCTTTTTCAATATCGGCAATCTTTTTGTTGACCGATGCTTCCAGGTCCATGGCCAAATCAGACTTTATACTTCTTGTCTCTGTCTTGTCGGCCTCCTTATAAACAAGACTGTACTTGCGGCCTTCCTTTACAAGGAATATACCCCACAGGTTTTTGCTCCATGCATTCCGCATGATATAACCGCAGACAAAACTCTCCGGAGCATATTGCTTAAGTTTCTCCATAAAGTCAGTCTTGGTTCCCACCATTCCGCGATCACGTGGATAAACCTCTTTCGTACCAATTACCTTCCGTTCCATCTTGATTTCAAAATGAGTCTTTTCAATAGGCAACGAGACATGCGGATAGCCTACATATGTTATTTCAATACTATCATCAGGGTTGACCAGACGGAAAGAGAAATGACCCTCAGCATCGGTGATGGCGTGAGCTATAATACGGTCCGACAAATCACGCTCCGTAACGTTTACCATCAACATAGGCCCATCATCATCGGAAACCATACCGGTAATGATATCACCAGCCTTAGGTTTGTTCTGAGCAAACACGGTTACTGCCGATGCCTGGATTAAGAGCATCAACACAAAAGAAAGGATTCTTGTAGTCTTCATAAGCTTTTGTTTTTGCGACAAAGATATACCCCCATTAACCCTGATACAAGGAAAAAGCGTTGCAAAAACGTTGCAATTTACTGTCGTCAATTGCTACCTTTGCTCGCCACGCCAGATAAAGCAAGCATTCTATGGGCAGACGGGGCGGATTGAATGGCTATATTCACGAACGCCGTACTTATATATGGACACGAATCTGTCCTTAGGATCATCCGTTTAAAGTATCAAATGTCCAGGTACAGTTATCTTTCAGTTCCTGCCATTCCTCAACAGTGGGCATACGCCAATCGGCACCCCAATTAACGTGTGCCGCATCGTCCTCGGGCAATGCAAATAATAGGACTCTTCTTCTCATAATGCCTGTTGTATCAATGACAACATCTTCTGGACAGTAAGGTCACTCTCTTTGAGCTTGATTTCATATTGTTTCCCGTCCTTGCTTACTTGAGGCTCAGTCACATTGTCATCGACAATGAACGAGACGTAATTCTCATCATCAGCAAAATCTGACAGGGCATAAATCCAGTGTGCTACCTGCTGAATGGTTCTCCCGTATTTTTCACGATACAATTCCCTGTATTCTTCCTTGAAGTCTTTGTCAGCAAATGTAAAAACCACATCCAGATTGCTACTGGACAATTCGCTGCCGAATGACGAATAAAGGCTTAAATGCTTTATGGCGGCAGGTTTGTTGTCTTGTGTCCATGGTATTGATACAGACACAGTTATAGGTATGACTTCTTTAGAATAGAATCTCTTTATTGAATGGCGTAACGAATCCGCCACAACAATCTGTTTATCCAAGCGCTTAATGTCATTGCCCCTGACACCTTTCATAACCTCCTCGAATACCGATACTATGTCGCGACACATTCCGTATGGTGACCAGCATCTTGCACCGTCAAAGTTATAGAACATGAAATACGTCTGGCCGTCAAGTCCCATATAATCGCTGACGTATGAAGACGTCATGACCGAATGTTTGGCAAGCAGTTTCAGTGAACGATACAATTCCCGGCTGCACTTTACACTATATTTTTTGCCTTCTTGTGAAGTAACAGTCAAATCACCCCCATACATTACCAATGATTCCAATATGTCCGGGGAAATCATCATATCAGACGGCATGATGAAATTGACATCGGCATATTTGGTGAAATATTTATCTATGTCCTTGCTCCAACTCTCATAACCTATCTTAGAGATTGGTGAAAACAGGTCCTGCGCGCCGGCATTAAGGCAGGCAACAGCCATTATGAGCGAGCAAATAAGTAGGTTGGTCTTTTTCATATGCTCCAGTCTTTTTAAATTACGTTTCAATATATAAACGGCTCAACCTTCAAAATGCGTCTATATTCATTAAAAAAAAGACGCTATGTGTCATTTCAGAATCCAGTTGTTATAGAAATCCTCTATTGAATAGTAGGTAGCATGATCTGACGGAATGTACAGACCATCTCCTGGTAATGAATTCAATTCTGTTTTTGAATTCTCTTTCAGTATTTCATCATTTATTGACTCCCAGGCATATTTGTTAACATCAGGATTATTACTTTCCATTCTTTTGGCCCACCCCTTTTTGGTAGTTACTTCAATAACCCCGTTAGCTCCTCTTGTCCCCCAAATGGCGGTGGCGGCAGCGTCTTTCAATACCGATACACTTTTTATTTCATGCTCTTTGAGACCAAAAAGTCTGGCTACGTTTTCTTTGTCCACATGCAGTTTACCCAACATCAGTGAATCCAGACATTGCATGTTAACCGAAGAAACATCCATTATGCAACCGTCCAATACAATTAACCGTTTCCCATCTTTAGGATACTGAGGGCCGTATGCCCGAGCGCGCATTCCCTGATACCTGTCTTCACGGATAACGGGGAGCATAGCAGCTAGGGTACTGTCAACCTCGGTTATCCCGTCAAAGGCCATTTTTACATCCATGGCGTTGCCGGTAAACTCACTTACTGCCGTATGGTACCCAACATAAATTACTTCCAGGCGGTCTGCAGGATCAACAAGTTTGAAACTGAAGTTACCGTTAATATCAGTAACTGCATGCGCCACAAGACGGTCTATGGAATCCTTCTCCTCAACACGCACCATCATCATTGGGCCCAAAGGACCAGTGACACAACCTGTTATCAAATCGCCAGCCAAAGGCTTAGGGCCCGATACCACCACCTTAGACTGCAGAGTTTTTATGCTTGCAGCATCGGATACCACCTGGGCTCTGGAGTTTACAGACAGCATTGTGAACACAAAAAATGATACACTGTACAGCACGTTTCTCCAGCCACGTGACAAAAGGATTCTGAAGGTTCTGAATTTCATATTCTTGTTGTTTTTGATGTCCAAAAGTACTTACCAAATTTACAATAGCCAAGAAAAAAGCGTTGCAAAAACGTTGCAATTTTTTGCAACGATATTGCAATGCCTGATGTTTGGTGGCCGAAAAAACTGGCAATACATTTGTCGGCAGAACAAATCAAAAAAAGATAAGGATATGAAAAAAACAGTAATATTGCTCATCTCGCTTTTATGCGTGAACGCGGTTTTTGCCAAGAAGGTTAAAACCGATAAAACCATCCAATACCTTAACGGAGGCGGAGTGAAGTTCCATATTGAGGACAAAGTGCCGCCTGAAACCCAATTGAAACAGAATTCCGGTCTGGTGTGCTGGGAGAAGATTCTGCGGGAATCTGGAGTGCCTGCATCTGAATACAACATTAAGACACATAGCATCAATGATTCCAATCTGGTCTGTTTTAACCTCAATGCCTGTTTTGACGGTTTCCTGACAGCCTTTGACAAGCATTACTCACTAGTACTGTCACCAGATATGATAATGCTGCTAATAAGTCAGGGCATAGCCACCTATATAAATGAGAACGCTGAGAGCCTGCGTGACAAACTGGTGGATTTTGAGGGGCATAAAACGCTCAAAATAGAGATGCTCGGTGATCTGCTTCAGCAAGAGGAGGCCTGGGACTGGATAATTCCGGCATTAAGCGATTCTATCGACAAGAACATGAAGGCCAGGTTCTCAGACCTTATGGTGTGTGATTTTTCCACTACAGGGATGGTGGAACGCATCTCATCACAGATTACCATGATGGAGAGTGTAAAGAAGTATTTTAAATATATGGTTGTTGGTGCGGGATGCGGAATACCCGACATCACGCTTCTGGGTATGCCCGATGACTGGAAAAACATACGTTCACGCCTGTCAAGGCTTGATGACCTGGAGCTGGGCTGGTGGCGCCAGAAGCTGGAACCTGTGCTTGATGAGTTTGTGAATGCATCACAGGGTATTATCAACCGCAAGTTTTGGCGGGATATGGTAAATGAATATTCTCCTGAAGAAAGGACACAGGCCTTTTGTGGTTCAGGCATTATTCCTGCAAAGTATAACGGATGGTTCACGGTTTTCTTCCCGTTCTGTAAGGATAAATACACAGGTGAAGTTTCCCGTACCCCAAAAACCGTTACCCATAATACAAATGTCTGTTCCGAGATAAAGAAGGCAGATGTGTTGTATGTATATATTCATCCCGACGGCCGGGAAGAGACTCATAACCTTGAACTTTGGGCCGGGTTCATCGGCATGGAGATGGATTGGGAGAACCGCACCCTCAAGCCTTCAATCAGCTGGATGATGCGTGAAAGGAGCGACAATGAATGACCAAATCAACAAAAAAACAACGAATATGAGAAAGCTTTTAATCCTATTGTCAGCTTTGCTGCTTCAAGTAGCTGCAGCTTCCGTGTTTGCACAGGGTAAAGTTCAGCGTATTGATATGTCCGAGTTTGTAGGACTTGGAATACAGACCGTTGATGAAGTACTTGTTGGAAAAATTGCAGACTCGGTTGTGATTTTTAATGATATGGCATTTGCAGATTATGTTGCTCCCAAACATTATGATATCGATATGTACAGGTCCTCAAAAGTTATGCCGCAGGATCCGTTGAATATTGATATTCCTGGTGTTGAGTTTAAAGTTGACAATAACGGGTCAAGACAGATAGTTCAGTTGCCGGAACAATACTATACTGATGTTGAGAATGGTCATAGGTATGTTGACTTGGGACTCAGCGTCAAATGGGCAACTTGTAACATAGGTGCAGACAGTCCGGAAATGACTGGCGGCAAATACGCTTGGGGTGAGGTTGCCACTAAGTCTGACTACACCTGGCAGAACTACCGTTTCAACAACGGGGGTGAAGGTTATTGGGATGTAAAACTGTCCAAATACAATTCAGACAGCAAATTGGGACCTGTTGATATGCATGAGGTGCTTGAGCCGGAAGATGATGCTGCACATGTGAATTGGGGCGGAAACTGGCGTATTCCTACTGCCCAGGAGTTCCAGGAACTGGCAAATAACTGCACTTTTATCTGGTCCACACTGAACGGCTGTGAAGGCTGTCTGATTGTAAGCAATAAACCGGGTTATACAGACCGTTTCATTTTCCTGCCCACAACAAGAAAGCGTACGGACGGAGTCGGTACATCTGATGGTTACTATTGGTCCAGCACAACCAACCTGACCGATAGAAGAGGGTCAGTTAATCCCGGGCCATGCAGTAGTTATACTTTTTTAATTTGGAACATGTACAATCTTGTGATTTGGATTAACCTCGAGAATCAACGAAGCTTTGGCCTTACCATCCGTCCGGTCTGCCCTAAAGAAGAAATAACTACAGATGATTTTGAAGGACTGGAAATGACCACTCAAGATGATCCTTTAGGTAGTTGTGATGATCTTGTTCCTATAGACAGTCTTTCATACTCTGCACAGAGGCTTAAGGAAAAAATCACTATAGAAAAAACTCCAAATGGCGATGTTTGGAGAGTCAGCAGGGATATTTATGAATATTTGTCGGAATTAACGCGTAAAACTGAATATAAAGGTTATGATGTCACCACGACTGAAATTAAAGGTAAGGAGGAGTCACATACGATAAAGCACTGGAACAAAACAGATTCCATAGTGGAACATTTCAATTATAACAAAAATGGAGAGTTTGTACGGGACAAGGTAATCACATATACATATGATAGCAGGGCCAGATTGATATCCAAGAAGACAGAGTATGTTGATGCAGATAATCCCGTCTATCCCCAAAAACTGAATATGACGTTTTCTTATGACAGAAAGGGGATGCTTAAAAAAAAGATGGAAGGAGCATACGTGGGTAAGCGCATTCAAAACGATTTCTTAAGTCAATTTGCATGTGATGACACTATGATGACTGTCAGGACATTCCATGTTATAAGATACAGCAACAAAGGAAAAAAGAATCTGCTGCCACGCAAAGAACTGTATTCCACATGGACATCACATTTCAATGAACAAGGCCAGCTCATCCTTTACGAGAAGATTTTTAACCATAATGAATGGGAAATCATCAGATATCAGTATGATGAGCAGGGAAAGACTTCAAAAGAAGAACACTACCACAAAGGCCCTCGGGATTCTGTTGAACGTTTGCAGGCTATCTACGAGTACGAATACAAATACTATATGAAATAATTACAACGTTTGCGTTAAGTCAATCTCGCGTATCTCCGTATGGAGGCATCTCCTCGTTAATGTAGTGCGGATTATTAGATGTTTCGAGTGAATACCCACTGACATATGTAAGTTTGGATCTTACTATGTCAATGTTTAGCGCTTTTTCTAGTCTGGCAATTGTTTCAAGCGTCATATTAGTGCTTCCTTTCAGCAAATTTGACACATACTGTTGGGTGCAGCCAATGCGTTCTGCTAGCTGTTTTTGTGTTACACCTTGTTCATCCATACTCTTCATTACCTGAAGTGTGATGAACTGGGCGTATCTCAACCAATCATCATTATCCCTTCTCCATAGGGCATTCTCTCTCCAATGGGACGGAGTATCCGATTGATGCGAAGAAAGATATTCAATTGTTTTGTTCATTGTTATAATCGTTTAGTCCTTCTATATCATAAACACCAAGGTCTATCAATTTGTTTCTGACCTGCTCCAACTTTGCCAGTTCAGCCAAGGTGTGAGGTCGCTCAGACATTGTTGCGGTCAGTTTTATTGCTCCTCCGGTAATAAGATATGCACCCTTATCCATCTTTATGGCATAAATCCTTAACCATGATGGGCGATATCCTAAACCATTGCCTTTAGCTTTCTCTTTTCCTAATGACATCTCAGAAAAACGACCGTTCTCAAGATGTCTGAACAGTTCGTCAAGGTTAGCCTGTGGTGATATGTCCAACATGAGACATTGCAGCACTTTTGCTTCCTGAAGCGTTTCCATAACAGCTTGATATACATCGGTAATTTTGAAATAGGCCGATAAATCCGTTATGTTCTCCTGGAAGAATGCCCTTAGCCAAGACATATCATACCATTTTGCAAACAGAGAATCGAAACAATTGTCCGGCTCGTTGTCATATCTGACAGCCCAAAGCCTACCGTCATCTAAAATCTTATCAAAAGTCATAGTATAAATTGTTTTTCATTGCAAATATATAAACAATATTTATATTGTACAACATTTGAGTTGTTTTATTCAACGTTTGCGTTAAACCGAATGACCAGAGAAAGGTTTGCTTTATCTGACGTGGCAAGCAAAAGTCGCGAATGCAACGTTTTTGCAACGCTTTTTACTTGCTCATTATAAACATGGCAACTACTTTTGTCAGCAAATAAACCCGACACAAAAATGAAAAAGGCATTAACTACATCTTTATTGCTGCTTGCGACATTTGCATCTGTATTTGCACAGGAAACGATTAAGAAAGGTGATTTGATATACGGTACTGTTACAGAAAACGGAGAGCCCGTTGCCGGAGTCACTGTAACTGAAAGAAATGGATGGGACCGTATTATGGCTCAAGCCAAAACCGATTCAAACGGTCAGTTCTCTTTCCGTACGGTCAATCCCGACAACAGGATTATGGTAACCTACTATAATCATGAGACTGTTGATATTCCCATCAACAAACGATGCTTGGACATTAAAATAAAAGAGCTTCCACCTCTCCAACCCATAGAACTTATAGATGGCCCTGTTCCACCTGTTGTTTTGGAAGAAATGAGTGCCAGAATAGGAATAATTGATTTTAAATCGTATGAACTGTCATCATTTCGTCCAAATGAATTTAAGTGGGAGTTGATAAACACCGAGATAGGTAGAATGCATAGCATCACTGAATATAATTCAATTCCCGGAAAGGGTTTGTACATCCCGTCGGCCGATCATGCCACCTATTATTCGATAGATGATTTCTACAACAACTGGCTGCTTCCCATCAAGTCAATGTATTGATGTAAAAAACATGGAAAATATTTTGTGGTGAAGGTGTAAAATACTAATTTTGCGCCCGATTAGTGCCGCAGAGGTTTGAGAAGTGTCTGCCACAGAGGGCGGGCCACCCCACGGAGAAACGGATAAAAGCAAGATTTAATGTACGTTATTGCTGAAATTCAGGGACAGCAGTTCAAGATTGAACAGGGAATGAAGCTGTTCGTGCACCACATTCAGGATGTTGAGGCCGGTGCAAATGTTGAGTTCGACAAAATCCTTTTGGCTGACAACGATGGTCAGGTTACCATTGGTGCCCCCACCATTGACGGTGCAAAGGTAGTATGTGAGGTCAAGACCGCACTCGTTAAGGGTGACAAGGTTATTGTCTTCAAGAAGAGAAGAAGAAAAGGTTACCGTAAGCTGAACGGTCACCGCCAGCAGTTCACAGAGCTTCTGGTTAAGGAAGTAGTAGCATAACCCTAAAATTCAGAAAGATATGGCACATAAAAAAGGTGTAGGTAGTTCTAAGAACGGCCGTGAGTCTGCCAGCAAGCGCCTGGGCGTTAAGATTTGGGGTGGACAGTATGCAAAAGCAGGTAACATCATAGTTCGTCAGCGCGGAACGCAGCATCATCCGGGCGAGAACATCGGTATGGGTAAGGACCACACCCTGTTCGCACTGGTTGACGGAACAGTTCAGTTCAAGAAAGGCCGCAAGGACAGAAGTTATGTTTCAGTAATCCCCGTTCAGGAGAAAGCTGAGGCCTGATAAACCAAACTACATAAAAGAGGCTCACTCAGCGTGAGCCTTTTTTAATTTAAAAGCGATTACCAATGCTCACACTCAAACAGATTACAGAACAGACCGAACTTGTTATAACAGGTCTTAAGAAAAAGCATTTCAAGAATGCAGAGGAGGCTATTGCCCAGGCCATCAGTCTGAATAACGACAGAAAGAAGGCGCAGGCCCAGTTGGACAACAATCTTGCCGAAGGTAAGGTTCTTGCTGCCAAGATAGGACAGGCCATGAAGGCCGGTAACAAGGATGAGGCCGAGCAGGCCAAGGCAAAGGTTGCAGAACTGAAGGCTGCCGCCACAGAACTTGAGGCCCAAAAAGAGCAGGCCGAAAATGATCTGACCGCCCTACTCTGCACCATTCCTAACATACCCTACCCCGAGGTGCCGGAGGGTACTTGCGCCGAGGACAACTGGGTGGTAAAGTCAAACCTCAAAGAGTGTGTAATAGGACAGGATACAGTAGGCAACTGGACTTGCAATCCGGAGAACAGCCAGGCCAAGGTTCCTCATTGGGAACTTGCCAAGAAATACAACCTGATTGACTTTGACCTGGGCGTAAAGATAACAGGTGCAGGATTCCCCGTATATATTGGAAAAGGCGCACAGCTGCAGCGCGCACTCATCAACTTCTTCCTGGCCGAAGCAAACAAGGCAGGTTACACCGAGATTATGCCTCCTACAGTTGTAAATCCCGCATCGGGTTACGGAACAGGACAGCTACCTGACAAGGAGGGCCAGATGTACCACTGCGAGGTTGATGACCTCTATCTGATTCCTACCGCCGAGGTTCCCGTAACCAACATCTACCGCGATGTAATCCTGGATGAGAAGCAGTTACCCATCAAGAACTGCGCCTACACTCAGTGCTTCCGTCGTGAGGCCGGCTCATACGGTAAGGATGTTCGTGGTCTGAACCGCCTGCACGAGTTCTCAAAGATTGAGATTGTACGCATAGATACTCCCGAGCACTCTGCCGAGAGCCACAAGGAGATGCTGGCACACGTAGAGGGCCTGCTCCAGAAGCTGGAACTGCCCTACCGCATCCTGCGTCTTTGCGGTGGTGACCAGAGCTTTACATCGGCCATCTGCTATGACTTTGAGGTTTATTCCGAGGCTCAGGGCCGCTGGCTGGAGGTTTCATCGGTATCCAACTTTGACACATATCAGGCCAACCGCCTCAAGTGCCGTTACCGCAAGACCGGCGAGAAGAAAGCCGAGCTCTGCCATACACTTAACGGCTCAGCCCTGGCTCTGCCCCGCATAGTGGCAGCAATACTGGAGGACAACCAGACACCGGACGGAATCAAGATTCCAAAGGCTCTGGTTCCCTACACCGGATTTGAAATGATTAACTAAAAACAGTACAAAAGGGGTCAGACCCCAATTGTATCATTTTCAAAAATGGTACAATTGGGGTCTGACCCCTTTTGTACTGTTTTATAGTGCAGCGCGAATGCGCACCAGTTTGGTAAGCAACCCTTCAAGCAAGTCAAGCGGAAGCATGTTGGCTCCGTCACTCTTGGCCTCGGCAGGATTCTGATGCGTTTCCATGAAGAGGCCATCGGCTCCTACTGCTACAGCTGCTTTTGAAATTGTCTCTATAAGTTCGGGCTGACCACCTGTCACTCCACTGGTCTGGTTGGGACGCTGCAGCGAATGGGTGCAGTCCACCACCACGGGATAGCCAAACTTCTGCATCTCAGGGATGCCACGGAAATCAACCACCAGGTCCTGATAACCGAATGTGGTTCCGCGCTCGGTCAGCATTATGTTCTTATTGCCTGCATCAACCACCTTCTGGGCTGCAAACTGCATGGCATCGGGAGCCAGGAACTGGCCTTTCTTTATGTTTACGGTCTTACCGGTACGGGCAGCTGTCACAAGAAGGTCTGTCTGACGGCACAGGAACGCCGGAATCTGTAGTATATCCACATATTCCGCAGCCATAGCGGCATCCTCCTCACGGTGAATGTCGGTCACCACAGGTATTTCAAACTCACGGCGTACACGAGCCAGTATCTTTAGCGCCTTTTCATCGCCAATTCCGGTAAATGAATCTATGCGCGAGCGGTTGGCTTTCTTGAAAGAGCCCTTGAAAGCATACGGAATGTTCAAGCGCGATGTTATATCGACGCACTTCTCTGCTATACGCATGGCCATATCCTCACCTTCGATAACGCAAGGGCCTGCCAGCAGGAAAAAATTATTTGAATCCTTAAATAGTGCCATTTATCAGGGAATTAAGAAATTTATGACTGCCGGCTCAAGTGAAATCTTGAGCGGAAATGTATGATTAAGGGTACGGCCGTCTATACAGGTCAGAGTGCCGTCTGAATCCAGAATCTCAATCTGCTTGGTACGATACGGACGTACCTGCTCATGGTTGAGGAACTTGTTGTGCAGAATCATGTAGAGTCCGCGTATGGTCTGCCAGAACTTGGGTCTATATACCACCGACAGATCCAGCCATCCGTTATAAGGCACTGCACTAGGCGTCATGCCGTAGCCGCGTGAGTTACCTATGCAGATGGTCATGATCTTATCATTTATCTCTTCGCTGTTCACCTTTATGCGCATCTTGTACTGCTTACGCTCCTTGAACAGACTGAATATGGCCAAAAGGTAAGCAGGATTTTTCTTACCGAACCGTTTGCAGATATCCGATAGGCGGATAGCCTGGGCACCCAGACCTATGTTCACAGCCATCAGGAAATAGCGGACCTTCTCCATACCGTCCTCCTGGAATGAGCAGTAACCCACGTCTATCTTCTTGGTCCTGTGCTCTATAATGCTGTGTATGGCCTTCTTGTAGTTATCCACTTCAAGCCCCCAGAAATTTGCAAAGTCATTGCCTATACCGTTGGGTACTATTCCGAAGGTAAGGTTCTGACGTACCTCGCGCGGCGAGAACATGATGGCGTTTATGGCATCGTTCAAGGCCTCGTCACCACCCACCACCACGATTGTCTTATGGCCGCTGTCTATCAGCATACGGGTAATGCGCTCAATAGAACCTTCTCCCTCGGACTGAACAACGTCATACTTGACCTTGCGGAATTCCAGATACTCCCTTATCTGCTCCCACCTCTTGAGCGAGTTGCTCACTCCTGCACGGGGCACATATACTATTCCCCATCTCTCTTCTTCAACAGTCATGGTCTTTTTCCATTAGTTCAACAATATGGTTAACCTTGTCTTCCATAGTCCATTCAAACGGAATCCACTCTATATGTATTCCTCGGCGTTCCATTCCACGGAACCAGGTCATCTGCCGCTTGGCGAACTGGTGTATGGCCACCTCCAGTTCCTGCAACAGATATTTATATTCAAGCTGTCCTGTAATATACAGCGTAACATACTTGTATTCAAGGCCGTAATATATAAGGTCCTGGGCAGGGATGCCTCGCTCCAGCAAGCCTTTGACCTCATCAATCATACCCTCCTGCAAACGGCGTTCCAGACGGCTGCTTATAAGCTCACGCCTTTTGTCGCGGCTTATCTCTATCCCGATGTTCAGGCTTTTCATCTGCGGGAATCCGCCGGCCTCCACGGGGGTCTTCCGGTAGCATTCCTCAATCTCAATAGCACGTATGGCACGCTTGGTGGTATCCACATCGGTAGTATTGTGCAGAGTCTTATAACCTTTGAGAATCTCCGTGAGCTCAGCAAGCGTCTTGCCCTGAAGAGATTTGCGCAGTTCAGGATTCTCAGGTACAGGGATAAGTCGGTATCCACGCAGTACCGATTCCAGATAAAGCCCCGTTCCACCGCACATTATGGGCTGTACTCCGCGCTCAACCACACCTTTGTACGCCTTAAGGAAATCGCCCTGAAACTCATACACATTGTACTTGCTGCCCGGCTCTGCAATATCAATAAGATGAAACGGTATATGGTGGCCGTTGATCTCATAATCGGCCAGATCCTTGCCTGTGCCTATATCCATCCCACGATATACCTGACGGCTGTCGGCACTCAGTATCTCACCGCCAACACGGTCAGCAAGTGCAACCGCCAGCCGCGTCTTGCCGCAGGCCGTTGGACCAAGCACCGTTATAAGGTCATACTTACCCATATACAAGCGTCAAAGATAAAAAAAAATCCCCGCATTGCTGCGAGGATTTTCTTCTATAAAGTGATTATGATTCTCACTTAGTGATAACGCGAGCCATTTCGCAAACCTTGTTGCTGTAACCCCACTCGTTGTCATACCATGCGCAAACCTTAACGAAGGTAGGATCGAGCTGGATACCTGCCTTAACGTCAAAGATAGAGGTGTGAGGATCGTTACGGAAATCAGTTGAAACAACTGCATCCTCAGTGTAGCCCAGGATACCCTTGAGCTCGCCCTCTGAAGCAGCCTTCATGGCAGCGCATATCTCATCGTATGTGCAGGGCTTCTCAAGCTCAGCGGTCAGGTCAACGAAAGATACGTCTGATGTAGGAACGCGGAGTGACATACCGGTAAGACGGCCGTTCAGAACGGGAAGAACCTTACCTACAGCCTTGGCAGCACCTGTTGAAGAAGGAATGATGTTCTCCAGGATACCACGACCACCGCGCCAATCCTTCTTTGAAGGACCGTCAACGGTCTTCTGGGTAGCGGTAGCAGCGTGAACGGTTGTCATAAGACCGCGCTTGATACCGAACTTGTCATTCAGGACCTTGCTGATAGGAGCAAGGCAGTTGGTGGTGCAAGATGCGTTGGAGATGATGGTCTGGCCAGCGTAAGTCTTGTCGTTAACACCGTAAACGAACATAGGAGTAGCATCCTTTGAAGGAGCTGACATGATAACCTTCTTGGCACCAGCCTTGATGTGAGCCTCAGCGAGCTCAGCGGTCAGGAAGAAACCGGTTGACTCAACAACTACGTCAACACCCAGAGCACCCCAAGTGATGTTAGCGGGATCCTTCTCAGCGAAGACCTGGATCTTGTTACCGTCAACGATCATGTAGTTACCCTCAACCTTGATGTCGTGGTTGAACTGGCCATGAACTGAATCATACTTCAGCATGTAAGCCAGATAATCGGGATCCAGCAGATCATTGATACCTACGACCTTGATGTCGCCTGAAAAGTTCTCAACAGCAGCACGGAAAACCATGCGACCGATACGGCCAAAACCGTTAATACCGAGTTTGATCATTTTGTTTGATTTAGGTTGTTTATTATACTAGAAATTCTCTTTCTCCTTAAAAACGGCGCAAAATTAAGAATTTCTTTTTACTTTCGCGCACAATTACGGAACTATAAAGGTTAAAACAGTTTAAGAATAAAGAGGTAACAGAATATGGGCTTTTTTGGCAAACTATTCGGAAAGAAGAAAGAAGAGGTGGAAAACGTCGGTGGAATGGAGGACTTTATGACTCTTATCCGCGTTTATCTGCAGGCAGAGATAGCGGGTAACCTGGGAATAACCAACATAAACATGCTCCCCGACCTGGCCACTTTCAAACGCGGTCTCAAGATACAGACCCAGGGTAACAAGCTTGGCGTGGCCGAAAAGACACGTTGCAAGAAAATGATGGGACAGATGTACGGCATATCCGACGGATTCTTCAAGGAGATTGATACCTGTATCCGCAAGAACTGCCGCAACGTGAACATGCTCCAGCCGTTCATGTTCCAGTTCCAGGGATTCAGTTCAGACCTGATGATGCAGGTAGGCACCATACTGAAGTGGAAATTCCGCGTTCCAAGCTTTATGAAGAACGCCTTACGCACCATGACAGAAGATGCTGTGCACAAAATCATGACCAGCAACTCATGGAAGGACGAGGCCAGCTACAAGACGGTATTCAGCATCCGTCAATATCAGCAGCATCTGGGATTCTCAGAGAGCTGGATGAGCGAATATGCCTATAACACCCTGGTACTTGCCAAGAAGGAGCCCCGCAAGAAGGAAGATCTGGAAGCAGCCCGGGAATTGCTGAAAAACAGATAAAAAAATTGTCCGCAATTTTAAATTTGAGTATATTTGTACTCAATTAGAGATGCTATATGACTGAAGACGATTCCAGACTGATTGAGCAGTTCGAGGGGAAAATCAGGAAACTGGTTGAACTGTACGACACAGTCAAGTCCAGCAATTCCCTACTCCAAAGCCAGATAGAGGCCAAAGATGAGGAGATAAGGCAGTTGAAGGATGAACTGGCGGGTCTGAAGGAGTCATATCAGAATCTAAAACGGTCCAAGGTTCTTGAAGTTTCGGGTCATGACATAGATGACACCAAACGCAGGGTATCAGGACTGGTGCGCGAGATAGACCATTGCATTAAACTGTTAAACGTGTAAATTATGGCAGAGATAGAGGCAATGGATGATTTGTTTGAAATCAAACTGATGGTAGGCGGAACGTATTATCCTCTCAAGATCCGCAGAAAGGATGAGAGGCTGTACCGTGAAGCCGCCAGACGTATCAACGATAAGCTCAACCGTTACCGCGAACATTTTCCGCAGTTGAGCGAAGAGAAATACTACGTGATGGCCGCCGTGCATATAGCAATGGTCAACATCATGTTGGAAGACTTCAATGATACGGCTCCGTATAAAGAGAAGATACAGCAGATGGACAAGGAGCTTGACTCCATCCTGAACGACATAGCTGCAGTTCCTGAATCGGAGTAGATTCCAAGCATTTCACAACGAGGTTTACGCGCACTTTCCTGTCAGAAAGGTGGTCTCCCAGCCTTTCCGTAGCAGGGCAGTGCGTATTATATATACAAATAACGGGAGATAGACTATGTTATACATCATTACAGGAATTGTTGGACTCCTGGTTGGCGCAGTGATTGCGTACATCCTGTCCAACAGCAGATTAAATAAGAAAATCCAGCAGCGGCTGGAAGAGGCAGAGAACCAGGCAGAAGCCATTAAGCGTGACAAGCTGCTTGAAGTAAAGGAAAAATTCCTCAATAAAAAGGCGGAACTTGAAAAAGAGGTCCAGCAGCGCGACCAGAAACTGCAGCAGAACGAGAACCGTCTGCGCCAGAAAGAGATGCAGCTTAACCAGCGTCAGGGTGACCTGCAGCGCAAGCATCAGGAAGCCGATGCAGTTCGTGAGAATCTGGAGGCTCAGATGTCAGTAATTGAGAACAAGAAAGAGGAACTAGAAAAGCTCCAGATGCAGGAGCGCGAGAAACTGGAGGTAATAAGCGGCCTTTCGGCAGAAGAGGCTAAGAACCGCCTTGTAGAATCACTCAAGGAAGAGGCCAAGACAGAGGCTGCATCTTACATCAATGAGATTATGGACGATGCCAAGATGACAGCCAGCAAGGAGGCCAAGAAGATTGTCATTCAGACCATACAGCGTATCGGCACTGAGACCGCAATAGAAAACTCGGTTACCGTATTCCACATTGAGAATGATGAAATGAAGGGCCGTATCATAGGCCGTGAAGGACGTAACATCCGCGCCATCGAGGCCGCCTGCGGTGTTGAGATAGTGGTTGATGACACCCCTGAGGCTATCGTGATATCAGCATTTGATCCCGTTCGCCGTGAGATTGCCCGTCTGGCCCTGCATCAGCTTGTGGCCGACGGCCGTATCCATCCCGCCCGCATTGAGGAGGTTGTGGCAAAGGTACAGAAGCAGGTTGAGGATGAGATCATAGAGACCGGTAAGCGCACCACCATAGACCTGGGCATCCATGGTCTGCATCCTGAGCTTATCCGCCTTATCGGTAAGATGAAATACCGTTCATCATACGGCCAGAACCTGTTGCAGCATGCACGTGAGACCGCAAACCTTTGCGCCGTCATGGCAGCCGAGCTTGGTCTCAATCCCAAGAAGGCAAAGCGCGCCGGTCTGTTGCATGATATAGGTAAGGTTCCGGATGAGGAGACTGAAATGGCACATGCCGAATACGGTATGCATCTGGCCGAAAAGTATAAGGAAAAACCCGATATCTGCAACGCCATCGGTGCCCACCATGAGGAGTGTGAAATGACCAGCCTCATAGCACCTATCGTACAGATTTGCGATGCCATATCAGGTGCACGTCCCGGTGCACGCCGTGAGATTGTAGAGGCCTACATCAAGCGTCTTAACGACCTTGAGAAGATTGCCCTATCCTATCCCGGCGTAACCAAGACATACGCCATCCAGGCAGGTCGTGAACTCCGCGTGATAGTAGGAGCCGACAAGATTGACGACAAGCAGACAGAGCAGCTTTCTGCCGAGATCGCCCAGAAGATCCAGAATGAGATGACCTATCCCGGTCAGGTAAAGATCACGGTAATACGCGAGACCCGCGCCGTCAACTACGCACGTTAAGACTAAGCTTTAATACACTCATTGAAAGCCGCTTCAAACATTGCTCTGAGGCGGCTTTTATCATGTATTATGGCACGCAGGCGTGCCAGTCCATCGGCATTGCGTGACTCCGGGATCCACAGTTTCAGATAGCCGCCCACATCATACTTCTCAGCCATATGCTGGCAGGTGCGTAGCCAATGTCCCTCCTTGTCCAGTTCCGGATAAATCTTGAATCCGTACTGGACGGTACGCAGAATAATGCTCTCCGGAATAATCTGACGGTCTGCCTCAGCAATAATCTTGCCATATATTGTTCTTGGTTCATGGTCCGATGATGCCCTATGGTCCTCTGCCGCCTGTGCAATCACCTCAATCTGATCAGCACTGAACCACTCTCCCAGCCTCTTGTCCTCACGGATTATCCGTCCCGATTCCAAATGATGTGTCTTGCGGTCCACGCAAAGCCCAGTATCATGAAAAGCTGCCGCAGCATAAACCATATCCGCATCCACATCGTAGAACCCGGCCAGACGCAAAGCCTCGGCAATGACAGCATTCACATGCTCCCGCCCATGCCCCGCATCAAACCCGTCATACATAGGAATGATTGTACTCTCAATATAGTCAACCAGACTTTCATCCATATTCACCTCAAAATTATGAAACATTTTGTAATTTCGCGGCAGGAATAGCGATTCCGTTACATATCAAGGGGCTGTTTGGCTTTGACAGCAGATAGAAAAGGTATGTAAGCAGGCAGTGCTCTGTCGGTCCGCACTATAAAAAGATTGGCAACAATTATCTGGCAACAACAATTTTGCTCTTGCTGCTTGATCGAAGTACAGTAGATCTGCTTAATCACGGCACAAGGTGCTGTGACAAGACATCACCCGGAAGCTCTTGCTCCGAAGCTCGGGATAGTTTCTGATGGCTTCGCATCAGGGATGAGATTTTAGAAGATAAGGTTATGACCCGGTAGCTCTATCCAAGTTATGGCTCGAAAAATCAAGTAGAGATAAGCCTGTAGAAAGCATATGGTTTCTCTGTTTGGACGAGGGTTCGACTCCCTCCAGCTCCACATGCAAAAGAAAGACCACCTGACGGCGGTCTTTCTTTCGTATGTGGAGCATGTTTACCTCATTTTAGTTTGCTACGCAAACGCGCTCCATTTCATTCCACTTGGCGGCCTACCCGGCCGCTCTCGTACTCCGTACTCGCCCCAATACGTACGCACGTGCGTTGGTATTGGTGCGAGCGAATGCTTGGAGCGAGAACGCGGTCCCGGAGGGCCGCCAAGCGAACGGAGTGAGCGCGTTCACGGAGTGAACTAAAAAAGGTCCGGGTTTCTAACCGGGTCTGAAAATAAAAAAAGGCCGCCGATGGGCGACCTTTCTTTATTTTTAGGCTCGATTAGAAACCACCGAAGCCACCGAACTGACTCATGTCAAACTCCTCAACCTTAACACCGGCGGGAACCTCGAACATTGAAGCGGGAACGTCCTTCTCCTCAAACTTCTTGCAAGTTGCACCGAATGTGCCGAAGTCTGAGCTCATCTCGTTCTTGAGCTGGATGCCTTTGTAGATCCATACAGTCTGCTCCTGCGGGCCCTGGAAACCTTCGGTAGTCATTGAGTACTTGGTGCACTCCTTACCGGCGATAGTCTCCTTACCGAGTTCCTTAATGTTGTTATCCTTCTTTACCTGATCGGTAAGATTGTTCCAGTTGATCTGGGCACGGCCACCGCCGAAACCACCCATCATACCACCAGCGGGGAACTTGGTAGCAGTCTTAGCATCATCGTTGATACGGATGGTAGCACCGTCCTTATCTGTAATGGTGCGGGTCTTGCCTTCCTGGCCCATACCCATCATACCTCCACCTTCCTGAACCTGAGCGGTCTTAAGGCCGTAGTTATCAAAATAATACTCAGTGATCATTTCATTGTCACCGAAAGCCATAGACATTGTGTAAACACCTGACTTAACTCCGTAAGGAGCATTGGCCGGAGCCTGAGCGTTGGCCAGAGAAACTACTGCCAGAAGGGCAGCTGCCAAAAACATCTTTTTCATTTCTGTTTTGTTTTAAGTTATTAATTAGTAAAAGGTGAATTCGTTACAAATTCATACAACTATCATATAAACCGTAAAAATGAAAGTTAAATATTAAAAGGTATTTTTTTAAAAAAAATTTGAAAAAAAGAGAGGCAAACCCATGGATGCCTCCCAAATCAAGATAAAAATAAACTTACTGTCTAATTAATCCAGCTCAACTTCCACCTCCTCCAGGTCATCGTCCAGGTCATCATCCGGCAGGTCGTCAAAGTCAAACTCAAAGTCTGCTCCGGCCGCAACCAACTCGTTATGAAGCACTCCGGCATCCTTGGAACGATGTACTATATGCTCCGTCCTCCAGGTGGCATCCAGCTTGTTGCTCTCGCTGTTGAGTTCCTTCCACAGCACATCCTTGAGCTGTTGCAGCCCCAGTCCGCTCACTCCCGATATGAACACGTGTGGGATATCGGCCGGAAGGTTTGGCTCCAGCATGGATATAAGTTCTTCATCTATCAGGTCACACTTGGTTATGGCCAGCACACGCTGCTTGTCAAGCATCTCCGGATTAAACTGCTCAAGTTCATTAAGCAAAATCATGTATTCACGCGTAATGTCATCGGTATCGGCAGGAACCATGAACAGCAGGAGCGAGTTGCGCTCTATATGACGAAGGAAACGGAGCCCCAGGCCTTTACCCTCGCTGGCACCCTCTATGATACCGGGAATGTCGGCCATCACGAATGATTTTCCGTCACGGTAAGACACTATGCCCAGATTGGGTTCCAGTGTTGTGAACGGATAGTTTGCAATCTTGGGTTTTGCTGCCGATATGGCTGAAAGCAACGTGGATTTACCGGCATTGGGAAAGCCCACCAGACCTACATCGGCTAACAGCTTAAGTTCCAGCACTACCATACGCTCCTGAGCGGGTTCACCCGGCTGCGCAAAACGGGGAGCCTGACGTGTGGCTGTACGGAAATGCCAGTTGCCCAGACCTCCGCGACCGCCCTTGAGCAGAACCACCTCCTGACCGTCATCAGTAATGTCGCACAGATATTCGCCTGTTTCGGCATCGTATGCCACCGTTCCGCATGGAACCTCTATGATAATATCTTCGCCGTCCTTGCCAAAGCACTTGTTGCTGCCGCCGTTGCCGCCGTTGCCGGCAAAAGCATGGCGTTCATAACGCAGGTGAAGCAGTGTCCAGTAGTTGCGGTTACCCTTAAGGATAACGCTACCACCCTTGCCGCCGTCACCACCATCAGGGCCGCCGTTGGGGATATACTTGTCATGACGAAGATGCGCCGAACCCCTGCCCCCTTTGCCGGAACGACAAAATATCTTTACGTAATCTACAAAATTGGATTCTGCCATATATAATAAAGGTAGCTCAGATTGAAGCTACCTTGTCTATGATTTCAGCTATCATCTTATCCTTGTCACCCTTGAAAGTGAACTCGGAAAGCACCCCTTCTTTCTTGAACCACTCTATGAGCGGATGAGTCTGGGTATGATACACATTGAAACGTTTCTTGATGGTCTCCTCATTGTCATCGGCACGGCCCTCTACCTTGGCGCGATTGAGCAGGCGCTCCATCAAAACATCCTCGCTTACTATGAGATTAAGCGTTACCGAAATCTTTTCACCACGCTCCTGAAGCATCTCCTTCAGGGCCTTGGCTTGCACTATTGTACGAGGGAATCCGTCAAATATCACGCCCGGACCTTCACGCATAGTGTCATACACGCTTGCAAGCATATCAATGATCAGGTCATCCGGAATGAGCTGGCCGTTCTCAATATAACGTTCTGCAATATTTCCCAGTTCCGTGCCGGCTTTAATCTCAGCCCTCAACACATCACCGGTAGAGATGTGGTTATAGCCAAATTTCTCGACCAGGGCAGCACTGTATGTTCCCTTTCCCGAACCGGGAGCGCCAAAAATAACGATGTTGTCCATTCTATAATAATTTATTTTACAATCTTATAAATATCACGGGAGTTGCGTCCGAACCCGTCATAATCCAGGCCATAGCCTACAATGAAACCGTTGGGAATATTCATGGCCAGATATTTCAGGTTGATGTCAACCTTGAGTTTATCGGGTTTGCACAAAAGGGCGCATACCTGAACCGAAGCCGCATTCTTCTCTTTAAGGGAGTCCAGTACGTCACGCATAGTATATCCGGTATCAACAATATCCTCAACTATTATCACGTGGCGGCCATCTACTGATTCCTGAAGGCCCATAAGTTCCTTGACCTTTCCGGTCGTATCGGTTCCCTGATATGATGCGACTTTAACAAAAGAGACATTGCACGGAATCGTAACATTCTTGAGCAGATCGGCAGCGAACATGAACGCACCGTTAAGGATACAAAGGAACAGAGGTTCCTTACCTTCATAGTCACGGCTTATCTCGCCTGCCACCCTCTTTACCTCTTTCTGGATATCCTCATCCCTGAGGAACACCTCAAACTCACGGTCCTTTACCAGAATGGTTTCCATATCACTCAATACTTAATGAAAACGTTTTGTTTTATTATGCAAAAATACTTAAAAAACAAGTGTCAAAACCGATATTCACTTCTTTATTTATGAGCATGCCGTCAAGATTGACCTTTTTTTAACAAAATAGATGTACATTTGCCAAGTGTATCTGCCAAAATATGGATAAAGCTTACATAGAGGAAACTAAAAAAGCCCTGGAAAAACTGCTGCCGCCGGAGAGCATAGAGATACTTGACCAGGCAGACGTGAGATGTCTCTTCAAGAGCCGTCCACAGCAGGCCCATAAGGGAGACTTCGGGCATGCATTGCTCTATGCAGGCAGTCACGGAATGGCAGGTGCGGCTATACTGTCGGCCCGCGCATGCCTGCGTTCAGGCGTGGGGTTGCTTACGGTATGTACGCCGTCATGCAACAATGACATATTGCAGATATCCGTTCCCCAGGCCATGACCATACCTGCCGATGACCTGTATGCCAATCCTGACATTAGCCGTTATAATGCAATTGGCGCCGGCCCGGGGCTGGGCAAAGCCGATTCACAGACTGCCGTTCTTGATAAGCTGCTCAAGACCGCGACCTGCCCTATGGTACTTGATGCCGATGCACTGAACATCATCTCCCTTAACAGTCACATGCTGGAATATGTCCCGGCAGGTTCAGTGATGACACCCCACCCCGGTGAACTAGCCAGGCTGACCGGTATCAGCAAAGATTGGAATGAAATGATTGCCAAGGCATTGGACCTGGCAGAAAACACGGGAATCACGGTGATAGTCAAAGGGGCGCCGTCAGTCACGGTAACGCCTCAAAGAAAGGCTTTCATAAACACTACCGGCAATAACGGAATGGCTACGGCCGGTTCGGGCGACGTGCTTACAGGAATAGTGCTGGCACTTCTGGCACAAGGATACAGTGCCCTGCATGCCGCCGTGGTTGCAGCATTCATACACGGACTGGCCGGCGACAAGGCTGCGCAGGAACTAAGCGCCATTGCCATGACATCGGCCGATATAATAACACATTTACCGAACGCATGGTTGGAAATGACAGAAAACAGATGAATATGAATTTAAGGAAAACAGTACTGATGATAGGGTTCGCCATAGGATGCATGAGTATGGCGGCTCAGGGGACATCGGCTCCCTACTCTCCCGGAATAACCCAGGATGCGGTCTCATATTGGCTCCCCAAGACCAAGCTCAGAGTCACTGTTACCACACGCCGCGAAACTTTCAAGCCTGGCGAATTCTCCAGATACGCCGAGCGTTACCTCAGGCTGTCCGATGTCAAGGACAAAGCCCAAGAGGCATGGGAGATTACCGGTATTACAGTTTCGGCATACGGAACACCCGACAAGGACAACCTTTACACCTTAAGTTTTCCCGACAAAGGCAACAGGCCGTATTTTGTGCTTACAAATGACGGAATCATAGCAGCTGTAAACACGCATGACACTGAAGAGCCCTCATCTCCCGCACCGGTCACCACCGCCGCAGAAGAGAAGGAGAAGGTCAATCCCCAGGACTATATGACCGAGGAGATTCTCATGGCCGGCTCCACATCCAAGATGGCAGAACTGACAGCCAAGGAGATATACAACATACGTGAGAGCCGCAATTCAATAACACGCGGACAGGCCGACTACATACCTACGGACGGAGAATCGACGGTATATATCCTGGAATACCTGACAAAACAGGAAAACGCGCTGCTCACACTGTTCACCGGCACAAATGATATACAGGAGCACGTTTTCACCATAGATGTCAACCCGGACAAGCCCATTACCAAACAGATACTTTTCAGGTTCTCATCAAAACTGGGCGTACTGCCGGTTGACAATCTGGCAGGCGAGCCCGTATGGATTGACCTGACAGACCGGGAAATGCTGAAAAGCCAATCGGACGAGACCGGTTCCAATAAATCCAAACGTTTGGGAAAGAGAGACAAAGGGCCATTCCTGTACTACCGTATTCCCGGACGTGCCGAAGTAAAGATTTACAACAACCGCAAGAGATTCCTGGAAGAGGATGTACAGATAGCACAGTTCGGAAACGTTGAAGTTATCTCATCGACAGTCATGGGTAAGCACGCAGATACAAAGATCACGTTTGATACTACCACCGGCAATATAAGAAATATAAACCGGTAAAGGATTTATTAAGCAGATTCAAATAAACAGGGCGGCTCCTAAACGGGAACCGCCCTTGATTTTTCCTGCAAAGCAGGAATCAGCCGCCTATATGTATTGTATACTTAAGGATGAACAGGATTGCAAGAATCCACATCATGATGCTTATCTTCTTGAACTTTCCGCTCAGGGCGTTAAGCACAACATAAGAGATAAGACCCAGCATGATACCATCGGAGATGCTGTATGCCAGAGGCATTACAATCATTGTGATATATGCAGGAACGCACTCCGAGAAATCATCAAAGTCCACATCCTTGATTGATGACATCATCATTACACCTACCAGTATCAGAGCAGGAGCAGTAGCTGCTGAAGGGATACCCAGGAATACAGGAGCAAAGAACAGTGCGATGGCAAAGCAGATTGCTACTGTAAATGAAGTCAGACCAGTACGTCCGCCAGATGCAACACCTGATGCGCTCTCAACATAAGTAGTAGTTGTGCTGGTGCCGAAAGCTGCACCTGCTACGGTTGCAATGGCATCGGCCATGAGGACCTTCTTGACGCCTGGAATTGTACCGTCAGGATTAATGGCATTGGCCTTCTTTGATACGCCGATGACAGTTCCGATTGTGTCAAACATATCTATGAACAGGAATGTAAACACAACTATCAGCATATCAACGGAGAAGATGTTGTGCCACTCAAACTTGCAGAAGATAGGTTCAATTGAAGGAACAGAACTTACCACACCGTCAAACTTGGTGATACCGAACGGAATACCGACAATAGCAGTAACAATGATACCTATCAGGATTGCACCGGGTATCTTAAGGATCATCAGCACGGAAGTGATGACCAGACCTATCAGAGCCAGCAGTGCAGGACCGCTTGTGATATTGCCCAAGGCAATGATTGTACCGCCGTCATCAACGATAATTCCGGCATTAACCATACCGATGAATGCTATAAACAGACCGATACCGGCACTTACAGCACTCTTCATCGCAGACGGAATGGCATCGATGATAGCCTCACGGATGTTGGTTACGGTAAGGATGATAAAAATGATACCTTCAATAAGGACGGCAGTCAATGCAAACTGCCAGCTGTAACCCATGGTGAGGCAAACAGTATAAACAAAGAATGCATTGAGGCCCAATCCCGGAGCAAGCGCATAAGGCTTCTTGGCATACAAAGCCATAACCAGAGTACCTACTATGGCAGCAAATGCTGTAGCGGTAAATACGGCACCTCTAGGCATGCCCATACCCTCCAGCGCACCGAAGATATCCGGGTTGACTGCAAGAATATAGGCCATGGTCAGGAAAGTGGTGATACCGGCCACAATCTCAGTCTTGACATTGTGCTTCTCGGGATCAAACCCTAAAACTTTCAGGAATGACATAATTGCCCAATTTATAAATTATTCCACTATAGTAATAAATCAAATCAGAAATCCCACTTTACACCGATGCAAGGATTAACCATGAATCCCTCCTGAGTGAAATTGTTGGAAAGCTCAACCTCACCGCCGATGTTAAAGTTCGGGCAATTGAAGAGTGAACCTATGTTATACCAAAGCTGAGGCTCTGATATGAAAACCCAATCTGTTTTCTTGTCACCAAAAGCCTGCTTCTGTCCCCAAAAATCAGCAAATCCCGAGAAACGGAGTCCTTCTACACCAAACAGGTTCTGCATGCCCCATACAAATGTGAACTGAAGCGGGGTTCCTTCACTTACTGCCCAATGTTTGTAGAGGACCTTGAAATTGAATGTGTTACTGAAATCCTCACTGTGCAGGAAATAGTCCACACCAAACAACCAGGCGTTTTCTACATAAAAAGGAGCATGATAACGTATAGCACCCTCATCATAATAATATGATCCTACACCACCATTATACTCAACCTGCAGGCTGAATGGAGCAAGTGCTGATTCACCCCAGAAATTGAAACAACGTGCAATTTCCATATAGGTGCTGTTAGGGGATATAACTTTATCCTTACCGTCTTTCCAGTTGTAGTCATAGTCAACAAAGAAGAATGTATTACCCCAATTATCGGACTTGAACATTTCGAGAGTAGAGGTAATATGCTTACGATCCTTACCGAAATCGTAGAACACCTGTAAATTGGTCTGTGCAAAAGCACCTACTGCGAGCAGGCTGAAACCTGCAAAAGCAACGATTTTTTTCATATCAGAACTTTTAGAGTTAATAAATAATGTATTGTGAAATTGTTTATCCGTTGTACTTGGGATCGTCATGCAGAGGCTTCTTGAAATCCTCGGGCAGATCCTGACCCTCGGCGGTAGCACGCTTACCGCTGGCGTAATCACTTGTAAAGTGGAAATCGTTGCCGGGAAGAACAGCATTCAGGATGATACCTACCAGAGCGGCAACAGCCAGACCTGACAGAGAGATCTTACCGAATGATATGCTGCCGGGACCAAAGTTGATACCGATGGCCAGCACGTTGCGGTTGTTGGTAAAGTCAACCTTGTTCTCAACCAGGTTACGTACACCTACTGCCGAAATCATACCGTAAAGCACCAGAGACACACCACCTACAGTTGCAACAGGCATTGCGTAGATAATCTGGGCAAACTTGGGGCAGAATGCGAATACGATAGCCAGACATGCTGCAATACGTACTACCTTGGGATCAAATACCTTGGTCAGGTTGAGCACGCCTGTATTCTCACCGTATGTAGTGTTGGCGGGAGCACCGAACAGGGCTGCCAGAGCGGTTGCGGCGCCGTCACCCATAAGAGTACGGTGCAGACCGGGATCGGCAATAAAGTTACGGTTACATGTTGATGAGATGGCGCATACATCACCAATATGCTCAATCATGGTTGCAAAAGCAATAGGCACGATGGCAATGATTGCAGTCCATACAAATGACCAGTCAGGATCCTTGAGAACTGCAAAGGCTGTGTTCTCCCATGTGAAGGGCATTCCGAACCAGGCGGCATCCTTAACGGCCGAGAAATCAACCTTGCCGAAGCAGGCTGCAACGATATATGAACCGATAACACCCAGGATGATGGGGATAATCTTGACCATACCCTTACCGAAGATATTGCAAATCACAATGATAACGATAGCCAGCAGGGCAATCCACCAGTTATCTTTGCAATTATTGATAGCACTTGCAGAAAGGATAAGACCGATTGAAATAATGATAGGTCCGGTTACTACCGGCGGGAAGAAACGCATGGTGCGACGTACGCCGTAGAACTTGAACAGGGCAGCCAGCACAAAGTAAAGAAGGCCTGCACAGAAAACACCGATACAGGCGTATGTAAGGGACTCCGGAGCGAATGACAGAATGTATTTATCCTTATCAATCTCGGACATCGCATCAAACGCCATTTGACTGAAATTGGGATCCAGGAACTTAGGACCCATGGCCTTAACTGCGGTATATCCGCCCAGGAATGCGAATGATGATCCCAGGAATGCGGGGACCTTCATTTTTGTAACCAGATGGAAAATCAGTGTGCCTATACCTGCAAAAAGCAGAGTGGCCGATACTGAAAGACCAGTAAGAAGCGGAACCAGAACGGTAGCGCCGAACATAGCGAACATGTGCTGACAACCAAGCACAAACATTTTACCACCACCAAGGGTACTGGCATCATAAATGCCATCCTGTTTTAACTCCATGATTGATAATTGTTTTGGTTATGATTTATTTACTTTTGTTTTTTCGTGTTAGCAAAAATAATTTCGCGTGCCTTATTGTAAAAGAAAATTTCACGGAATTTTAGTAATTGTTGATAACTTTCATCTGACAGTTGAAAACTCTGAAATCATGGGTATCACCCTCTCTCTTTTCGGAATATTGACTATTTTTGTGCATCCGGTTTTTCCACATTCAGCAAGTTGTTATGCAGATACATTTCCAGATAGAATACATAACCCGATGGGGCGAGAATCTATACCTGTGCCTGAACATGTCTGACGGCACACAGATATGCCTTGATATGGCCAACAACGGCGCAGGCACATGGTTCACGGACTATGAGACCGATGACGATGAGATTACTGCCGGCGACATAACATACTTCTACATGGTGCAGACCGACGGAAGCATAACCCGCCGTGAAGAGGGATCGCTGCACTCCATTCCATATACCCGCGCCAAACGTCTTGTACTGTCTGACCGTTGGAAAGACTACAATGGCAGTGAGATGGAACAGCGTACCGTAGCTATACCTTATGTGCATCTGGGCAACCGTCCTCGCTGGAAAGGGGCCGGCACGGCTATCCCGGTATTTTCACTACGCAGTGAGAGGGACTATGGGATAGGCCAGTTCACTGACCTTAAGTTGCTTGTGGATTGGGCTGCCGCCACAGGGCAGAGCATCATCCAGACCCTTCCTGTAAATGACACAACCATGACCGGAACATGGAGGGACTCATACCCGTACAGCGCAAACTCATCGTTTGCACTCAACCCCATCTACATAGACCTGGAACAGATTGGAGAGCTTGATGACAAACAATTCATCAGACATGCGCAGAAGGAACGCAAGGAACTCAACTCCCTTGACGCCATAGACTATGAACGTGTATTCAGGCTCAAGAACGAATATCTGGACCGTCTGTACGCACGGTTTGGCCAACAATGTTTCAGGACAAAGGAGTATAAGACTTTCTTCAATGCCAACCGCACATGGCTGGAGCCGTATGCGCTCTACTGCTACCTGCGCGACAAGTACGGTACTGCCGATTTCCACCAGTGGAAGGAGCGCGAATATTCCCCTGCCCTGCTGGACCGTTTCTGCACCCCCGGCAATGACCGCTACCGCGAAATCCGCAAGCATTACTTTATCCAGTTCCATCTTGACAAACAGCTTGCCGATGTAAAGAAATATGCCAACCGTAAAGGCATCCTGCTCAAAGGCGACATACCCATAGGAGTGAACCGACACAGCGCCGACGTATGGATACATCCCGAACTTTTCCACACGGACTGCCAGGCCGGCGCTCCACCCGATGCCTTTGCCGTAGATGGCCAGAAATGGGGAATGCCCACCTATAACTGGCAGAATATGGCCCACGACGGATACTCATGGTTTGTAGCCCGTTTCCGTAAGATGTCCGACTACTTCGACGCCTACCGCATAGACCATTTGTTGGGATTCTTCAGAATTTGGGAAGTTCCATTGCAATATAACAGCGGACTGATGGGACGCTTCAACCCAGCACTCACATACACACCGCAGGAAATGTGGGACAAAGGATTCCCGTTCAATCCGGCCATGCACGCCACCGCACCCGCAGGCACACCCGAGACCAACGTATTGTTCCTGGAGGACACACATCGGCCCGGCACCTATCATCCGCGCATAAATGCATTTGACACAGCAGTATTCAGATGGCTGTCTGAGGATGATCAAACTGCATTCCGCAGGCTCCACGACGAATTCTACTACAGCCGCAACAACAGTTTCTGGTGTGATTCGGCCATGTCAAAGCTGCCTACCCTGATTGAGGCCACCGACATGCTTGTGTGCGGCGAGGATCTGGGAATGATTCCGGCCTGCGTTCCGGAAGTGATGGACCGCTTGCGAATCCTGGCTCTTGAGGTTCAGCGTATGCCCAAGAACATGGGCGTGAAAGTATCGGACCCGGCCACATATCCATATATGTCAGTCTGCACCACATCCACGCATGATATGAGCGTGCTGCGCGCCTGGATAGAGGATGAGATGGAGCCCAACCACGTGATTCCCGTACACAAGGCCACCACAGCCGCATGCACCAGCGTGATATCGGCTCATCTGGCATCACCTTCCATGCTGGCAATATTCCCGCTTCAGGACTGGCTCTCCATGAGTAACTCGCTGCGCGCAAAAGACCCGCGCACAGAACGCATCAACGTCCCCGCCGATTCCAACAACTATTGGCGTTACCGCATGCACCTGACCCTGGAGAAACTCATTGCCGCCCGCCGTTTCAACGAAGAAATCAGCCAGATGCTCTACCTATCTGGCAGATGAGTCTGCGATTGCCACTGGGGACGGTTCTTTTTGTGCCCTTGATAATATTCCAAGATGCACTGAACTTTTTGGGGTATCGGTATCGGAAACCATCGCCACCCTCGGCGTGTTAGAGGGAGGGGCCCGCGCCAAAGGCGTGGGAGGGATAGCGCGAAGCGCGTAGTTTCAGATACTGATACCCCAAAAAGTTCTCTTGGAAAGGGGGCACAAAAAGAACCGTCCCCTTTGTGCCCCTGCAAATTGCGACCTTTTTTGTATCTTTGCAAACCAAAACAAAAAGTCCATGTTTGAAAATCTGTCAGAAAGACTTGAAAGGTCACTTAAGATACTGAAAGGTGAAGGTAAAATCACCGAAGTCAATGTAGCCGAAACCCTTAAAGACGTACGTAAAGCCCTGCTTGACGCCGATGTCAACTACAAGGTAGCCAAGCAGTTCACTGATACCGTAAAGGAGAAGGCCTTAGGCATGAACGTGCTCACATCGGTCCGCCCCGGCCAGCTGATGGTCAAGGTGGTTCATGATGAACTGGCCACCCTGATGGGCGGTGAGGCTGTTGACATAGACATAAAGGGCCATCCCGCAGTCATTCTGATGGCCGGTCTGCAAGGTTCCGGTAAGACCACATTCAGCGCCAAGCTGGCCAACCTGCTCAAGACCAAGCGCGCCAAGAAACCGCTGTTGGCAGCCTGCGACGTATATCGTCCAGCCGCCATTGACCAGCTCAAGGTTTTGGGCGAGCAGATAGGCGTTACAGTCTATACCGAGCCCGGCAACAACAAGCCCGTTGAAATAGCACAGAACGCTATAAAGGAGGCACGCGCCAAGGGCTTTGACGTGGTAATCATCGATACCGCCGGCCGTCTGGCCATAGACGAGATGATGATGCAGGAGATAACCGCCATAAAGGAGGCTGTTAATCCAAATGAGATTCTCTTTGTGGTTGACTCCATGACCGGTCAGGATGCCGTGAACACCGCCCGTGAGTTCAACGAGCGCCTGGACTTCAGCGGCGTGATACTGACCAAGCTGGACGGCGACACCCGTGGCGGTGCAGCTCTATCCATACGCACAGTCGTTGACAAGCCCATCAAATTTGTTGGTACGGGTGAGAAGATGGATGCCTTCGATGTATTCCACCCTGACCGCATGGCCGACCGCATACTGGGCATGGGCGATATCGTATCGTTCGTGGAACGAGCCCAGGAGAACTTTGATGCCGAGCAGGCCAAGCGTCTTCAGAAAAAGATGGGCAAGGGTAAGTTTGACTACAACGATTTTCTGGAGCAGATAGGCCAGATCAAGAAGATGGGCAACATGAAGGACCTGATGGGCATGATTCCCGGTGTAGGCAAGGCTATCAAGGATATTGACATAAACGATGACGCATTCAAAGGCATAGAAGCCATGATTTACTCCATGACGCCGGCCGAGCGCACCAACCCCGAGCTGCTTGACAAGAGCCAGTCGCGCCGCAACCGCATTGCCAAGGGCAGCGGCCAGTCAATACAGGAGGTAAGCCGTATGATAAAGCAGTTTGAGCAGACCCGCAAGATGATGAAGAACGTGGCCGGAGCCAAACTGCCCAACATGGGTTCAATGATGAGAAGATAAACACAACAATATAACATGCAGTTAATAGACGGTAAGGCAGTAGCCGAACAGGTTAAGCAGGAGATTGCGGCCCAGGTAGCCGCAATGGTAGAGAGAGGTGAGAAACGCCCCCATCTGGCAGCTATTCTGGTGGGTCACGACGGAGGAAGCGAGACATACGTTGCAGCCAAGGTAAAGGCTTGCGAGGTGTGCGGATTCAAGTCCACGCTCATCAGGTTTGAAAGTGACATCACCGAGGATATCCTGCTCTCAAAAGTTGCAGAACTCAACAATGACCCCGATGTAGATGGTTTCATAGTCCAGCTCCCCCTGCCCAAGCATATCAATGAGCAGCATGTGATTGAGGCCATTGACTACCGCAAGGATGTAGATGGTTTCCATCCAATCAACGTTGGCCGCATGAGCATTGGCCTGCCCTGCTTCATATCGGCCACGCCCAACGGCATACTGGAACTGCTCAGACGCTACGACATAGAGACACGCGGCAAGAAGTGCGTTATACTGGGCCGAAGCAACATAGTGGGCAAGCCTATGGCTACCCTGCTCATGCAGAAGTCCAATCCCGGCGACTGCACCGTAACCGTATGCCACAGCCACACAGCAAACATCAAGGAAGAATGCCTCCAGGCCGATATCATAGTAGCCGCCTTGGGCCAGCCCGGATTCGTTAAGGCCGATATGGTCAAGGAGGGTGCTGTAATCATTGACGTAGGCACCACCCGCGTGCCCGATGCAACCAAGAAAAGCGGATTCCGCCTGTGCGGCGACGTGAAGTTTGACGAGGTTGCGCCCAAATGCAGCTTCATAACTCCTGTTCCCGGCGGCGTTGGCCCCATGACCATCTGCTCGCTTATGAAGAACACGCTTCTGGCCGGTCAGAAAAGCATCTACCGTTAATAACCCACTGCAATGACACACCCTGTCAGCAGTACAGATACAGTCAAGCCGCATGGACACCCCGTGCGGTTTACTCTTTCATGCATGCTGCTGACAACAATCCTCATCGTGACCACCCACGTCACGGTTTTGGCACAAAACGCCGGAGCCAAGCTTACCGGACATGCATCAATCTATTTTGCAGGCGACGTGATGCAGCATAAGGAGCAGCTACAGGCGGCACGCAGAGCTGACGGCACATACTGCTACGATGATTGTTTCAGTCTGGTAGAAACCGAGATAAAGGCCGCCGATATTGCCGTCTGCAACTTTGAGACCACGCTGGGAGGCAAGCCCTACTCCGGCTATCCCAACTTCTGCTCACCCGATGAGCTTGCACAGGCGGTGAAGGATGCAGGTTTTGACATATTCCTGACCGCCAACAACCACTGTCTGGACCGTGGCAACCGGGGGCTGAAACGCACCCTTGACGTACTTGACAGTCTGGGGATAGCTCACCTGGGCACCTACCGCAACCAGGCCGAGCGCGATTCGGTCTATCCGTTCATAACGGAACACGACGGAATAAGGATAGCGCTGCTAAACTACACGTATGATACCAACGGCATAACAGTTGCCCCGCCTTGCATAGTCAATTACATAGACACCGCCATAATAAGGGCTGATATAGCACGTGCCAGGAGACTTAAAGCCGACTGCATAATAGCATGCATGCACTGGGGTACAGAATACATGACAAGGCCCGACAACAGCCAGAAAAAACTTGAGGACTGGCTCTACGCACATGGAGTAGATCATATAATAGGAGGTCATCCCCACGTAGTGCAGCCCGTACGCACCCTGCCCGATTACCGCGGGCGTGCATCGGAACATCTTACCGTATGGTCACTGGGCAACTACATATCAAACATGAGCGCTCCGGGCACCGACCACGGACTGGCCGTAACGCTACACCTGCTCAGGATCGGGAACATAACGCGCATGAACGGCTATGACCTTCACCCCAACCGCACCCTACGCCCTCAACAAAACAGGAACGGTTCCTACAGTGTAGTGCCGGAATGACTTGACAGGAACAGTTATCACCTTGACGCGGTTTCAAAAGCCTACATTGGTTACCACGCCAATGTAGAATGGATCCTTAACGCCCAAAGTCTTGTTCAAGGTGCCGTCATTATAGGCAAAGCGGCAACCCAGCTTGATTGTGTTATTCAGGATAAGCAGTTTTTCAAACCTGAACATCACGTCAGTTCCCACACTCATCAGGTTATCTGTCCTGTCGTTACCCTTTGCAATAGTGTAGTCAATGAACGGCAACAGTTCAAGATTTCGCAGATATGCGTATTGGCCCAGCGCAAAATCTACGGCCAGCAAAGGCATTGCATAATCGGCACTGAAGCTGTAAGTTTCCAGGTAGTACAGCTTGAGAAAGGACGCGGCTTCTGTCTGGCTATACCCTCTTGGAGCCATCTCATGCAAATCAAAAGCCCATACGTCGGCAAGAGTGGTTTTTTTAGCGGCTTCTTTTATCTGCATCGAGGCTTGGAGCTTGAATCCCTGGACAGATGACAGTCCGGGCAGGTAACCGTAAAGGCTTGCATATAAGGAGTTGGTAAATGAGTTGGCCGAATACTGCATGCCTCCGCCTATACCCCATCTGGGATATATGACCGACGAAGGTACAGGCAGTTCCACACCACCGGAGAATCCGGCTATGATACGGGTGGTAGGATGAAGTCCTCCCACATTACTTTCTTTAGGCTCATATAACAAAAGATTTTCATTATATTTTATTTCTCTATAACCTTCACCAAGCATGTCAGTACTGGACAGAATGCCCGCGAACGGAGTCAGGCTCCGGTTCCAACCTCCCGATGAGAAGTTTAACGGGAATGATACGGTAAGGCTTCCGCCCACAAAGAACGGAACATTCTTATCCTTTATGATTGCACTGGCTGTACGGACTGAATCCTTGTATATTCCCCTTACACTGCTAACAGAACGACGGTCGCCCATATCAAGCGCCAGACTGATTACGGGAAAAAGACCTGTATAGTTAAGGCGTACATGGAATCCGGCTTTGGTTGCGGTTTCTTTCTGGAAAGGATCATTATGCAATGAAATTGCCAGGGAACCGTAGAGTGTGGTAGGCAGATTCTGCACATACGCTGTCGCTCCCAGAGAAGCCATCTCGTAAGAGAGACCTGTCATGGAGCCTGTAAGTCCTTCAACGTTTGAGTAGATGGGCATCCATGAATGCAGTCTGAGTCCGTTTGACAGTTTCCTGAAACGTGAAGGGGAGAATGTGCTGTATGTTGAAGGTGCCGCAGCCAGACTGTTCTCCTGCTGAGTGAGCATATCGGCTATGGGATAGGAGCAACGCTCACTGAATAATACCGCCCTGTTTATAGTCCCGGAACTGGCCAAAACCCTGCCTTGCGGCTGCAACGCGCTGAAACAGAGTTCGCCGTTACGGAAGAACGGATCTGACACTCCATATCTGGAGTTGGTAAGCTGATTCATTGACCTGTCTGCAGGATTGTATGAATATATCTCATCCGTGCCGGTCTTATCGCAGGTGAAATAAATGACACCGTCTTTTGAGATAAGGTCGCGAACCTTGAAAGGGGCAGGCTCCTCTAGCAAGCTGATAGACTGGAAATCCGTAAGATAGAGTCCAATTCCGTCATCACTCACTCCCGTAAACACAATATTACTGCCGCTGAAAGCCACCTCATTGGCCATGATTCCGGACTGAACCGGTATAGAACTGACCTCCGTGCAGTCTTCTGTACTGAAAAGCACAATTCGTGCTCCACCTTCCGGTAAATATTCGGCAGCAGCCAGATACTTGCCGTCGTCCGATACGGACGGAGTAACATAACGTCCTTCAGCGGTGAAATCACGTATGGTTTTGCTACCCACCTTCATCATCCTTATACGCGAGGTACTGTACATCTCCCAACGGACATCGGGTATGGCCTCCGACCAATAAATGCAGTCCGTGACCGGAGAGTATGCCAGCCTGCTGTCCGAACCGAACCGGCGCAACGGCTTTACGCTGCCGTCCGGCATGATTTCAACCAGTTCCTGAGCCTTGTCCAGACCTGTGCGCACGGACAGCAGATGACCGCCGGCAGTCTCCACACTGCCCGAATAGACCGAGTAGTAGCGTGACTTGTCAGTCACTATGGTCTGAATCTCCTGGAACGGTCCTCTCTCACGGTCATCGGCCGCCCAGATATCGGCAAACGCGCCGGATATCTCTTTCCAGCTGTTTTTTATGTTCTTGCCTGAATAACTCCTTAAGGTTGACTCCATGGCGGTGAAGCTGAAAGGATTGAGCAGTCTGCTCAGATATGATGACATAAACTGTGGAGTGTCATATACATAGCGTGCTCCCGCTACTGTCATATAACCTATCGTGTAATGGTCCGGGGTAAAATAACGTTGGGAACCGTAGCGCCAACGGTACCAGTTACGCAGGTCACCGGTATCGAAAGACATACGATAGTATGACAGGAAATCGGCAGTACGTCCACGGCCGGAGTTGGTCAGCGCGGTCTCTGCCACTACTGCATCACCCTCGGCAAGAGCCGTGTTCAGATATAGAGATTCCACATATAGGGGAAAATACTCGCCAAAAAGATGCGGAAACCATTTCCAAAAACCGGCAGCCGCAAACTGCAGTTGCGCAGCGTGACGGTTTTCATGTATTGATATAAGAGTCTCCCAGGATAGCGGAGGCAGCATGGAGTAAGGGTCGGAGAACGTATAGACCTCTATCCTGCTTGGGGCAAGAGCAGTTATACCGTTAGTTGTGGCAGTAAACGGATGCAATACAATGGGCAGGGATACTTCAAACTGCTGATTGGGCAGGAATCCCAATGACTTGCCCACGAGCGGACGGTATTTTTCTAGCAGCGAGGAATATCTTGCGCCCATGAGGTCCATGCCCTCGGGATATATGACCTGATAGTGGTTGGATGACAATTCCGTCCATTTGGAAAAGGTTTTCTCACCCACAACGGGATTGAACTGCGCATTGACATGTGCAGGGAGAGACAGGAGAACAACTGCCAGCGTTGAGCATCCTTTAAGCAAGCGTTTTTTCATTGCAAACATAAAACTCCTGTTCAAAGACAGAACAGGAACAAGGTTGATTAAGTTCCTCATAATCTTATTTGTTGATTTTGCAGCAAAAATAAGGGTTATTGTAATAATACCTTGTGCTTTTTTGTGCTATTTAATCATTAACCTCTTTCATCCGGCACAAATTGGATTTTTGGATAAAAGTTGTTTTCTTTGCATTCATTATATCAATAACTAACCTCTCAGATATGAGAACCCTACTGATAACCGTTGCAGCACTTATGCTGTCGTTTGAGGCAAGCGCCAAACTGACCATCCGGGAGATACGCACTGCTTCAAACAATGTGATTGAACTTTTTTACACCAGCGATACGCTGGATGTGAATGAGGTAGATATTTCAAATCCGGCACAATGGAAAGTGAACGGCACCCCTGTCCTTGGCGTGAACCGCGAAGCAGCCGCAGCCGACAAATGCGACCATTTTGTATATCTCACAGTGCCAACCCTACAGAACGGCAAGAAGTATAATATTGAGACTCCATACGGAACCTACAAGCTCAAGTTCAAGGACAAGGATGTCTATTGTGAGGCCATAAAGTCCAACCAGGTGGCTTACAGCGCGCTGTCAACCAAGCGTTTCGCCAATTTAGCCATCTATCTGGGCGACGGCGGCGTAAAGAAGATTGAAGGTCCGCTGCCCAATTATACCGTTTATCAGTACAAGAAGAGCAAAATAGGCAAGAAGGTAACATCGGGCCAGCTTACGGAGATTGGCCAGGACCAGTCATCGGGCGATTTTGTATATCGCATTGACCTTTCGGATGTTCCGGAGGGCGGTCCTTACCGCATTGTAGTTGAAGGCTACGGCTCATCCTACCCGTTCGGCGTAGGCGGCCAGTTTTCGCAGAAACTCTCTTACATCAGTTTCCGCTCTCTATTCAACCAGCGCTGCGGAATCCAGATCATTGAGCCCTACTCAGACTTCAGCTACCGTACCAAGCGCTGTCACGAGACCATATACCAGACTTATGACCGCATTGGTGAGGCCCGTCTGGTTGTGAAGGGTACCGAACCCACCATCCAGGCTTGGGGAGGTTATCATGATGCAGGCGATGCCGACCGCCGCACCTATCACATGGATGTGCCCAGCACACTGCTCACCACCTTTGAGGCATTCCCTGAATTGTTTACCGATGATCAGTTCAACATCCCCGACAAGTTCGACGAGCATTTCAATATACTGGGCAAGGGTAATGGAATACCCGATATCCTTGATGAGGCTGAATGGGGCACCATGTTCTGGAAGTACTTCCAGGAGGAGGACGGTCAGATTCCATGGGGTACCGAGACCAACGGATATTCACCATTTACCACTTATGACTTTGAGGACCATTTGTTCGGTTCCGAGACCCTTGACCCGCGTACATCGGCCTGGGCATCAGGACTGTTCTATCATTTTGCCCGCATAATTCAGCCATATGATGAGGCCAAGAGCCGTGAGTATGCAAGCCGCGCTGAGCTAGCCCACAGCGCATCGGTCAAGAGCTATGCCGAGCGTAACCGTGAGATGCCCGCCACATTCCAGATGTACTACAACGTTGAGAAATATCTGATGACCGGCAATGCAGAGTGCCACAACTATATAAAGGCCCACGCACAGGATGCAGAGCAGATTCTCACCACTTACAACCAGGGCTCTGAGATATTTGCCGAGCGCGGTTGGCTGACATCATATTTCTTCAGCTACATACTGGCTCCGGCCTCCAAGACAGATCCTGCTACCGTAAAAGCTTTCAAGGATATACTGCAGGCTGTCGTTGACAAGCAGATGGCCGCATTCACTGAGAACGCTTACCCCAACGGCACGCCCATGAACGTAAGCTGGTGGGGCAGCAACGTGGCACAGGGACAATATACATTCCCAATAGTACTGATGTGGAAACTCACGGGTAAGCAGGAGTATATAGACGTGGTGAGCCAGATGATGGACTACGCACTTGGCCTGAACCCGCTGGGCAAATGCTATATGACCACGCTGGGATTCAACCAGGTTCACTGGCCGCATGACCGCGAGAGCGCCTACACCATTGAGCAGGGATGGGGTCCGCGCCCGGGAATACTTGTATTCGGTGCAGGAAACTACGTGCGCAACTATCCCAGTTATCCCGCCATCAGCCGTAACACGACTCCTCGCGAGCGCGCATACATAGATATTTTGGACAACTACCAGAACAACGAATACACCATCTACCAGAGCCTATGCTTCCCATCGGTGGTATATCCCATCCTTGCTGGCGGCTGCACTTGGAAACCTGGCACAAAAGACCCCTACAAGTAAATTGGACAGCGTAGTTTCTTACATAAACAAGATCGTGTGGAACCCGGGGCTGGTGGTACTGCTGTTGGGGGCCGGACTGTTTTTCTCTGTCTGTACGCGATTTGTGCAGGTGCGGCGCATCGGGCTTATGGTGCGCTCTCTATTCAGCAAGAAACGCGGCAGCGACGGCATATCGTCATTCGAAGCGTTCTGCATAGCACTTTCAGGAAGAGTCGGAACCGGAAACATTGTGGGTGTGGCCACAGCCATCGCGTTCGGCGGTCCGGGAGCAGTATTTTGGATGTGGGTTGTAGCATTCTTCGGCGCATCTACGGCCTTTGTAGAGTCCACGCTGTCACAGATGTACAAGTTCCGCCACTCAAGCGGATATCGCGGCGGACCCTTCAGTATCTTTGAGCAGGGACTGGGCCAGCGCTGGCTGGGAATAGTCTTTGCCGTAATCACCATCATAGCCTGTGCCGTATGCCTCACAATGGTGCAGTCCAACGGCGCATCTTCAACCATGCATAACGCATTTCCCGTTTCCACCCTTACATCGGGAATAATATTGGCTGTCCTGCTGGGTGTTGTGATTGTGGGCGGAGTAAAACGCATAGCCAAGGTTGCATCGATAGTAACCCCATTCATGGCATTAGGCTATATAGCACTTGCCATTGTAGTTGTAGCCTACCATATAGGTGACGTTCCGGCAGTATTCAGAAGCATATTCACCAATGCATTCGGAATCAACCCCGTATGCGGCGGCATAATAGGCTCCACCATAGCAATGGGCGTAAAGCGCGGCATATTCTCGAATGAGGCCGGACAGGGGACGGGAGCTATGGTATCGGCCGCTGCCGATGTAGATGCACCCGCACAACAGGGTCTTGCCCAGTCATTCTCTGTTTATGTGGATACACTGTTTGTATGCACTGCAACCGCCCTTATGATACTGACATCGGGCACCTATAACATTCTTGATGCCGATGGCAACATGCTGCTGGCTAATGCGCCTGAGCTGGGCAACAACTACGCCGCATTTACGCAGAGCGCGGTCGATACAGTGTTTGCAGGGTTCGGAAGCCAGTTTGTGTCAATAGCCATGATATTCTTTGTCTATAGCACCATCATGGCATACTACTTCTATTCCGAATCAAGCATAATCTATCTGTTCAGGGGCAAAAATCCAAAACACGAGAAACTGGTAATACGCATTCTGCAAGCCGTCATGCTGGCAGCGGTAATATACGGTGCGGTACGTGAGGCAGATGTGGTTTGGCAACTGGGTGATATAGGTGTAGGCCTGATGGCATGGTTCACGGTTATAGGAATAATACTGCTCTACCGCAAAGCCATCCGCGCACTTAAAGAGTATGAGGATAACATAACTGAAAAATGAAAAAGCTCATTGCGATAATCAAGGATAAGGAGAGGCTCTACAGGATACTTTTTGAGGGGACAGACCCGCTTTCCAAGCCTGTTGACATAGCCATAATGATAGCCATTGCGCTATGCATAGTTATGGCATCGCTGGAGAGCGTAGTCAAGGTGGATGATTTCTCGTTCCAGGCACTTGTAAACCTGGAACTGAACGGTGTAGGAATCCTGAAGGCATCCATCATAGTCCTTGAATACGTTCTGAGCATATTGTTTGCCATTGAATATGTACTAAGGGTATATTGCTCGCCGGTAAAACGTGAGTATGTGCTCAGCTTCTTTGGTATAATAGACCTGATGGCTACCCTGCCCCAGCTGCTAAGCGTGTTCTTCCCGCCTCTAAGGTATCTGGCCCTGATGCGTACTTTCCGACTGTTCCGCATATTCCGCGTGCTCAAGCTGTTCGCTTTCCTGAACGAGGGTTACCTGCTGCTGGAGAGCATACGCAAGAGCCTTATCAAGATTCTGGTCTATTTCATGTTCGTGGTGGTATTGGTGTGCATCTTGGGCACCATAATGTATATAGTTGAGAGCGGCACCCCAGATACTCTGTTTACCAGCATTCCTACCAGCATATATTGGGCAATAGTCACTCTTACCACAGTGGGATACGGCGATATCACGCCTGTTACCGCACTGGGCAAGTTCCTGTCCGGAATAGTCATGATTCTGGGTTACACCATCATAGCTGTACCCACCGGTATCGTATCGGCCACAATGATTGACACCACCAAGAAGAAAGGCAAGGACGGCCGATGCCCACGCTGCAACGAGAAGACCGACCTGAACGCCAACTACTGCAAGCATTGCGGCGAACGCCTGTAAAGAATATTAACCCTTTAAATCCTTTTCAATATGTCACTTTGGAATCTCAGTAAAGACATCAAGATCTTGGGCAAACCCAAGAGAAACTTCTATTTTCACGACAAATGCGTGCTCAGTCCCCGTACCCTTGCAGAACTCAAGGAACAACAGAAAGCTACAAAAAAATGACACAGGGAATTGATCCTACTGTGTCATCCTAATTTATGATTATGAGAACCAAGGCCATTTTATTGTTTGTACTGTTTGCACAATTGCCATTTTCATGGTGTATTGGAAAGAACAAGAATCTTTTGCTTGACGTAAAAGAGATTGATTACCTTGGCAAGAGCCGTACCACACTTGTGGGAAAGCAGTTGGATTGGGAGGTAATGGGTGCCGATGATATGATCATACAGGATTCATTACTCATGTTCATAACTTCCGATGTTAAAGGCCAACTCAAGGTATTCAACCTGAACACACAAAAACAGGTTGGCAGTTTTTGCCTTAAAGGCCGGGCCGGAAATGAATTCCTGCAGGTGATTGATCTGAGCCGACAGACATATGTAAAAGATGCTGACATATACTACCCTCTTGTTGACCCATACAATAATGAACTCAAGGAGGTAAACGTATCAGAATCCATCCGCAGGCAATCAACCGTAGTAACCAGTGTGTCTGAAAGCCGGTTTCCTGATACGTTCGTGTTGTTGGACAACGATATCAACAAACGCTTTGTATGCAGTTATTACGTTGAACCGGACGTTATGGACATAAAATCCATACCTGTAACACATTACGTAAAAAAAGGCGATAATGTTGATGTAATAAAAGTTTACGGGGGCAAGATGAAGTTGGAAGATAAGCATAGCGCCATCACTCCATACGCGGGAAATCTGTATAAACATCCTGACAGAAACCTGGTAGTAAAGGTTCATGCAGGAATGGACTACCTGTTCTTCTTTGATTTTGACAGGAATAAGAACTTTGCCGTCCATCAGAAGGGAGCCGTATCATTTGATGATATCCTGCCCCAGAATAAGGATGGAAAAATAACCTTCTCCGATGTGGCTTTAGCAAAAGATTGTATCTTTATCCTCTATTTTGACACCCCTGAGAACAGGAATCTGGCCAAAACTGATGAAAGACGCAAGCCTGAATTGCTGGTATTTGACTGGGATGGTAATTTCTTGTGGAGTGCCAAGTTTGATAAACGCATAAACAGGATTGCCTACGATGAAAAGAACCACATTCTTTACGGAATGGATTCAATCATTGAGGAGTTGTACTCATTCAATCTGTGACACAAAGGTATCTGATACTTTTGTGCAAAATGATACAATTGGGGCCTGACCCCAATTGTACTATTTTACGCAGGTAAAGCTATTGGGGCGAAGCGAGTATGCGAGCGAGAGCGGCCGGAGGCCGCCAAGCGACTGGAAGGAGCGCGTTTGCGTAAGCAAACTAAAAAGAGGTGCCCAAAACGGGCGCCCCGGAAACAGTAAAGAGGTCGAATTCGACCTCTTTACTGTTTTTGGGGTACGAATCGGAACTATTCTCGAACTCTTTCCTTGAGGATTTAGAGAAGATTTGGGCACTTAGACAATGGATACCAGAGCCCAGCAACCCTAATTACTTTGCTCTTTCAGGACCCTTCGCAAACGAAGAATTAAAGCACGAAAAAGTATAATCAGTTTCTGATTTACCTATATAAATCTCAGGAATAGAGATGCCGAATTAAAATACCTACAATGGGTATTAAAACAATGTGTTGCACACCTGCAACACCCTTTACACTTACTATAATTATTGACGGGGTGGGCTTATAAAATAGGCGGCACATTGTCGCTCGTTTCAATTTTCCTTGTTGTTTTGAGTAAATATCTTTGAACTACACCTTCTTTTTCTACCTAACCAACTATTTATAGGAAAACAATAATGATATGATACAAGCAAAAAGACAATTTCGAAATGACATGAGCGACCAGCAAAAGCAAGCCATCTCAAGCAAGTTAAGAGGACGCAGACTCTCTCAATCAACCAAAGATAAGATATCTCAATCTATGGTAGATTATTGGAACTCCTTGCCAATGAAGCCCACGCCCGACAACCCATTTGGTGACACCGAACAAACATCGGACTCCTATTGATTATTCCCCACTTAGCAAGGGGAAGTTGAAGGGAAAAATAATGCATGATAACTAAACTAAAACGTGATTACTTTTGATAAACTTAAATTGGTTTCAGCCATTGAAAACATCACTATCATCAACATCAACGCCTTTGATAAAAAAGAAAGAAATGGTAGAGTTCAATCCCTGTCGTTTCATCAGGAATACCCGTATCTGTTAAGGATAAAGATTGATTATATAGAGAATGAATTTGTATTGGAGTTTACAGGCAAGGTATTGGGCTCAGATTACCCAAGGCTTATTTCATTGGACACAATTAAGCAGTGTTTTGAGAACATAAACAATCTTGGTATCTGCCAAATTAACGCAGAGGCAATGATGAATTCACAGGTTGTCACCTGCGATGTCACCAAGGATATTGAATGTTACGACATCAGCCGATTATCGACATATATCAGAGGGCATATCAGAAACTACCAACAATTCAATTGTAAAGAGCGTTGCGGTAATGTAACCATTGAAAGAAATGTATTAACCAGAAAATTTAAGAAGCGTATGATTATATATGATAAAGGGAGAGAGATGTCCAGTGCCGAGAACCGCAAATTTGTTCAAGAGCACGGGTTAGAAGGTGTATTTGACAACGTGTGCCGACTTGAAATGAATCTGAATTCCAAGCATCAGATTCGGGAATCGTTGGGAATATCAGACAACACTCTATCATCCGTTCTTGAATCCGATGCCAATCCTATTGCAAGTTTTATCATGGAAGCGGTATCTCCCCCATCAGAGCCAGTTCAATACAACGACAGGAAGAGTTATTTCATATCCCTTGTTCTCAAAGATTGTGATTATGACTTAGCCAAGGTGGAAGCAAAGATGAGAGAACTATACAAGCACGGGACGAAATTTGCGGATGTAATGAAGCCATACAGGGTGGCGCTTGATGCCATGAACCAAAGTGATGACGATACCTACTCCAACCTTATTGACAAACTGAAATAGTATCAATATTCAGTTCGTATCAATTTAAGATATAAAACAAGGGATACAAGGTTGGTTTCCTGTATCCCTTTATGACTTTGTTTTAAAATGATTACTTCTGCTTTTTTATCTTGATTTTTTTAGTGTATAAGGACACATTCTTCCATTTAGCATCGTATTCCATCTTGTAATCGAAATCACGCGGGTATGACTTACTTTCTATTATCCCCTTCAATAACTTATCGACAGGTTCAGGATTATTAATTTGCCATATCACCTCGCAAGTTCCATTCCACGTGATTCGAGCCAAATATAATGCATTGGGATATGATGTATCTCCTACTATCTGTTTGGACAATTCTTCAAGATAATTATACACCAACTCAGATTCCTCTGAAGTGGGCAGTCCGTTTTCAATGGTTTCTTTATAACTCATGATTAATGAGCATGACCAGCCAAAAACATCCTTTGCCTTAAACCTTCTTAGACTCGTATTTTGGACAATTATTACAGGTTTACCATCATCAACTAAATGCACAACAGCAAACTCCTCTTTTGGAAAATCAACATGCCTTGATTTACCCTGAGCGCCAGCGAATAAACTTGAAAACAATCCCATAATCAATATTATCCTTTTCATTGTCCGATAGTTTACACATATGATTTCTTTCGCAAATCTACTTCTTTTTGGGAGAAGTAACAATTATTCCCCTTCGAATCACGCACCTATCATTCCGATAAGGCTTATCATCAGTGATGTTATAGTTTTTAAGGTAGTTGTATGAAACTCCAATGGCATCTTTATCCCATTTGTCACATAGCGCTCTGAGATTGCCATAATAGTAGTGTTTACCATCCAGTTCAAGATGGACAATCGTTCTTTCCTGCTTTTCCATTCAGCAAAGGTAGTCACATGAAACCGCAATTCAAAATTTTCGCTCAATATGTTGCATATATTAAATATTTGCATTATATTTGTTCTATAATAGTTGCGGTATGGAACAGGTAGTAATATTAGCAAGAGTAAGTACAGACAAGCAAGAGTACCAGCGTCAGTTGAACGAATTGAACGACTATTGCAACGGCGTTAGTTGGAATGTCAAGGCAACATTCTGTAACAAGATTAGCGGGGCTAAGAGCATCGAGGAAAGAACAGAGATACAGGAACTGCTCCAGTTCGTAAAGACGCATCAGATTAGCCGCGTTGTTTGCCTGTCAATAGACAGACTTGGCAGGAATACACTTGAAGCCCTTCGGGTTATCCAGTGCCTGAACGAGAATGGCGTCAGTCTTTTCGTTAAAAACTACAACCTTGAAACGCTCAATCCTGATGGCAAGGTTAATCCAGTAGCCAGCCTCATCTGTACCATTCTTTTGGAGATAGCCAGCATGGAGCGTCTTACCATCAAAGAGCGTATGACCAGCGGACGTAACCAGTATATAGCAAGATGCAGGAAAGAGGGTGTCAAGATGGGAAGGCCCAGCACATATCGTAAATCCATCGACACTTACAAGACCCAGTACGCTAAGGAAATATCATTGATGAAGAAGAACCTATCGCTTAGAAATGTATCGGCTATTACAGGAACAAGCATCAACACTCTAAGGCGATTAAAAAAAGTGGCTATCGGGGCTTGACTTTTTTTCAGTTAGCATTATGTTTTATATAAGAGTGGGCTAAACTCCACTCTTGCCGTAACAGGCAATAATAAAGAGTAAAAAATTATGAACCTTAATGCTAACAATTGAAAGATGCAAACAAATTTTATCAAACCACAAGAACCTAAGTAACGAAGAAATCAAGCAATTGAGAAACTATCTTTACCTGATGGCAACACTTCAGATGGAGAGTGAAAAGAAGAATAATGGGACTAAAGAAGAAGAGGTATGAATGTAATATTGTATTGTAGAGTGAGCACTGAAGAGCAAACCGAAGGTTGCTCATTGGATGTGCAGGAAAAACGTCTTAAGGATTATTGCTCAAGACTTAATTATTATGTGATAGACACATATAGGGAAGATTATTCCGCAAAGGATTATACACTCAAACGCCCTAAGATGAAATTAATTTATGAGTACTGCAAAAAGCACAGAAATGAAGTGGATAAAATCCTATTCCTACGTTGGGACAGGTTTACAAGGAATGTTGAATTCGGAATGACATTCAAAAGGAAATTCTATGATGAATTGGGAGTTGAAATCAATGCTATAGAAAACCCGATTGACTTCTCCACTCCAGAGTGGAGTACTCTAATGCCATTATATTGCGGCGTAGCCCACACCGAAGATGAAAAGATTTCAAGAAGGACTAAGGATGGCATGCAAGGCTCTCGCTTAAAAGGAAAGTTGATGGGTAAAGCGCCAAAAGGATACAAGAATATGCGAGTAAAAAACGATTGTTGGGTTATAGTAGATAACGCCGAAGCCGAGAAGGTAAAAGAATTATTCAAGGAGGTGGCAAAAGGTGTAGAAGCGCCAAATTTAATCAGGAAAAGACTATACCCGCAACTCTCCAAAACAACCTTCTACAGAATACTAACCAACAGATTCTACATAGGTGAGATTTATATCCCTGCCTATGATGGTTTTGAGGAAAGGTATATTACAGGACAGCATGATGCCATCATTGATGAGCAAACATTCAACTGCGTTCAGGATATATTAAAAGGAAAGAGGAAAGGACAACCAAAGTTGACAAAAACGGCTGCCCCTGAACTCTATTTACGTAAATTCTTAGTATGCCCTGTATGCGGGCACATTCTTACAGGTGCCTTCAGTAAGGGCAACGGCGGACGTTACCCATACTATTTCTGTAACCATGAACATAAGCACTTAAACATCAGAGCCGAGAAGGTGAATGAAGGGTTCATAAATTACATTTCAAGTCTTGAACCCAGCAAGGATGTATTAGCACTATACAACGAAATTTTAGAAGATGTCAGAAGTGACAATCTTAAGGAGCATGAGAGACAGATAAACAAGTTAGAATCAGAATTGGAGAAACTAAAACAGAGGGCAAATAGAGTCAGAGATTTGTTTTATGACGGGCAAATTTCAAAAGAAGAAAAGGAGAGTACGATTGAACGTATAACAAAAGAAATGAAATCCTTGGAAACCCAAATAAAAGAACAACGAATAATCAACAACCCATCATTCAAGGAGAAGATTGATTACTCAATAAACATCATTGCCAATATGGGCAAATTCTTTGAGCAAGCACCTATGGAAGTACGTATTAAACTGCTTGGTTCGATATTTCCTGAGAAAATTGAATTTGATGGCGAAAATTATCGAACCAAATCCTTCAACAAAATGTTAGAATATATATTTCAAAATACCAATCAGTTACAACAAAAAAAAACTGAGATTGACTCAACAAATCAATCTCAGTCCGAAAAGGGGTGCCCGGTGGGACTCGAACCCACGACATTCAGAACCACAATCTGACGCTCTAACCAACTGAACTACGGGCACCATGTACCTGCTTTCCGTGAAAAGCGGTGCAAAGATAGTGTTTATTCGCGATAAAACAACATCACGGCACCTATTTTTTCTCTATATAGACAGGTCTTATGCATAATCCAAAGTATCGTCTGGATTTTCCGGTCTCGCACAGCAGTTCTCCGCCGTTATGATCCAGGTTTATGCAGAAAGAATAAGCCTCGAACGGATTCAGGGATGACAGGGTTGAAGTCCAGAAGAAACCGTATTTCTGATATACCCGGTTCCCGTCAGGGTTATTGTTCAGGTCCGGTGACTCAAGTATATTGCTGGACAATGAGAACGGAATGAACAGCGTTCTGTCACTGTAATAATCGTTCCGGGGAATAAACATGAAACCTTCCTTGCCTGAAACACGGCTGTAAAGGACATAGCAATTGTCAAACAGTTCCTCAACCTGGGCAACAGAAGGAGTACGCCAGTTCTGCCCCAGAACAGCCGAAACGGGATCATCTTCTGCCTGCATCTCAAGGACCGTATCATCTACATATTTTGTCAAGTCAAGGCTGCCGGTATCATACCATTTATAATTCTCAATAGCAAAAGTCTCTTTAATGGTGTTATCAGCCCAGGCGTACCTTGTCCCGTCCTCTCCGTAACCGTTTGCGCCCAGATTATATGAAGCCCAAAGTATGCCGCTGGGAAGCCCCAAGTCCACCACGCTTATCAAGCTGTCACCAAGACCGGCTATTTCAGTATGGTAAAGATCCACCAGGTCCGGGGTGAAATCCATCGGTACCCTTTGCATATTGAAAGACTGCTTGACTGAATCACCAGCAAAATAAAAGTGCAGGCCCTGACTGACCGATGTAATGATCATTGTACTGTCTGCATGGCCAACATTTGAGCCTTTGAAGTATACCGACAGGCGCATCCCGTCAAACGTCCAGTCAAAGAACCTGTCGTCCATATAACCGGTTTCGTTAAAAGCAAACAGATACTGGCTGTCAGAATTGCCAAGTTTCCATAATCCATACAGCACATCCTTATTGAAGCTGCGCACCGTGACACTACAGGACACAGTCATGGAGCCGCATACAAAACTTACGTTGCAAGTTCCTACCCCTTTTGCAGTCACTACACCGCGTTCATCTACCACAGCCACATTGGCATTGTCAGTCCGCCAGCAGACAGCCCCTTTCAGATCGTCTCCCCACGAAGTGTTTTCATCCACTTTCACATTATAGGGAAGCAATGATGCCGTAAGAGTCAATGTCTCGCCGGGAATGAGTTCCGCCTGCGAAATGTCCAGTGCAACGCCTTCAATCAGATATCCTATAGGTTCATCCTCTTTTTGCGTGCAGGAGAAAGATATAAGCAATGCCAAGAACAAAGCCGATGTTTTCAGTAACGTAGCTGCAGTTTTCATATTCATTCAAAAAATAAAGGTTCGGAGTGCAAAAATACGTAACTTTGTAAAAAAAGCAACAATGAAAACAGGACGAAACATAATAGCTTTATTCATTCTTCTGGCAATAGCTTCATGCAAGGACAAGGGCGACAAGTATGCGTTCCAGTACATCACCTTCAAGAAGGACATCCCTTACACACAGGGAAAGGAGCATCCGTCCATCAGCTTTGACATAAACGTACTAAAGGCGCATGGTACCGATACCCTGTTTGCCGATGCATTCAACCTGGACATATCGTATTACATGTTCGGCAAGCGCACCACCGATGTACGCGGTGCAATGATACATTTCATAGATTCACTGATTGAAGTGTTCAAGCAGGACAACAAGGAGCAGATTGAGTTTGCACGTGAGGAGGGGTATGAGGCACGAGACATAGACCACGAATACATACTCAACACCGAGGTCCATTACGGAAACCACAAGGACATAATAGGCCACTTCATCAATTTCTACCAATACACAGGCGGCGCGCACGGCGGCACATTCATAACCTGCCGCAACTATCGCTTGGAAGACGGCAGCGTAATCATGCTCGATGACTATTTCAAGCCGGGCTATGAGAAAGTGCTCATTCCGGTCCTGGAGCGCAAGTTGCTGGAATATGCCGGCTGCAGCAGCCGCAGCCAGCTTGACGAGCATGGCTACTTCAGCGAAGACCCAATGTTCGTATCCGACAACTTTGAAATCCGTCAGGACACAATAGATTTCATTTACAACCAGTATGACATAGCGCCCTACTCTACGGGCATAACCACCCTCTCGGTCCCTGAAGACGAGATTCGCAGCATAATCAGATAGCGTGCAATTGTGGGCTGTCCCTATTGTGCCATTCAGAGAAATAATGTGTATATTCGCAGAAAGGATCTTCAATTATTAACCAATTGACAATAAGATATCAAACTCAGTTATGAAAAAATCCAGTATTATCCTGCTTTTGGCCGGTGTGGCGGTAGCGCCGGTTCTGATTGCCACTGTTGCCGTAGCGGCAGGTGACAGCCGCATCCCGCAGCGCCCCGACGGGCCTTGCGACGTTTACGCAAAAGGTGGTGCGCCCTGCGTGGCAGCGCATTCAACCACCCGCGCTCTCTACAAATCCTACAACGGCCCGCTCTATCAGGTAATGCGCCAGAGACGGCAAGACACTTGACATTGGCGTGGTACAACCCTCAGCCGGTGATCCCGGCGGTTATGCCGATGCAGCCGCACAGGATAAGTTCTGCAAGGACACCTACTGCTGGATAACCATACTCTATGACCAGTCCGGTAAGGAAAACCATCTGGTTCAGGCCCCGCGCGGCGGATTCAGCGGCCAGGCTATGGGCGGATTCAACAACGTGCCAATGGCCGATTGGGCTCCCGTAACAGTTATGGGGCACAAGGTATATGGTGTTTTCATTACCGCAGGTATGGGCTTGCGCTGGAACGATGCGCACGGTACCGCTGTCGATGACCAGGCCGAAGGCCAGTACTGGGTAATAAACGGCCACCACTACAACACAGGTTGTTGCTTTGACTACGGCAACGCCGAGACTGACAGCCGCGACGACGGTGACGGCACGATGGAGACCACCTATTACGGCAACCAGCCCTCTTGGTATCACGGACAGGCTCCCGGCCCGTGGATCATGACTGACCAGGAGAACAACCTGGTTGGTTGCGTCAATCCCGATCCAAACGACAAATACTGCGCCGACCTGCCCAGCATAAGCTGGCGTTTCGTGACCGCCACAGCCGACGGTGAGCCTCACCACTGGCGTTCCATGGGCGGTAATGCTCAGGGCGGCGACCTGCAGATTATGTATGACGGAGGCCGAATCCAGAACCAGCGCAGCAGCTATGATCCCATGCGTAAGCAGGGTGCCATCCTGCTGGGTAACGGCGGTGACAACTCAAACGGTTCATCGGGCACATTCTACGAGGGTGCAATGACCGCTCCGGGCACATTCCCCACAATTGAAACCAACCAGGCCGTACAAGCCAATGTGGTTGCTGTCGGATACGATGTCCAAATGCTGCAGATAAGCGCATCAAACAAGATTGACAAGCCCAACCTGCTGCAGACATTCGCACCCAAGACCACTCATAACGTAACTGTAGTGTTCCAGAACACCTCAAAGCAGACAATTGATGACCTGGAAATCAGCCTGAATACCCCAAGAGGTTGGAAAGCCGTTGTAGCCGGTTCAAAAGAGAAGGTCAGCAAGATAGGCTATCCCGTTCAACCGGGCCAGACAGTAGCTGTAGAGTTCTCTGTAACATCATCTAAGAAACTGTTTAACGGTGATCTTGGAGCAAAGGCCAGCTGGGACGGCGGCAAAAACCTGTGGACAGCTGCACAGAAGGTCCGTAACGTAGAGCCTGTAAAGATCAACGAGTTCCGCATTGCCGACGGCAGCGGTAACCAGACCAACTCATTCATTGAGCTTTACAACGCAGGCGAGAAGGCTGTGAACCTGTCAGGCTGGACATTCACACACCACGCCGTCAACCTGCCCTACTTCTCATCAATCAACATCCCCAAGGGGACAAAACTTGCGCCCAAGTCATTCTATCTTATGGGTATAAGCAACTCAGGTCTCTCTGTCGATGCAGCCAAGGGTGACAATATAATTTATGTACGCAGCGTAACCGGAATTGAAGCAGGCCACGAAATTACAATCGGCACCGGTAATGAGGCAGAGAAACGTATTGTAAAGAACGTAATCCAGCCGCAGGCACAGGCTCAGCAACAGCCACAGGGCGGCATGTTCGGTCGTGGAGGCATGGGCTTTAACGGCAATCCTACCACACTGTGGCAGCCGCTGCCAGAAGGTCCGGTAATCACCATCCCGGCAGGCTCAACCAACATCCCCGTAACCAGCACAGCCGGATTCCAGGTGGGCCAGAAGATGGCCATCGGTTACGGATCAACCTACCCCGCAGTCTCTAATTCACTTGAAAAGTATGAGGTTGTAACCGTAACAGAGGTAGGCAAACCCGGCACACAGGCATGGCTGGCAGTCGATGCCAAGAAGGGTGACACCAACATCAAGGTTACCAGCACCCAGAACATCACCGCCGGTGACAAGATCCGTCTTGACATTGACTCCGAGGGTCACGGAATTGAGTGGGTAACAGTCAAATCTGTAGGCACGCAGTCATCACGCGGCAGCAACGGCGGTCCCCTGGGTCCAAATGACAACCCCGGAACAGGTCTTGACCTTATGGAACCGCTCAAATTTGACCATTCTGCAAACATGCCTTTCGCAGTAAATGGAACCGGTATCACATTTGAGCCGGCAACCAAGTTTGACCACTCCAGCAACGAGCCCGTTCTGCCGCTGGTTTATGCAATTGAACTTGACAATGCGCTCTCTAAGAATCATGCCATCAACAGCGTAGTTCTGGATGTTAAGGTTGAGAACGCAGGCTTTACCGGAACAGCTGACCTTCTGTTTGGCGGTCCTACACTTGACGCATCGCGCGGCAACATGACTCTGCGTAACAGCAAGGGTCTGATAGTGGATGCGCTCAACTACGGCGGTCTGGTTGACCCGTGGCTTGCCGAAGGTTATCATGCCGATGCAGGCGCAGGTGCCGAGGGCGCTTATGCTCCCGTTCCTCAGACCGGACGCGGACGTGGCGGATTCGGTGGATTCGGAGCCGCTCCTGCAGCAACTCCTGCAGCAGGTCCCGACCTGAGCACAGGCCGTTATCCCGACGGATTTGACACCGATGACAACAAGCTTGACTTCCACACAGGACAAGCATCAACCATTGCCGCACCTGCCAAGGCCGGAGAGGACAACATCAAGGTCGCATCAGTACAGGGTCTGACCATCGGACAGGTTATGTACATCGGCTCAGGAGCCAGCCAGGAGAAAGTCAGGATTGCCACAATCGGTACAGCAGGTGTCACCACCCTTTCGGCCGATGCCAAGCAAGGTGACAAGACCGTTGCAGTAGCAGCTTCACAAGGTTTCCAGGTTGGTCAGATAATCAATATCGGAGACGAATCTTACACTATCGCATCAATCGAGGCAGTTCCACGCCGCGGATTCGGATTTGGAGGTTTTGGCGGATTCGGTGGCCGTGGCGGTCAACAGCAGCCTGTTGAGCCTGACAAGATCACCCTTACCGAGGGCCTCAAGACAAATGTGGCCAGCGGTGAGTATCTGTCTGGAACCGGTGTGACACTGGGCGCTCCACTTACCAAGGATCATGGCACAGGCGATGCATTCACCGCATCGGTAGCTACTCCCGGTAGGCCCAACATCAGATAATCCACAATGACCAAGGATACCGGAACATTAAGAAAGACAATGGTGGTACTGACCGCCATTGTCCTTCTTTTATCTGTTATCCTGTGTATCCATTCTGTCTCCGGACACGGACTGATAGGCTGCAACCAAGGCACAAACTGCAACATAGTACTTGGTAGCCGCTGGTCATTCCTGTTTGGAATCATACCTGTAAGTGCTCTGGCTGCAGGAGCATATCTCACACTTCTGGCATGCATTCTGCTCACTGACAGCAAGTGGACTGGCCCCCAGGAGCAGGAATTCCTGTTCCATGCCATCCTTGTTCTTAGCGGCGCCATTACAGGTAGTGCCATTTGGTTCATCTGGTTACAGAGCCAAATGATCCGAGCCTTCTGCCCCTACTGCATGACAGCCCACATACTGGGCATAGTCATCTCCGTAATGTCAGTCATCTGGTGCATCAGGCAAAAGACCAACCATATTCTACTTAACATACTCATAGGTATTCTCATTGCCACCGCACTTGCTGTGGTCCAGTTCACCACCACCCCACGCACCCTCGCAGAACGCGGTTTCATAAACGAGCCCTTGCGATATCCGGATGCCAAGGAGATGCCCATAATTGGCAATCCCGATGCCAAGCACAAGGTAACCATGCTGTTTGACTGGCAATGTTCCCACTGCCGCCGCACGCACATTATGTTGCCTGATGCCGTAAGCACGTTGGGTGACAGCGTTGCAGTAGTCTGCTGCCCTGTATCCATGAGCCGCGAATGCAATCCCCACATATCGCCGGGCATAGACCGGTTTGCTGGCTCATGCACATTCATGCGCATCGGACTGGCAATTTGGCGCAACAATCCGGATGCGTATCGGGAGTATGAGGAATGGTTCTTTGGAACAGACCTTGCCCAAGGCTGGAACCCGCCCACTGTAGAACAGGCCACCGCAAAAGCCGAACAGCTCATAGGCAGAGACCGGCTCAATGACGCAATGCAGAGCCGATGGATGGATAACTTCATCAGAATAGTGAACGAACTATTTGGCCGCACTTCAAGAGGCACGACATCGGCTATTCCCCGCTTAATCTACGACGGCCACATTATGATTCCCGATGCCGACACGCCGACCGATCTGGCAGAGCTTATAAGCGAAATAACGCAATAGAGCCTTTAATGATAAATAAAATAACTAAATATGAAACATTGTATTTTTCTACTTACAGGCATGTTGCTGGCCAGCTGTACCGGTAACATCAATGGCCCGTGTGATATTTTTGAGAAGTACGGCGCTGAATGCGTGGCTGCGCACAGCACAACACGACAGTTGTATTCCAAGTATGACGGACCGCTATATCAGGTGGTGCGTGAATCCGATGGCAAGACACTTGACATAGGCACCATTGAAGGCGGTTATGCAAATGCCTTATTGCAGGATGCTTTTTTGGAAGGAACCATAGGATATATCAGCATAATCTATGACCAGACCGGTCACGGGAATGACCTGATACAGGCATCGCCCGGCACATTCAAAGGCCCGGCCAAGGGTGAATTCAACACCCTGCCCATAGCCGATATGGCTCCGGCAACACTTGACGGTCACAAGGTATATGGCGCATATTTCATGCCCGGAATGGGACTGCGTAACAACAACGCCTCATATATGCCAATCAATGACGAACCTGAGGGCATCTATTATGTGGTGGATGGCACCCACTATGACAGCGGCTGCTGCTTTGACTACGGAAACTCATCAACTAACGGAAAGGCTGTAGGACGCGGCACAATGGAAACCACATACTTTGGCACATCCACCAACTGGGGCAGCGGAAACGGTGACGGCCCATGGATCATGGCCGATATGGAATCAGGGCTGTTCTCCGGTTTCAACGCCAAGAAGAATGACGTTCCCAGCATCAGTGACTGGGAGTTTGTGACAGCCTATGTGAACGGTGGCGGCGGTAACAGATGGGACCTGCGCGGCGGTGACGCCACAAAACCGGATGTGGTTACCTTCTATGAAGGCGAACGTCCTTCATCACCCGATCCCAATGACGTATATTATCCCATGAGCAAGAAAGGCGGCCTGCTGCTGGCCAACGGCGGTGATAACGGAAACGGATCGGCCGGAACATTCTATGAGGGTGTGGTTACGGCAGGATATCCCTCATTTGATGCAGTCAAGGCTGTGCAGGCCAACATTGCTTCTGCAAAATATGCAGCACCTACTCTCAAGACCACACGTTTGCTCACTTTCCGCAAGGACCAGCCACAGGAGCTTGTCGTGACATTCCGCAATAACACTAAAGAACCCATAACAGATTTTGGAGTCTGGATGGAAGTTCCCAATGACTGGAACTCTGAATGTGTTTATATGGAAGAATTTGACCGGATCATGCCAGACCAGGAGATTTCGGCAAAGTTCAGGATTACCGGTCCTGATGCAGACCAGACTCTGTTTGTTAAAGTCGGTGCCGATTTTAATAGCCAGACAGAAATCAAGCCAATCAGAGTTCGCAGCGCTGCAGCGGTAAGCATCAATGAGATAAGTCTGGGCAGCGAGCAATTCATTGAACTGTATAACGCATCAGACCAGCCGGTTGACCTGTCCGGTTGGGAGGTTGAGATAACCCGCAGCGGATGGGCTCCAGTACGTGCGGCACGCCTGCCTCAAGGCACCATAATCAAGGCAAATGATTTCCTTGTGCTTCGTCCCAATACAGATGCATTGGCTTTTGATTCAGCACCGCTCACCAACATATTCATCCCCGTATCGACAGATCCAAAGCATCTGTTCAAGGCTGGAAGCACTAATCTGCCCGTAACATCGGTAGCAGGTCTTGAGGCCGGACAGAAGATTGGCATTGACCTAGGTGGCAAGTATGAGGAGGTAACAATTACAAAAGTTGGCACTCCCGGCACTCAAACCACACTTGTAGGTCCGGCCAAGGCTGGTGACAAGACTCTGAACCTGGAGGTTACGGCAAACCTTACAGAAGGTATGGAGATAACCATAGGAACCGGCCAGAGAAAGGAGGTACGTAAAGTAACTAAGATTGTCAAGGTTTCTAAGACACCTGCGCCCAGACGTTTCGGACAGCAGTCGCAACCCCATGAGCCAGGCGTTGTTGAGATTGACCAACCGCTTACAATAGACCAGATTGCAGGTATTGACGTCTGGGCATTCGGAACAGGTATTGAGTTCACCCCTGCACTCAAATATGACCACATGAGCGGCGATGCAATATCGGGCCCGGCAAGCAGACTGGCACAGGACGGCAGTTACAGTTACACCTACTCTACCCGTGCAGGTGCAATTGCGCTATATCACGGAGATGTACTGATTGATGCTGTAATCTACGGTTCCAAGCAGAGCAACTCAAGCGCCAACGGTACTATTACCCGTCCGGATCTGGCTGTACTTGAGGGAGAGCAGACACAAGGCGGTTGTCTGGCCGAAGTCCCGCAGATGCGCATGCCTCGCGGCATGAACCATGGCGCTACAACAGCCCCATCCTACTCGTTGGTTCGCCTGCCCGACGGCAACGACAATGATGCCCTGTGCGAGATTGCCTACACCAACACTCCCACACCGGGTAAACCCAATAATATGATTACCGGACAGTAATTTTCTGGACGATCTGGCCGGGATCTATTATGGAGAGTGTGATTTCATGCTCTCCTTTTTTCTTGTCAAGAGGCAGAGTTATTACGAATTCCTTGCGGTTCTCAAGCACCTGAATCTTCCACTCACGCCCCCACTCCTGGAACTTATTCTCACATACAACGGGATTACTTCCGTCCACACTTATGCCAAAGCGGTTGCTGCGGTCATAGGCCACAGGCCACAGAGGTACTACCGATACACAGATGGTAACAGTCTCTGCATTACTGTCTATGAACTCTGTGGGAATAGGAATGTTGATGGAACCGCCGGTCTCAAAATCAAGCGGCTGACCCATCTGGAGCGCTTTCCAGTCTGTACCTATACCGTCCAGCAGGCGGAAAGGCTCTGTGAGCGCGAGTTTGGTCAGGTCTATCTTGTTGTTGAACTCCGGATGACGCTGGTTATCGGGCAGGCGGTATCTGGTGGTTGGAGCATCAACCAGAACAGGCATATTCTGATACAGAGCTTCGTATCCTGGAGTTATCTCAGATATCATCTGGTTCCATTTACCATCAAGCATAGTGTTATAGCGTACCAACAGGTTGTTCAACTCCTCATTGGCGTTACGGCACATATCGGCATACAACACATTACCGGTCTCATGGTTTGCCTGGGCATAGAGGAACTTACGATTCATCTGATATGCCGAATACACTGAATAGCCCAACATCTCAAACAGAGCCGGAGCAAGCTCTGCAGACACACCGCTCTCTATGGCATCATAAACAATACAGATGTTCTGATAATCTACCAGACGCTTCTGTGCACTGCCTGTCTCAAATGAGAAATCGGTGTCATACAGGCGGCTGTATTCACGTGAATCCCACTCCATCTCATAACCCATGAACTCAGGCTTACGGTCCCAAGCAAGACGATAGTAGTTATCAAGGATAAACTGGAACATAGACTCATATTCCTTTCCAAATATTCCAGCCAGCCACTTGGCCTGATACAGGTTCACATTGTCATAATTGAATGAACCAAAATCATAGGCCATATCCATGAACATGCTCATCTCTATCTCCATAGGCTTGATATCACCCACATTGAGCAGCCAGTAGCGGTCTGCCCCGGCGGTATATGCCTTGAGCAGCTCCTCATACATAAGCTGCGGGGCAGTGGTTGATATCCACAGGTTGTCATGCGGAACACCGCAGTAGCTCAGATGATAATAGACGCCACTACGGCCCGGACGTTTCTGCTCATCGGCATTGCTTACGCGTTTCATGTAGCCGTAGTTGTCATCGGGCCATACAAGGGTTATATCCTCCGGTACACGGAGTCCGGCATCATATATGTCAAGTGTCTCCTTATAAGGTACAAAGATCTGCTGAATCTTATCAGCTGATTTTTTCTTGTACTTCTTAAGTATTGAACGCTGCTCCTTGAACACTTTCTCAAGCGTGCGTGCACGGTCCTCGGGCTTATCGCTGCCGTGCCGGATTTACCCTTTGCGTTCACTGTCAGGTTTCCATCGCCGCAGAACACCAGTTGACCTTCACTGAATAGAGCTGCTTTCTCATCCTCTCCATCGGGAGTTCTGGAATATTTAGTCCCGTCTGTCAAGCTATTGTTGCCGTTAACCACTACAAAGCACTTTTTACGGCCTTGATTGTTTATGGCAGCACCTTTAGGATTGGTCAGTTCCACTCCATTAAGCACAATCGCCTGCCTTTCAGAACTATACAATTTTAGAGAACCATCCTGTGAGGTGCCGCTCAACTCATATAAAACCTTCTGAGTGGTTGTATTCCTTACTGTCACATGATTTACCTCCACACTTACGGTGTTGTTGTCATCGCCGCTTACCTTCGCTCCGTTTGGAGTGAACATAACCTGCACGGTACGGTCAAATACGATTCCTTTAAAGCTGTCGTCATTTGCTTTACCCGGACTGCAATCCAGACACAACAACAGAGCTATCAACAAATAGATTATTCTCATGATTAGTCAAGCAAATTGCTCAGACTGTCCGAAAGCGGCATTGTCATTCCCATAGGAAAATAGATTCCTGTTGGAAGAACAGAATTATTTAAAATCTACTTGTGCCCAGGGGATCCACTTCTGGACTTCCTTGTCTTCAAGTGTTTCATCAACGAACTGTATGATAGTATTGGCATCCTCTTTGCCCAGCAGGAACTTGTCAATGAATGCCTCAACCTCGGGATACTGGCTCTGGGGGAGCTGGCAGTGACCATGCTTACCCTGAACTGAGAATCCCATGCGGTCCTCAATGCCGAACTTCTTCCAAACCTCGCGGGCGGCTACGCATGATACGTAACCTGCCTCGTCGGCCAGCCACTCATAATCGGTGTTGCCCAGAACCAGAAGGGCACGCGGGCAAACCAGAGCGCAGAGTTCGTGATGATCCATGGGCAGCTTTGATACGTTCTCATCCTTCCAGTCCCACATGGACTCCTTGAACCAGTGGGGATCTGTGTTGCCAAGAGTCTCTACATGTCCCAGGGTCTCTGATACGCGCCATGCAGCAGCACCGCCGCCACCGGGCTCCTGAGCGATTGTCAAGGCAATACGCTCATCGAAAGCACCAGACCAAAGAGCCATCTTGCCGGCGTATGAGCAACCGGTCACGCCGATATGCTTCATATCAATCTTGCTGGCGGCACCAATAATCTCCAGACCGTCAATGATACGGCTTACGCCCCAAGGCCACATAGCATATGCACCATTCTCAACAAGCTCGGGATAAATCTTATTGATAGGCTCGCTTCCGCGTTTCTGCTGATGTGCCATAACCTGACTCATATTGAAGTTCATAGTGGCTATTTTGCGGTCAGGACAGAAATTACGCGGCAGACTGATACCGGACATTCCTATCATGAGAGGGAACGGACCGTCGCCTTCGGGATAGGTAATCTTTGATGTTATGGTCAGGGTCTCACCGTTACGGTGTACAATTACTGTAAGGGTGTTGTCCTCAAGCTTAGCTTCGATATCCTTCTTATCTACCATTGGCTTCTCACCTACCTCATAGTGATAGAGCTCATGGATAATCTCGGCACGACGTTTCTCCCAGTCCTTGAACTTCTTGACCTTCTTCTTGCCGTTTGAGAACTCAAACGGGTTGGGTAATGTCTCAACGCTCTTTGCATTGTCAACAGTTGGGAATGCAGGAGCAGGATACTTAGAGCCCGTAAACTCCTGGTCATAAACCAAAGGAATGTTCTTTTGTGCCATTGCCGGAACTACAACCAGAGCTATAGCGGCATAGAGTAATGATTTAATTGACTTCATTATTGTAGCTTTTTAGATTAGTATTGCTATTTAACCGGTGTAAAAGTAATAATATTCTTTTATCCGCGCATGTTTATATCCACGCAGTTTTATCCCAGCACAACATCAAGAACCATCATAAGTGCAAAGCCAAGTGCAAAGCCAACGGTTCCTATGTTGGAATGATCACCTTTTGATGTTTCCGGAACAAGTTCTTCTATTACTACATAGAGCATTGCGCCTGCGGCAAATGCCAGCATGAACGGCATGATACCTATTATTGACGATGCCAGCAAAAGTACCAGCGCACCGCCTATGGGCTCAACTATTCCGCTCAATGCACCTATTCCGAATGCCTTCCAGCGGCTGTTACCTTCGGCTCTAAGCGGCATTGATATGATTGCACCCTCAGGGACATTCTGGATTGCTATACCCAGTGACAGAGCCAACGCACCGGCCATATTGAAATCGGCAGTCAGAGCTCCGGCTATAGCAACACCCACAGCCATTCCCTCAGGGAAATTATGTATGGTAACGGCAAGAGCAAGTTTTGCCGTGCGTGACAGATGGCTTTCAGGGCCTTCCGGGCCTCCTACAGGATGAATATGAGGTGTTATATAGTCAATTAATAAAAGGAAAGCAAAACCGGCAAGCAATCCTATTGTAGGTGATACTACAGCCTGATTTCCTGTTCCCATCTCCATAGCCGGTATCAGCAGAGACCACACGGATGCAGCCACCATTACGCCCGATGCAAATCCCAGCAAAACTTTCTGCAACAGATCGGGCATATCCTTTTTCATAAAGAACACAAAAGCCGATCCCAGTGCTGTGCCCAGGAACGGAATCATCAATGCTGTCAATACGGGATTCATAGATTCATCTCTTTAATTCACAGCAAAAGTATGGCTTTTGATTTGCAATCCGGTTGCAAAAGCGCACAAAAGGTTCAGACCCCTTTGTGTCTTATTGATTCGTAGTATTCGTGACGTGCAGGATTCTCGGGGAACCAGCCTCTAAGCACACGCTTTTCCTGCTGGAACATCTCACCTATTCCCCAAAGGCAGGAGAACGCAAATCCGCCTATTATGGTTGATACGGTCTGGTTCTTGACCAAAAGTGACAGCACGCAGCAAGCCAAGCCGACGACAAGCCAAACCCACCAGATTCTCTTACCCCAATAATACTCCATCTTAATGACGGCAGGATGGCACAGACCGATGCTCAGAAACACCGCTGCGCCCACAATAATTCCACTCCAATTCATGCCACAAAATTACAAAAAACCTCCACAGGGGCACAAAGGGGACGGTTCTTTTTGTGCCCCTACCTTTGGTCATTTTTGTACCTTTGCGGCATCAAAAAGAAAAACATGGAATACCTGCCTAAAGATCCGGGGATATTAGTATCGGCAGTAAATATGCTGCTAAGAGATGAGGAGTTTGACTCCCTGGAGTCATTATGCTTTCACTTTAATAAGGAAACGGAAGAGATAAAAAGCTATCTGCAGGAACAAGGTTTTGTTTATGATGAGGAGCAGAAGCAGTTCCGTCCCATAGGATATAAATAAATGTTTGTTCTACAAAAAAGCTATTTTACAATTCCACAGAAGCAAGTTCCTCACTCATTTTGTGGATAGTTGCTTCAATAGTGTTTTTGGTACGTTCGCTTGCAAATGCCTTACCGGTTTTGTATTGACGCATTTTGCTTTCATTAATACCTGCTACTTGGGCAAACTTGCTGATATTAATCCAGTTGAAATAATTGAAAAACGACTGCAAGTCATATTTGAAATCAGCAATGACTTCATTTAAATCATCGGGTAAAAAACCATGCTCTTTTTTGTAGTTTTCCTGAGCTTCCTTAACAATGGAATAGAAGTCAGCTTTGGCTTCTGCTACACTATTACCAAAACCTCCGAGACAGAAATTACCTATTTTATAATCGCAGGCAATTGAGTAATACCCGTTTTCCGTCCTCTCTATTAACGCGCTTACTCTCATATTCTTATTATTTATTGTGCTATCCATAATCATCCCCTTTCAACATTATTAAATGCCAGCTTGTCTTCTAATAGAAGCCAATGTGTTTGGTTTAACCTCTTCTGAATCATGTCGACCAACAGGAAACATGTTACCAGTAATTGGCGAATACCATATTTCATGATTACCGCCTTCATGATCCATTATACAACCATTCTTTCGCAGCAAACGTTTTAATTCGGAATACTTCATGGATAGAACTATTTGGATGCAAAAATAACATTTCTGTTACTGGAATCCAAATCTAGCAACAAAAATGTTACTTTAAATGAGAAAATCACTAGAAAAGTTTTGTGCTATTCTAAAGGTATGTCCGGGTGTTGTACAGCCAAAGGCATATCCTCTTGAGAGAGGTAGAACATGTAAAGTATTACGGGCTTGTCACCGCGGTTTTCACCATGATGGATGGTACCAACCATCTCAACTACTGCCTCACCTTCATGCACGGTCTTTTCCTTGCCGTCCAGACCGATGATTGTAAGCTCTCCCTGCATCAAGACTCCGTAGTTCATTACCGGATGGTGATGCCAGCCCAGTTTCTGGCCAACAGGAAATTCATATTTTACGGCCACAAGTTCCGGACGACCTTCAAGATAATCGGGAAGTTCAACACCGTCCCAACTCTGGGATGTACGGATAAGCTCTGTGGATACTACCTGCTGAGGTTGTTCTGTATTGTTGGCCTTACCATTCTTGCAAGATGTAAGTAGAGCTGAGCCACAAATTAATGTAGCTGCCATAAAAAACAGTGTAACTCGTTTCATTTTCATTTATGTAATATTTTATGGTAACATATTGATTACCTTCTGGAAAGCAATTTCCGGAAGGGGAGCATGATATGACATGTCATAGATATACGGAAGCTTGACGGCATAGAACGGAAGTATCCGTTTGGTAAACTCACCTAATGCCTCACGGTCAGTGGTTCCCACATAAGCCGAAAGGAAGATATTCCAATGGGCTTTAAGGGTATCGGGCGTAAGGTGGAACAGGTTGTCGGTCCTTTCCTTGTCCATATTGTTGCAGATGGTCCACATAAGGCCAAGATCCCACTCGGGAACTCCATAGCCGAATTCACCCACATCAATCCAAAGGGTACGTTTGCCATCGGTGATGATATTGCCAATCTGAAGGTCTCCGTGAACGCATGTAGGCGTATCGGGAACGTGTTCAAGGAAAGCCAGGGCGCGACGCTTGTATTCATCGGGCACAAGATTCTTTTCCATATAGAACCGCTGCATCCTTTGCTTGTAGGAATTAATCTTTGTGGTATCGGCTTTAGTCTTATGCAGTTGACGCGCCAAGCGGGCAAACTCACGTGATATCTCCTCAAGCCGATCAGGCTCTTGTGATATGATACGCGTAAATGAACGTTTGCCCGGGATAAGCTCGTACTCTGCACCGAACCGCTCGCCATCGGTTACAAGGCGGTAAGGTTCCGGCGTAGGGATCCCGATATCAAAGACTGAATGTGCAATCAGGAATTCCTCTTTTGCCCTGTCGGCCTCAAAGCCCGGGTTGTAGAGCTTGGCCAGAGAATTACGGGTCTTGTGTGTATATGAAACGGCCGTTCCGCCCTCTCCGGTGCGAACATACTCGTTCAAGTCAATCTTTTGGTATTCCATATTATCCTCTTTTGAAATATCCATTGCAAATGTACAAAAAAGGGCACAAAAAGCGCTCGGCTCCGAAGGAGATGCTTGGCTTGTCCAAGAACCGTCCCCTTTGTGCCAAATCCTCATTTTTAGTGATTGTGCAGACATTTAAACTGGAATACTTTTGCGGCAGTTAAACCATTAATTGATAAAAGTATGAAACCTGTATTCAAAGTCTTGCTTATGGCATTTGCCTATCTTGCCACGTTTGTAATCGGTTCTTTAACAGGATTGATTCATCCTATGTGCTACGCCTATGTCGGTGCTCTGCTTCCACTTCTGTTTGCATTCATCTATCTCTACACATCAACCTTTGTCCGCAGTTTCGGCGTTGCAACCGCACTGAACGGAGTCCTGCTGCTCCTTCTCCTTATTGCTGGAGAGGCCGATTGGGCACTCGTTGTAGGTTTTATCATCCTCACTGCACTCTCTGAGATAATCAGATGCCGCCAAGGATATGACACCCTTAAGGGCATCCGTCTGAGTTTCCTGCCCTTCAGCTACTCCTTCTTTGCCTACACCGCCCACTGGTGGACCGATACCCAAGGCTCCCTTGCCGCAGCTGTAGAGGAGATGCCCGCAGGTTATGACCAGCTGATGATTCCGGTCATTGAGAACATTCCAGTACTGATCATTGTACTGATTATCACCCTACCCGTTGCCATGCTGGCAATAAGGCTCGCAGAACGTACAATGAAGAAGCAGCTTGAATCATTCAAATAAAAATGTGGAAAAGGGGACTGTCCCCTTTTTCACATTTTTCTAATAGTATCTGATGTTCTTGAATCTGCGCCAGGCAGGACCTACCTTTGCGGCCTTTCTCTGTTTCCAGCCTTTGGGAACAATCAGCACGGCGTTCTCATAGACAGACTCATCAAATGCATTCACGGGACAGGCTATCGGGTTCACTGAAGCTAATTTGACGGAATCCAACTCGCAGTACCTGAATGCCAGTTCTCCTATCGATGTTATGCTACTCGGGATTGAGACCGATGTAACACTAGTGCAGTTATCCAACGCGCCAGCATCAATTGAAGTAACTGGCCAAACTTTACGCTCTACAGTGATGCTGGACTCTATGACCAAATCACCAGATGGCAGACTGCCGCTACGTTCCACAACAGCCTGATCGGTTTCCACATCATAACGATATCTCAATTTGTTTACGTATGATATCACTGCATGTCCGTCATCATAGAAACTGGGGTACGTAATATGCGTTCCGTCAGGATAATCATAACTACCTATCCACTTACTTTCAACCTGCTTATACCCCAGATTCTTACCAAACTGATGATATAGTCTGTTCCAGACTCTGTCAGGTATCTCTTCACGCCAAATGACGGCCGTCTTACCGGGCATGACGGCATATACATTACTCCCTTCGTGGAGATGAACAACCATGATACCATTATCCTCTTGGAACTGCTCGCTTGGAGCCCTGTCTATAGCCAGTTCAACTGATCCGGACAACCTTTCAGCCAATTTATCATCAATGCGTATGGTATCGGCACAACCTCCGCCGCAGTAATGAAGCACCACCATGTAGCCTTTGTCATCTTTATGCAGGAACACGCCATACCAACTCCTCTGTTCCGAGAAATTGATAGGTTGTACCGCATATCCGCAAATAAACTCTTTAGGAATAACAGGCTGACGCAACACGTAATTGTTGTCCGCTTTTATAAAATTACCGCCTGCACCTTCTATGGGAACCATTTTACCGGATTTTGGGCGAGCCAATTCCATTTTGATGTCCATATGGTCTTTTGAGGGGATTATTTCCAAATCCTCATACAATGTATAGCGCACCGAGAACTTGTGCTCCGGATTGTTAATCCGCATAGAAAACCTTCCAAGCGAATCTGCTATTTCAATGTTGAAATAATCATCATCGCCTATTTCCCTTATATTAGCACCTGCCAACGGCCCAAAACGGCCAGTAACAGTTCCGGTAAATATATCACCCGCCTTCAAGGCACTCTTGGATTGTTGTGCAAAGATTGGAATGCAGAGCGACATCATTATTGATGTCAATGCAAGCAATAGAACCTTATTTCTCATAATGCATTTGATTTGTCGGTTATCTGTCATCTAAACTGAAATATGTAATAAATACGTCTTTTATTCTTTCTCTTTCTTGAATTTATCAATTTCTTGCTGCCAGATATCGTCATTTATTCCCAAATACTTGAAACCCTCAGCCCAGAAATGAGCCGCCTTATCGGGAGTGATGGCAAAGGCTATATCACCATCATAAAGGATATCCACTACAGGAAGTCCTCCGTCATAAACATCTACAATAACAGGATTGTTCACGGCATACTCAATATCGGCTATCTTTTTGTTGACCGATACCTCCAATTCCTTGGCCAAATCAGACTTTATGTTTTTTGTCTCTGTCTTATCGGCCTCCTTATAAACAAGACTGTACTTGCGGCCTTCCTTTACAAGGAATATACCCCATAGGTTCTTGTTCCATGCATTACGCATGATATAACCGCAAACAAATTCTTCGGGAGCATATTGCTTTAACTATTCCAGATAATCCGTCTTGTTTCCTACAATTCCACGGTCACGAGGATAAACCTCTTTTGTGCCAATCAGTTTACCCACATTTCCTTTCATCTTAATATCAAAATGGAGTTTGTCAAATGGGATATCGACCGTTTCATAACCTACATAAGTGATATTGAGCCTGTCATCGGGATTGACCAGTTTAAAGGCGAATACACCATCCTTATCTGTAATAGCATGTGCAACAATACGGTCGTCCTGATCACGTTCTGTTACGTTCACCATCATCATAGGGCCTTCATTATCACAAACTACACCGGTTATTATATCACCGGCCTTTTGAGCAAACACAGTTACTGCCGATGCCTGGATTGCCAGCATCAACACAAAAGAAAGGATTCTTGAAGTCTTCATATGCTTTTGTTTTTGCAACAAAAGTAGATTACCGTCCTTCCGTATACAAGGAAATAGCGTTGCAAAAACGTTGCATTTTTACGAGTCAACTATTTACAGGGATAGACAAAATGTTCTGCAGTTTCCATTTGCAGGAGCCGGACATCAGTTTTGGGGACCATCAGTGAAGCGACGTTAAGCGGAGGACCTTGGAGGATCCCGTTAAGAACGGCGCTTGTCCGCGCCCCGTTAGACACCGCAGGTGGCTAAAAGGAGACTTTTCACTATGTGCATTGCAGACCTGGAACAAGATGCCTGTGTTTACCAGTGAGGTTCAAGCCGGAACAATATTTATGACCGGCCAGTACCGCCGCATGACGATGATAGGAGCCGATGTATCACTGCCTGTAGGACAATTTGTATTACGTGGAGAGGGCGCACAATACTTTGATGAGGCTCAGTCTCCTGCCGCAGGAACCGACATTCCGCTATCAGGAACAGCCAATGCCCTGCTTGGAATAGACTGGTATGCCGGCAATGACTGGAACCTCTCTGCCCAGTACAGTTATAAGTACATTGAGGATTTCGACGCCACAATGAGTGGCAAGCAGCACACCCACATGGGTACTTTCCGCATATCAAAGAGCCTGCTCAACAACACGCTCTCATTGCAGTCATTTGCATATATGGATCTGACTGACGGCGGTATTTACAACCGCTTCAGCGCCGATTACGCCTTGAATGACCAGATGCACCTGATGCTGGGTTATGACCTGTTCCATGCCGACAAAGGCATGTTCCAAATGTACGCCCACAACTCGGAATACTGGCTCAAACTCAAGTACAACTTCTAATAATTTATTATCTTAGCGGCAAAATACAATGTATATGAGAAAGTTAATCGCAACCATCATGCTGTTTGCAGCCGTAACGGCTGTATCGGCACAGGACAACATCTATTCTTTCAAAGTTAAGAACGATAAAGGTGAAGAGGTAAGTTTGGAGCAGTACAAAGGCAAACTGCTGCTTGTTGTAAACACCGCCACCCGTTGCGGATTCACACCGCAGTACAAGGACCTGGAGGAGATATATGAGAAGTATAAAGAGCAGGGATTTGAGATACTGGATTTCCCATGCAACCAGTTTGGCCAGCAGGCTCCCGGAACCATTGCTGAAATCAAGGAGTTCTGCACTACCAACTATCACGTCACATTCACTCAGTTTGACAAGATTGAGGTAAACGGCGATAACGAGATTCCGCTCTACACCTGGCTCAAGGCCAACGCCGAGAACAAGAACAACATCCGCTGGAACTTTACAAAGTTCCTGATTTCAACCGACGGCAAGGTTCTGAAGCGCTTTGAATCCGGCGACAAGATGACCGATGTCGAGGCCGCAGTTGCACAGGCTCTCCCTACTGCGAAATAGGCAAAAGGTAATAAACGCAGTCCGTATCCCGGTAGAACTCACGGGCGCCCCAGCGCTGCCAGTACCCGTGGGTTTTAAGGCGGTGCAGGACGGGAATGAAAATGAAGTCATAGTTGGCCCTTAGCTCCGGCATGATATCCATCATCATGTCATAGTTTAGGCGTGTGCCGCGATAGTCTTCACGTACTATGAATGAGAACACCGCCGTATAACGCTGACTGTTCAATTTGGCCAGAAGGTCCGGATTATCCTTTTGTATTTGAGCGGTTTCCTCTTCAATGCGGTAGTCGCTCATATTTAGCAGCCCAATAACATCACCATTTTCATCTACAGCCTTGACACTGAGCAGCCAGTTGAAATGAAGGTCCCTGACCCAGCCTTCAACTTCATTACGGTCAAAGCCGTACTGCCGCGTAATCCAATCCACGGTTAACGGGGCATCAGACGGCTTCATTCTTTGCAACGTATAAGACGGATTCAAGGTTACTACATTATATGTAAGAAGTATCTCAGGATGATATGAGAGTTTTGCCTTACGCAGACCCTCAAGCCCCATATCCTCCTCGCGGTTAACATAGATGAACCGCTCCGGCAGATGTGCACAAAACTGCTGGTTGATGACACTGAAAGCTCCTTCGACATTGCGGTCAGCTTTCTCTACGCAAACATCAAACGTGTCATTGGTTACGGCCGATCCATACGTGAATGCCACCATCCTGCCATCCACATAGATGCTGCCGCCCAGCATACCCAGCTCATCCCAATGAGCAAATATGGTCTCCATCACATCATGCTCAGCCTGTATGGTATCACCCCATGACGGGTTCTCATGCTCCTTCTCATCCTGCCACAAAGCAACCACCCTGCGACATTCATCAAACATATCAGGCGTAAGGGGCCGATACACATAACCGGAATAAAGGGTATTGAAACGGTTCACATGGTTACGCTTGGCCTTGAGTTTACCTCCTTGTAACGATGCCAAATCAGAACGCTTATAAATGTAATCATATTGGTCACGTACAGATTCCACACTGATATTGATACCCTCATGGCATGCATTCTGTTGTAACTGCAGAGCCGCATCATCCTCCATGCCTAACAGAATGAGCTTTTGGCTGCAGTCCTCACATAATGTCTGAAGCAGTTCACAAGACGGGACACCCTGCATGCAGAGCATGTACGCACGCTCTCCATCCAGATTGAAACGCAACACGATAGCATCCTTCAGCACACAAACCTCAGTTCCAAACCACTTTTGCCAACCTACAAGATTTGCAAAGGTAAAGTTGCAGTTACGGCGTCCAGACTGCAGGCTTACAGACTGCACCGCTTCACGGTCAGCTATGGTAAGTTTATGGAAATCAATCCTCATTCTGGTTTTGCTGGTTATCAAGTTTTGCAATTATGTCATCCAGCATTCCGAACAATGCAGGAACAGTATCAGGGGTTACACTTTTACATATAACCGCACTGCCTACTTTCATGGGGACATCGGACAGCAGGTTCTGAAGAATATGTCCTTTCTCTGTAAGGGTTACGATCACCTGACGCGCATCGGCAGAGCCTTTACTGCGAATCAGAATACCTTGTAATTCCATTCGCTTAAGGAGAGGTGTTACGGTGTTCGTTTCCAGCATAAGCCGTTTGGCAATGTCATTTACCGGCTGCGCATCCTTCTCCCACAGAACCATCAGTACAAGATACTGCGGATAGGTCAATCCATGTTCCGAAAGTAACGGATGATAGGCCTGGGTAAGAAGGCGCGATGCGGTGTACAGCCTGAAACAGAGCTGGTTGTCAAGCTTGAACTGCTCTTTCATTTAAGGAATTCAATTATGTCCTTCTCAATATCATTGGGAGTCATTACGGGCGCATAACGCTTTATCTGTGAACAATCACGATTAATCAGGAATTTGGTAAAGTTCCATAGTATGTCACTCTCCTTTTCTACACTCTTGCTAAGAGTCTTGAGCATCTTTTGTGTTGCCTTGGCCTTGAGGCCTTTATACTCCTCTTTAGGAGCAACCTCTTTGAGGTATGTAAATACAGGGTGTTCTGCAGCACCGTTTACATCAATCTTTTTCATGAGCGGGAATGTCACTCCGTGATTGATGCGGCAGAACTCCTCAATCTCGGCATCACTTCCAGGCTCCTGATGTGCAAACTGGTCACACGGGAAACCTAATATTATCAATCCCTGATCCTTATACTTCTGATATAGAGCCTCAAGCCCATCGTATTGAGGAGTGAAACCGCATTTTGAAGCAGTGTTCACAATCATAATAACCTTGCCCTCATACTGGGCCAAATCTGTCTCTACACCCTTGTTGTTCAATGCTTTGAAATCATAAATCCTTTTCATATCCTTTTTCTATTTATATCGTTTGCGATACAAAAGTATGACAAATAATTTATGTCGCAAACGATATTTTGAATTATTAACAAACCATTTGACTAACTTAGCGGCTAAATCAACAAAAAATGCCTAACCCTCCTCACTGGAAACCGGATTTAGACTATTCATCCTGCCGTTTCTTTATACGCAGAATGGATACATCAAGCCATATCAAGACCGATGAAGTTCCTATGGCAAGACTGCCGCTAACAGGTTTTATCTTTGTCACTGACGGCCAGGTTCTGGTAGAAGCCGACGGCAACTCATATCTATGCCAGCCCGGCCACGTACTGATAATACCTGCTCAATGCCCTTTTGCTATCAGGTATTATCATGACGCTGCAGGTTATTCAGGGGCATTTGACACATCGACGCTTTCAGATTCCCAACCGCTAAGATTCCTGACTTCGCCAGTTCATCAGGCTTTCTGGTTTGATGAGGCGGTCTTTATGGGCGAACTTTTCAAGATGATCCTGGCATCATTTGAAAAAGGTGATAATCTATTTGTGGAAAAGGCACTTGACCTATTCCTTTCACGGATCAAATCCGGACAGTCACAAGTTATACCTCAGTCAGTGAATGTTTTTCTTGAGTCTTTATTTGACCCCCAACGCACCATTGGTAATATAACCGGATATGCTCAAGCCGCCGGAATAAGTGAAAACTACCTGAGCCGCCAGGTTAAGCAATCAACGGGTCGCAGTGTTGGGGCATGGATAGACATAGCCAGAGTGGTCAGAGCAAAAAGACTACTTGCCGGAACATCTATGCCCATCATTGACATAGCATCAGCTGTAGGACTGGATGACCAATCCTACTTTGCACGTTTCTTTAAACGAGAGACAGGCCAGACACCAACCGGGTTTCGCAAGGCCATGCAAGGATAATCCTAATATCCATCACTATCGTTCTAAAAGATACTGCTGTTTTTACGGACCTTTGCATCCGCAATGACAGCACTAGTCCTTATATCCGTTTTGGCAACCGTATCGCCATTATGCGATACTCTCAGCCAGTATCTTCCTGATGTCACAGTGACGGCCCTAAAAGAGTCTGTTGCCTTGGAAAGTATTGCGTCGGCCGTATCGGATATCTCATACCCCACATTAAAAAGCAACGGCATATATCGTCCTAACTCTCTGTCATCAATTGTTCCCGGCTTGCATATTCCTGACTACGGGGCATCAATGACATCAACCATTTATCTGCGTGGCATGGGTTCCAGAATGGAAAATCCCGTAATGGGGCTTTACATAGACGGCATTCCCATATTGGACAAGAACGCATATGATTTTGATTGGCAAGGTATAAACCGTGCCACCATGCTCCGCGGCCCTCAAGGAACGCTTTACGGGCGCAACAGCATGAGCGGAGTACTATCACTGTCCACCCTCTCTCCCACTGATGGTGCAAGACCTGTTATCAGCCTGGAATACGGAAACGCAAATACTGTCAGAGCCGGAGCATCTTTCATAATAGGCAACAATGCACTGACTACCACATACAGGCATACAGACGGCTTTTTCATCAACACATACAAGAATGCGCAGTGTGACCCGTACGACGGCCTTGCCCTGCGTTGGAAATGGCAGAACCACTCCCATGAAAACATGTGTATATCCAATATCCTTTCCGTAAATGTATCTAAAGAAGGTGGATTTGCATACGGGCTATGGCAGAACGACACTCTGTATCCGGTATCTTATAATGATGAGGGAAGCTACCGCAGGCTATCGGTTATAGAAGGATTCAAGCTGCATTATTGCGGTCAGACAATAAAAACCGATATTATTACCTCTCTGCAACTGCTATCCGATGATATGCGCATGGATCAGGATTACACAGACCGCTCTGTTTTCACCCTGCAGCAGAAACAGTTGAGCGGAGCCGGAACGCTGGAACTCACATTCCGCCGTGCTGATGACAATGCCATCTGGAAGCCACAGACCGGATTATTCTCCTTTTATAAAAGAAACAGTCTTTACGCCCCTGTAGTGTTCAAACGCGATGGTATAGAAACTTTGATACTGAATAACGCCAACAGCCATATCCCCGCTGAAATAGGCCAACTAGCTATTTCCGATGTAACAATGCCCGTAAACTCAGACTTTTTGATAGACACATGGAACACTGCTCTTTTCCACGAATCTGTCTTTGACCTGGGCCGCTGGATCATTACAGCCGGCCTACGTCTGGACTATGAAGGCGGCAATATGGATTATGACTGCATGGCACGTCTTCACTACCGTTTTGAGCCCGTCATGACTCAAGACAAAGAACTGGACGTTCCATACTTAGGAGCTGTAAGCCACCATCATTTAGAACTTATTCCCAAACTGTCGGCACTGTTTAAGGCAACCGATGCCGTTACACTCTACACTACCGTCTCAAAAGGATACCGCTCAGGAGGCTTTAACACGCAGATATTCTCTGACATACTCCAGAACCTTACCATGAACGCCGTGATGCAGGATCTTGGAGTATATCTTGACAAACAGTTCGTATCGGTTTCGGCCGATAACACGGAATATGATCCAGAATACGCGTGGAATCTGGAACTTGGAACCCGTCTGCGCAAAGGCACGTTCAGTGCCAATGCATCTGCCTATTATATGGATGTACGTAATCAGCAGCTGACTGTATTCCCGCCCGGAATGTCAACCGGCCGCATGATGACAAATGCCGGCCGTAGCCGCAGTATAGGTGTGGAAACAGAACTGTGCTGGAATCCGGAGCAGTTCCGCTCACATATTTCATGGTCGTGGTGTGATGCCCGCTTTGTAAGCTACTACGACGGCAACTTAGACTATTCGGGCAATCTCCTGCCCTATGTTCCCAAACATACTTTAAATTTAGGCGCAGGATACAGCCTCAGGATCAACAACAACACGCTTGACATAGATGCCAGCCTTAACGGTGCCGGTCCGTTTAATTGGGATGAAACCGGTTCAAGACAGGAACCTTTCCGGCTCAAGGCCGGTTGTCGTATAGCATTTGTCTTTGGGGACTGGGAGATCTACGTTCGCGGTGATAATCTGACCGGCACACAGGGCCGCACTTTCTATTTCAAATCTGTGGGCAATGAGTTCTATGCCTCCTGTAAGCCAAGAATGATAATGATAGGAACAAACATTAATTTATAAATACAATGAAGAAATCAATTTACATTATGCTTGCCATTGCGGCAGTCCTTGCCGGTTGTGACAAATTGGAAAAAGAGAATGAGGAGCCTGTTTCGGTCCTTAAAAGTACCGATTACTCAGGAACCCTTACCGTAAATGCCTCCAGCGGAGCATTTGACACCGATAGCATAAAAGTCAGCTTTAATGCAACAGAGAGAGCGGATTCTGCATCCATTATTCTATATAAGGTAAAATTCTCGCCCAGAATGCCTGTGTCACTGGATGTAACCATACCTGGAATAGTCGTTAAGAAGACAGAAAAAGGAGCCATCCTTTCCTGTGACAGTATCGTGCCGCTTGCCATGGGCGGTGAATACCCAAACTACACGGTGAAAGGATTTCAGGGTGAGATTATGGATGACCTGTTAACCTTCTCACTCAACTTTGGCTCAACCCCCACATCATACCAAGGCAAAGCACAATAAAGGAATCACCTTTAAAAGTGAACCCCAAAAGATTTTTGAATATCTTTTGGGGTTCATCTTATTGTTAAACTATCAGATTCAGTTCTTGATGACTCCGAATAGGATTCCTGCAACCAGCAGCGTAAACAGAATATTGAATCCCTGGGCGGCAAGGAACGCCTTAAGTGACTGGTTGTTCTCCTTAGCGAATATCTGCTTGAAGTTAGTCTCAAGACCTATGCAGACAAAAGCGATTGAGAAGAATATGTTCTGGAAGTTCTTGGCCAGGCTCTTGTAGGCAATGCCGTCGGCACTCTTGCCTGCAAAGAATATGCTGAACACTATTGAAGCAATCACCATGCCAACCACAAACTTGGGGAAGCGCTCCCATATAACCTTGCCCGATGTCTTCTCAACGCCCTGTGTACCGCGGAAAGACCAATACAGCGAGATAAAGAATGCAGCCACACCAATCAGAACATTCTGTGAAGCCTTTACGATAACAGCAGTCTGCCCTGCCTCATCGCCCAGGATTCCACCCGATGCAGCTACGGCTGCGGTTGTATCGATGGTACCGCCAATCCAAGCACCAGCAACCTGTGCCTGAGCCAGTTCATTGCCAGGGAAGAACAGCGGCAGCAGCCAGTTGCAAAGCAACGGCATAAGGTAAAGCATAGGAATAGCAACCACCATCACAAGTGAAATCACGTATGAGAGTTTCTTCTGGTCACCCTTGATTGTACCGCAGGTGGCAATGGCGGCCGATACACCGCAGATACTTACAGAACTGGCCAGCATGGTTGCCATCTCATCGTCAACCTTGAACACCTTACGTGATATCCAGAAACCGAAATACCATACGCACAGAACCACTATCAGAGCCTGTGCAAGACCGTATGCACCACTTTTGAGAACCTCCTGATAAAGCACAGTTGCACCCAGGCATACAATACCGATCTTGATATAGAACTCACTCTGAATGGCAGGCTTAAGCCAATCGGGAATCTTGAAGAAATTGCTTATTATCAGGCCCAGTATAACCGCAAAAAGCACAGCCTCAAGACCGTATTTCTTGCAGAACGGGATTGTGGCAAGTGCCAATGAAACCACTGTGAGTAGACATATTACAAGGAAAGACAGAAATATACCCTTGAACGGCTTGCCTGTAAGTGCCGATGACAGATACAGCAGAGCCAGTACAAACACAAAGATATATACTGCACCCAACCATCCCTGAAGACTGCCCAGCGCATTTGCCGACTGACCGACCAGAATACCCGGAATCTTGAAACTGTTCATCACATTAGGAAACAGCACGCAGAGTGCCAGCACAATGAATCCCAGAACGACTACAATCCATTCATCGTTCACCAAAGCTTTTCTAACATTACCCATAACAGATTTTTTAAATCAACTGCGAATATAATAAGAATCACATTATATTTGCTAAAAAATTAGCTTAGTCTCTATGGGTAACAATAATTTGCTTATTCTACTAATCCTATTGGTCATTCTGCTGGCAAGCGCACTCACAGTGTTTGTCGTGCTGTTTATCAGGCGCGACAAAGCACTACGCAAATACTTGTTTCCGGATCATCACATCAATGCCAATGATAATCCCGACACCAGATTACTTCAGGATATCAAGACTAAAATGGAGGATGAACGTGTATTTACAGACTGCTCTCTCACTCTCGACAAGTTGGCCAAGCTGCTGGGGACAAACAGAAGCACCTTGTCAAAAGCAATCAATACAAATATGGGAGTCAATTTCTCGACCTTCCTTAACAGCTACAGGATTAAAGAAGCCATACGTATTTTCAATAGTGATACCGCACATAAATCATACAAGATAGAATCAATAGGACAAATGTGCGGTTTCAATACAAGGCAGGCCTTCCACCGGGCATTCAAGCAAGAGACTGGAATGAACACACGCCAGTACCTGAAGAAGCAGAAAAAGGGATGACAAAATTTGTTTACAAGGAATCTTTCCGATATCTTCGCGGCCTGATTGGTTGACCGCAAAAACATATGACGAATATATGCCGTAAATTGATCGCTGCCGTGTTGCTGTTGCAAACTGCCGGCAGCGTTTCATTATATGCCGAAAGCACTGACTCTCTGTTTTACAGAATGGACGAGATTGAGGTAACTGCATCAAGAATAAAGACCGCCCTACCCGATGCTGTCCGTATTACCAATGTCATGACGGCCGATGAGATAGCTGCTTACCCCGTCCTATCTGTCAATGATATACTCAAATATGCCGTAGGTGTAGATGTACGGCAGCGAGGACCGATGGGCGCACAGACCGATGTAGGCGTTCGTGGCGGTAATTTTGAACAGGTTGCCATACTGCTTGACGGAATAAATATCTGTGATCCGCAGACCGGCCACAACTCTTTTGATTTCCCCGTTGATATGAACGACATTGACCATATCGAGGTTCTGGAGGGACCTGCTGGGCGTGCATACGGGTCATCATCGCTGATGGGTGCAATCAATATCGTAACCAAGACTGCAGCAAGGACATCGGCACAGGCCCATGCTGAAGGCGGTAGTTACGGATATGCCGCTGGCGGAGTGAGTGCATCAGCCGTAAGTAAGAGTTGGAACAATATGCTCTCCGTGGGTTACGGACGCTCCGACGGTTACAGCCGCAATAAAAACGGAGGTCTTAATGCGGACTTTGAATATAAGAAATCTTTTTACAAAGGAAGCTACACAGGTGATAATCTGCGCATTAACTGGCATGCAGGCGTGAGCGTCAAGGATTGGGGCAGCAACACCTTCTACTCAGCCAAATACGATGACCAGTTTGAGCATACCTTAAAGACATATACCGCACTGCAGGCGGAAGCCAAAGTGGGTATTGTAAATATACATCCAAGCATCTGGTGGAACCACAACCAGGACCGTTTTGAACTGATTCGCGGCAGCGAAACTGCGGTCCCTTTCAATTATCATCGCTCTGATGTAACCGGAGCAGCCCTTAACAGCTGGTTTGACTGGAAACTGGGACGTACGGCTATCGGTCTGGAACTTAAAAATGAGAATCTTGTGAGCGGCAATCTTGGTGAGCCGTTAGACAACCCCATACACATAAAAGGAACTGAACGTGACTATATTTACGGACTTAACCGCACGAACCTGAGCGTCATTCTGGAGCACAACGTAACCATCGGAAAATTTGCCGTGAGTACAGGAGCCGTAGGCGTTCGCAACACCTGGAACGGACGTGATTTCAGCATTTATCCAGGCGTTGATATGAGTTACAGGCTCACAAACCGGTTGAAGGCATTCGCCACATACAACACCTCACTGCGCCTGCCGTCAGTTACAGAACTCTATTACAGCGTAGGCGGATACAAGGCCGACAAGCATCTGAAGCCCGAGAAACTGACATCATATGACATTGGACTCCGATACACAGACTATGACGGCATTCAGGCATCGGCATCACTGTTCTACAATCACGGAACCGACATGATTGACTGGATAATGGATATAACCCTACCCCAGGAGCAACGCCATTGGGAGTCAGTCAATTTCACTCAGGTCAACTCTTGGGGAACTGAGTTCAAGGCATCATTTGACTTTGAGACACTCATACCGTCACAGCATCTGCTGCGTTCAGCAGACATAGCATACAGTTACATCAGCCTGGAGAAAGTTGATGTACAGGGTATCCAGAGCCGTTCCACTCTGGAATATCTCAAGCACAAGGCTGTAGCCGGAGTGCGTTTCGGAATACTCCCCAACCTTGTTTTAGGCATTAACTGCCGCTATCAGGACCGCGCAGGTTCATATACCGGTACTGACGGACTGGTCTATAATTACGAGCCCTATTTCCTGACCGATGCTCGTCTGCAATGGGAAAAGCGAAACCTTACAATATTCATCGAAGGTAACAACCTCACAAACAAGAGCTACATAGATTACGGCTGTGTCCCCCAGCCCGGCATTTGGGCCATTGCCGGCTTCTCCGTATCTTTGTAGGCTATGAAGATTGAACTTGCCGGAACCTGGGGATATCGGAGGATGATACGCTCATCGCTCCCGTCCATACTAATGATGCTGACCATATCGGCCTACAGCATCGCCGACGGGCTTTTCGTATCAAACTTTACCGGAACAACGCCTTTTGCAGCTCTCAATCTTATCTGGCCGGCCATAATGATGACAGGAGCAATTGGCCTCATGTTCGGAACAGGCGGCAGTGCACTGGTAGCCATGATTCTGGGCCAGGGTGACAATGAACGCGCCTGCCGTACATTCTCCATGATTGTAAAGACGCTGTTCATCATAGGAATTATACTGACCATCCTTTTCATGATATTCATTAGGCCAATAAGCCTGATGCTGGGTGCCGATGAACAGATGATCGGATATTGCGTCACATATGGCCGTATTGTACTGATTGTCATGCCGCTATATATGATCCAGATGGCTTTCCAGTCATTATACATGACAGCCGAGGTTCCTCAGATAGGTACCCAACTCTCCATAATAAGCGGGCTGATAAACATTGCGCTCGATGCTCTTTTCATAGTGGTATTTGGCTGGGGGCTGGTAGGAGCCGCCATCGCAACCGCCGTAGGAATGGCCGTAGGAGGGCTCTATCCGCTTTACTATTTCAGTTCAAAGAAACGCAACAAGACTCATCTTAGATTTGTACGGACCAAAACCTCAGGGAGTGTCATCGGCCGCGTATGTACCAATGGTCTGTCTGAATATGTAGGCAATATAGCGTTAAGCATAGTCAGCATGTGCTATAACCTGCAGCTCATGTGCCTTATAGGTCAGGATGGCGTAGCTGTGTACGCCATACTCATGTATATAGGATTTATCTATGCATCGGCGTTCATAGGGTTCAACCTCGCCGTATCGCCCGTAATCAGTTACAACTACGGGTCACAGAACCATGCTGAGCTCAAGAATCTGCTGCACAATAGCTTGATACTGCTCTTTGTAATAGGTACGCTGCTCACTATTGTGTCCGAGGTCTTAAGCAACCCCATGGCAGGCTTATTCGTCAGCTATGATCCGCAACTAAAGTCACTTACTGCGCACGCCATACGTCTTTACATGCTCAGCTTCATGATATGCGGTCTGAACATGTTCGTATCGGCATTCTTTACAGCCCTGAACAACGGCTTGGTATCAGCTGCGGCGGCATTCACCCGCACTCTCGTTTTTGAGCTGGGCGCCATATTCGTACTGCCTGTATTCCTGGGCCTGGACGGAGTCTGGCTGGCCGTTGACCTGGCCGATCTCCTGGCTCTCATAATGTCCGTCATCCTTCTGACAGCTTTCCGCCGCCGCTACAACTACTAAAATAGTACCACCCGTGCCATTTTTCCGCCAGAGGCTAATATCAGCGTTTTAATGGAATGATATTCTGCACAATTACGCATATATAGTAATATTTCCTCTAAATTTAAATCTGATTGGAATCAGAATACTTTGTTTCTACCTTAGCATCGGCATAAACTTTCATAGATGAAACTTGATATTAAGCAGATGCTTGAGAAACGCTCCCGTAGCGGAAAGGTACCTAAGTTGTTGCTGTGGTATCTGAGACGTCTGTTCCACGAGGATTTCCTGAACCGTTTCTTTGAAAAGGACTACTACGGACTGGAGTTCTGCGACAAGGCATTGGAATATCTGAATATCACGCTACATGTAAAGGGAACAATTCCCAATGGTGGCCCTTACACATTTGTATCCAACCATCCTCTTGGAGGAGCCGATGGTCTGGCATTACTCTCGGTAATCGGTCAAAAAGGCGATATCAAGCTATTAGGCAATGATTTCCTGACAAACATTGACGGACTGAAACCAATGATTGTTCCCGTAAACAAGATAGGAATGCAGAGCCGACAGCTCAAGCAGGGCATTGACAGCGTTTACAGCGGCAGCACTCACATTCTTGACTTTCCTGCCGGACAAGTATCACGCCGCAATCACGGTATTATTATGGACCGCCGTTGGAGCAAGACATTCCTGGTCAAGAGTATAGAGAATCACAGGGATATTGTCCCCATTCATTTTTACGGCACAAATTCCCGGCATTTTTACCGTATGGGACGCATCCAGCAACTCCTTAAACTCAAATTCCCGCTGGCAATGATTTATCTGCCTGATGAGCTGTACCGATCGCAAGGCAAGACATACCGCATTGTAATAGGAAAACCCATACCATGGAGTTCATTTGACAAACACGGCAATATACAGGAGCAGGTTGAAAAGATAAAGCAAACAACATACGCCCTATGAAAAAGATAATAGACCCCGTCAGTAAAGAGATTCTCAAGTCACAACTGACACAGGACAAGTTGTTGCGCACCACAAACCATGGTGGCAACGAAATCTATGTGGTTGATAATGAAAATGCTCCCGATGTCATTCGCGAGATAGGACGTCTGCGTGAGGAAGCTTTCCGTGCCGGAGGCGGCGGCACGGGCCTTGAACTTGACATAGATAAGTTCGATACCGATGCCGCATACGGCTATAAGCAATTGGTGCTGTGGGACCCGGAAGCCGAGCGTATCATAGGCGGATACCGTTATGTACTTTGTGATGATATAGTCTATGACAAACACGGACAGCCCATATTAACTTCATCTCACATGTTCCGTTTCTCAAAGAAATTCATCAAAGACTATCTGGCACATACCATTGAACTGGGCCGATCATTCGTAACCATAGACTACCAGAGTTCCAAAGGTGGCGCCAAGAGCATATTTGCTCTAGACAACCTATTTGACGGACTGGGAGCACTAATGGTTATGTATAAGGGCCGTATGAAGTATTTCTTTGGCAAGATGACCATTTACCGCCAATACCCTACTCCTGCCCGTGAGATGATCCAGGTTTTCCTGAACAAATGGTTCGGCGCAGCAAAAATGCGCAGAGTCAAGTTGGCCAAACCGGCAGGGGTAAAACACCCGCTAAAATATATAAAGGTCCTCAAGGGGCTTACTTTCAAGGAGGATTACCGTATTCTCAAGGCATACGTGTCAAATTATGGAGTAAGCATTCCGCCGCTAGTAAACTCCTATATGAACCTGTCTCCGCACATGCAGTATTTCGGCACAGGAATCAATGACGAATTCGGCGATATCTATGACTCCGGAATCCTGATTCCTTTCAAGGATATGGCCGAAGACAAGATAAACCGCCACGTCAAGACTATAAAGACCAAGCCACTGATACGTTTGCGCAACCTGCTGCGTCGCAAACGATAAAATTTTGTATATTCGCCAATACATTTGAATTTTATAACTACAGATAGGAAAAAGATCAGTATTGTATTGGCCATTATGGTCACAGTTATCATCGCCGGAAATGCAGACATTTATTAAATAGCACAGCCGTTTTTAATACTCATAGAGTTTAATGTGCAGTATCTTCCAGTCATCGGTTCCTATGCGGGCGTGGCGGCCCTGATGGCTCTGATCGCCGTTGTGACGGCGTTGATAGACAAACTCCCCTTCCGGGGTTATCTCTATCTCATCGACAGACAGCAAGCCCAGGCGTTTACCTTTGAATTTGTCTGACGGTTTTGATTCTACCCCTTCTCCGGATTCGGTAAAACCGTCTTCGCCCAGCGTCTTTTGCTGCTCCTGCTCTTTCTCTGTGCGGGTCTTGAAATCAACCACTACGCCACATCCGGCCATAATGTAGTCATATTTGCCAAGTTTGATAAGGATGGCACCGCCCTCTGGCCATACAGAGCCATCGGTGGCTCGCGCATCCCAGGGCAGAGTGTAGAAATGACGGCAAGTCATTACTGTGCCATCATCATCTATAATGCGCTCGCTATCCTCCTGGTCAAACAATAATCCCCAGTTGTTCTTTTTGCTTTTGGGCTCTATGCTTGAGACTTGATTTATCAGGTTATAGGCCTTTGTTATATTGGCTGTCTCACTAGGGCTTGCCTGGTCTATGGCAAAAGGTGAGAATCCCAGAGCGTCATGCTCGCCGAAAGCATACAAGGCGCGTACTCCGCAGTTCCCGCTGCAACGGGTCTCAGGGATAAACAGACGGTTCTTTACCTTGCCGCCATCCTGTGGGCGGGCAGGAATGGCATACTGCGATGCCCAGGACTTGAATCCTGTGTCATATATATCAGGAGCCAGGAAATCGATGCTTGGGGCTCCTGTGTTCCAGAAATCAATAAGATGAGCCAACGGTCCGGCCGACGGGTAATCGCCAGGCTTGCGCCCACGGCTGTTCATGGCCGCATTCACAAATAGAGGCATATCATGTATGGAGCGGGCTGCCTGAGCCAGCTGTTCCACATAGCAGGCATAGTGATATGCCATGAATTTTTCATCGGCATAATCGTCGGTGCCGAAGACATCGGACCATGTGCCGCCTTTCTTTATACCCAGAGCCTTGAGCAGATTTGCCGGGACAGGACCATTGTATGCTTTCTCTGCAAGTGCGGTATGGTCACGTGCCGACTCAAGCATTCCTATCTCATTCTCTATCTGAATCATGGTGACAACCTGGTGCTGGGGGTCTTTCTGCGCAATCCTGCTAATAAGGGCCTTGAATGCCTTAAGGTCGGCCTGCAGCACATTATCGCTGAAACAGCTTGCTATCTCCATTGGTTTGCCGCTGGCGGTCTGGGCCCTTGGGAATCTCTTGGTGTCCTGTTTGAACCATCCGGGTGCGTAGCAGGACATGGAATTCTTCCACGCACCAAACCACAGGAATACAATATTGAGATTTTCACTCCTGGCTACATCAATTGTCCGGTCAATGAGCGTAAAGTCAAACATGCCCTCCTCTGGTTCCATCAGCTCCCAGTATGCCGGAACTAGTACAGTGTTGAGTCCGATTTCTTTCATGCGCGGCAACACCTCATCAATATCGGCTACCGAGGTGGCTGCAGAGTTACTGAGCTCACCACCCAGAAGCGGAGTCTGAGATACCGCCGGTACGGTCATCATAAGCGTCAACAAAAGTAAGGTTGTTATTTTCATACACTTGATTCTTATTATCTGCGAATATAATCATTTTTATTCAACCGTTTCTTGAAGACATAGGGAATCAATCTTATTGGAGACAGCTCATCTGAAAGCGTGCGATTTTGGACAAAATCAGTCGATATCAGCTTTTTCTATTTGTATTGTATCCGAACCACATATTGTAACATTATTGTAACATAGTTGAAACAATTTCTTAATAAGTTCAGGATACCTTTGTACACTGTGATACTATACCCTGGTATAGGTCACTTCCTCATATAAGCAATTAGGGTTAAATTGCAGGACTGCCGGTGGCCGTGATGATGGTTGCCGGCAGTTATGACATCATCTACATAGGATTCCCAGTATGGTGGTACACTGCCCCCACCATCATCAACACCTTTATCGAGGCCTATGGCTTTGAAGGCAAGACTGTAAGGTTCTTTGCTACATCCGGCGGCAGTGACGTATCCGGTGCCGATAAGCAGTTCCAGGCACAATATCCCGCCATAAACTGGAAACCGGGCAAACTCCTTAACGGCGCCTCAAAGAAGACAATAGAGGACTGGATTAAAGATTAAGTATCACAAGACGATTCTGCATTAATTTTTGTGCATTTTTCTAGATTTTCTGCACTATTTTTAGTGCAAAGTATTATATTTGCAAGAAAAATGACCGATTATGGAGAATCTGTACAACACTTTCCGCATCAAGCTATCGCTCACCCCGATGAGCTATTTCCGCAGTTTCCATGATATAATCAACTGGAACAGCCGCCTCATCTGTATCATGGGTCAAAAGGGTGTTGGAAAATCCACCCTAATGCTTCAGCACATCAAACAGTATGATAATCTGGATGAGACCCTCTATGTGTCGGCCGATAACATGTACTTTGCTGGCCATACACTTTATGAATTGGCCGGTACTTTCTTTTCTCATGGAGGAAAGCGTCTTTATATAGACGAAATCCATAAATACAAAGGTTGGTCCACCGAGATCAAGAACATTTATGATGACTATCCTTCTCTACAAGTTGTATATTCCGGCAGCAGCCTCCTGGCTCTCAAGCAAGACAACAAAGCTGACCTGAGTCGCCGCAGTATCCCTTATGAGATGCCAGGTCTGTCATTCCGCGAGTTTCTGAACATCCGTAACGGATGGAACCTCAAGACCTCTACACTTGAAGAGATTCTTCAAGGTAAAGTGGATTTCCCATACGGTGAGCATCGGCCAATAAAATACTACAAGGAGTACTGCCGCATTGGGTTCTATCCATTTTTCAAGGAAGGCGATGCTGAAATCCGTCTCCAGAACGCAATCCTGGCCAACATTGAGGACGATATTCCCAAATACGCAGAGATGACAGTGGCCGCTGCCGCAAAACTCAAGAAACTGATGTATATACTAGCCAAAAGCGTCCCCTTCAAACCCAGCAATGAAACGTTAGGCCGGGATTTGTCACTTAGCCGCAACGTCGTTCCGGATTACATAGGTTATCTGGAAACGTCCGGATTGTTCAATGCACTAAGGGATCCAGGCTATAGCGACACCATACTAGGCAAAATAGAAAAACTGTATCTGGGCAATAGTAACATTGCTTATTCGCTTTCAGAAGACGGAATAATAAACGGCGGAAATATGCGGGAGACCAACTTCCTGGCCTGGACCAGGCAAGTTTGCAAGCCAACATCATCAAAGATATCCGATTTTGAGATTAACGGAATCACTTTCGAGGTTGGTGGCAAAAACAAGAAAGGCCAGCAGATTAAGGAGGCTCAATCAGGTTACCTAGTGAAAGATAATCTGGAATACGCATCGGGACATTCCATACCAATATGGATGTTCGGGTTCCTGTATTAAAAGATAATAATTTCAAATCAGACATATGCAATAAAAGGATATGGATAGAAGCAAACAGATAATAAGGACTAGCTGGATTGGTATTGGGGCCAATGTGCTGCTGGCTGGTTTCAAGGCTGCGGTTGGCGTGTTGGCCAGTAGCGTGGCTATTGTGATGGATGCGGTTAACAACCTGAGCGATGCGCTGTCAAGCGTTATTACTATAGTTGGTACAAAACTGTCACAACGCCCTGCTGACCGCAAGCATCCGTTTGGGTTTGGCCGGATTGAGTATTTCAGCGCCATCATCATTGCGGTGATTGTGCTATCGGCAGGTATTACGTCACTGATAGAATCCGTAAAGAAGATTATCGAGCCCACAAAGCCCAGTTACACAACAGTTACGCTTATCGTGATCATCGTAGCTATTGCTGTAAAGATTGTGCTGGGACTGTATGTAAAGCGCAAAGGTGAGCAACTAAAGAGCGATGCCCTGACCGCCTCCGGGGCCGATGCCCTATTCGACGCTATCATCACATTGGCCACACTTGTATCGGCTGGAGTTATGTTGCTGTGGAATGTATCTCTTGACGGTATTCTGGGCGCATTGATATCGGTAGTTATCATCAAGGCTGGTATTGAGATGCTTGCAGGGCCAGTGAATGACCTGCTGGGCACAAGCATACCGGCAGAGCTTGCCAGCCAGATAAAGAAAGAGGTTTCTGAATTTGAAGGCGTTCATGGAGTGTATGACCTGATTCTCCACAACTACGGTCCCGATGTAAAGATAGGCTCACTGCATATCAGCGTATATGACACAATGAACGCACATGATATTCATGGTCTTACACGCAGGATATCAACTATAATGTTTGAGCGGCACGGAATCATAATGACGGTTGGAGTTTATGCCGCAGCCACCGGCGATAATAAACGCACAGAACTGCAGAACAAGGTTATTCAGACGCTGGCTGCAAATAAGGAGATTGTGCAAGTACATGGTTTCTACTACTCAGAAAAAGACAATATGCTTACTGTAGATGTAGTGCCCGATGATACAACACACGATGATGCAGCACTAGTAAGCAAACTGACAGCACAGATTGAACCCTTGACACCTGGATTACAGGTAACAATCGTAGTTGACCACAACTACTGCGAATAATGACCGATAAGTACGCATTGTTTTTTGATATTGACGGAACGCTGGTGAGTTTCAATACCCACCAGATTCCGCAATCTACCATCCGTGCATTGACCGATGCCAAAGCAAACGGAGCACAAATATATATCGCCACCGGACGTCCGCCCATGATTATCTCCAATCTGGGCGCAATTGAGCATCTTATTGACGGATACATAACCATAAACGGCGCACTGTGTTATATTGGCAAGGAACTTGTGTGCTATCATCCCATACCTCATCAGGATGTGATTACCTGTGTCCAGGACTCACAGGAAAAGGGATATGGTCTGATTGTAGTGGGACGTGACAAGGCAGCAGTACTTGACCCTACCGGCAGTGTGGATCGCGTATTCCGTCAGTATCTCAACGTAAAGGAGTTTGACCATACATCACCCCTTGAGGAACTGCTAAATCAGGATGTCCTGCAACTGACCGCCTTCTTTGATGCCGATTATGAAAAGCAGATGCTTCAACGGATGCCTAATTGCGTGTCCGGCCGATGGCATCCCGAGTTTACTGACATAACCGCCCGTGAGGCCGATAAAGGCAAAGGCATTCAGGCAATTGCCCGATATAAGGATTTTGACCCCAGCCACACCATCGCCTTTGGCGACGGCGGCAATGACCTCTCAATGATTCTGCAGGCAGGAATAGGCGTAGCAATGGGCAATGCCACTCCTGAGCTTAAACAGCATGCCGATTACATAACTGACCCTGTAGATGAAGACGGCATCCTCAACGCCATAAATCATTTACTTTTGCACAACGGTAAGAGTATATGAAAAAAATCTGTCAGTTCATCTCCAAGTACATGGGCGTGCTGGTATTTGCAGCTGCAGTGCTGGCATTTGTATTTCCCGATACACTCTCCAAAATACGCCCCACGGTCATAAACTATCTGCTGGGCGTTGTCATGTTCGGTATGGGTCTTACGCTCAACCTGCAGGATTTCAAGATCGTATTCAGCCGTCCCAAGGATATCATCATAGGCTGTCTGGCCCAGTTCACCATCATGCCCCTTCTGGCATGGGTGCTGGCACGTGTGTTCAGGCTCGATGATGCACTGGCATTGGGCGTGGTACTGGTGGGTTGCTGCCCCGGCGGTACCGCATCGAACGTAATAACCTATCTGGCCAAAGGAGATCTGGCACTGTCAGTGGGCATGACTGGAGTATCCACTATTCTGGCCCCGTTCCTCACTCCGCTGCTCACATGGGCGCTTGCCGGCGAGAGTATCAACGTGGATGTGCTTGGAATGCTGCTGAGCATACTCTGGGTGGTAATTCTACCCATTGTAGTAGGTCTTATCATAAAGAGTCTTTGGCCCAAGTTTACCGATAAGGCCGTCGATTATCTGCCCGCATTCTCATCGGTGGCTATTGCATTTATCGTAGCTATCGTAATTGCGGCCAATGCAAACAAGTTGCTGGCAGGTGGTCTGATTATCGTGCTTGTAGTGATGCTCCACAACATATGCGGACTGGGACTGGGTTACGTTATAGGATGCTTGCTCAGACTATCTGAGCCCAAGAAACGTGCCATATCAATAGAAGTAGGTATGCAGAACTCCGGTCTGGCATCATCACTGGCCACCCTGCACTTTGCCGCCTACCCTTTAGCTACCATACCCGGCGCCATATTCAGCGTCTGGCACAACATCAGCGGCGCCATCGTAGCATATCTGTTCCGGAAATAAACGATATTAAGATTATGTTACAATCAATCTGAGGTCTTTTTGAAACGAGAGAATTGCCTTATATTTGCCATGAAAACAAAAAGAAAAAGATGTTAGTTGTGAAGGTCATGAGCGAGGCGTTGCAGAAGATGGCAGGCCCGCAACTGCGTCACCTGTTGGGCGCAATGACCACCAACCGTTTCTCAGGGGTAGCAACAGGAGCACTTGTAACAGTAGCCGTGCAGTCATCGGCAGCAACCACCGTAATGACTGTGTCATTCGTAAACGCGGCACTTCTTACACTGAGCCAGGCAATATCGGTCATAATGGGTGCCAACATAGGTACCACGCTGAGCGCCTGGATCATGTCGGCAGGATTCTCATTCAACATTGCAAATCTGGTCTGGCCGGCATTCCTGATAGGAATCATCCTTATTCAATTAGGTAAGCACCGTTATATAGGCGATTTCCTTTTCGGAATCAGTTTTCTGCTGTTTGCCTTAGGCATGCTCAACCAGACCGGCCGCGACATGGACCTGGCGCACAATCCTGCAGTCGTAAACTTCTTTGCATCATTTGACTCAGGCAGTTACTGGACCATTCTGCTGTTCCTTCTTATAGGCACCATACTTACCTGTATTGCGCAGTCATCGGCCGCACTTATGGCTATCACCATGGTGCTTTGCTCAACCGGAGTGATAACCATATTCCAAGGTATTGCGCTGGTTATGGGTGAGAATATAGGTACCACCCTGACAGCAAACCTGGCCGCGATGTCGGCCAACACACAGGCACGCCGCGCTGCTATGGCCCATCTGGTGTTCAATGTGATAGGCGTAGTTTGGGTGCTGATACTCTTCTTCCCGTTTGTAAGGATGGTATGCCGCGTAGTAGGCATTGATGTCACGGCCGATGCAGTTGACCCGGCACGACTCACATTTGCGCTTGCCACGTTCCATACGGCGTTCAACGTGATAAACACATCACTTCTGATAGGTTTTATACCTCAACTTGAGAAACTGGTATGCAATATCATCAAGCCCCGCAAGACAGATGAGGAGGACGAGTTCCGTCTGCAGTTCATACGCGGCGGTATCATGAAGACTCCGGAAATATCGGTCCTGCAGGCACAGAAGGAGATTGTTATATTCGGCGAGAAGATGCAGCACATGTTCCAGATGGTTAAGGAACTCTATGCCACCACGCAGGATGAGGAGTTCAAGAAACTGTTTGAACGCATCCAGAAGACCGAGGACATTAGCGACCGCATGGAACAGGAGATTGGCAAGTACCTGGGTGATGTGGGTGATGCACATTTGTCAGACGACACCAAAGAGAAGATACGCGCCATGCTCCGTCAGATAGGTGAACTGGAGTCAATAGGTGACAGTTGCTTCGGACTGGCACGAATCATGCGCCGCAAGAGGGAGAACAGCATTGTATTCAACGATGAGCAGGAAGCCGGAGTTCAGCAGATGTTCGGACTCCTGGATCAGGCCCTGACCCGTATGAACGAACTTCTGGCCGGACGTCGTGAGGAGTATGACATAACCCTGTCCGAGGAGCTTGAGAACAGCATAAACGGTTGCCGCAACCGACTCAAGCAATGGAACATCAGCAATCTTGACCAGCACATTTACGACTACGATAACGGAACCGTATTCGCTGATCTTATCATAGAGTGCGAAAAGAACGGAGACTACATCATCAACGTAGTTGAATCCCGTCTGCGCGCCACACGTAACGGCATACGTTACAAAGGCATACAGTTGGATACGGACAGCAAGACCGTAACCATTGACGGACAGCAGGTCCCATTCACCAAGACTGAGTATGAGATGCTCAAACTGTTCCTCATGAACCGTGGCACGGTCTATTCACGTGAGCAGTTGCTCCAGTCAGTCTGGCCCGATGACGTCGTTGTCAATGCCCGCACGGTTGATGTCAACATCACCCGCATCCGCAAGAAAATCGAGCCTTACGCAGATCATCTCATCACCCGCGCCGGTTACGGTTACTCCTTCCAGGAATAACAAGTGCAAGAGTTGCTCTTTCGGAGTTATTTCGCGACGCAAAGGGGTCGTTTCCCTTTGCGTCACTTTGTGAATTGGCGGGGTGTGATGCCGGTAATTTTCTTGAACAGACGTGTAAAATGGTGGGGATAGTCAAAACCCAGCAGGTGTGCGGTCTCATTGATGTTATGGCCGTTCATCAGAAGGTTCTTGCCCTGCTCAATTACGAATGAATGTATGTAGCCGATGGCCGTGCCGCCGGTAGCCTTATGCACCACATCGCCCAGGTATCGGGCCGAATACGCCAGCTGGTCGGCACAATATTGTACCGTTGGCACTCCCAGATCCAATTGACGCTGCTGAAAGTAGTAATCACGTAACAAGCTGTTGAACCTTTTAAGCAGGTCCGATGAGCTCTTGTCCTCCTTGGAAAGCTGACGCAGATATATCCTGTTGCAGTATTCCAATATCAAGCGGATATATCCGAGTATCACTGTTCGAAGCGCAGGTGAATCCGTATTCTCCTGCAACTCATGCCTTAATTGTGTGAGCAGCTGGGTTATCCTGCCCCACTCCGACGTCTCCATCACCAGCGTCTCGGTGGCAAAATAGGAGAAGAAACGGTAATCCTTCATCCTGGGCTCCAGGTCCGTACTGTGAATGAGTTGGGGCGAGAACAGCAATGCCCACCCGCTCAGGTAGAGTTCCTCACCGTTATCCTCACGGCCGCCTATCTGACCCGGCTCCACGGCAATGATTGAGCCGTCGGGGGCATCGAACATCTTCATTCCGTAGGTAAGGTTCTTGGGGAAACTGCGCTGGATAAAGAGGCCGTAAACGCCGTAACGGTTCAGGCTGGAGTGTATGGGCGACACCTCGTCATAATGTACGATACTTACCAACGGATGCAATACGGGAGCGTTCACGTATCGGCCGTAAACATTAGGATCTGATACCTGAAGGATATTCTTCATAATGCCCGTAAAGGTAGAAAATTTGTACAAAATACGCAATAATATGCGAAATTGGTAGAAATCGGGCAAAAATCGGTAAATTACTCTCTTTCTTGTCCGTTACCTTTGCATCGGTAATAAAAACTGACAATCGTATGAGACAGATCCTTATTATTATGACCGCAATGCTTATGGCATGCTGCTCCAAAGAGAGCGCGATATCGGCCCAGGACAATATTGAGGCCGGCAAGACGCTGGTGGTATATTACAGTTACACCGGTGACTCCAAGAAGATTGCAGAGACTCTCACATCACAGATTGAGGCCGATGTAATGCGTATCCAGCCCAAGGACAAGACCCAGAAATATGAGGCAAACGGATATGCAATAGGCACACAGCTGCTCAACGCCATCAAGGCCAAACCTTCCGATGCAAACAGTTATCCCGCAATAGATGACGTAAGCATCACAGACCTTAGCACCTATAAGAATATTATCATAGTCACACCGCTCTGGTGGAGCCAGATGGCAGCAATTATGCAGACCTACCTGTTCAATTACGGCCCTCAGATGGCCGGCAAGCATGTAGCCATGATAGTTTCAAGCGCCAGCAGCGGCATAAGCGGAGTCGTGGCCGATGCCAAGCGCCTGGTTCCCGATGCCGTCTGGATGGGCGATGCGCTCTCCATCAAAGACTCCAACCGCGGCAATGCCATCACATTGATACAGAACTGGCTGGGGACTCTAAACTTTGATAAGGAACAAACTATGGATAAGATGTATATAACAATTGACGGCACCACAAAGGCTGTCACTCTTGCTGATAATGAAGCGGTCAAGACGCTGGTTGAGAAACTGCAGGAGGGCCCTGTAACCGTGACCTTGAACAGCAGCGGCGGTTTTGAAATCTGGGGCGCACTGGGATTCTCATTACCCACCAGCAACCAGCAGATAACGGCCCAGCCCGGCGATGTAATACTCTACAACGGCAGCAACATCTGCATATTCTACGGCTCAAACTCATGGAGTTACACCCGTCTGGGCAAGATTGACGGTCTGACAGGGAATGAGCTGAGCACGTTCCTCAAGGCAGGCCAGAGCAATATCAGCGTTACGCTCTCGCTTACATCGGGTGTGACGGCAGTCAATGACGTTTCAGGTGTAAAAGAAAATAGTGAATACTATTCACTCAATGGCCAGAAAGTGACCATGCCATCAAACGGTATATTCATTAAAAACGGTAAAAAAGTAGCATTATGAAAAAGGTAATAGTAATCTCCACGAGCCTGCGTGGCGGCTCCAACAGCGACATGCTGGCCGACAGGTTTATTGACGGCGCCAAGTCCGCCGGAAACGATGTTGAGAAGATCTCTCTGGTAGGCAAGAACATCCAGTTCTGCAAAGGTTGTTTCGGCTGCCAGAAGTTGGGCCGATGCGTGATCAAGGACGATGTGAACGACATCATGGCCAAGGTTCTCAAGGCCGATGTCATCTGCTGGGCCACCCCTATCTACTATTATGAGATGAGCGGCCAGATGAAGACCCTCATAGATCGTATGAACGCCATGTATCCGCTGGACTATCAGTTCCGTGACGTCTATCTGCTAACAACAGCAGCCGAGAATGAGGAGCAGACTCCCAAGCGGGCCGAATCTGGCCTGATGGGCTGGATAGAGTGCTTCCCCAAGAGCCGTCTGGCCGGAACGCTTTTCTGCGGCGATGTCAACGACGCCCGCGATATTGAGGGCAACCCCAAACTTGACGAGGCTTTTGAATTAGGTAAGAAGGTATGAAAAAGATTATTCTATCCGCAGTGCTGTTGGGCGGGATGCTCACGGGTTGCACAGGTAACGGACAAACAAAAACAGACAATAATATGACTACACTGCAATTGACACAGGAGTGGGACAAGACGTTCCCTAAGAGTGATAAGGTTGACCACAGGAAGGTTACTTTCCGCAACCGTTACGGCATTGAGCTGGCGGCCGATATGTACACGCCCAAGAATGCCAAGGGTAAGCTTGCTGCTATTGCCGTAACCGGCCCGTTCGGCGCCGTTAAGGAGCAGTCAAGCGGTCTGTACGCACAGCACATGGCCGAGCGCGGATTCCTGACTATTGCCTTTGACCCCTCGTTTACCGGTGAGAGCGGCGGCGAGCCCCGCCGTATGGCATCGCCCGATATCAACACCGAGGATTTCCTGGCAGCGGTTGATTTCCTGTCCGTTCAGGATAACGTTGACCCCGAGCGAATCGGCATAATCGGCATATGCGGATTTGGAGGTATGGGCGTGAATGCGGCAGCACTTGATCCGCGCATCAAGGCTACCGTGGCATCCACCATGTATGATATGAGCAAGGTGAACGTGGAGGGTTATTTTGCCAGTGAGGATACCCCGGCTCAGCGTATGGAAAAGCGCAAGGCCATTGCGGCACAGCGCACAGAGGATTACAAATCAGGTACTTACAAGCGCGCAGGCGGTGTTATTGACCCCCTACCCGACGATGCGCCCTGGTTTGTAAAGGATTACCACGCATACTACAAGACTCCGCGCGGTTACCACAAGCGCAGCGGCAATTCAAATGACGGCTGGAACGTAATTGGATGCCAGAGTTTCATGAACCAGCCTCTGCTGGCATGGGCTCAGGAGATTGAGAATCCGGTGCTGCTCATCCACGGTGAGAAGGCCCACTCACGTTACTTCTCGGAGTATGCCTTTGAGCGCATGACCGGAAGGCACGTGGAGGGTGTATCGGCCGTAGAGGGAAACAAGGAGCTCATGATCATCCCAGGCGCATCGCACGTGGACCTTTACGATGACGTAGCCGGAGTAATCCCCTATGACAAGATTGAATCATTCTTTAAAGCCAATCTGAAATGAGAGTCAAATTATTGAATATCGGACTATTAGCATTCAATGACAGTGAAAACAGTTGATTTTTCGGTTTGGCCCAAGGGAGAGCCCAATACCGCATACGCTCAGTATTTTACCGGCAACAGCTATCTGGCTCCGATGGAAGGCGGTGTCAACAATGTGACTTTTGAGCCCCGATGCCGCAACAACTGGCATATCCACCACAAGCAGGTGCAGGTGCTTATCTGTGTTGCAGGACGCGGCTGGTATCAGGAATGGGGCAAGGAGGCTGTGCCCATGACTCCCGGCACCGTAATTGCCATACCCGCCGAGGTCAAGCACTGGCACGGTGCGGCAAAGGACTCATGGTTCCAGCATCTCACCTACCACAAGGACGTACAGCCCGGCGCCTCAAACGAGTGGCTTGAACCCGTCACTGACCAAATCTACGACAAAATAAAATGATACAAAAGGGGTCAGGCCCCAATTGTACTATTTTAAAAGAACAAAAGGCATGAGATTCAGGAACATTATTGCAACAGTGCTGGCCATTTGCGTGGCATCGGGCTGCAAAGGACAGACAAACAATCAAAAAACAGATAAGATGAGTAAGTCAATTGTAATATTCTTTTCACACGCCGGTGATAACTACAGCGTGGGAAACGTAGAGGTTGGCAATACAAAGATCGTGGCCGATTACATTACCGATATTATCGGCGCCGACCAGTTTGAGATAGTAACCCACAAGTATGACGGCATGGCATACACTCCGCTGATAGAACTGGCCAAGAAGGAGGCGGCCGATGGCGAACTCCCCCCGTACGAGGGCAAGGCTCCTGACCTGACTGCATACGATACGGTATTCATAGGCGGTCCCGTATGGTGGGGCACCTACCCTCAGGTTATGTTCACACTGTTCAAGGACATCAATCTGGACGGTAAAACCATAATCCCGTTCACCACCCACGAGGGCAGCGGCCTGGCATCATGCGCAAGTGATGTAAAGAAAAATTTCCCCAAGGCCAAAGTAACCCAGGGATTCAGCATCTACGGCCACGAGGTCCGCTCCGGCAAAGCCAAAGTCGAGAAGTGGTTAAAATCTCTTTAAAAGTGACGCAAAGGGAAACGACCCCTTTGCGGCGTTTTATCTGACAAAGTGCATGGGAGTCCAGGGTTCATCGCCGCGTCCGGGCGCAGGTTTGCCGCCGGTGGCCTTAAGCAGCCAGGCCATGTTGTGCGCCAAGGCACGCATGGTCTGCAGCCCCTCCTGATCCTGAGCGGCCTGACCGGGTTCGCGGCCATAGACTATATTCCAGTACTGCGATGTTACCACAGGCATATTGAGCATCTGGAACGGCATATTCAGGGTCTCGAATACGGCCGATGCCCCTCCCCTGCGACACACGGCAACCACGGCCGCGGGCTTGCCGGCGATGGCGATGCTGTTCGAATAGAATGCTCTCTGCAAGACAGCCAGCAAAGCGCCGTTGGGCTGTCCGTAATAGACCGGTGATCCCACGATGAGGGCATCGGCCTCACTGAACTTGGCGCCGATGACATTGCATATATCATCGTTGAATGCGCAGGCACCAGACAACTCCCGGCATTTGCCACAGGCGATACAGCCTCTTACCGGTTTGTTTCCAATCCAGACAATCTCACTTTCAATGCCATCGGACTCAAGAGTACGCGCAATCTCCGTAAGCGCCACGTTCGTATTGCCCTTTTGACGGGGGCTGCCGTTTATCATCAGTACTTTCATGTTAGAACAATATTTCAGTATGCTGCAAAGGTAAGGTTTTTCGCCAAAGTGTCCCACACCTACCCGCGTTAGAGCGTATTCTCGCTGCGGTGAGTGTGGGACATAGCCCCGAAATGAGGGTGTGTAACACAGTGAGCGGCCCCACGAGCGCTGTGAGCGGGGATGTTGTGTGACACTTTGGCAAAAAAATTTATAAATTCGCGCATCGTTTCAGATTGTTTGAGACAAATGAAATACAGCACGACATATCAGATTACATCGGCCCAGATGGATGGCCGATACCGCCTTACTGTTGACGGAATCCTTACATTCCATGAGAATACCATAGCCCGATATCTCACCACTCTGGGGCTGGCGGCTTTTGACCTGCAGAAACAGGACCGCACGTGGGTGATATCGGAAATAAACCTTGAAATGCCCGCGCCACCCACCATGTGGACCGAGGACATTGAGGTCCAGGTATGGGTAAGCGAGATGTCATCACTCCGCATCTGGATGGAATTTACCATGAAAGAAGTGCATTCCGGCGTTCTGGCGGCACGCGGCAACAGCTGCTGGTCAGTCATTTCCATGTCCGAAAGGAAACTGCTGTCATGTGAAGGCCTTATTCCCAATACCGAACTCATCCCTGAGCTTGCAGCCGGGCCACACAAGAAACGCGCTGTCATGAAATTTCAGAATGGGCCGATAAACACACTGCAGCATTCGGTAAACCTTATCGACCAGGATTTCAACGGACACACCACCAATCGCAGATATGTCCAGCTAGCTCTGGCCTGCTTTGAGCCGTCATTCCTTGAGGCTTACAGGCCCGACTCGCTTAACATCCGCTTTATCCATGAGTCCCGTATGGGCGATGAACTTGTTTGCCAGACACATCCTGCCGATACCCCACAAACATTCGTAGGTAGAATCATCAATGGTTGCGGTCAAGAGATTTGCAAGGTAAGCAGCCAGTGGGTAAAAAGGGAACCCCTCCCAGACATCGCATCAGTCAACCTTATCCGCCATCCCCAAAAGTGACGCAAAGAGCGCTCGGCCCAAAGGGACGCTTTTACCAAGCGAAGCGACTAAAAGAAACGACCCCTTTGCGTCATGAAGAAGATCTTCATGTGGAAAAGGGGACTGTCCCCTTTTTCACAAAAATGGCACAGGGGGACAGTCCCCAATGGGTCACTTTGTGATGTGCAGGACTAGGTACTCGGAGCGGGTACCAATGCGAATTTTGGGGCCCCAGATGCCCAGGCCTGAGCTGATGTAGTAGCGGGTGTTGCCGCGTTTGTGGTGTCCCCATGATTTCTCGTACATGGCATCGGTAATCCATGATAATGGCCAGAACTGACCTCTGTGAGTGTGTCCGCTGAACTGGAAATCTATGCCTGCGTTTTCTGCCTCCTCAAGGTGATACGGCTGGTGATCCAGCAGGATGGTGAATGCATCCGTATCCTTAACCAATGCGCCCAGAGGTTTGCGCCTGTGGTTTGTACGGTCATCGCGCCCTATTATCTGTAAACTACCAAATTCTGCAACGCTGTCACGGAGCAGAGTGATTCCGGCATCGCTCAGGAACCTACGTGAGCCATCAACATCGCTGTAATACTCATGATTACCCAGAATGGTAAAAACAGGTGCCTTGAGCCGTTTGAATTCATCGGCAAAACCACATTCCAGGACAGTCCTTACGCTACGATCCACAATATCGCCACCTATCAGAACCAGGTCCGGATTCTCAGCGTTCATAAGGTCTATCCATCGGCCCAGTTCCGCCTTACGGTTATGATATCCTATATGCAGGTCGCTGGCCAGGACTATGGTCATGGGCTTGTCCAGTGGTTTGTCTGTATGAATGGTCAGCTCCTCACGGTATTTGTGATGGTAGTGTATGCATCCGGCTGTCATAAGAACAGTTATCACCCCCACTATACTTAGAAATCCTGTTACACTGTCATGCAGATAAGATTTTGGAAGGATCTTGCAGACCGATGCAATATCGGCCAAAAGGAAGATGATAAGCAGATACACAAATGCCACCAACCACGGATTACCCACCTCATATAGGAATGTGGCAAACCAGACTGAGAACCGCTCCGTGTAAAGGAATCCCGCCATCATGATGCCAAACCACAGCACAAACAGGCCCGTAACCGCAAGTTTCATGGGCCATCCGGCCGGAGTAAGCCGCCACAGGTGCCAGACCTCATAAGCAAGCCCGGCCACAATAATTGCAAAGAGTATCAGGAATGTTGTTTTCATACACCGCGAAAATACTAAAAAAATGGCACAATGGGGACTGTCCCTTCTGTGCCATTTTTGTATATTCGCGGAAAATGAAGAAAGCAATGAACCGTTTTACGTGCATCGTACTTGCATTATGCGCAATATTTGCATCCTGCGCTGACAAGATTTCAGGACCATCCAATGTCCTGAAACCTAGGATCGTGATAATGACCGATATCGGGCCTGCCGAGGTTGAGCCCGATGACAATGAATCGGCCGTAAGACTTATGGCTTATGCCGACCGTTTTGAGATAGAGGGAATCATTACCACAATTGGCTGGAACTGTGACCCCTACCCGGCAGACTGGGCTATCTATCTGACTCGCGTTATAGATGCATACAAGATTGATGTGCAGAACCTTATGAAGCGCTCCAATCAGAGCGGATTCCAAAGCATAGAACAGGAAAACGGCAAGCAGGAGCTTGGCTACTGGCCCAGCTATGAATATATTAGCAGTCGTGCCATGATGGGCAGCACCCGTGCCGGCATAGGAGTGATTGGCCCCGATAATGACTCACCCGGCAGCAATCTGCTTATACGCCTGGCCGATGAGGATGATGACCGCCCAATATGGCTCTGCTCATGGGGAGGCGCCAACACATTTGCCCAGGCCGTATGGCGCATCAAGCAGGAGCGCAGCCCCGAGGAGTTGAAGAAGTTCCTGAACAAATTCCGTCTTTACACCATCACAGACCAGGATATGCAATGGAGCATGCGCATGAACCGCGCATACAGCTCACACCAATGGCTCAGGCGTGATTACTCACAGGATCTGATGTTAGTCTGGGATGAGAGCGCCTGGCTCAACCAGAATGATCTGGGTAAGGCAAACTGGGATAAGTATGAAAGCCAGATTCAAGGCAAGGGCGCTATGGGAAAGGTCTATCCCAAATTCCTGTGGGGTGTTGAGGGCGATACCCCCAGCATGCTTCACGTAATGCCCAATGGCCTTAACGATCCCGATGACCCCACCCAGATTGGTTGGGGTGGCTGTCATCAGTTTGGCATATCCCCTGACCGTGAGACATACGCCTGGACCAACTGGGAGCAACCGCTCAAGGATATATCAAACCGTTATGAGCACAAGTTCTATCCCGATGAGTTCAATGACTTTGCAGCCCGTATGCAATGGGCCGATACCGGCACAGGCAACCATAATCCTGTTGCCGTAATAAACGGCACGCAAGACCTCAAACATATGGATATTACGGCCAAGCCCGGCCAGATACTCAAGTTTGATGCATCAGCATCTTTTGACACGGATAGTGATAAACTAACCTTCAACTGGTGGTTCCAGGAGTTCCCGGATGAAGCCGCTTATCCAGCAATAGACAATCAGGAGACAGCAAAAGTATCAGTCACAGTACCCGATAATTCCCAAGGCAAGACTTACCACCTGATATGCGAGATACACGATGATGGTCCATTCAACCTTACCGCGTATCGCCGCATAATAATCAGTTGCAAGTAAAACCAATTCATTCAGGTTCCTATTGAGAAACAGGAATCCACTCCACCTCACCACCCCAAAGTTCCAGGAAGCGCATAAAGCCGGCGTTATCGATTACAACACTGGCTGTGTTTTCACATGGATGGAAAGATACTTTGGGCGCAGTGCGCAGGTCGGCATCCAGAAAGTATTTTACGCGATGGCCGTTGTCAAACAGTTCCTTTGGGTTCACGTCACCTTTTATCCAGCCAAAATCACGTGTTCCGTCTGGTTTTATAATGGCCGGGTGTTCAACAAGATTCATATCGTGAATCAGTCCGAAAGCGCACACTGATCCTGGAGTAACGCCTATGCATCTGTCCATACGCTCAGGGCTGGCAAAACTGAGCTTGCCCTGACGCACAATGTGCTCCAGCCCATGAATGTCCAGGTTCTTGTGGCACTCAAAGCTGGCCATATAATGGCGGTTGCCCTTGTGGTTGCGGAAAAACAGGTTCTTGCAGTGCGTGGAATCAATGTTTTTCCAATAAGCCAACGCATCCTCAATGGTGGGCAACGGCGGGTGGTAGTGCACCTGATACTCTATCCCGTGCTCCTCCAGCCAATTCAATACAAACTCTGTCTTACTCATGAGTTTCCATTCTCTGCTCGGCAAGCTTCTCATACTTTGTGCCGGGACGGCCGTAGTTCACGTAAGGATAGATCGATATGCCGCCGCGGGGTACAAAGAAACCTGTCACCTCGATGTACTTGGGATCCATCAGCCTGATAAGGTCCTTCATTATGCGGTTCACGCAATCCTCATGGAATCCGCCGTGATTACGGAAACTGTGCAGATAGAGCTTAAGTGACTTGCTCTCAACCATCTTGACATCAGGGATATAGCTGATGCGTATCTCGGCAAAGTCCGGCTGGCCGGTTATGGGACAGAGGGTAGTGAACTCCGGGCAGTTGAAACGTACCCAGTAATCATTCTCCTTGTTCAGGTTCTCAAAAGCCTCCAGAAGGTCTGGATTGTATTCATTTGAATATGTGGTCTTTCCACCAAGGGCTACCAGGCCCTCCTCTTTACGGTTCTCAGACATATCTTATTCTTCTATTTTAATCTTAAAAGGATTGTACTTGATGTCATAGTCAAAGGTGTCAATACCCTCTTTTGCCTTGAGCTTACGTGAGATAAGCGCAGTAACAGGCAGGATAACCACCTCATACAGAGTCTTCACAGTCACCTGAGTCACTATTATTGACAGGATTGTCCTGAAAGGCATAGCTCCGATGAACGCGAGCGGATAAAAAATGATGGAGTCCGACAATTCACCTACAATACTTGATACAACCGCTCTCCAGCCAAAACCCTTGCCCTTGGTTGCAATCTTCATTCTGGACAGAACCCACGCATTCATGTGTGATCCAAGTATGAATGCCACAAGCGATGCGGCCGTGGTGCGCGGAATAAGTCCGAACAAATGGTTGAAACTATTGGCCACAGCCTGGTTCTCAGGATCTATCGGAGCCGGCAGAATACTTACCAGACCCGCAGCCAATGCCACGAATGCACTCATGGCAAAACCCATCCAGATAACCTTCATGGCCTTGCGGTAACCATAAACTTCGGTCATCAGGTCATTGATAATATACGATATAGGGAATATGACCACAGCCCCGGATAGTTGCATCCATGTGTTTCCTACCCGCCAAAGCCTTGGCACAAAAAGATTTGATGTAATAAGGCAGACGCAGAACGTCACTGCCAACACCACGAACGTGACGGACAGCCCGCGCTGCCCCGCAGAATTAGTTTTTTCTGACATTTTACTTGTTTTTATAGTGGTTCCAAGCACACTTGCTACGGCACACTCTGCCGTAACTCGCTGCAAATATAGCAAAATAGTGCCAAAGGGGACGGTTCTTTTTGGCCCTTTTTCAAAACGGTGCCAAAAAGAACCGTCCCCTTTGGCACTATTTTGCTAACTTTGTACACATGAAAAGATTTTTTATACCCTCAATCATTATGGCATCAATAGTATTTGACGCCTGTGCGCCCAAGACTCCCGTGACGCGTAAAGACAACACAGTTGACAACTATTTTGGCACAGAAGTAGCTGACCCCTACCGCTGGCTTGAGGATGACGCGTCCGATGAAACAGCCCAGTGGGTCATAGCCCAGAACAAGGTCACTGACCATTACCTCAGTAAACTGCCGGAACGCAAGAAACTGTTGGAACGCCTCAAAGAGGTTGCCAATTATGAGAAGGTAGGCCTGCCTTCAAGAAAGAATAACGGCAAGTGGTACTATTTCCGCAATGACGGTCTGCAGAACCAGAGCGTGCTGTATGAGATGGATACGCCGGAATCTGAGCCACATGTATTCCTGGACCCCAACACCCTGAGTGAGGACGGCACGGTTGCACTCAAAGGCACCTATTTCTCTCACGACGGCAAATATATGGCCTACACCATATCCCGCAGCGGCAGTGACTGGGAGGAGATCTACCTTATGGACGTAGCCAACCACAAACTGCTCAATGACCACATAGAATGGGCCAAATTCACCACCGCGGCATGGTACAAGGATGGTTTTTATTACAGCGCATATGATAAGCCCACCGATGAGCACGCATACAGCGGCAAGAACGAGGGTCACAAGATATATTATCACAAAGTCGGCACACCACAATCTGAGGACAAACTGTTCTATCAGAACGAGAAAGAGCCGCTGCGCTTTTATCAGGCATCGGTAAATGAACAGGAGACAATGCTGTTCCTCTATGAGGACGGAGCCGACATAGGCAACAACCTGTACGTGATGGACCTGCGCGACGGAGCAAAGAACAAGGGGTTTGTGCAGATAACCAAGGATATGAAAAACACCTGCTATCAGGTTGAGACCGATGGAGAGAAGATATACCTGTACACCAATGTTGATGCTCCTCTGAACAAGCTGGTTGTCACTGACATAAATAATCCTACCGTCTGGAAGGACCTTATCCCTGAAGGAGAGAGCGTTCTGGACGATGTCAATTTCATAACTGACGGCTTCATCATAGCACTTTACTCGGAGGATGCTTCCACACATGCATACCTGTATGACCGCAATGACGGCCGCAAAGTTGAGGAACTGCATCTTCCCGGTGTGGGCAGCGCCAGCTTCTCTTCAAAGATTCATGAACCCTGGTGCTACTACTCATACTCCAGTTTCACTACTCCCGGAACAATCTATTTCTGGAATATTGAAACCGGCAACAGTGAGGTCTATAAGCAGCCCAAAACAAACTTTGATCTTTCAGATTATGAGTCTAAGCAGGTGTTCTTCAACTCCAAGGACGGCACAAAGATTCCCATGTTCCTGACTTACAGGAAGGGCATAAAGCTGGACGGCAGCAATCCTGTCTATCTGTACGGTTACGGCGGGTTCAACATATCCCTGCCCCCGTCATTCTCTTCAAGCCGCATACCGTATCTGGAGGCTGGCGGCATCTACGCCCAGGTTAACCTGCGCGGTGGCAGTGAGTATGGTGAATCCTGGCACCTGGCTGGCACCAAGATGCAGAAACAGAATGTGTTCGATGACTTCATTGCTGCTGCTGAATGGCTTATTGCCCAAGGCTATACATCAAGTTCCAGGCTTGCAATCGTAGGCGGTTCAAACGGAGGCCTTCTTGTGGGTGCCTGCATGACCCAACGCCCTGAACTCTTTGCAGTGGCAATACCACAAGTTGGAGTAATGGATATGCTGCGCTATCACAAATTCACCATAGGCTGGAACTGGGCCCCAGACTACGGCACATCCGAGGACTCGGAAGAGATGTTCCGTTACCTGTACGGTTACTCCCCACTCCACAACCTGAAGCCCGGAACATCCTACCCTGCCACTTTGGTCACTACCGCCGACCACGATGACCGCGTGGTTCCCGCCCACTCGTTCAAGTTCGCGGCAACCCTGCAGGAATGCAACTCAGGCCCCAACCCGCAGCTTATCCGCATAGATTCCAAGGCCGGTCACGGAGGCGGCAAACCCCTTGAGAAGGTTCTTGAGGAACAGGCCGACATCTATGCATTCATCATGCACAACACCGGGATGTAAAAAAGGGGAAAGTCCCCAATTTCACATTGCGGCATAGAGGTGCTCCAAAGCGGTGCGGAGGACTGAACGGGGACAGCCCACGTTCAGACGCATGAATCCGCGGCCTTCGGGGCCCGGAGTTCCGTCGGGCAGGACGCTGCTGAATATGGTGCCGCTGTTCAGTGCCAACCCAGCCTTATTTACAAACAGCTCCAGCAGGCGGTTCTGGGGCAGTCCTAATGAACGGCAGTCAAGCCAAACCAGGAATGATGCCTGGGGTTTCAGGCATCGGATTGCGGGGATATGTTCTTTCAGCCAGCCGTCCACAAACTCTATGTTCTGATTCACGTAACTGAGCATCTCGCTGCGCCACTGTGCCCCCTGCTTGTAAGCGGCCATTGTGGCTATGGCCGAGAATATGTTGGGGCTGTCATGTTCGCCTGTCTCCAGGAAATGGAAGAACCTGCGGCGCAGGCTGTCGTTGGGCACGATTGCGTATGACGTCACCACACCCGCTATATTAAAGGTCTTGGATGGTGCCATAAACGTTATGGAGCATGATGCAGCAGTTTCCGATACCGATGCAAACGGCGTATGGCGGTGTCCCGGGAGCGCCATTTCGGCGTGAATCTCATCGGACACCACAATGACGTTGTGTTTGACGGCAAGCATTGCCACGCAGTCAAGAGTCTCACGGTCCCAGCAGATGCCTGACGGATTCTGCGGATTACATAACACCATCATGCGGACCTTAGGGTCAGAGAACTGCTCTTCAAGCAGGTCCAGGTCCATCTTATAACCCGTAAGCCGGCGGTCAGTATCCAGCGTGTGCATATAGTCAATATGCCCCAGACCATCCTCATAAACAGGAATGAGCGGATTGTAAAGCACCTTATGCCCCATTCCTGTGGGTACAAGACGGAACGGATGATAGACCGGAGTCTGAATGACAACCTTCTCATCAGGCTTTAGGAAACAGTCCATTGCCAGCCAGATTCCCTTCACTATCCCGGGGATGTATCGTATATGGTCCGGATTGACTTTCCATCCGTGAAGTGACTCCACCCATCCCGATATGGTGCTGAAATAATCGGCCGGGATCATGGTGTAGCCCAGCACCGGATGCTCCAGACGCTGACGTAGAGCATCGATTATGAAATCCGGAGTGCGGAAATCCATATCGGCCACCCATAGCGGCATCAGGTTATCCTGCCCAAAGAATTCCTTAAGATTATCATACTTGAAGCTGCCGGTCCCCCTGCGCTCCACTATCTCATCAAAGTCATACATACCGCGAAGTTAGGAAATAAATTGATTATTTTTGCACTGATGAACTTCTATAAAAGGAATCTGGAAAAAATGAAGAAAACGCTGTTGATCATTATAATGGCGCTTGCCGCCGTACAGTTGAATGCCCAAGACCTGCCATATTTCAAGCGGGTAGTGAAAGAACTGAGTTCGTCCAAATATCAGGGACGCGGCTATGCCAAGGGCGGTGCCAATAAGGCCGGCAGGTATCTGGAAAAGGAGTTCCGGAAAGCCGGAGTGGATGAAGTGACCGTCCAGCCTTTCACTATAGACATCAACACCTTTTGCGGCACCATGAAGATGCAGGCCGACGGAAAGAAACTTCGTGCAGGAGTTGACTTCTCGATGCGTGAATATTCTCCCGGCGTTAAAGGAGAATTCCCGGTATATCACGTGGATACATTGAATTTTGACGGAGAAAGACTGATGGCCGATCTGGCCAAACCGGAGAATGCAGGTTGCCTGGTATGCTGTGAGTTCTGGTTCACCTACAGACATCGCGATGTCTTTTCACGCTTGCAGAAAGCCGGAGAATGCGCCAATGCAGGTCTTCTCTACACATGGGAGGCACCCATCAAGTTCTTCAAGGCATACGGTGAAAAGGTGGTTGACAAACCCATCATCTGGGTTACCCCCGAGGCTATTGAAGGCGTGAAAAGCGTTAAAGTAGATGTTGACAATGAGTTCCTTACGGATTATGAGCTGTTTAACGTGATTGCCAAGGTTGATGGAAACAGACATGACAGTTGTTACATCTTTACTGCACATTACGACCACCTGGGTAACCTTGGCAAGAAAGTCTATTATCCAGGAGCCAATGACAACGCTTCGGGTACGGCAACCATAGTTACGCTTGCAGCCCATTACGCCAAGAACAAGCCGCAGTACGATATGTATTTTGTGGCATTCTCGGGCGAGGATGCAAATCTTCGCGGTTCCACCTTCTTTGCAGAACATCCCGTAGTTCCTCTGGAGCAGATAAAGTATCTGTTCAACATTGATATGATTGGCGATGACAACCCGGAGCAATACTGTGAGGTAAGTGATGCGGGAATGAACCAGATCAATAAGTTTCAGACGGTCAACGCCAAACAACATCTTTTCAAAGCGTTGAACCGGGGAGATTTGGCAGCCAACAGCGACCATTATCCCTTTGCCGTCCGCGGTGTACCCTGCATTTTCCTTGAGAACCAGGAAGGCAGCGCTTTCCCACATTACCATACCCCAGCAGACAATATAAAGACTGTGCGCTTTGACAGCTATGAACCCGTATTCAAGTTAGTAACCGGCTTTATTGATATAAAAGATGACTGAATACTGAACGCCACATTTTTCAGTTTTTGCTATATTTGTGGAATGAAACCTATAATTATTGACCTAAAGGACTATGAGCTCTCCGGAGGCGGAAAGCTCGGTGAGAGTTATATCAAGAAGGATGATCCAGATATCCTGCTCAAGCTCTACTCCACACAGTTGGAGAAAATGGGGCTTGACGAGTATGAACGTGCATGCAAGGTCCGTCAGATTGGGCTGCCCTGCCCCGAACCCGGTCAGGTTGTACGCACCACCGACGGCCGGCTGGGCATCCAGTATAAGCGCATTCACGGCAAGCTGTCATACGCCCGTGCTCTCAGTTACCATCCGGAGCTTATGGAGCAGTATGCAGTAGAGTTTGCGGAACTCTGCAAGAAACTGCACTCAACCGTACCCCCTACCGGGCTCTTTCCAACCATCAAGGACCAGTACACCGACTATATAAAGGAGAATCCCTTCCTGACCGATGATGAGCGCAGCGGCATAATCCAGTTTATCAGCACCCTGCCCGATGCAAATACTGCTCTTCACGGTGACCTGCACATCGGCAACGTGATATTTGACGAGAGCGGCCGTCAGTACCTCATCGACCTGAGCGAGTTCAGCACCGGCAGCCCCATGTTTGACATGGGCATAATCTATCTGCAGTGCTGTTTCATTCCAGAAGAGGTGGAAATGGAACTCTACCACATAACCAAAGACGTATCGACCAAATTCTGGGACCTCTTTGTAAAGGCCTATTACGGGGCCGATGTAAACGTCGAGGAATTCAACAAGCAGATTCTCCCGTACTCTATTTTACGAATACTCTGCGTAGAAAAGATGATGGGCGAGCCTGTCCCACCCATCCGTCCTGTCTTCCATTCCTTACTGTTAAACGAACATTGATTTTCTGCATATGAGTTTTGTAATGATTCTCCAGCTGCTTATTGTATTGGCAGCGCTTTATGTGGGTTCACGCTATGGAAGTCTTGCACTTGGTGCCATATCGGGAATAGGTCTGGCCATTCTGGTCCTGGGTTTCGGCATGAAACCTGGAAATCCGCCCACCGATGTAATCTACATCATAATTGCCGCCGTCACATGCGCCGGAATCATGCAAGCTGCAGGAGGTATGGATTGGCTAATACAACTGGCCGAGAAACTGCTACGCAAGCACCCCGAGCATATCACATTCCTGGCTCCCTTATGCACATTCTTCCTTACCGTTCTGGTAGGAACCGGTCACGTGGTATATACGCTTATGCCTATCATCTGTGATATCTCTTTGAAAAAAGGAATACGTCCGGAGCGTCCCTGCGGTGTGGCATCGGTCGCATCACAGGTGGGTATTACCTGCTCGCCTATTGCTGCAGCTGTGGCATCGTTCGTAATAATAAGCAACGACAATGGATTTGACATAAACAACCTTCAGGTAATAGCTGTAACCATTCCGGCATGTCTGTGCGGACTGATGGCAGCTGCGCTCTGCTCTTACAAGCGGGGCAAGGACCTGGACAAGGATCCCGTATTCCAGGAGCGCAAGGCCAACCCCAAGATGTACAAGTACATGTACGGCGAGACCGCATCCCTGCTTGACAAGGAGGTCACCAAGAGCGCCAAGATGTCAGTCTACATCTTTCTGGGCGCACTTCTGGTCATCACTCTTTACTCTTTCTTCCAGATAATAGGCCACGATATCCGTCCTGTGGTAGGCACCAAGCCCATCGGCATGAACATCATCATCCAGATTGTGATGATTACAGCTGCTGCATTGATGATCATATTTGCCAAGGCCAATCCGCGCCAGGCAATCATTGGCAATGTATGGCAGTCTGGTATGGTTGCCGTAATAGCCATTTACGGAATAGCATGGTTGGCCGATACCTATTTCAGCAACTACCTGCCTATGATGCAATCAAGTCTGGAAGGCATCGTAAGCAAATATCCGTGGGCAATTGCGCTGGTGTTCTTTGCGGTATCAGTATTGGTCAACAGCCAAGGCGCCGTAGTTGTGGCCATGTTGCCTCTGGCCTACTCGCTGGGCATTCCCGGTCCTGTGCTTCTGGGTGTTTTGCCATCGGTTTACGGATACTTCTTTATACCAAACTATCCGTCCGATATTGCAACGGTCACCTTTGACCGCTCCGGCACCACCAGGATAGGTAAATATCTGCTCAACCACTCGTTCATGATGCCCGGTCTTGTGAGCGTAATAACCAGCACGATAGTAGCAACCCTGATTACCAAACTCATCTATTGATGTTTACATTAGGTGACTACCTGAGCGGGGTGTTTCCCGGGCGGGTAATCAAGATTGCGGTTAATGCGGGACTGGGGTGCCCTAACCGCGACGGAACTTTGGGACGTGACGGATGCATATACTGCAACAACTTGTCGTTCAATCCCTCATACGCAGCCAATGATTTGTCCGGCAGCATTACCGCACAGTTGGAGAAAGGTATAAAGTTCAACAGCCGCAAGGGAGAATGCTGGGGTTATCTGGCATATTTCCAATCATATACCAATACCTACGGCCCCACAGATAAACTAATAGGATTGTATGAGGAAGCGCTGCAATATCCAGGAGTTAAAGGCTTGGTAATTGCCACACGCCCGGACAGCATAAAGCCAGATCTGGCCGATTGGTTTGAACAAAGGTTCGGGCGCAAGGCACCGCAGGACCACCCTCACCTATTAGTTGAAATAGGCGTTGAATCCACACTTGACCGCACACTCCAACTAATAAACCGCCATCACACCTATCAATGTGCGGTGGATTGCATCAATGACCTTAATGAGCGTGGCATAGATACAGGAGCCCACCTTATTCTGGGGCTTCCCGGCGAGACAGAGCAGGACTTTATGACTAATGCAGAGCGCATATCGGCCCTACCCATTAAGACAATAAAGCTGCATCAGCTTCAGGTGGTAAAAGGCACTGCACTGGCACGGATGTATGCACAAGACCCATCTGGCATCAAACTGTTCAACACCCCGCAGGAGTACGCCGCCGTTATAAAGGAATTCATAAACAGAGCCAGAAAGGACCTTTACTATGACCGTTTTGTATCAGAAACGCCCCAAGCCTTACTCATAGCCCCCGCCTGGGGCATCAAACCCCAAGCCTTCAATAAAATGATCTAAAAACAGTACAAAAGGGGACAGACCCCAATTGTATCAAATGTCAGAATTTGATTGTCTTTTTTAAAGAACGGACATGGCGCTTAATTTTGCGGTATTTTTTCATCAATGCCCTTTTTTCTTTCTTGAGAGCCTTCTTCAGGTCTTTATCGTTGATAGTTGCAAGCTGTTTTCTTACTTCACGATTTATATCACGCTCAATGGAGCGCAGGCTTTTCCCGTTAAGTTCAGAAAGATCATAATTCAGATTGATGCTCAGACTCTCAGGAGCAACCGTTTCAGTCTGCGTCTGCGCAAACACGGTCGTGCTTAAAGGACATAAAAGCAATGTAAAGAGTAGTTTTCTCATAAACATAAAACAATTGGTTTTGCAAAAGAAGGAATAAAAATTCAAGAAACAATAAGAAAGGTTTTTTCTTTTTTGTATGTTTGCAGATACAACAAATAGCCTTATGAGTCATAACATTTCCTTTTCCGCAGCCATACTATCGGCCCTATTGCTTTGCTCCTGCAAGAGTAATGTCTCTACAGACAGTTCCCTACAGATTACAAAAGATGACGTGATTCACCTGGAAGGTTCTTTCGATGACAACTTTCTGGAGAATTGGGACTACATCCTGCTTGAGGATGAGAATTTTGATGCCATAATTCCAGGAACCGTAATCAAGCTGATGTATGATGACGGGCTCTTTTTCATATCAAGCAATCATAACTATCAATCCACGATCAAGGTATTTGACAGCACAGGGCATTATCATAACAACATAAGCCGCATAGGGCGTGCACGTAATGAATATCTGTTTCTTGAGGAATGGACTCTTGACCCGTATAACAATCAGGTCCTGTTACTGAACAGTAACGGATACGGTGGACCTATCACCATTAAACGTTTTGATTATCAGGGCAACTATTTAGGACAAATGGAGACAGACTCATTGGGTGATACATATAACATGAATCAAGTCGTAAAATGTATGTCCGATGGCAGCCTGCTGATTGGAAACGGCTTGAATCTAATGCCCGTGCACGACTACTTCTATATCCATCCTGATGGATCACTCAGTTCACCATTGGATATGTGTGAATATCATTTCCAATGTGATGGTGACCCACAAGAAGTGATTCGTGAAAATGTCAGATTGGCTGGCGGTTGGGGCGCCTTATATGTACTCCCCTCTCACTTTACCCCACAATCCGATACGACATTCCTTATGCGAATGTTTGACAATCATATTTATAGCATAGACGCAAACAATTCTGAGTGTCATGCAAATCTTAGCTGTCTGCCCGATTTGCCCGAAAATAAGAAATACCATATAACATGGCCGGATATTGAGTCTGCGACAATCCCTAACTACTTTCTTGACCTGAAAGACTATCTGCTAGTCTGGTATTATTACGGCAAAGAGTATCTGTATGAGAAATCAACCTCAAAACTATACCGCATGAACGCCGACAGCCTGAAAATAACCGTCCCCGATTATCGGGTACCATCAGTTTACGGAAATGACATATTAGCCTGGATTGACGTTGAGGAGATTCCAAGAGTTCTCAAACAGATTGACAGCCCAAATTATGACCATCGTTACAGTCCACAGGTTGAGGCTTTCTTCCGCAAGGCAAAGGACTGTGAGAATCCGCCCATCATAATAGCCCACTACAAAAAGCCTGAATAAGACAATCCGAGTCAACCTTTTTTAGGGAAACGCAAATTGCAACGTTTGCGTTAAGCCAAACGACCAGAGAAAGCCTGCTTTATCTGGCGTGGCGAGCAAAGGTCGCAGAATTGCAACGTTTTTGCAACGCCTAATCCTTGCATCCGGAAGGACAGCAATATACTTTTGTCGTCAAGCAAGAGCATATCCTTTGTGAAATTTTAGTTTCTACAGAGGACGTATTTTGGCAGTCTTGCAGTTTAGATAGTACAATTAACTGATAAATGCAGTATGAAAAAATTATTCTTGGTTTTAAGTAGCGCTGTTTTAAGCATGTTTGCTGTTGTGTGTTCAACATCCGCTCAGGAGCTGGATCCTGACCAGGCAAAGATACTGGAGCAGATGGAGCAGATGAACCTGCAGTTTGGGTTGAATAATCTGCAGAATGATCCCAGAATCAAGCAGATGAATGAAGAGAGGCGGCAGCCCATCGAGGCCGTCCCGACCACTGGAAGCAGGGTGAACGGTTTCATTCTGGATATGGACGGCACCCCTATCCAGTACCGTGACGTAAAGGCTTGCGAGCGTGATATCGTGGGTCGCGCGGTTATGGAATGGTATGCTGGCGGCGACGGATTCTTTGACCTGCTTAAGATAAGTGACATAAACAATCACATATCATTTGAGGCCGAAGGTTATGAGACCCAGACATTACCCTTTGACCGCGGAACCTATCAGATAAGGCTCAAACCCGCCGCCTGCACACTTAAGCCCGGTGATGTTATCAGCGGCCGTGTATCGTTGGGTAACTGGGGCAATCCCGGAGGAGTACCGGTAGAGGAGATTGACCAGGACGGGAAGGTTGTGGCCAGCACCAAAACGGAGAATGGCCAGTTCAAGCTGACAATAGTAAAGCCGGGAAACACGCTGAAGGTTTCACTTAATGGCTATACAACTTTCACCGCGCCAATTGAGATTTCCAATTATGCAATTGGACTGCAAAAAATAAAATGACTATGAATAAGAATTTCAAACCGGCTGTGTTGGGGGCGATACTGACTCTTTCACTCCCTATAGTGGCCCAGGGCACAACTGAGTTCCTTAAGCCATGTGACTATAAGGGACAGTTCTCACGTGATAATCTTGTATGCTGGGGCACAAAGACGGTGCCTTCATTCTCGGAGAGTTATGAGATACTCTGCAAGCGTAACAGCCAAACAGAGACTTACCGTCTGGAGCTGATGATACAGAACCAGAAGGAACCGCATGTACTGGATATAGACGAGAATCTGGCCTACCATATAAGGACGCTGATTGATGCTGCGGTGTATTCGGCCAGCAACCTGCCGGACAAGAACTGGATGCAGCAAACTCTTGACATATTCAAATCCGGAAACGGATCGAATATAATTGCAATGGGGCTTGACGGTGAGAACCATTATTTCTGCAACAGGAGTTATGGCGCATACTGCTGGTCGCCCAGCGGTGGCAACAACGCTACGCTTGTAAGCATAGAGCAGGCAATATACAATGCAATAGCGTACAAGGATCCGGACAGAATCAAGTCCAGACTAAACGACATCAGGAGCCTGACAAGGAATTACGCGCTACTGCTACAGGAACCCTACCAGGAGTATTTCCTGTTAAGAATAGACAAGAAGCCCGAAAACTGGTGGTGGTCAGAATATTGACAGAACGTGCAATCGGGGTCTGTCCTAGAGTGTTAAGTTAACTCTCTAGGACAGACCCCTTTTGTACTGTTTTTGGGTCAGCAAAGGATTTCTTTCAGGCCTTTCTGGTATTTGCGGGAGACGGGCAGTGACTCCTCTCCCACCTTGACGGTGTCCTGGCTGTATGATTCCACGTGGTTGCAGTTGACCAGGAAGGCCCGATGAATACGCACAAACGGATATCCCAAGACCGATTCCCACTGGGAGATTCCGGTCTTGTTGCGCAGTTTGCGGCCATCGGAAGCATGGACGAACACCTCTGTGTCACACGATTCCACATATAATATCTCACTGGGAAGCAGAGATACCCTCTTTCGGTCAGAGCAGAACGTGATGGGACTCTCCATCTCCGGATGGTTCCTACTTAGCCATCGGTCTATCAGTGCCCCTCCTATTGCCAATACCGATACAAGAACAGATATAAACAACGGATTGAATACTCCAGTGTCTTTAGGGAAATCAAATGGAACATTATACGAAACACCTTGAATCAACTTATAATTACCTGAAGGCTGAAAGCACAATGTCCATACCAGCAGCAGGTATTCCAGGATAATAATAGCCAAAACAAGATAAATGGAATCACGAATACCCTGAGCCCTCTTTTTAAAAGATATCTTAGGTATCATATATTGTGCGGCAAGTGCTCCTGGCAGGAACATAGTAGCCACAAACAATGCTCTTGAAACAGACAGGTTCTCCACAAGCTTCATAATTATCAGTGATACTATAATCACAGAAAACACCCAATAGGCAATAATAACGGCTCTTTTCATATACAAAAGATTTATGCTGACGAAGATAGTGAATACCTGAACACTCTGCTAAAAAAAACGCTGTCAAATCCCCCTCAAAAAGGTTATTAAGCCTTTCAGCAGGATTTGACAACTGACAAATACTCTAACAGGGGGATATGACACCTTATAAAATTGTATGTTCCTATTCAAACACAATATCTTTGCATCAAACCAAAAACAAATGCGATATGGAAGAAGAATTAATTGAAGAAGTAATGGATGAGTTTACAGGTCCGGGGCCGTTAACCGTATTGTTCCAGATTGTACCGCCATGGATACTGAGTGTATTCACCATTCTGTTGATAGCAATACTGTTCTGCGGATGGAAAGCTCCAAAATGGGTAAGGCCGATAGGATCGATAGCGTTGGCCTTCTCTTTCATTCCATGGACTTGGAGAATAATGACCGCCCTGAGCGACGTAAAAAACTTCGGTGGCGTATCACCTATGGTATGGATGAATGGCTTCAAAATCTCTTTATTCATAATTACATTGGGAATGATGGTATTCCTTATTTCAAGAATAGTCATTGCTATACAAAACAGTAGAAACTAAGAATCTAAAAGACCTGCCTTATGATAAAGTTTTTCTTATCCTCAATATCCACATTCGATGCTATTGCGTTTGTGGTTCTTTTACTGGCGACAATAGCTGCGGCATGGAAGGCCACAGATAAAATCAGACCTGTAGGCAAACTGATAGAGGCCATTTTCATGACATCAATATCAGTGCAATGCCTGATTCTGTTCATAAGAATTTATGATAGGATAACATGGGGAAACGTATCGGTTCAAGTAGAGTTCTGCGATGATTTCAGGGCACTGGCATCAGTTGTAATACTGGCTGCCCTGGCCTACATAATCAATAACATTCTCTTCATAATCCGCATTCCCCGCCTCTAAAAAAAGTGAGGCCGACTAAAAAGCATTTTTTAGCCGGTCTCTTCCTGTTATCGTTCAATCTCACTTTCGGGAGCGGAGTTGACCCCCTTTCCTCTTCCACACAAACCAAAACATATTCCAATTATCATCGCTATCATAACCATTGCGCATCGTTCTTGAGGCGGTCAAGCTCTGATTCTACTACTCCGTAACGGTTCACTTCAGAGTAATGCTTCTTTAGGCCCTCAGAGAGACTAATGGCCATACGGCCGACCATATTGCGATGATGATGGACGGCATCCTGTTTTGCGGTGACGCGGCCATGAACGATTTCCCAAGCATTAAGCGTACTATCATCTGGATTGAGAATCTGGAGGAGTACAAGGAATCATGGAAGAAGATGATTGCCTTGAACCCACGGATGGTGTATCCTGCCCACGGTAAACCTTTTGCTGCTGAAGACTTGAAGAGGTTTGAGGGACATCTGGATAAGATTCGCCTGTATCCTGGTCTTTAATCGCCTTTCTCTGCTGCCATTTGCAGAAAGGTTGATGATACAGACTGACCAGCCCGCGGGACGGGGATATCGGCATTATATGCGATCTGTTTGTTATATTTGCAGGGATATGAAACTGGAGGAGTTTGAGACTAATGGACGGCATTGTCTGTATTATGCCGATGAGCAGCCGGAGGTGCTTCTGGTGGAGCCGCTTGATGAGCGGGAGCTGGAGGCACTGGATGAGGAATTAACGGCCATTAAGGCGGGATGCAAGCGGAGGTTTGCATATGTGGCCCTGATTGTAAAGGACTGGAACCAGGAGTTGGCCCCTTGGGTGGCTCCGACGGTGT